>CALFEQ010000045.1 GCA_937949945.1 uncultured Myxococcales bacterium
GGCTGGTATTGCGGCGCGGCGGGCGGCATGGCTCGGCCATTTTCCTATGACGCCCAGTGGGCGTCCATGGATACGGCGCGCGCGGCACGCGGCGCGTATCATCGACACGCGACCATGAAGCAACGAGGGCTGCCCTTGCTCGTGAAAAAGACGATCGACCGCGCGGTCGCCGCCTCGGCGCTCGTCATCACGGCTCCGGTGATGCTCGCCGCCGCGGCCGCCGTCCGCGTCACGATGGGCAAGCCCGTCATCTTCTCGCAGGTCCGCCCGGGCTACAGAGAAAAGCCGATTCGCATCTACAAGATGCGATCGATGACCGACGAGCGAGACGCCGCGGGGAACCTCAAGCCGGACGCCGAGCGTCTCACGCGCCTCGGGAAGCTCCTCCGCGCCACGTCGATCGACGAGCTCCCCCAGCTCTTCAACGTGCTGAAGGGCGAAATGTCGCTCGTCGGCCCTCGTCCGCTCCTCACCGAGTACCTGCCGCTCTACACGCCCGAGCAGAGGCGGAGGCACGACGTCCTCCCCGGCATCACGGGCTGGGCGCAGATCCACGGCCGGAACTCGCGGACCTGGGAGGAGAAGTTCGAGCTCGACCTCTACTACGTGGACAACTGGAGCCTCGGTCTCGATCTCCGGATCATGCTCGACACGTTCCGGACGATCCTCCGCAGCGAAGTCTCGCACGGGGAGCACGCCACCATGCCGCGCTTCGAGGGCACGAAGCCCAGAGCCGACGGCGCCGCGCCTACGCGTTGAGGCACTGGCGGACCGCTCGCGCGAAGAGCGCGGAGACCACCTCGGCCGAGAACCGCTCCTCGACGGTCTTCCGCCCGGCCAAGCCGATGCGATGCCGGAGCTCGGGCGAAGAAGCGAGCTGCTCGAGCGCATCGAGCCACTCGTCGGTCGTCGAAGCCAGAAAGCCGTTCTGGCCGGAGCTCACGAGGTCGCGATTCATGCCGACGGGCGAAATGACCACGGGCCGTCCCGTCGCCATGAACTGGAGCGCCTTGAGCCCGCACTTGCCGCGCGTGAACTCGTCGTCCGGCAGCGGCATGATCCCGACGTGAGCCGCGCCGAGCGCCTCGGCCTCACCGACCTCCGACCAAGGGATGAACACGTTCTCCGCGCCCTCGATGGGGCGCTCCGGCCGTTGGTTGCAGATGACCTTCACCGTGAGGGGTCGACGCTTCGCCAATCGCTCGAGAACCGGTCGCGCATGCTCGAAATGCGGAAGCGTCGCGTGCGACCCGCTCCAGGAGACGACGAACCGCGACGTATCCGAGACCTCCGGCTGCAAGGGGTAGCGATCGAGATCGATGCTCGTCGGAACGACGAACACGTTCGCGTTCCGCTGACGGGCGTAGCTCGCGAGGTACTCGTTGCCGGCCATCACACCGGTGGCGAGCCGACAGATCGTGGACGTCTTGCCGTAGAAGTGCAGCTTTGCGAAGACGCCGTTCGCCTTCGAGACCTGACCGTGGTGCCAGATCGCGTCGTCGAAATCGAAGAACATGGGAATGCCCATGGACTTCAGGATGCGCTCGTAGATCGCCGGCCCGATCAGCGCCGCCTCGCGGACTACGACCACACCGTCGTAGCGGCGTGCGCGGAGCACGTCCTTGAGGCGACGTGCGAAGTCGTAGAGGACCCACGCCGCCTTCTCCAGCCGATGACCCGGGCGATAGAGCAGCTCGACGAGACGCGGCGACTCGAACGGCGCGAAGTCGAGCTCGATGCCGTGTTTCGCAGCCGTGCGCGGCGCCCACTGCTCGAGGCGGAAGCGCTGCCCCGGCGCAATGCCCTTCGGCTTCGACGCCAGGACCAGCAGGCGAAGCTGCCTGCCCGGAGCCGCTTCGTTCACGACCGCGCCGTTCGAGAGCCGGTCGTTCGACTTCAGAACAGACGCTTCGACCACGTATCCGGAGTCTTCTCGTTGATGATCTCGAGATCGAGGTGGTACTTGAACGGCCGCGGCCCGCGGGTGCGGATGTAGTCGATCATCGAGCGGAGACCGTCCTCGAGGCTCACCTTCGGCTTGTAGTTGAGGAGCTTCCGCGCCTTGTCCGCCGAGCAGTTCGCCAGATAGACCTCCTGCGGGCGACCGCGCGTGTACTTGATGTCGAGCTTGAAGTTCAGGAGCTTCGCGATCGTCTCGGCGAGCTCGTTGATCGTGATGAACTCGTCGTCGGGGCCGATGTTGATGACCTGACCGACGCACTTGTCGTCGATCGCCATCTGCTTGAGCGGCTCGACGTCGTCGGAGATGAAGCTGAAGCAGCGCTTCTGGTTGCCGTCGCCGTAGATGTACGGCTGTCGGCCCTGCAGCATCAGGTTGATGAAGATGCTGGCGACGTTCCGGTACGGGTCGTCGTACTTCTGCCGCGGCCCGATGATGTTGTGCGGGACCGCGATGACCCACTCCATGCCGTGCGTCTCGGCGAGGTTCCGGAGCAACAGCTCGGAGGTGTACTTGCCGATCCCGTACGGGTCCTGCGGGCGCGGCTCCATGTCCTCGGTGAACGGCACCTTGTTCGTGCCGTAGCGAGCCATCGACGAGCACATGACGAAGCGCTTCACGCCGTTCGCGATCGCCGCCGAGATCATGCCCGTCGACGCCGTCACGATGTTCTGCGTGATCATGTGCGGCGAGAAGACGGACAGCCCCTCGTAGGCCGTCGCGGCGCAGTGGTAGACGATGTCTACCCTTTTCATGTGCTCCTTCAGCCGACCGAAGTCGTTGCAGTCGAACTGATAGAACTCGACGCCCGCCGGGACGTTGTCGAGGTAGCCGCCGATCATGTTGTCGCAGCCGACGACCTCGTAGCCGTCTGCGAGGAACGCATCCGCGAGGTGGCTGCCCAAGAACCCGGCCACTCCGGAGATGAACACACGCGGCTTCTTCATGACGGCTGTCTCCTTGACGTCAGGGGTCCGCCACGTCTTTCGTGGCAAAACCCCTCGTGCGTATTCACGGCGCGCACCTTTCTAGCCGTCGAGCCCCCGATTTTCCAGCAGTTCGATGGGGCGCTCCGGCCCGCCCGCAGCCTCACACCGTGCCCCGTGGCCGGCGCCTAAGCGCGCCCGGTGACGGCACGGTAGAGGCGTTCGTAGCGCTCCACGCCCACGCGCTCCAGGCTGAAGCGTCCGTCGGCGACCCGGCGCGTGTTCTCGACACGCTCCGCGACCGGCACGCGCATCATCGCGCATGCCCGCTCGGCGGCGTCGGTGAGCTCGCCTCGCTCGTACGAGCCGAGGACCACGCAAGCCTCGGTGTCGGTCGCCAGCTCGGCCTGATCTCCGATGTCGCCGTTGAGGACGACCGGCAGCCCGCAGGCGAGATACTCCGCGACCTTCGTGGGGCTCGAGCCCTTCTTCGAGAAACAGCTCTTGATGAAGGACAGCCCCAAGTCCCCCGCGGAGAGGTAACGAGGCATCTCGTGCGGCCGAGCGCGAATCGCTCGGACGCTTCCGTCATCGAAGCCCTCTCGGCGAAGCATCGCGACGAGCTCGTCGGGCCGCGAGTGCGTGAGGAGCAAGAAGCGCACGGGCATCGACGCGCGAGCGCGCACGATCCCGGCGAAACGGGCCATCTCGTCCTCGCGGTACCAGCTCCCGAGCGAGCCCGCGTACACGACGACGAGCGAGCCCTCCCAGCCGAGCTCTCCACGGATGCGCGCACGAGCCTCCGGATCGAACCGAAACGCTTCGAGGTCGACGCAACACGGAATCGCCTCGACGTGCGTGTGCGCGCCGAACCAGCCCCGTTCGGCGATCCAGCGCCGCAGTGCTTCCGTGAGGACGACCACGCCGTCGGCTCGACGGAACGCCCGCGACTCGTAACGCTTCACGAGCCGGTACTCGAGACGGTCGGGCGTCCAGTGTCCTGCGTCGACGTACTCGTCCGCGATCATCCCACGACAGTCGAACACCAACTTCGCCCGCGGGACGGTCGAAGCCACGAAGTCGGCGACGGCGGTGGGGAGGTAGCTACGCCCGTGCACGACGTCGGGCCGGCGCGCGAGCGCCGCGGCGAGGGCTCTGCCGACGCCACGCGCCGACTCGAAGACCTTCACTCTCAATCGCGTGTCGCGCGCGCGGCGGAGCGGGGTCCAGCGGATGCCCTGCGGCGCCAGCTCGTCGCGGAGCGCCTCGATATCCCGGATGTCGGCCTCGGGCAGCTCGAAGCTCACGAGGTCGAAGGTCACGCCACGTCGTGCGAGCCCCCGGAGGTATGGAAGCACCTGGGCACGGCCGAGCCCTTCGAGCATTCCGTTGTGCGAGATGTACAGGGCGCGCATCGCCGGCTCGGGTGATATCACGCACACCCCACGGCGCATCCCCTACCACCCCCTACTGGAGCTCAGCCGACCGTGGTGAGGGCCAGGACACTCACCCGAGCGAGGGATCGTGTCATGCAGCGGGACCTTGGGCGCTTTGAATCTTTCGCGTAGCTTGCGCCACGAACCTTCCCGGGGAAAGATCCGCGTCGCCTGACTGGGGATTCTTCTTGCCGCGAATCTATCTATCCTGCCCACACCTCGGCCCCCTCGAGGAATCGTACGTTCGCGAAGCCTTCGCGACGAACTGGATCTCGACGGTGGGGCCGCACCTCGAGGCGTTCGAGAGCGCGTTCTCCTCGATCGTCGGTGGGCTCCCTTGCGTGGCGCTTTCCAGCGGCACGGCAGCGATCCACCTCGGACTGAAGCTCCTCGGTGTCGGACGTGACGACGAGGTGCTCGCGCCGACGCTCACGTTCGCGGCGACGGTGAACCCGGCGATCTACGAAGGCGCGCGGCCGACGTTCATCGACAGCGAACGCACGTCGTGGAACATCGATCCGGAGCTCCTCGAAGAGACCCTCGAGCGCCGAGCTCGGGCCGGCAAGCTGCCGAAGGCCGTCATCGTCGTCCACCTCTACGGGCAGAGCGCCAATCTCGATGCCATCGAAAAGGCCTGCGCCCGCTTCGACGTCCCCATCTTGGAGGACGCGGCGGAGGCACTCGGCACGCACTACCGGGGAGTGCAGGTCGGCACCCGCGCGCCGGTGAGCGCGTTCTCGTTCAACGGGAACAAGATCATCACGACGTCGGGCGGAGGCATGCTCGTGGCGCGTGACCGTGCTTGGGTCGAAAAAGCCCGGTTCTGGTCGCAACAGGCACGCGAGCCCGTCCGCTGGTACGAGCACCGCGAGATCGGCTTCAACTACCGCATGAGCAACGTGCTCGCCGGGATCGGCCGCGGCCAGCTCGCCGTGCTCGAGGATCGAGTCGCCGCCCGCCGGGCGATCGCGACCCGATACCGCGATGCATTCGCCGACCTTCCCGGCATCTCGCTCATGCCGCAAGCGCCGTGGGGGCGACACACCAACTGGCTCAGCGTCTTCACCATCGACGAGGAGAAGTTCGGCGCGAGCCGCGACGCGATTCTCGATGCGCTCGCACGTGCCGACATCGAAGCGCGGCCCGTCTGGAAGCCGATGCACATGCAGCCGGTCTTTTCGTCGCTCGAGTGCGTCGGGGGCGCCGTGGCAGAGGATCTCTTCGCGCGCGGCATCTGCCTGCCGAGCTCGAGCAATCTCACGCTCGAGGAACAACAACGCGTCATCGACGTCGTGCGCTCGGTGGCGCGAACGACTGCGAGCGCGCCGCGCTCCTCGACCGAGGGGCAAGCGCCGGAGGTACAGCGGTGCGCGAGCTAGTGATCCGCTATCGACGCGCGCTCGTGATCGGCGTGCACCTGCTCTTGTGGACGGCGGCGCTGGTGCTCGCCGTCGCGCTCCGCTTCGAGTTCGACCTTCCGAAGCGGTACGGCACCATCCTCCCTCGCCTCCTCGCCCTGTCGCTCGTCGTGCGCACCGTCGTCCACTGGCGGGCGGGCCTGTTCCACGGCCTCTGGCGCTATTCCGGATCGCGCGACCTCCGCTCGCTCATCCTCGCCGCGACGATCTCGTCGGCCGTCTACTCCGCGCTGTGGGCGTTCATGCAGCCGGACACGTTCCCGCGGTCGATCTTCTTCCTCGACTGGGCGTTCAGCATCCTCATCGTCGGCGGGCTCCGCTTCGCCATCCGAACGCTGCGCGAGGTCAGCCTCCAGAGCGCCGCGCCGCCGAGCGGACGCCCGCGTCCCAAGCTGCTCGTCATCGGAGCGGGCGACGCGGGCGAGATGCTCATGCGCGAGATCGTCCGCACGCACCAGCGTCGTTACGAGCCCGTCGGCTTCCTCGACGACAACCCGACGAAGCATGGTGAGCGCATCCACGGCGTGCCGGTGCTCGGGCCGATCGCGAGCGTGGCCGAGGTCGCGAAGGCACATCACATCGAGGAGATCATCCTCGCCATCCCTTCCCTCAGCGGGCGGGAGATGCGGCGCATCATCGACCTCTGCGCTCCGACGGGCGCTCACATCCGCACGCTGCCCGGCGTCGACGACCTGATCGACGGAAACGTGACGGTCAGCCAGCTCGCGGAGGTGAACATCGACGACCTCCTTCGACGCGAGCCGGTCGTGCTGGACACGGCCGCGATCGGCGAGTTCTTGCGCGGTCGCGTCGTGATGGTCACGGGCGCCGGAGGAAGCATCGGCTCGGAGCTGTGCCGCCAGATCATGCGCTTCAAGCCGCGGCGGCTCCTCCTCGTCGAGCAGGCCGAGAACAGCCTCTTCCAGGTGGATCGGTCGCTATCGGACCGGTCGTCGGTCGAAGTCGTCCCGCTCATCGCCGACATCTGCGACTCGAAGCGGGTCGAGTCGATCTTCGCCGCCGAGAAGCCTCATGTCGTCTTCCACGCGGCCGCGCACAAGCACGTGCCGCTGATGGAACACAACTTCGGCGAGGCCATCAAGAACAACGTCTTCGGCACGCGCAAGCTCGCCGACGCCGCCGTTCGACACGGCGTCGAGAAGTTCGTCATGGTCTCCACCGACAAGGCGGTGAACCCGACGAGCATCATGGGCGTGTCGAAGCGCGTGGCCGAGATCTACGTCCAGTCGCTGTCGCAAACATCTCGGACGCAGTTCGTCACGGTCCGCTTCGGCAACGTGCTCGGCAGCGCGGGCAGCGTCGTCCCCGTCTTCCGTGAGCAGATCGCGGCAGGCGGGCCGGTGACGGTCACGCATCCGGAGATGAAGCGCTACTTCATGACGATCCGCGAAGCGTGCCAGCTCGTCATGCAAGCCGGCGCCATGGGCCGGGGCGGCGAGATCTTCGTCCTCGACATGGGCGAGCCGGTGAAGATCGTCGATCTCGCTCGCGATCTCATCCGCCTGTCCGGTCTGGATCCGGATCGGGACATCGAGATCAAGTTCACCGGCATGCGCCCGGGCGAGAAGCTGTTCGAAGAGATCGCGGTCGACGAGGAGCACGTCGACAAGACCAAGCATCCCAAGATCTACATCGGCAAGTTCCGGCCGTACGACATCAAGACGGTCGAGCGCTCGCTCGCGGACCTTCACCGCATCGTCGAGGCGAACGACCGCGCAGCGCTCACGACGGCGTTGAAGGAGCTCGTACCGGAGTACCAACCTTCGGGCTCGCCGGCCGCCCCGACCAGCGAACCGAGCCCGGCCCCGCAGGAGGCGGAGCGGCTCACGCCGGTCGAGATGGCGCTCGTCAGTTAGCGCCGAGCGCTCTGCGCAAGCTCACCACGCTTCACCGAACCGCTGCACGACGTCCGACCGCACACCAGAACGGCGTCCCCTCGCGGAAGCGAATCCGTTCCAGCCCGGCAGCGCGCATCATCTGCTCGATCTCGACACGCGTGAAGCGGCGCTCGAGCCGCGTACCGAAGCGATCGAGGGCGTCCGTGCGCATGACGTAGAAGCTCCGGTCCCGATACGCCGACAGCGGCAGCTGATCGACGGGCACGCCCAGCCTGTCGAGCACGCGCGCCGTCCGCGCGAGCGGCCAGTACACGGAAGCCGCGAGCACCTGGCTCGTCGCATAACGCGCGGCGTACGGCAGACGGCTGATGACCTTCCGCATCGCGTCGCTCGCGCGCCACACTTCACGGAACCACCGAGGCCGGTTGTCGAAGGCGTAGTAGAGATAGACGAGCATCGGCGCTCCCGGCTTCAGCTTCCGGACGCAGGCCTCGAGGGCGGCCGCGGTGTCGGGGACGTAGTGAAGAACGCCGAGGCTGTAGCCGAAGTCCATCGAGCCGTCCGGAAACGGCATCTCTTGCACGCTCGCGCACGTGAGCTCGACGTTGTCGAAAGCGGTGAGGTTCTTGCGGGCCACCTCGAGCGCCGCCGCGCTCGCATCGACACAGTGAAGCTTCTTCACGCGCGGAGCAACGAGCGCCGCCCAACGGCCGCTGCCGCACCCCGCGTCGAAGCCGACCGAGTCACGACCGATCTCGTCCCATGGGAAGAGGCTGAAGTACTGCTCGAAGATCTCGTGACGCTCTGCCGGCGAGAGCCCGGCCTGGTCGAAGCGCGACCATTCATCGCCGAAGCCCTCGATGGTCTCCTGGTCGGCGTTCCGCATGGCCGGGCAGTCTAGCCGTCCCGTTTCCATCCGAAGGCCGAAAAACGGCGCTGGTTCACTCGGTCTCGCGTAGGCGTGGACAGCGAAAGGCGGACGGCGCGAGCCCGAGGCGCTGCGGTAAGATGCCGAGCGGAGCGGGCCGCCACGGCAGCGGCCACACCGAGGTAAAGGCGGTTTCGGGTGTCCGATCTCTGGATCATTGGCGCGGGCGGTCACGCCAAGGTCGTCATCGAAACGGCGCGGGCGATGAAGACGTTCGAGCCGGTGGGCGTGATCGACGACTACGACGCCCGTTGGAACTCGACGGTGCTCGGCGTGCCGGTCTTCGGGCCGGTCACCCCCGAGCGGCTGCGAGAGCTCGGGGTCGCAAGAGCCGTCGTCGCGATTGGCGCCAACCGGGCACGCGCGGAGCTCGCCCGGCGGCTCGACGGGCTAGTCGCCTGGGTGACGCTCGTTCATCCGAGCGCCATCGTCGCCCCGAGCGTCCGCCTCGGCGAAGGGACGGTCGTGTTCGCCGGCGCGATCGTCCAGCCGGACACCGTCGTCGGTCGGCATGTCATCCTCAACACGGGCAGCAGCGTGGACCACGACGGGGTGGTCGGTGATTTCGCCCACATCGCGCCGGGCGCTCGGCTCGCAGGCGGCGTTCGTATCGGAGAGGGAGTGCTCGTCGGAATCGGCTCCTGCGTCATCCCTGGCCGTGCCGTCGGCGATTGGGCCACGGTCGGTGCCGGTGCAGCGGTGGTGACCGACATCCCTCCGGGCGTCGTGGCCAAGGGCGTGCCGGCGCGGTCCGCGGCCGCCTCCGGTGACGCTCGTGAACGTCGGCGTTGAACGCGCGGCCAGCGTCGCCTCGGTGCAGACGTGGTCACACGCGAACATCACCGGTTTGCGAGAGCCTCGTAGAGATCCCAGTAGTAGGAGGCCATGGCCGCGAGCGAAAACCGCTTCGCCAGGTGATCGCGCATCGCCGCGGTGGCGCGATCGATCTCCTCGGCCGACCGCCGCAAGAGGGGCACAGCGGCCTCGACGAGATCGTCCGCGGTGAAATCACGAGGTACGTAGCGGGCAAGCGAGTCCGGAGCCGTGAGCCGCGAGTCGCGCGTGTCCGTCACGACGGGTGCACATCCGCAAGCCATCGCCTCGAGAAGAGCCTTCGATGGGTGGTTCGTGCTCCGCTGGAGGGAGAGAAACACTTTCGACTCGGCAAGGACCGACTGCGGATCGTTGGAGTGGAACGCGCGAACTCGCGGATCACCGAGCCCGTTCACCATCGCGGACACGTCCCCGTCCTGAGCTCGGCCGAGCATCCAGATCTCGACGTGCCCGAGACCGGCCCGCTCGAGCAGCGCTAACATACGCGGGATCGCCGCCGCCAGCCTCGGCGCTTGTTTCTCGTGCGAGAAGAGTCCTACGAACACGATCCGGTCGCGCTTGCTCGCTCCGGGTAGCGCCCGGAACACGTCGAGATCGACGAAGCTCCCGGGTGTGTTGCTGAACTTCGCCCTGCACCACGGAAAGGAAAACCGGAGCTGTCGGAACACGTGAGGGTCGAGGACGTCGACGTGAGCTGCACGCATCACACCGCCGCAGACCTCGACGAGCCCGCGGACGTTGTACTGGCGAAGGCTCGCGTTCGGGATCGTGTAGAGGACCCTCTTCGTGCTCGCGCGGAGCGGATGGGCACGGAGCGGAGGCACGAGGCCGTAGTGATAGACGGCCTCCGGGTACTCCTCGAAAAGTCTGCCAATCGTCGCCGTCAGGTTTCGAAACCATCGACCGTCACCTCGAAACGCGACGATCGCGTCCTCGTGCTCGGCGAGTGCCCGAGCCTCCGGCGCCGTGCGCAACAGGTCCACGAGCTGCCTCGTCGCGACAAGCCGGACGGGCCTCCTCTGGCTCGCCAGGTGGAGAAACAGTCCGGCGAGGCGCTTCTCCATGCCGCCCACCTGCATCGCCGAAAGGACGATGAACACCGGAGTCGTCATGCCCAGCCGACTCGAGCACGCACCTTTCGGAGGAGCCGCATCGCCTTCAGAGACATCGCGAGCACTCGCTCGTCGCTCGCCCATTCATAGTGCGAGCGCGGCGGCTCTTTCATCATTGCGTCGAACTCGTCGACGGAGATCCCGAACTTCTTGCAGACATAGACCTTGTCGCGCTCCTGCTGCTTCGGGTCGTACGGGGGCTGTTCGAGATCGGCGAGCGCCTCCTCGCGCGTCATCTGCCCCGAGTGGATGAGCAGGGAGTAGTGGAACTTCCGCTTGTCGATCCCGAACTTCACCGGGAGGATGTAGCCCTGGTAAAAGCGCGTGATCACCGATTCGAAGTGCTTCTTGCCGTACCGGCGCCATCCGAGCTCCTTCTCGAGCTCCGCGATGGCGCGCTCCTTGACGTAGTCCACGTACGTCAGGAGACCGACGTACTTGATCCCGAGCACGAGGCTGTGGAACGCCATCCCCAGCGTCGAGAGCTTGGGGAGGGTCGTCATCGAGGCGCGTTCGAAGGCGCGATTGATCGCGCGGATGTTCCGGAGGTCGGTCTTGCGGTGATTCCATCCTCGCGGGAGGGTGGCCTCGGTCGCCTCGTTGTCACCGGTCACGATGTAGCGGACGCGATGCCTTCGCGCGGCATGGAACATCCCCGCGATGATCGCGTGATCGCTGACGAGCTCCAAGTCGACGACGCCCGCGCGGAGCAACGAGAGCTGTAGCCCTCGGAACTCCTCCCAGTCGATGACCTCGGTCACGAGATCGAGCCCGAGCCCGCGGACGATGCACTCGATGTTCTTTACCGCCAGCTCCGTGTTCCAGCCGTTGTCGACGTGGACTGCGAGGGGGCGCAGCCCATGCCGGTGCGCGACGAGCGCCGCATACGAGCTGTCGGCGCCCCCTGACAGGCCGATGACGCAGTCGTACTTGCGGCCCTTGCCGGCGGCCTTGATCTCCGCGATCACGCGCGCGAGCTCCGCGTCGCGCTTGTCGGGAGCGCCCGGCGATCGCTGGGCGCGCTCGTCGAATCGCCGACACCACGCACACACACCGTCTGCGTCGAAAGGGGTCGCCTCCGGGACGGATTCGTCGAGCACGCAGCGGGTGCAAATGCGAAACTTCATGACAGAGACCTTGCCCGGCCGATCTCCTCGAGCTCGGCCGACGAGAGGTAGCTGACGAGGACTGCACGATGCGGGCCCTCGTAGATGAAACGTGCGCCGACGCCGAGGGCCGAAAGGCCTCCGGCGCGGACGGCGGCCTTCATGTCTTCGACGGACCTGGCCCCCCCGCAAGCGATGATCGGGACGTCGAACCTGCCGCGGAGCCGGGAGAGCAGATCGAGATCGTAACCCTTCATCGTGCCATCTCGATGAACGGCATTGACGAGCACCTCCCCTGCCCCGAGCCCGACGAGGCGTTCGATCCATCGCAAGGGGTCACGCTCGGGGACGCGACGACCGGCGTGGGAGACGACCTCGTAGCGCCCGAGCCACGAGCGTCGGACGTCGACCGAGGCGACGACGCACTGTGACCCGAAGACGTCCGCGAGCCGCCGCACGACGAAGGGGTCCTCCAACGCCGCCGTGTTCACAGCCACCTTCTCCATGCCGAGCCGCAGGATGCGCTTCGCCTCGTCGAGGCTGCGAATCCCGCCGCCATAGCAGACGGGCATGAAGGCTTCGCTCGCGATCTGCTCGAGCAGCTCGTAGTCCGGCGGAGAGCTCGTTCGCGTCGCGACGATCTCCGTCAGGATCAGCTCGTCGACCTCCTTGTCGTTGAAGATGCGTACGACGTTGATCGGGTCGCCGACGTACTTCGGTCGCGCGAATCGAACGGTCTTCACGAGACCTCGCCGGCGCAGGAGCAGCACTGGGATGACGCGCGTCCTAAGCATGTCCCGTCAGCCGAGCGAAGTTGCCGAGCACCTGCATGCCGAAGCGGTGGCTCTTCTCGGGATGGAACTGCGTTCCGTAGACGTGGCCCCTCCGGACCGCCGCCGTGAACGTGATTCCATACGAGCAGCGCGCGGCGACGTCGGCATCGTCCTCGCAAACGACGTGGTACGAGTGCACGTAGTAGAAACGCGGACGCTCCGTCCCGAAGCCGCCGAAGAGCTCACCGTCGAGACACTCGGTCTCGTTCCACCCCATGTGAGGCACCTTCTGGGGTGACCCCGGCTCGAACACGAACCTCGTGGTATGCGCCGGCAGCAGTCCGAGCCCTTCGAGGGCCCCCTCCTCGCTTCCCTTGGAAAGGAGCTGCATGCCGAGGCAGATGCCGAGGATGGGGACACCGTCCTTCACGACACGCTCACGGATCGTGTCGAAGAGCCCCGTTCGCCGCAGACTGGTCACTCCGGAGTCGAACGCGCCGATTCCCGGCAGCACGATGCCCGTCGCGCCCGCGAGGCCGTCTCCATCGCGGACGAGATCGACCTCGACGTCCAGACGGCGAAACATGTTCACGACGGAACCAACGTTGTTCACGCCGTAGTCGACGACGACGAGTCGTGTCTGCCCCTTGTCGCTCTCGCGCAATACCCCGCCCACCATCAAGTCCTCAGCATCTCGCGCAGAGCATCGGGCCCGTCTCCGAGCGTCACCTCGCACCACGCGGCGAGCGCGAAAGCGTGCCAGAGGACCTGTGGGTCCGTCCGCACCCACTCACGGAAGCGACCGTCACCGAGAGCACGGCTGGAGAGAACTCCATAGCGTTCGAGCCGTCGCCGGTCGAAGAGGCGCTCGCACGCGCGGTCGAACGGCTCGCGAAGCCACTTCTCGATCGGCACCCCGAAGCCCCACTTCTTCCTGTTCGCGAGAGCGCTGCCGAAACGCAGTTCGTGCAGCTTCCGCAGCACGCGCTTACCGTTCAGCCCGAGCGTGTATTGCTCCGGCAGCCCCACGCCGAACTCGACGACGCGGTGGTCGAGAAACGGAACGCGCGCCTCGAGGTGGTGCGCCATGCTCGCACGATCCACCTTCACGAGCATGTCGTTGCAGAGCGCGTTCGCGAGATCGCAAGCGAGCGTCCGCTGGAGCTCCGTCCCCGTGCTGCTGGCGAAGCGCTCGCGCGCGGCCTCGATGTACGATCGCGTCGCGGCCGGCCGAACCATCAAGGGCTCGGTCCTGGCGAGGGGCGCGATCTGCGTGAGCTGGGCGTACACTTCCGCGTCGCTGCCCGAAAGCCCACGCGAGAGGCGGCGAATCGTGCGGAGCACCTCCGTCCAGAGCCGCGTGCGATCGGTCCTCGTCGGGATCTTTCCGAGAGCACGACCGATCGCGTCTCGGAACCTGGGGACGCTGGCGAACGGCTTTCGGAGCTTCACGACGAGGTACTTCTTGTAGCCGGCGAACACCTCGTCGCCCCCGTCGCCACCGAGCGCGACCTTGTAGTCCTTCGCGACGTGCTCGCAGAGCAGATAGGTCGCAAGGCTCGACGAGTCACCGAACGGCTCGTCGTACGCGAGAAGCGCGTCGCACAGCTTTCCTCGCGCGGTCTCCTCGTCGAACATCTGCACGTGGCTCTCGACGCCGAGGATACGAGCCGTCTCTCGCGCGTAAGGAGACTCGTCGAAGCGTGGCTCGTTGAAGCCGATCGAGTAGGTCTTGATCGGCGCAGAGGACTCCTCCATCGCGAACGCCGTCACGAGCGACGAGTCGATGCCTCCGCTGAGAAAGGTGGCGACCGGCACGTCGCTCTCGAGGTGCTCGCGCACGGCTCGCCGGAGGAGCGCCTCCACCTCGCGACACGCCTCGTCGAGCGACGCGACCCTCGCGGCGTCCGCCGACGGCACGAGCGTCCAGTAGGTCCGCGTCGTTCGCCTTCCCGTGGCGAGATCGATCTCCAGGCGTGTCGCCGGCGCGAGTCGACGAACGCCGGAGTAGATGGTGGCGGTCTCCGGCACGTAGCTCCACGAGACCATCGCATGCGCGGCCTCGTAATCGATCTCGAAGAGTCGCGTGAAGGGATGGAGGCTCCGGTCGAAGCAGCGGAGCTCCGATGCGAAGGCGAGCGCCGTCCCCGTGTCGGCTACGAAGAGCGGCTTGATCCCGAACCGATCGCGACTGAGGACCACTCGCCGCCGCGCACGGTCGTGGATCGCGAACGCCCACATGCCGACGAGGTGCTCCTCCACCGAGTCGGGGTCCTGTTCGTACAGGCGCAGAATGACCTCGGTGTCGCTCCGCGTCCGAAACCGCACGCCGCGACGCTCGAGATCGGCACGGAGCGCCGGCGCGTTGTAGACCTCACCGTTGTAGACGATGACGATCGACCCGTCGTCGTTCGCCAGGGGCTGGTGCCCGTGCTCGATGTCGATGATGGCCAAGCGCTTCATCCCGAGGGTCGCGTCGGGGTGAGCGACGACTCCGCCCCCGTCGGGCCCGCGATGATGGATTCGCTCCGCCATCGCGGACACGATGCTGCTCGACTTCTCGAGAGAGGCGTCAAACGCGACGAGCCCGGCGATTCCGCACATGGGGAGCTGCTTCTATATCACGTCACGCAGCCAGGCTTGCTCGGCTAGGCTACCGCCGCCCACGGGCCGGCGCTCTCGTCCGAGAACCGCGGCCGCACGAGCACGATGAAGCCCCATTCCCGCCGCCGTCCTCGTCTCGTCTACGTCGTGACCCATCCCATCACGGCGGATGCTTTGTTGCGCGGCCAGCTCGCGTTCATGCGTGAGCACGGCTTCGACGTCACGGTGATCAGCTCGCCTGGCCCGGAGCTCGAGCGTGTGCGCGAGCGCGAAGACGTCCGCGTCGTTCCCGTCGAGATGGAGCGCGGCGTCGATCCCAGCAAGGACGTGTTCGCGCTCGCGAGGCTCGTCCGCGCGCTCCGGTCCCTCGCCCCCGACATCGTGAACGCCAGCACGACCAAGGCCGGGCTCCTGGGAATGCTCGGTGCTCGCGTGCTCGACGTGCCAATTCGCATCTACCTCCTGCGCGGCCTTCGTTTGGAGACGACACGAGGTGCCTTGCGGCGGGTGCTCGCCGCTACGGAGCGCATCGCTGCCGCCTGCGCTCACGACGTCGCCTGCGTCAGCCACAGCCTCCTCGAGGTGGTTCGGGACGAGTACATCCCCGCGGGCAAGCTCCGCGTGGTCAGCAACGGCACGTCCAACGGCGTTGATACCGAGAGGTTCCGGCGAACGGAAGAGCTTCGCGCCGAAGGGGCTCGGCGGATGGCGGAGCTCGGAATCCTCCCCGACGATCCCGTGATCGGTTTCGTCGGACGCCTCGTCGCCGACAAGGGAGTGGCCGAGCTGCTCGAAGCCTTCGCCCGCGTGCGAGTGAAGATGCCGCGGGCAAAGCTCGTCATGCTCGGCGCCGACCTAGGCGACGAGCGGGTCGACCCGAGCCTCATCAGGCGCGTGCGCTCCAGCCCGAACATCGTGACCACGGGCGTGATCGACGATCTTGCGCCATGGTACGCCCGCATGGACGTCTTGGCCTTCCCGTCACGCCGAGAAGGCTTCCCGAACGTCCCCCTCGAAGCCGCGGCCGCGGAGCTTCCCGTCGTGGGCACACGCGCAACGGGCGTCGTCGATGCGGTGGTGGACGGCGAGACCGGCGTCCTCGTCGACGTAGGAGACTCCGCGGCCCTCGCCTCCGGTCTCCTCGGCTACCTGGAGGATCCGCGACGAGCCGCTGCGCATGGACGCGCTGGTCGCGAGCGCGTCGTACGCCTGTTCGGCCGCCGTCAGGTATGGACGGCTTGGCTGAACTTCTACCGTGAACGACTCGAAGAACGCGGGATCCCCTAGCCTCGGCCACCAACTTGATGCCGCGTCGCCCCGATGCCATGGATTGACGGATGTTTGCGCTCGTCTTCTGTCCCCTGATCGTCGCGATTGCGGCTGGGGTCGGCTTCTGGCGAACAGCGCGAGACGAGCGCCCCTTGCTGGCAGCAGGCTTCGCCGCACATCTCGTCGGCGTCGTCGCCATGGTCGTCTACACGGAGCACATCTACGGCGGCGACATGCTCCTCTATCACTCCATCGGACGTGAGCTCGTCCGCATCGTGGAGCGCGACCCGCGTTACCTGTCCGATCTCGTCAAGCTCGTATTCCACCTCGAGAACGACCTCACCCTCGAGATGTTCGCCGGAGGGTCCAGCGCCACGATGTGCGGCCTGATGGCGCTCCTCATGTTTCCGTTCGGTACGAGCTTGTACGCGATCTGCCTGGCCGTATCGATGTTCGCCTTCGTCGGTCAGTGCGTCATGTACCGAGCCGTCGCACCAGCGCTCGACCCGGTCGAGCGCCGGCCGGTCCTCGCCTCCGTGATGCTCGTACCGTCCGTCGTCTTCTGGACCTCGGGGTTCATCAAGGAGGCGTTCGCCGTCGGATTCTTGGGCTTCCTATGTTTTGGGCTGACCGCGCTCTCGAACCGCCGGCTGCTCCGAGTCGTCTCGCTCGCCGTGGGCGCCGTCGGCGTCGCGATGATCAAGCCGTACGTCCTCCTTCCTACGGCCCTGGCAGTCGGTGGATGGATCTACGCTTCACGCCCTCGGCACGCGCTGGGATTGGGGTACAAGGTGCTCGGAATCGCCTTGGGGATCGCGGGACTGTTCGCCGTCTCCCGACTCTTCCCCGAGTACTCCGTCGATCGCCTCGCCGAAAACGTCAGCCTGCATCAGCGGAACTACGATCTCGTAAAGGGCGGCGGCTCGAACCTCACTCTCGGCCCCGACTCGGACGACGAAGCGCCGTCGCTGGTGAGCCAGGCCAAGTATTTTCCCCTCGCCCTCGTCAACGCCCTGCTCCGGCCCTTCCTCTTCGAAGCACGCAACCTCTCGATGCTGCTCGCGGGCGTCGAGATGACCGTGGTTCTCGTGCTCGTCGTCGTGCTCGCGAGACGGGGCCTGAAGATGGTCATCCGCGTAGTCGCGCGCCGGCCTCCGCTCATGTTCTCCGCCGTCTTCGTCCTCTCGTTCTGCATCGCGGTCGGCCTGGCGACACGAAACCTCGGAACGTTGTCGCGCTATCGAGTCCCCGCCATGCCGATGTACGTAGGCCTTCTCGTTTCGCTGCGCGCTCGGCTCAACGCACGGGCCCCCGTCGTCGTCGCGAGCCCCACTCGAGCTCGCGCCGTGTCGCGTCGGCTCACACCGGCTGCCCACTACCTCCAGCAGCGTCGCTCTTCGTCGCTTCGAAAAGCCTCTAATCGGAGCGCATGAGGCTCCCGATCCTCTCCTGGCGGAGACCGCACGACGCCTCATGCGGCGCGCTGGCGGCCGCATGAATCTTGGTCTATACGCCCGCAACGATTCAACCAAAGCACTGGAACGAGGCACGCCCCATGAAGAACTTCGCGGTCGTGGGCGTAGGCGGGTTCATCGCCCCCCGGCACCTGAAGGCCATTCGCGATACCGGCAACCGCCTCGTCGCGGCGGTGGACCCGAAGGACTCGGTCGGCGTCCTCGATCAGTACACGTTCGACGTTCGCTTCTTCACCGAAATCGAGCGCTTCGACCGGTACCTCGAGAAGCTGCGTCGCGGACCCGAGGAAGGACGCGTGCACTACCTCTCCGTGTGCTCGCCCAACTACCTCCACGACGCACATTGCCGCCTCGGGCTTCGCGTGAAGGCGGACGTCATCTGCGAGAAGCCGCTCGTCATCAACCCGTGGAACCTCGACGCGCTCGAGGAGCTCGAGCACGAGTCCGGACATCGCGTCTGGAACGTCCTCCAGCTCCGAACCCACGACAAGCTCGTGGCCCTCCGCGAGCAGCTCGCCGGCTCCGGCAACCGTATGCACGACGTCGAGCTCACGTACATCACCGCTCGCGGCAACTGGTACGACGTGTCGTGGAAGGGGCAGAAGGAGAAGTCGGGAGGCGTGCCGACGAACATCGGCATTCACTTCTTCGACATGCTCATCTGGATGTTCGGCTCCGTCACGGGGGCGCGCGTGCACCTCTCCGAGGATCGCCGAATGGCCGGGTTCGTCGAGCTCGAGCGCGCCCGCGTGCGTTGGTTTCTCTCGGTCGACGCGCGCGACTTGCCCTGGCCCCTCGAGCCCGGGAAGAAGACGACCTACCGCTCCATCACGGTCGACGGCTCGGAGATCGAGTTCTCCGACGGCTTCACGGATCTCCACACGCGCGTCTACGAGCGCACCCTCGCGGGCAACGGTTTCGGTATCGCCGACGCGCGCCCCTCGATCCAGCTCGTCCACGACCTCCGCAAGGCCACGCCCGTCGCGCCGGGCGGCGACGGACACCCCCTTCTGTCCCGCCGGTGATCGATGAGCGACCAGCCCTTTTTCGTCCACCCGAGCGCCTACGTCGACGAGCCCGTCTCGATCGGCGAAGGGACGAAGATCTGGCACTATTGCCACGTCATGCCGAACGTCACGATCGGCAAGGGGTGCAGCTTCGGTCAGAACGTCTTCATCGGGTCCGGAGTCCGCATCGGTGACAACGTCAAGGTGCAGAACAACGTCTCGCTCTACGAGGGAGTGGAGCTCGAGGACGACGTGTTCTGCGGACCGTCGTGCGTCTTCACGAACGTGATCAACCCTCGTTCGCAGATCGTGCGACGCGCGGAGTATCAGAAGACGCGCGTGCTCCGCGGCGCGACCATCGGCGCGAACGCGACGATCGTGTGCGGGACGACGATCGGCCGGTACGCCTTCATCGCAGCCGGCGCCGTCGTCACCAAGGGAGTGGTCCCCGATTACGCCCTCATGGCCGGCGTCCCGGCGCGACGTATCGGGTGGATGAGCCGCCACGGGCACAAGCTCGGGAAACCGGACGCGGACGGCGTCATGCGCTGTCCGGAGTCCGGCTGGCGCTACCAGGAGGTCGAGCCGAACGTCGTTCGATGCCTCGACCGCGCGGAGGACCAGCCGCTGTGACGATGCGCGTCCCGCTCCTCGACCTCAAGGCACAGCACGAGACGATCCGCGAGGAGGTGGCCGCGGCCATCGGTCGGGTCGTCGAGTCCCAGCACTTCATCCTCGGCCCCGAGGTCGAGGCGCTCGAGCGCGAGATCGCCGCCTATTCGAACGTGAAGCATGCGGTGGGCGTCTCGTCGGGAACGGATGCCATCCTCCTCACGCTCATGGCGCTCGGCGTCGGCCCAGGCGACGAGGTCGTGACGACGCCGCATACGTTCATCGCGACCTGCTCTTGCATCGCCCGCCTCGGCGCGCGTGCGGTGTTCGTCGACATCGATCCGCTCTCGTTCAACATCGACGCGTCGCGCGCCGAGACCGCAATCGGACCGAAGACGAAGGCGATCATGCCGGTGCACCTCTTCGGGCAGATGGCGGACACGACGGCCCTCGCCGAGATCGCCCGAGCACGCAACCTCCCCGTGATCGAGGACGCCGCGCAGGCGCTCGGAGCCGAGCTCGCGGGCGTCCGCGCCGGCGGAGCGGGCACCGCGGGGACGTACAGCTTCTTCCCGTCGAAGAACCTGGGTGGCTTCGGCGACGGAGGCATGGTCGTCACGAACGACGATGCACTGGCCACCCGTCTCCGGCTGCTCCGCAACCAGGGCCAGCGGCCGAAGTACTTCGCGCTCGAGGTCGGAGGGAACTTCCGCCTCGACGCGCTTCAAGCGGCGGTCCTGCGCGCGAAGCTCCCCCATCTCGACGAATGGACGGCGGCGCGCCAGCAGAACGCAGCCACGTACCGGCGCCTCTTCGCAGCGTCGCCGCTTCGGGTCGCAGAAGGCCGGCTCGTCGATGGCGCCGACGTCGCGCTTCCGGTCGAGCTCCCGAACCGCCGTCACGTCTACAACCAGTTCGTCATCCGCGCGAGGAATCGCGACGAGCTCAAACGGCACCTCGGCGAGCGCGGCATCGGAACGGAGATCTACTACCCGCAGCCGATGCACCTCCAAGCCTGCTTCGCGAGCTGGGGCTACCGGGCCGGCGCCTTCCCGGAGGCAGAGCGGGCGGCGGCGGAGTCGCTCGCCATCCCGATCTATCCCGAGCTCACCGAACCGATGCAGAGCGCCGTCGTCGACGCGATCGCGGAGTTCTACGCGAGGAAGTAGCCCACGATGACGATCGGCATCCGGACCGCCATCGAGCGCGACGTCCCGGAGATCCTCGCCATGGTCGGCGAGCTCGCGGAGTACGAGCGAGAGCCCGACGCCGTCGTGGCGACGGAGGCGGACTTTCTACGCGACGGCTTCGGACCGTCGCCGGCGTTCCACGTCCTCGTCGCGGAATCGGACGGCAAGACGATCGGGTTCGCGCTCTACTTCTTCACGTGGTCGACGTGGGCAGGCCGGCGCTGCCTGTACCTCGAAGATCTCTTCGTCCGCCCTGCCTTTCGCGGTCGGGGCGCCGGCCTCGCCCTCATGCGCGCGCTCGCCAAGGAGGCCGTCGAGAAGGGCTGCAAGCGCTTCGTCTGGCAGGTGCTCGATTGGAACGAGCCCGCGATTGTCTTCTACGAGAAGCTCGGAGCGAAGGTCCTCCGCGAATGGCTCACGGTCCGCATGGAAGGCGAGCCTCTCGCGGCGCTCGCTCGCTCGTGACCAGGACTTCGAGCGCTGCCACTACCGGGCGGTGGACGCATAGACGACGAGACCGTCGCCGAGCGAAGTCGCATCCAAGACGAAGTTCGCCATCCGCTTCAGGACGCGGCCCCAGCGGCTCCCGACGAGCATGGCGTTGACGCGATACCCCTTTTGGACACGGTCGTCGGAGGTGATCGCCGGTCGTCGACCGGCGGTGGCTCCCGTCGCGCCGTTCTGCCGGAAGGGGCGCGCCACCCACTGGACGAGCTCGTGAGGGTGCACGGTTCTCGACTCGATCCGGATCGCGTCGAAGCCGTTCGCGGCGAGACATCGATGCATCGATCGCTTCGAGAAAAGATGAAGGTGCTCCGGCGGAGAGCAGACGCTCCATGTCTCCTCGAGGAGGCGTCCACTGATGCCTCGCCCGTGCGGCGTGGTCAGATAGAGGAGCCCGCCAGGGACGAGCAGCCTGCAGGCCTGCTGCACGTACGCGTGAGGGTCCGTGACGTGCTCGATGAGCTCCGACATGACGATGACGTCGAAGTAGCCCCGCTCGAACGGGGCCTCGAGGAAGTCACCGTGCACGACCTTGCCGAGACCATTTTTCTTCGCCTGCTCGACCGCGAGCGGCGAGAGCTCGATCCCGTAGGTCTCCCAAGATTGCTCCTTCGCCGCGAGGAGGAAGGTGCCCGCACCGAAGCCCACGTCGAGCAGGCGCCCGGTTCGTCGGAACGGCGCGAAGCTTCGAACCTTCTCCGCCGCGACCGGCTTCAGGAACGTCGGGAGCGCCTAAAGGTGCTGCGCCTCGTACGAGTACCGCTCGTAGATGGCGCCGAGCTCCTCGCTCGTGGGAGCACGGCACACGAACGAGTGGGAACACGAACGGCACCGACTCAAAGGGAAGCCCGCGCGCTCTCCGAATCGTCGGACGTCGCGAGCCTTGCAAATTGGGCAGCTATCACCGGCAGCAGTCATGATTCGCGACGTACGTACACGCCCACCGATGCCGCTCTATCTTGCATGCCTCTCCGGGTCAATCGACACACGACGCTCGGGATCGCCCCAGAGAAACGTCTCTGATTGCCGCGTGCGTGTCATGCGATCCAGCGCCGCGCGTCTTTACGCGTACGCCAGAGCACGGCTCGAGGATGGAGCCGTGCCTCAAAGCGCGACCACGGGATCCCCACGGAGCCCGAGCAGCCGAGCGCGCGCCTCGCCGACGAGATAGAGCGATCCGCAAACCACGACCGCACGGTCGCCTGCCG
>CALFEQ010000046.1 GCA_937949945.1 uncultured Myxococcales bacterium
GTAACGGAGGCGTGCGAAGGTTCCCTCAGCCTGATTGGAAACCAGGCGTAGAGTGCAAACGCAGAAGGGAGCTTAACTGCGAGACCGACAGGTCGAGCAGGTGCGAAAGCAGGCGTTAGTGATCCGGTGGTCCTGAATGGGAGGGCCATCGCTTATCGGATAAAAGGTACTCTGGGGATAACAGGCTGATCGCGCCTGAGAGTTCACATCGGCGGCGCGGTTTGGCACCTCGATGTCGGCCCATCGCATCCTGGGGCTGGAGCAGGTCCCAAGGGTTCGGCTGTTCGCCGATTAAAGCGGTACGCGAGCTGGGTTTAAAACGTCGTGAGACAGTTTGGTCCCTATCTGCCGTGGGCGCAGGATACTTGAGTGGAGCTGACCATAGTACGAGAGGACCTGGTTGGACGCACCCCTGGTGATCCGGTTGTCACGCCAGTGGCACAGCCGGGTAGCCATGTGCGGAACGGATAACCGCTGAAAGCATCTAAGCGGGAAGCCGGCCACAAGACGAGGTATCCCGGGCGCAAGCCCCTAAAGGCCCCTTGTAGACCACGAGGTTGATAGGCTGGGTGTGGAAGTCCCGTAAGGGGCGGAGCTAACCAGTACTAATAGGCCGTGAGGCTTAGCCATATCTCTAAGGCAAACATCGAGCTGCCTTCGAGTGTGGCGAACCGAGCCCGGCTCACCGAAAGGTGAGCGTGTCATCGAATCGTTGCATCGAAGGACCCTCCACGGAGGGCGTGAAGTCACGCGCAGGATTCGGCTTGCGAGCCGGATCTGGTCGCGCGCTAGCGCAGGACGGATTCAGGCCCGCACCGCTCGAGCCGCGCAGGGCGCGCCGAGGCGGAGCCAAAGTTTCCGGTGGTGATTTCGAAGAGGCCACACCCGATCCCATCCCGAACTCGGAAGTTAAGCTCTTCGGAGCCGATGGTACTGCACGGGCAGCCGTGTGGGAGAGTAGGACGCCGCCGGGATTATTCCCACGAAGCTCGAGAGACCGCGCAGGGCGCGACTCTCGGGCTTTCGTCATTTTGTCTTCCGGTTTCCCTCCGGACCGCGCATCCGGCGCACGCCGGCCCGCCACGTAGCCTGGGCCGCGCAGCCGCGTGCCGGCCGGCACGGAACGGTGTTGCGCGGCGAGGGCATCGGAAGCGTCAGAGCAGGTAGCGGTCGATGAACCGCACCAGCACCGAGCCTGCCTCGGGCGCGACGCTCTTCACGTGGGCGCCCACGCGCTTCATCCACGCGAGCTCCTCCTCCGTCATCGGGCCGCGCTCGAGCGCGGTGAGCGCCTCGTCGAGCTCCGCCGTGTTCTTCGGGCCGGCGAGCACCATGTCGACGCAGGGGTTCGTGAGCGCGAAGCGGTAGCAATCCGAGCCGCGCGGGGGCTTCTCGTTCCGAGGAAGGAGCTTCGGGTCGAGGAGGTTGCCCCAGCGCGTCGCGGTGTAGGCGACGACGCCGGGGCGCTCCGTCACGTCCTTGCCCTCGAGCGCGGGAAAGACCTCCTGCTCCGCCCCGGGATGCGCGGCGTTGTAACGGACCATGATCGCCCCGTAGCGACGGTCCTCGATGTACTGCGCGAATGTCGGCCGGTTGTGGCACGAGATCATGACGTGCCGGACGCGTCCCGCGTCCCGGAGCTTCATCGCTGCCTCGAGGATCTGCTCCGGTGGCGGCCGGTTCCACCAGCCGAGGAGCAGGACGTCCGCGTAGTCGAGCTCGAGCTTGCGTAGGGCGCTCGTGAGGGAGACTCCCAGGAAGAACGGCGTCCGCGTGTAGCTCTGGATGACGACCTGCACGCGCTCGCGGTCCTTCCGCGCGATGCGGCGGATGCCCTCGCCGAACGCCGCGGTGCGTGCCGTCCCCCAGTAGAACCACGTCACCCCGCGCTCGAACGCGCGCTCGACGTCGCTCGCCGAGGCTCCGTAGCTCGATCCGAGCCCGATGCGAGAGACCAAGAGCCCCGAGCGTCCAAGCGTCCGTTTGTCGGCCCACATCCCGCTCGCGACTCTACCGCGAATCGTGGGCCCGCGCGGCGCGCGTCAGCGGTTTTGATTCTCGTCCTCGCCGCGCAGGCCGTGGCGCTTGAGCAAGTCGCGCAGGCTCTGGCGCTCGATCCCGGCGAGGGCGGCGGCGCGAGAGATGTTCGTGCCGGCGCGGGCGAGGAGGCGCGCGAGGTAGGCCTTCTCGAACTCGTCGATGACCGTCCGCTTCGCCTCTTTGAAGGGCTCGAGCGGCGCGTTCGGATCGTCCGCGGGCGGCTCCTTGGCGGCGTCGCCGAGGGAGCGCGTCGCCTGCGCCGAGCGGTCCGCTGCGATGAGCCGCTCGAAGGCGAGGTCCTGCTCGGTGATGGTCGGCCCCTCGGCGAGCATCGCCACGCGCTCGACCGTGCTCCGGAGCTCGCGGACGTTCCCCGGGAAGGTCCGCTGCGCGATGGCGTCGAGCGCCTCTTTCGTGATCGCACGGGCCGCGTGGACGTCCGGCGGGATCAGCGAGAGGAAATGCTGGACGAGCGGCTTGATGTCCTCCGGTCGCTCGCGCAACGACGGCATCCGCACGCGCGCCTGCGCGAGGCAGAAGTAGAGGTCCTCGCGGAACGTACCGCGGTTGACGAGCTCGCGCAGGCCTTTCCACGTCGCGCTGACGATGCGCGCATCGAAGGGTCGCGGCTGGGTCGCGCCCACCGGCACCACCTCGCGCTGCTCGATCGCGCGCAGGAGCTTCGCCTGGAGATCGCGCGGGAGCTCCGCCACCTCGTCGAGGAACACGGTCCCGCCGGACGCCGCCTCGAAGACGCCGACGCGCTGCTCCTCCGCGCCCGCGGACGCGCCCTTCTCGTGTCCGAAGAGGACGCTCTCGGCGAGCGAGGCCGGGATCGCGGCGCAGTTGACGGCGACGAACGGGCCGGAGGCTCGCGGGCCGCACTCGTGCAGAGCGCGCGCGGCGAGCTCCTTTCCGGTGCCGGTTTCACCCTCGATGAGCACGGAGAGGTTCGTGCGCGCGAGACGCTCGAGCACGGCGTAGAGCTCGCGCATCTTCGCGGACGAGCCGACGAGCGCCCCGTAGAAGGTCGCCTTCGAGCGCTCGACGACCGCACGCTCGCCGCAGGACAGCTCGAGCACGGTGTCTCCGATCTGGAGCTCCGTCCCGGAGGGGACCACCGCGTGCTTGATCGCGATCCCCGAAGCCATGGTGCCGTTGTGGCTGCCGAGGTCGCGAACGACGATGCCGCCCTCCTTCGCCCAGGCCTCGAAATGGAACTGCGAGACCGTCGTGTCGGTCAGGCGGACGTCGACCCCGTCGACGCGACCGAAGATCGCGTGGCCTCCTTCGACCTCGCCCTTCCGACCCGCGTCGGCACCGGAGACCACTTTCCAGACGAGGGCGACCGGCGCGCTCTTCCCCTCGTCCGGCGGCGGCGGCCGGTGCGCCGTCATCGTGTGCGTGTGCCCCTCGCGCATGCGGACATCTTCGCACGAAAAATGACCTCGAGCGGATGGGAGCGATCCGTGGCGCTCGTCCGCCGGGGCCTCGCTACGCCGTCGAGCGGTCGCTCGCCTCCGGAGGCATGGCTCGCCGTAGAATGCTCGGCCGATGCGATCCGCGTGGTACCTCGTCCCGGCCCTCTTCTTCGTCGTCGCATGCGAGAACAAGCGGCGCGAGACGGCGCCGACGGCACAGTCGGCCTCCGCGCCCACGTCTTCCGTCGCGGGCGGGTCGACCGCGACGGCGTCCGCGCTCCCCGCCTTCGACCCGGAGAAGCTCGCCGCGTTCGCTGCCATCCCCGAAGGGGTGGAGCGGCCCGAGATCGACGACGAGACGAAGCTCGGGCAGATGCTCTTCTTCGACGCGCGGCTGTCGCGCGGTCACGACGTGTCGTGCTCGTCGTGCCACGACCTCGCGCGCGCGGGCGTCGACGGCGCCGCGCAATCCACGGGGACGAAGAAACAGAAAAGCAAGCGCAACACGCCGACGGTGCTCAACGCCGGCGGCGCGTCCGCGCAGGGATGGGACGCCCGCGCGTCGACGATCGAGGAGTTCGTCGTGGTGCACGTCGCCGATCCGGAGATCATGGGCACCGACGAGAAGCGCTTGCTCGCGACCCTGAGCTCGATCCCCGGGTACGCGGCCGCCTTCAAGAAGGCGTACTCCGACGAGACCCCCGCGATCTCGACGGACACCTTCGGTCGCGCGCTCGGCGCGTACACGAAGAAGCTCTTCGCGCGGTCGCGCTGGGACAAGTACCTCGACGGCGACAAGTCGGCGCTCACGGATGCGGAGCTCACCGGCGTCGCGATGTTCGTCGAGGCGGGGTGCACGGCGTGCCATCAAGGCAAGTACCTGGGCGCGACGCAGACGCAGAAGCTCGGCATCGCGAAGCCTTGGCCGCCTCCGACCGGCACGGATCCGGGGCGCTTCGAGGTCACGAAGCAGGAGGTCGATCGCGGGATGTTCAAGGTCCCGACCCTACGCAACGTGACGAGGACGGCTCCGTACATGCACGACGGGTCGATCGCGTCGCTCGAGGAGGTCACGAAGCTCATGGCGCGCCATCAGGTCGGCAAGGAGCTCTCCGACGAGCAAGCCGCCGCGATCGTCGCGTTCCTCGGCACGCTGACCGGCGATCCGCCGAAGGAGCTCGTGACGAAGCCAGAGCTCCCGCCGAGCGGACCCAAGACCCCGAAGCCCGAGTGACGCGCGCGGGGTCGACCGCTCGCTCGCCGGTCGATCGTCCCAATCGACTGTCGATCGGCCGCCGCCGTCGAGCTATGTTCTCGCCCATGAAGCGGCTCACCATCAGCGGCGACGCGTGCCTGGAGACCCTCGCGCTCCTCATCACCATGGCCTGGGCGGATGGCAGGCTCGACGATCAGGAGAAGGAGGGCGTCCGCGCTGCGGCGAGCGTCTTCAACCTGACGAAGGAGCTCCGTGCGCGGCTCGATCAGCTCCTCGAGAAGCCGATGAAGGTCGAGGAGCTCCTCTTCGAGCAGCTCACCCCGCGCGACAGGGCCTTCGCGTACGTCGCGGCCGCGTGGATGAGCGGCGTCGACGACGACGTCTCTCCGAAGGAGGAGGAGCTCCTGGAGAAGCTCGGAGCGCTGCTGAACCTCACGCCCGAGCGGCGCAAGGAGCTCACGCAGATCGCGCGCGACCTCGAGCCGCTTCGCAAGGACAAGAAGTCCTGGGCCTCCGAGGTCGTCACGTTGTTCAAGGCCATCCCGGCACGCCTCGAAGGCGACGGCACCGAGAGCATCGAGGTGGCGTTCGAATAGGCGTCCGTCGGTCCTCGGTCCTCAGTTCTCAG
>CALFEQ010000047.1 GCA_937949945.1 uncultured Myxococcales bacterium
CGCCGCTCCGCACGGGCCCGATGCCAACCCGCACCGGCTACCAGTTCCTACGCTCAGCTCTTGCCGAAGAGCATCTGATTCTTCTTCGCGAGCTCGCCCTGCAGGCGCTGCAGCTCCAGCTGCAGCGCGACGCGATCCTTGCCTTGCGCAACCGCGAGCTGTTGCGCAAGCTCCACGACGCGCGCGGTGAGCCGTCGATTCTCGGCCTCCAGGAGCAGCGCCGCCTGGCGCAGCACCTCGGGGTCCTTCTCGTTGCGCAGGTCGACGGCCATGGCGCTTGCGTTATCGCCATGACGCGACGACGACGCAAGCGACGAAAGCCGTGAGATCCGATCGAGACGGTCGTCGCGCTCAGGTGAATGCGACGCGGCGCTCGGAAGGTGTCCACGCAGGAGGGCTCAGTCGACGATGTCCGACGAGCTCGCTTCCCTCGAGGAAGAGCGAGAGCTCGCTCATGGTCCACACGAGCGCGTCGTCGCCGCGCCGCTCCCACGGCGCAGCGAAGCGTCCCTTCTCGATGCGCTTCGCCAACAAGCAGAGGCCGGTGCCGTCCCAGAACAGCACCTTGGCTCGGCGACGATTCTTACCGACGAACAGGAACAGGCTGCCGTCGAGCACGTCATGTTTCATCTGCTCACGGACCACCGCGGCGAGCGTGTCGAACGACTTCCTCATATCGACCGGCTTACCGAACGCGAAGACACGAACGGAGCGACCGACTCCGATCATCCGACCCTCGCGACGATCACGCAGAGCGTGTCCACGTCGAGACCCTCGACGCGCAGTCCGCGCGGCGTCGTTACGACGATCTCCGAGCGCCTGTTCGGCGCGCCGTAGTCGATCTCGACCGGCACGAGGGTGCTCTTGGATTTGCTGCCTACGCCACGCAACCAACGGCTCACGGTGTGCTGGGAGATCCCGAGCTCATCGGCGATGACCTGCTGCGAAGCGCCCTCCTCCCGTCGTCGTCGCACGTACCGCAGAGCGGCTTCCTGAACATCAGCCGGGATTGATCTCCCGCGCCCGCGCTCGCCCATCGCGCGCTTCAGCCGTCGCGCCTCTTGCTCTGTCGTCATCGTGTTCCTCCTCGCGCGCATGCGCGCGCGCGAGGAGAGCCGCAAACGGGGCGCCGATCACGACGTGGCAGGGCTGGGTGTTACGGAGATCTCGCCGCAGGGCCTCTGCTTCGTGCTTCGTCATGCGCGCACGCGAGCACGAGATCGCGAGCTACGTCACGACGGGGCCAGGCGAGACTTTACTCTCGGCGCGCTCGCCAAGGATGTTTCTGACAAGAAGCTCGACGTGATCTGGACGACCCACCAGCACTCGGATCACGCGGGGAACTCGCGGCGGGGTCCACGAAGAAGCAGTTGGAGGTATTCCAGGGAGCGAGCTGCAAGGGGGCACCGTCGAGCGACTGGACGGCGATCGACGTGAGCGACCGGGTGTTCTCGACGGCGCGCGATGGCGACGTCGTGCTCGTCACGACGGGCGACGGGACGTTCACGAGGGAGTGACCGCCCGTCACACCAAAAGGCGTGAAGACACGTCGCAGCCTTCCTCGTTCGTGTCGTCGCTCAGTCGACCCCGTACTGGCCGTCCACATCTACAGAGAGACCGTCGCGATCCTTGCCCACGAGACTAGACCACTCGGCCCACGCCTCACGAACGGCAGTCACGACTCGCTGCACTCGGTTGGAGTCCTGGTCGGGCAGCTTCACTCCGACCATGTAGATCCCGTGCCTGAAGACGATGGACCGCGGGAATTCGGCAACGGCATCGGCGTGGAACCTCGCGACAAGGGCCGGACGCCCTGGCGCGTGCTGGCTCGCAAAGAACATGATGCCCACGGCAAAGGATCCATCGCCGCGGAGCGTGTTAAGCCATGCCGCATGCCCGGTACTGTCGACCTTTCCGGGCTCAAGCCGTCCCATTCCGACGTAGGCGTCTGGATCAAGGAACCCGATGCGGACATCGCATGGGCGACTCCACTCCCTAAGCGCAGTGACGCTCTGCGGGAACGGGTGAGCGCAGAACGCATCGGTCGACGCGCAATCGGGTTGATCGAGCAGGGCGCGAGCGTGGTCGTTCGTGAGCGAGCATTGCGAGGCGGCGTCGTGAGTCGCATCGTGATAGCGCCCAGTCCGAGCGAGGTCATTCGACCAGATTCGGATGCTCTGGCCGGCACTCCTTCTCAGGAGGGCAGCCAGGAGTGCCCCATTCGGTCCGCACGCACCGCGCTGGTGGACGGGCTGCCCAGCATACGGGACGACCGGAAGGCCAGCGGCGTTCCTGAGGCACTTTAGCAGGAAGGAGGAGTACGAGGTCGGTGCTCCAGCCGCGATCGTTCCGGCGAGGAGTTCCGTCATCCTCGCCAGGTTGAAGCGAGGGTTGTTCCTCGGCTCATCTGGCGTCTTGTGCCAACCTTCGGTCAACGGCGGCATTGAGAAAGCGTGGGCAAATTCGAGCGTCGTGGCTTCGGAGGCGATGACGCGTGTGGCTTCGAGAACGACGAGGTTCTCCAGCAGCGTCCCGTGGTTCAATCGAGCCATGAGGTCCCATCCTGTAAAGACTGTCCTGCAAGGAGCCGCACACCGGCGTCGAAAATACTAGCCGGAAGCCGGCCCGGTCTGCCATCCGCTACAGACAACGTCCTGTCGTTCATGTGTCGTCCCTCTTTGCTCGGTTCGGGTCGCCTTTCGACGGCGGTGGAGGCGGGTACGTCAGCTCGGCTTCCCACTCCCAAGACTGCTTCATCCGACGTGCATCCCAGATCGTATTTCCCCGGCCGGCGAGCACTCTCCTCCCATACATGGCGAGGAACATCTCACGCCCGCGGTCGGTCGCGATGCGCTCGTAGACGGAGAGCGCGAACTCGGGATCCGTCCTGCAACGGTTCGACATCTCGGCCCACTTGCGGCCACGTCGCGTGAGGCAGGCTTCGCAGACGCCGTCGTGAAGACGCTCGGGGCGGTCGCAGCCGATGCACCTGCCGATCTTCGGCATCGAGCCACTCATCGCTCGACCTCCAGTTCGTTGCCCAGTTCCGAAAGCCACCGCACGAGAACGCGACGGGTCGCACCGGCCCCCTCTTGAGAGATCGCGGCCTTTAGCGTCTCGATCGCGACGTCCAGCTCGGAGCCGAAGCCCGCAGGCGTCACTGCGAACGTCCGCGTCGTTCTTGAGGAGCCGAGGACGCGCCATCCGGCCACGGTCGGACGAGCCTGATGAATGCGCCATGCCTGGCCTGCCCCGATCAATGGGTTCGCGAGCAGCGAGGGATGGTGCTCGACGACTTCCAGGAGATACGACGGCACTCGCTCCTGCCGGTCCATGATGAAGAGAAAGTGGGCGGCGGCCCGACGCGGAAGTTCGGCGAGAGCCCGCTGAAGGGCGTCGAGGAACCACGGCTCACTGAAAGCTCGTTGCCAAGCGGGAACCAACTGCATCGCCCCCACCAGAACGATGAACGACTCCAGAAGCCTCTCATGATGCGCCTGCCGGGCGAGGCGCTCGATGCCGGGGACGACCTTCTCGGGGGTCGGGCAACGTCGAACCGCACTGATGAGGGCTTCTACAACCCTAGGCTCCGAGAGCCGCTGCGCCATCACGTTCATGACGTCGGACGTAAGGCGCTCGTCGAAGGTCACATACCTCGCGACGAAACTGGCCACCGATGCAGCCTGCTCGGCGTCTTCTGGAGCTGTCCTCGGGCGCTCCAGCATGGCGAGCGAGCGCAGGAAGACCAGGTGGCCCCAGGGGTGTTTGAAGCGAAAGAAGTCATTGTTGGGTCGAACGACATTCACGTGAGCGCCTCCTTGTGAGACTGCCCCGATCCCGTGGACAGTTGGATTATGCAGCCTTCTTCTCTCTGTCTCTCTTTTCTCGATCGAACTGCCTCTCGAACTCCAGCGGGCTCAGGTAGCCGAGGGTCGAGTGACGACGTTCGGTGTTGTAGAAGGTCTCGATGAACTCGAAGACCGCGTCTCGGGCTTCGGCTCTCGTCGCGAAGCGGCGTAGGTAGATCAGCTCAGTCTTGAGGGTGCTGAAGATGCTCTCGGCCACGGCGTTGTCCCAGCAGTTCCCCTTGCGGCTCATGCTGCAGACAACACCGAGTTTGGCGAGCGCGTCCTGGTAGTCGCCGCTGGCGTACTGGGAGCCGCGGTCCGAGTGGTGCACGAGGCCGGCGTTCGGGACGCGACGGCCAGCAGCGGCGCAGAGGGCGTCGAGAACGAGACCGCGGTCGAGGCGATCGCGAGTGGCCCACCCGACGACGCGGCGCGAGAACAAGTCCAGGATCGCGGCGAGGTACAGCCAGCCTTCGGAAGTCCAGACGTACGTGATGTCCGTCACCCAGGCCACGTTTGGAGCATCGACCTCGAACTTCCGGTCGAGGACGTTCTCGGCCACCGGGAGCGCGTGGTTCGAGTCCGTGGTGGCCTTGTACCGCCGCTTCCGGCGGCTCGCGAGTCCGAGCTCATTCATCAGCCTCGCGACGCGCTTCCGGCTCACGTTGAACCCCGCCGCGCGGAGTTCGGCGTGGACCCTCGGCACGCCGTAGAGGCCCCGGCTCCGTTCGTGGATCGCCGCAACGTGGACGCGGAGCTTTGCGTCCTGCTGCGAGCGTGCCGAGGGCACGCGACGCTCCCAGGCGTAGAACCCGCTTCGGGAGACGTCCAGGTGTTTGCAGAGCGCAGCAACTGGGAAGTTGGCCTTCTCCACCGCGATGAACGCAAACTTCACGTCGTCTCCTTGGCGAAGAAGGCCGTCGCTTTTTTTAGGATCTCGCGCTCCATCCTCAGTGACTTCACTTCGCGCCGCAGGGCCGCGAGTTCCTCGCGCTCCGCGGTCGTCAGCGCGCCGCCCGAGCCCTTCCCGGCATCGACCTCCGCCTGCTTGATCCACGACCTCACGGCCGTCTCGGTCAGATCAAGCTCGCGTGCGAGCTGCCCGGCCGTCTTCCCCGACGTCTGTGCGAGCCGGACCACCTCCGCCTTGTACTCGGGCGTGAAGTGCCGGCGCTTTCGCTTTCCCATGGATCACCTCTCTTCGTAACCCATCGCGGGTCACGCTTGGTGTCCACAAAACCGGGGCAATCCCATTGACCCCATTCGCGATGTTCACTTCGACTCCAGGCAGCAGTAGATCCCCAGCGCGTGCTCGGAGCAGCCCTTCATGGCTTTGCCGGGGCCATGCTTGACGCAGTAGCCATCAACCGGCCATGACGTACAGCGGTACGCACGAGCGACGAGCGGAGCCGCGTTCTCGTCGGCGCACACCTGATCCGAACTCGGAGCCCGCTCGACGGACGTTGTCGTCCCGTACGCGAAGAGGCATAGGGCGCCGAACGGAACGCCAACGAAGACGAGAGCGAACAGCCAGTGCCGCCACTTCACGTAACCCGGTCCGAGGTTCTTCAGCGCTCCACGGGCGCCGCAGTGCGGGCACCTGTACGCGTTGAACGCGATGGGTTCGGCGCATACACCACATGGTCTGAGCATTTTGGGTACTCCTGTACGGTTGAGGCGCTCCTGAAGCGCGTTAATCGACGGCAAGCAGCAGCTCGGGGAGTGCAGTGCGCCCGTGAGCCGCGATCTTTCCCAAACCCATCACGACGAACGTGTTCGTCTTGACCCCCACCCACGCCGCGTCGGGCGACATCCAGACGATGAACGTCGCTTTCTCGCCCTGGACGAGCGCTCTCGTGAAGTCGATCGACCGCACGACCCATGTGGCGAGGCGAACGCATTGTCCGACTCGCGAAGGCCACGTGGCTGCAAGCGACCCCGGTGAGATGGTCTTCGGGTGAACGCACGGCGGCTCCTCCTTCTCGGGCTCTGGAGCCGTCAGCGAAGGAGGTGAAGACTTCACCTGGACAGCCGGCGTGGTGGGCATGTTGAGCGCCGCCCTCGTGGTCGCCGACGAAGTTGGCGCGGCGTCTCCCGCGGGCGTCTTCCCGCAGGCGACGACCGCCAGCGTCAAGGCCGATACAGCCGCGGTCCCTGTCGAGCTAACAACTCCTTTCGTATCCGCGGCACTGAGCGCCCTGCGACTCGTCATTTTTCGCCGTCTCCGACGAGAGCGTCCGCAAGGTGACGTGCGAGGCCATCGGCCTGAACGCAGACGACGTCTCCCTGTTGTCCGGCGACTCGAACGAGCCCGTCTTCCTCCGATACCGAGATCACGACGGCGCCTACCTCTTGGGCGAGCTGCCCGATCCCACTCCCATCCGGCCGAGCGCAGGACCGGGATGCCAGCGCGTTCGACCACACCGCGACGAACGAGCACCGCTCCCGTGCGAAGGGCGTTCAGCGAGTCAGGAGTGAACAGGGTGACGAGGAGCGCGTCCGAGACCCTGCCCTCGATGACGATCCCTCCGTCAACGCGCCCCGTCTTCGACTCGCCCACGATCAAGAGCGCTTCTATGCGGTGCCGTGAGAGGACCTTCACGGCCTCGGCCACCGTTGCGAGCCAGCCCAACGATGACGGCCCACTCACGCGGCACCTCCGGTGTGGGCTTCCCCGCGAACGAGCCGTGCCCGAACGAAGAAGCTCAGACCGACCCGCCGAGCGTAGGCTTCGCTCGTGCGGGAGATCAGACTGCGGAGGCTCCGATCCCTGTACGAGCGAACGATCGCGGTCCTCCACGACGCGGGGAGGTCCCTTCCCCAGGTGCCGAGTCCGACGAGAGACTCCACGAGAACGAGGAACGCCTCCCGGTTCCGCGACCCGAGTGCACGACGAGCGAAGCGAATCGGCCCTGCGGCTACCCGCTGGTGATCGGCGTGGGTGTCCCGGAGCGCGAGCATCAACGTCAGGACGGCGGCCGGAACCTCGAGCGCCCGCTGTGCCGCGGTCAGGACGTCTCCGGCAACGGCCTCGGTTGATGCCCTCTCATCCAGGAGGAACGCGCCGAGTCTGGCCGCCGCCTCGCGCTCCTTCGAGGAAAGGCGAGGGTCGGCTACCCCCCGAAGGGTGTCGGTAGAGAGGCCCTCGAACGCTCGGTAGTCGTAGCGATGGCCGTGGTTGGCTTCGGACATGTTCGCTCCGCGATCGTTGGGGAACTGAGATCAAACAGGGCGCCTGCGAGGCCGGGGTGGCGGCAACCAGACGAGACCATCCGTTGCCGCCACCCCGCCCCGCTACGCTGCGTGTACCTCGGCTTCCGGTGCCGTCGGCGCATCGTGAGGGCGCCACACCGACGCCGGTTGCAGCGCCGGGTCTCGCTACCGTCGGCGTAAGTGACGGAGCACCGGGTTTCACCGTTGCAGAGCGGGCATGGGTTCAGGACCGGCTTCGTCGCCTTCTTCGCTGCTCGCGGTTTCCTCATCGGCTTCGACCTCCGCCCCCCGATACGCAGCGCCCGCCTCGACCTCCGGCGTTGTGAATGGTGCCGGCAAGCCTCGATGAAGAATTTCGCCGTCGGCCCCGCAGCGAGCATTAAGATCAAAGCTGCCGCCCCGACTTCCGACGTGTGAACGGTGCGGCGACCTCCAGAGGGCCTTGAAGCGATGGCAGCGGGCGATGACCAGGAGATCAGACACCGTGGGCCGACGCCCCCAGAAGGGTCGTTGACGCTCGACGAAGCGAGTCGCCTACCTGGACTTTCCGGCAAGAACCACATGACGATTCGCCGGGCACTCGAACCTGCCCGCATCGGGAAGTGGTTGCCTGAGGGCGCCCGGCTGTGGTGCGTCGTCTACGACGCGAAGAAGGCGCACGAAGTCGCCACCGTTCTCGCCGAGCGCGATCTGAAGTCCCCGCATCCCCCCCGGCGTGTCGTCGCCCCAGACGCCATCGCCCCCACGACACCCGAAGTCCTCGACTGGAAACCGACCACGTTCGGCCGCTATCTCGCACCCAAGGAAGGCTTTCCTAGTGCCAACGTGGACCTCTTCTTCTACTTCCGCATCGGCGACGCTCCGGACAAGGACTGGCGTGTGTACACGCCGAGGACGGGGGTGATCGTCGAAGGCACGTGGACCGCCACCACCACCCAGAACGTCGATCGGATGATCGACGAGGTGATGCAGAAGCTGTGGAAGAGCGCCGGCAAGGCGCTGAAGCTGCGTCGCGTGTCGCTCTTCACCTGGAGCGCCGAATCAATGAAGCCTCTCGTCGCCAAGTAACCCTAGCGGGCGGCGCATGGAGATCGCGTAGGTAGGGGACACGGAACCGCCCGAGGCCACCATTCACACGGCGGAGGTCGTGCTCGCACCGGCGTATCGAGGGGCATCCAAGCGGCCCCGCCATGCGTCGCCGCCTGGGAAGCAGGAGGCATGTCCAAGGTCCATGTTCACCACCACAACGCGACGGCCGAAGGCGTCGCCATCGCAGTCGTCGTCGCCATTGCTCTCTTCAGCGTCGTCCTCGCGGCGCCGGGAGCGCTCCTCGTGTTCGCGATCGACCGGACCGTCGGCCTCTCACTCGACTGCGCCCAGCTCTGGACGTTCGCTGCCGTCGCCAGTGCCGCGATTATCGGCGGACTGGCAGCGGACGCTCGCTGCGTTGGCACGGGGATGAGCCGCTTCTTGGCCCTGGCGTTTGCGGTTGGCGCCTTCCTTGTCGTGGCGAGGCTCGGATTTCAGGCAGTGTGGCCTGCCGAGCTTTGGAACGCCTTCGTCGGTCATCGCTGAGCGGACGACTCAGGGGCTACCGTTCACACGGTCGTAGGTCGGGCACTCGCCCGCGTGTTAAGGGGCGCCGATTTTGGAAGCCGAGCGGGCCTCGGCCGAAGGAACTGTGCCGCGTACCCGTCAAGCGAGACGGCGGGCCGCTCTTTGAAAACCAAGCGACTGCCGCACGCCGCCCCGGCGGTCGCGCCCGCGTGCCTCTCTTTCCGAACGCCACAAGGCGTCGAAACCGCAACCGCACCCAGAAAGGAACAACGGAATGAACCCAGACTTCATCTTGTTCACCGCCTACCTAGAAGCAACCGACCCCGGCGCTCCCGCGAAGAGCTTCGACGCGGCAATGGCCGTCCTGAAGCTTCGGCCCGACTGGTTCGCCGCCAAGCTGACGACGGATGCAGATCCCATCTTCAACGACGTCTCGCCCGACCGACTCGGTCTCTTGGCGGGAGTCCTGAACGGTCACCATTCCTCCCCTGAACTCGAAGCAGCGTGCGTCGCGGCATTTCGGCAGGCACGCTCGGCCTTGAAGTCGGCCCCCGGCATGCTCCCGGTGAGAAGAGCACACGCCTTGGCCGAGCTACTCCTTCGACTGGAGGCTTTCTCGAAGCTCTCCGAGGACGACATCCTGTGGCTGTTCGAGCAGGACGAATACGCGGCGCCCTCCCTCTGCTTCGGACTCGCCGTCTGGTGTCGGAAGCACCCCATCTCGCCCGCCGTGACCGAGCTGGTCCGAAGCCTTCGCGCCGAAGAGTACGACTCGCCGATCCTCGACAGGCTCGCCGCCACTGTCGTTCCCTCCGTCGAGGGAATGATGGACCTCGCGCGCTGGGAAAACGGGCTCCGGTGTTGCGGCGACCGCGAGTGGCAGGAGAGAGCAAGCCGCTGGGAAGAGGGGAAGCCGGCATCTCCCGAGGACGCCACAGCTCTCGCCCCGACGCTCGACCCTGACTGCTCCTGGAATGCCGAGGCCCTCAAGGAGGCGATTCGCCTCCACGGGTGGGCCGTGGTCTCGAAGCTGCTGCAAGAGGCGCGCGACACAACCGAGCACCCGATCCCGCGGGTGATCTTGAACGCCTGGCTCAATCACTTCGGAGGTGACCAATGAACCGACTCGACTTCGCCCACCGCACCGCGAAGCACACCCTGGAGGCATGCGACGAGTCACCGGACGCGTCGGAGGATGCGCTCATCTTCGCCTCGAAGGTACTCGTCGACCTCGTACCGTTCCTCGATGACGGGACGAAGCGGCGGCTCACCCCGGCCATCTTGAAACTGATCCATCGGGTGCCTCCCGCGAGACGCCCGGCGAACCTCGCGTGGACCTTCAAGTCAGTTCTCGACCGCGACGACCCCCTCCGAAGCGTCGTGAAAGAACTCGACGCCACCAATCGTACGGCCCGCCGCGAGTGGTTCGAGCGGTTGAAGCGCGAGCGAGACGCTACGGCCAGGCAGCGAGAATCCTATCTCACCAGGCACGCCTGACTCGTGAACGGCGCCGAATCGAAGGGCGGCGTCGGCACGTCCGAGCGCCGAACGACGAACCACCCGGCAAGCTTCTTCAACACGGGGTCCGGCTCATAGCGCTCGGCGGTGACATCGCCGGCCGCTCCAAGCTTGCGCGCAAAGTCGTCCGTGACAGCGTGGAGTGCCGTCCCGTCGACTCCCTTCCCGAACCGCTCCGGGAAGGGATGGCGTCTCGGCCCGACAACCTCGAACGTACCGATCGTCTTCGGCCCGCCCTCGCCGGAGAAGTAGACGTGAATGATGTCTCCCAGTCCGACGTGCTGCGTGTTGTCGGCTCTCGACTTGTTCTCCTCGTATGCGGACCGGCAGATGAAGCCGTCTTCGATCGCGAGGTCTCGCGTCTCCTCACGAGACCTTCGTGGGCGTCTGATGGACGACAACTACTTCGTACGTTCTCGCCGTACCCCGTCGTGACGGCGAGAACATACGACGAACCGTCTCGAAGCAGGCCCCGAGCTCCGTCGCGATCGTGTTCCAGCTCGCGCCCTCGTGACGCCGCTCTTCGGCGTACGCGATGATGCGCCGCCGGAGCTCTGGATCGAAGCGCTTACCGCGGCCGCCGCCGCGCCGCCGGAGATCTCGCCGCAAGGCCTCTGCTTCTGTCGGCGGGCGCGTGAAAACGCGGGAATCGGAGGTCGCCGAGTAGTTGGCCTTCGGCCGGGCGTCCGCGAGAGGATCGCCGGGACGGCAAAAGAGTAGGGCCCGGAGATCTCACCCTCCGAGCCCATCGTCGCGACGGCGTGCGACGTGCGAGAGGAATCGCACGGCTCGCCTGCGCGATCCAGTTTCCTGCCGTCGTCATCGACGGCATGGGTTCGGTTCGACAGGTTCAGTGCACGGCGCCGCGATGCGGCCGCGTGTTTTATCTCTGCTCCCGGTGTGACCGGGGTCAGGTCTACTGCAGCGATTGCGGACCGATCATGCGACGGGTGACGCGGAGGGCCTCGCGGCAGACCTACTGGCGCAGCTTCGAAGGCCGACGCAAGACGGCTGCTCGCGTCCACCGGCATCGCCTCGAGCGTCGAAATGTAACGCACGCCGGTCGTCAGGAAGTTGGCACTTCGCGCACGGTCTCCGCGCCGGTCGCGCCCGTCGTCACGGAGACGACGTCGCCGGTTGGCATGGAGACCACCGATGGAATCGATCTGGATGGGGATAGCCCCCAGCCCCACGAGCACGAGGGTGCTCGCGATGGACGGGGCCCACGACACGATCTTGAAGGCGAGGCTCGTACGCACGCCGATGCACCGTCACGCCATGTCGACCTTGCTCGAGGCGATCGCTCGGCCTTCGACCGTGCGTGATTTGAAGAGCCGGCTTTCCGTCGACGAATGGTTC
>CALFEQ010000048.1 GCA_937949945.1 uncultured Myxococcales bacterium
GGCTCCGGGCTCCAGGCTCCGGGCTCCAGGGGGGTTTGGGGCTCCGGGCTCCAGGGGGACTGGCCCGCCAGGCCGAGCGCGGCGTCGAAGGCCCACGGGCAGGCGCGTGCGAGCGCGAGGAGGGCGCGACGCGCGGGGGCGCGACGAGCGACGGCGAGGAGCGCCGTCGTGAGCGCGAACGAGCGGCGGGTGATGCTTCGATGGAGGCGCTCGTACGCCTCGGGGCGGTCCTCGAGGATGCACGCGACGGCCGCGCTCGCCGTCGCGAGGCCGAGCGCCACGCCTTCGCCGGTGATCGGGTCGACGTAGCCGGCGGCGTCGCCTGCGAGCAGCACGCGCCCGACGACACGGCGCCGCACGCGTTGCTCGAACGGACCCGCGCCGCGGACGGAGCTCGCCCGCGGGCGACCTTCGAGACCGCGCGCGAGCGATGGGAAGCGTGCGAGCAGCGCGTCGAAGCTCTGGCCTCTGCCCTCGAACAGGAACGCGACCTGGACCAGGTCCGACGCCACGGGCGTGACGTACGCCTCCACCCCTTCCGCGAAGTGGACCTCCACGCGGTCGCTCCACGGCCGAACCGCGAAGTGTTGGCGCAGCCCGAAGCGCGGGCGCGAGCGGGGCGGAAGCTCGACACCGAGGGCGCGACGCACGCGCGAACGCAGCCCGTCGGCGCCGACGAGCCATCGCGCTCGGTGCTCCCCGGCCCGGACCTCGTCCGCTCGTTGCTCGATCGCCGTGACGCGCCCGACGCACCAGCGGACGCCGAGAGCGAGCGCGCGATCGCGCAGCGCCGCGTGGAGCGTCGTCCGGCGGACGCCGCGCGCCGCGCCGCGCGGGAACGTCCCGGTGGCGCGGAGGTCGGGGTCGAGCGCGTCGGCCCAGAGCACTCCCGCGATGGGCATCCCCTCGGGCTCGACCCCGAGCGCCGCGAGGCCTTCGACCCCACCGGGCAGGATCCCCTCGCCGCACGCCTTGTCGATCACGCCCTCGCGCGGCTCGACGACGACGACGCTCATCCCCGCGCGAGCCGCGACGATCGCCGCGGCGAGGCCCGTGGGCCCGCCCCCCGCCACGACGAGATCGACGTACGCGCTCATGCTCGCCTCGCGGCGTCATGGCTCGTCGCGCGACCACTCGAGCAGCACGAGCTCCGCGCAGAAGCCCGGGCCCATCGCCATGAGCAGCCCGAGATCGCCTTCGCGAGCGCGCTCGAGCGTCGTCTGGAGCACGTGGAGCACGGAGGCGCTCGAGAGGTTCCCCACCGACGCCAGCGACGCGCGCGTGACGTCGAGCGCTCGCGGATGCAGATCGAGCGACTCCTCGATCGCGGCGATCACCTTCGGTCCGCCCGGATGGCAGATCCAGTGCGCGACGTCGCGGCGCGACAGGCCGTTCCGGGCGAGCAGCGCGTCGACCTCTCCGGGTAGGTGCTTTTTCACGAGCGCCGGCACGCCGGCCGAGAGCACGACCTTGAAGCCGGTCGCGCCGATGTCCCAGCCCATCACGCGCTCCGTGTCGTGGAAGAACGCGCTCGACGTATCGACGATGCGCGCGTGCGGCCGCCGCTCGTCGGACGCCGCCGACGGACGCGCGGCGCCGGCGAGGATCACCGCCGCGGCGCCGTCGCCGAAGAGGCCCGTGGCGACGAGGTTGGGGACGGAAAAATCGTCCTGGAGCGTGAGCGAGCACAGCTCCACCGAGAGGAGCACGGCGACGTGGTCGGGGTGACCGAGGAGGTGATCGCGCGCCCGCGCGAGGCCGGCCGCCCCGCCGACGCAACCGAGCCCGAACATCGGGGCACGGCGGACGTCGCGTCGGAGACCGAGACGGTTCACGAGGCGCGCGTCGATCGTCGGCGCCGCGACCCCCGTGACGGTCGTGAAGAAGACGGCGTCGATGTCGCGGAGCCCGATCCCGGCACGGCGGGCCGCACCGTCGATCGCACGAGCCCCGAGCTCGGTGCCGACGCGGATGAACGCGTCGTTCGCGTCGCCGAAGCCGTCGAGCCGATCGTACGCCTCGAGCGGCAGCGCGAGCCGGCGACGGCGGACCTGGACGGACGCGTGCAGGCGCTCGAGCAGCGCGAGGTCGGCGCGACGTCCCTCCCAGCGTCGCTCGAGGCTGGCGAGCAGCTCGTGCTGCTCGTACTCGTGCTCGGGGAAGGCGACCTCCACGGCGGCCACCCGGGGGGCGCGCGAAGCCGCCGACGAACGACCTCGAGCGAACGCCGCTGGTTCGAACGCCGTACCCGATCGCCTCATGTGGAGCTCCTCCGCCCGAGCCGCGCGCGATCCGAGCCGGATGGGCCGCGCGCAGGCCAGCGACGTGCACTCGACATGCCCTCCCCCGGCCTGTCTTTCTCGGCTACCGCGGGCGTGGTAAGCGTGCGGCGCGATGTGGACGCATCGGCACCTGCTCGGGATCGAGGACCTCTCGCCCGCGGACATCGACGCCGTGCTCGACCGCGCGGACGCGTGGTTCGAACGCAGCCGCCGCGGCGAGCGCAAGTCGAGCCTGCTCAAGGGGCGGACCATCATCAACCTCTTCTTCGAGGCCTCGACCCGCACGCGCACCTCGTTCGAGGCCGCCGGCAAGCGCCTGGGCGCGGACGTGGTCAACATCAGCTCCTCCGGGTCGAGCGTCAGCAAGGGGGAGACGCTCCTCGACACCGCGAAGAACCTCGAGGCCATGCGCGCCGATGCGCTCGTGGTCCGACATTCCAGCTCGGGCGCTGCGGCCTACCTCGCGGGGCGCGTCTCGTGCGCGATCGTCAACGCGGGCGACGGCGCGCACGAGCATCCGACGCAGGCGCTCCTCGACGCGTTCACGATCCGCAAGAACCTCGGCCGCCTCGAAGGCCTCGTCGTGGCGATCTGCGGAGACATCGCGCACTCGCGCGTGGCGCGGTCGAACGCCTTGTTGCTCGGAAAGAAGGGCGCCGAGGTGAGGCTCACCGGGCCGAAGACGATGCTGCCGAGGGAGGCCGAGACGCTAGGTCCCACGACGCGCGTCTTCTCGCGCCTCGAAGACGCGATCGAGGGCGCCGACGTGGTGATGATGCTGCGCATCCAGAAAGAGCGCCTCTCGCCCGGCGGCGACGGCGGAGCGCCTCCGATGTCGACGACGCGGGAGTACGCGCGGACGTTCGGCCTGAACGCGACGAAGCTCGCCCGCGCCAAGCCGAGCGCGATCGTCATGCATCCGGGGCCCATCAACCGCGGCGTCGAGCTCGATCCGTTCGTCGCCGACGGAGAGCGCAGCGTGATCCTCGACCAGGTGGAGGCCGGCGTCGCCGTGCGCATGGCCGTCCTCGAGCTGCTCCTCGGAGGCGCGACGGCCGCGTGACCACGCAGAGCGGGACGCGAGTGCTCGACGCGAACGCGCCGCTCGGCGTGTTCGACTCGGGGCTCGGCGGCCTCACGGTCGTCCGTGCCCTGCGCCGCGTGCTGCCGAACGAGGACATCATCTACCTGGGTGACACCGCGCGCGTCCCGTACGGGACGAAGGGCCCGGCCACGGTCACGAGATACGCCCTCGCGTGCGCGGGGCACCTCGTCGGACGCGGCGTCAAGGCGATCATCGTCGCGTGCAACACGGTGAGCGCCGTGGCGCCGGAGCGCCTTCGCGTCGAGCTCGATCTGCCGGTCCTCGGCGTGATCGAGCCCGGCGCTCGCGCGGCGGCCGCCGCGACGAAGGTGTTCAAGGTCGGCGTCCTCGCGACCGCGGGCACGATCGCGTCGGGCGCGTACCCGCGCGCGATCGCCGCTTGCTCGACGCGGATCGAGACGTACGGACAAGCGGCGCCGCTCTTCGTTCCGCTCGCGGAGGAGGGTTGGACCGAAGGCGACGTGCCCGCCCTCGCGGCGCGCCGCTACCTCGAGCCGCTCGCGCGCGCGGGGGTCGATGTCGTCATTCTCGGCTGCACGCACTACCCGCTGCTCTTCGACGTCATCGAGCGCGAGGCGAAGGCGATGATCGGCCCGCACGTGACGATCCTCGACAGCGCCACCGCCGTCGCTCGCGAGGTCGCCGCGTTCCTCGCCGAACGCGACCTGCTCAAGAAGCCGAGCGGCGACGACGCGCGCCCGGGCGAGACGCGCCTCTTCGTGACGGATCTCCCGAAGGCGTTCGACGAGACCGCCGCGCGCTTCCTCGGTGCGCGCATCGAGGGCGCAGAGCAGATCGATCTCTAGGCGTCCAGCCCTCACTCGAGCGGCGCGAGGGTTAATTCCCGCCCGACTATACCAATTATCACTGTCCGCCGCTGCCCACATCGAAGACAATGACGCCGTGGGCCTGCCGCGTCTCGTCCTCGCGACCGACGACACACGGGAGATCGCACGGGTGCTCCGCGGCGCACTGCGCCTCCGGACGGAGATCGTCGCGCTCGTCGAGCCTCCCCGAGGGACGGGGCAGCACCTGCTCGACATCGCCATCCCCGGCGTGGGCAACGTCTCGCTCCTCGCGGAGCCGGCGGGCAGCGAGCGGCCCGGAGGCCACCCCCTCGCCCTCCGCCCGATCACGCGCGTCCAGATGGCCGAGCTCTTCTCGCTGGTCGAGCGGCTCGACGAGCCTTCGCGCACGGAGCCGCCCCCGCCGCCGGACGACGAATGGGAGAGCGCCGAAGGCTCCGACGACACGGTGGTCGACCCGGTCGACTCGCGTATCGTGCTCCCACCGTTCGGAGAGCCCGACAACACCGTCTCGCCGCCGTCGTCGACCGGGCTCTCGCCGCTCGGCGTGGTCGTGGAGCGGCCGCCGCCGCCGAGCAGCCACAGGACGCCGCCTCCGCCCGCCGCCGTACCGAGGGGCGACCGCTCGCCCTCCTCGCTCCAGAGGGCGCCCGATCCGCGCATCGGCAGGATCCTCGCAGGCAAGTACCGGATCGACGCGCCGATCGGCAGCGGCGCGGCCGCGACCGTCTACCGAGCCACGCACAAGGATCTCCGGCGCGCCGTCGCGGTGAAGATCCTCCACGCGGAGAACCAGAGCGAGACGCAGTTCATCCGCCGCTTCAAGGCGGAGGCGCTCACGGCGAGCAAGCTCGAGCACGTGAACGTCACGCGCGTCATCGATTTCGGTGAGGAGAACGGCGAGCTCTACCTCGTCATGGAGCTCGTGCCGGGCCGCACGCTCGAGGCCGTCCTCGCGGCCGAGGGGCCGATGCCGCAACGGCGCATCATCGACATCGGCATCCAGGTCTGTCGCGCGCTCGTCTTCGCCCACGCGCAGGGCGTCATCCATCGCGACATCAAGCCCGAGAACGTCATGCTCGTCCCCGATCACGACGACGACGGCGAGCCGTGCGATCTCGTGAAGGTCTGCGACTTCGGGCTCGCGAAGATGCGCGACCGCGGCGACGGCGAGTCCAGCGTCGAGCTCACGGTGAGCGGGATGCTCTGCGGCTCGCCCGCGTACATGTCTCCGGAGCAGACGCGCGGCGAGGCGCTCGATGCCCGGACGGACATCTACTCGCTCGGCGTGACGATGTTCGAGGCGCTCACGGGCATGTTCCCGCACGAGGCCTACAGCATCACGGAGCTGTTCCTGAAGAAGTGCACCGAGCCCCCGCGTCGCGTGTCGTCGCTGATCCCGGTCGATCCGCTCCTCGACGACATCCTCGCGCGCGCCATGGCGACCGATCCGCGAAACCGCCACGAGTCGGCGCGCGAGCTCTTGACCGAGCTCCGCACGGCGCGCGATCAGCTCACCGAAGAGGACCACGAGCACAACACGATCGTCGGCGGCTGAGCCCGCCTCCGTGCGAGGCGGCTCGCCCCGCCACGACGTCGCGCGCCGCGACGGGGCAGCCTCAGTGCACGCGGATCATCCGCGGCGCTCGCGCGACGTAGTCGCTCTTCGCGATCGTCTCGAGCGCCGCCTGGATCGCGGCCTCCTTCGCCTCGTGCGTGAGCATGACCACGTCGACCGGCACGTCGGCCGTGCCCCTGCCCTGCTGGACGAGCTGCTCGATCGACACGCCGCGCTCGCCGAGCGCGCCGGTGATCTTGGCGAGCACGCCCGGGCGGTCGTAGACCGAGAAGCGCACGTAGTAGCGCGTCTCGACGTCGGCCATCGGCGCGAGCTTGCGCTCGCCGAGTCGGATGGCACGCGTCATCTTGCCCGCGACGCCGCTCTTCCTCGCGATGGCGACGTCGACGAGATCCGCGACGACGCTCACCGCCGTCGGCATGTCGCCTGCGCCGCGGCCCGAGAGCAGGCAGGGGCCGAGCGCCCTGCCCTCGATCGCCACCGCGTTGAGGACGCCGCTGATGTTCGCGAGCGGCGCGTCCTTCGCGACGAGCGCGGGGTGGACGCGGAGCTCGAGCGGCGCCGACGGACCTTCGCCCTTCAGCTTCGCGATCGCGAGCTGCTTCACGACGAACCCGAAGCGATCGGCGAAGGCGTGATCGACAGGCTCGACGGTGTCGATGCCCTCCGTCGAGATGGGCGCGCCGTCGAGGCGGGCGCCGAACGCGAGCATCGCGAGCACCGCGAGCTTGTGCGCGGCGTCGCCGCCGCCGACGTCGAGCGTGGGATCGGCCTCCGCGTATCCCTTCTGCTGCGCCTCCTCGACGGCGGCGTCGAACGAGAGCCCGTCCTGACGCATCCGCGTCAGCACGTAGTTCGAGGTGCCGTTGATGATGCCGGAGATCTGGCTGATCGTGTCGCTCGCGAGCGAGTCGCGCAGGACGCGGATCACGGGGATGCCTCCGCCGACGGCGCCCTCGAAGGCGAGGTCGACGCCGCGGGTGCGAGCCCGCTCGAGGAGCTCGCCGCCGTGCAGGGCGAGGAGCATCTTGTTCGCGGTGACGACCTGCTTGCCCGACTCGATCGCGGTCGTGAGCAGCTGGCGCGCCGGATCGACGCCGCCCATCACCTCGACGATGACGTCGATCGACGCGTCGCCGATGACCGCGGCCGGGTCCGTGGTGATGCGGCTCCGATCGAGCTCGGGGACGCGCTCCTTGTTCGGATCGCGCACGAGCACGCGGACGATGTCGATGGGAGCTCCGACGCGGGCCTCGATGTAGCTCGCGTTGGCGCGCAAGAGCTGGACGACGCCGCCTCCGACGGTGCCGCAACCGAGAAGACCGACCTTGATCATGGGCGGAATGCTCGCCGGATCAGAAGCCGGGGTCACGCGCGATGTTCGGCTCCTGGCCCGGCTTGCGGCGCGGCGCCGGCTTGCCGCGCTTCGGCGCCGCAAAGCGGCCGGGCTGCTTCCGACCCTTGGCCGCGGGGGTCGCACGCGGCTTCGGTGACGCCGCGGCAGCGGTCTCGGCAGGCGGCGTCTCGTCGAGCGGCTCCGGTGGCGCCGCCGAAGGAGCCTCGCCCTCCTCGCGCCGAGGCTCGGCCTCCGTCGTGGCCGTCGTCGCCGTCGCGGTCGTCGCCGCGCTCGGAGCCTCCGGCTCGGCCGGCGCGGCGCTCGCGGCCGCGGCCGCCCTCGCGGAGCTCGCGCCGGAGCCGGGGCGGACGAGGGCGGAGATCCCCGCGGCGACGAGGATGGCCGCCGAGATCCCGACGGCGGCCGCGACGACGAGACGCCGGCGTCTCGCGGCGGGCGACGTTCCGGGGGTCTCCACCGTCCCGGGCGCCGCGGAGGATCGCTCGTACGTGGCGCTCGCCACGTCCGGAATGCTCGGGCTCGAGATCGGGCCGACGGGCAACACGGGGTTCGACTCGGTCGTCGCCTTCCGCCCGGCCGCCTTGCGGAGCGCGATGCCCATCTCGGTGGCGTCGGCGAAGCGCTCGGCGGGGTTCTTCCGGATGGCCTGCTCGATGACCGCCCAGATCGCCGGCGGCACGTCCTCGATCGGCGGCACCTCCTTCCGGAGGATCGCGTCGACGGCCGATGCGAAGTCGTGCGCCTCGAACGGGTTCTTCCCCGTGAGCATCAGGTAGAAGAGGATCCCCGCGGAGAAGACGTCGCTCCGTGCGTCGATCTCGCGGGCGCCGCGCGCCTGCTCGGGCGACATGAACGAGGGCGTGCCGACGATGACGCCGTCGACGGTGATCGCCTCCGCGCTCTGGAGCTTCGAGACGCCGAAGTCGAGGACCTTCGGCGTGACGTGTCCGTCCGGATCGCGCGCCAGGAAGATGTTGTCGGGCTTGAGGTCGCGGTGGATGATGGAGGCGCGGTGCGCGTGGCCGAGCGCCGAGACGACGGGCAGGAAGATGTCGAGCGCCTCCTCGAGCGGCAGCTTCCCACGCTTCGCCAGCGTGTCGCCGAGCGTCTCGCCGTGGAGCAGCTCCATGACGATCGCGTAGGCGGCCGGCGGTCCCTTGGTGACCTCCCCCTCCGCGTCGAGCTCGAGGAGGTCGAACACGGTGACGATCGCGCGGTGGCTCAACTTGGCGGCGGCATGCGCCTCGCGTCGGAACCTCTCGACGGCCTCGTCCGCATCCTCACCCCGCGCGACGAGCAGCTTCACGCAGACCTCGGCGCCGGTCGCTTGGTTCGTCGCGACCCAGACCTGCGCCATCCCGCCGAACCCCGCGCGCCGCTCGAGGACGTACTTGCGCGCGATGACCTTCCCGGCCTCGAACAGCTCGTCCGCATCGGACGCGCCTTCGACGACGTGCATGATCGCCCGCTCGGCGGAAGCGTCGAGGTCCGCGCTCGGGACGACGTCGGCCGACGTCCGCTGCGCCGCCGGCGCAGCGGGCGGCTGCGACGGTCCAGCGACGAGGGCCGTCGGCGCCGCCGGCGCAGCGGGCGGCTGCGAAGGCCCAGCGGCGAGCGGCTTCGGCGCCACCGGGGCAGCCGGCGGCTTCGGAGCCGTAGGCGCAGCGACCGGCTTCGGAGGTGCAGGCGCAGCGACCGGCTTCGGAGCCGTGCTGGCGCTCCCGCCCACGGCGCCCGACGCCCCGCCGGCCTGCTTGTCGGCGCCCCGCGGAGTCGGTCGCGGCGGTGACGCAGGACGCGGCGGAAGTGGCCGTTCGGGACGCACGACTCTAGCTTACACCCCGATCGTGACGGGATCCGTCGCTGGCGTCCAGGTGAGCCCGTGAGCACCGGGCTTCCGGAGCTCAGGCTCCAGGCTCCAGGCTCCAGGCTCCAGGCGGTCGTGGCGACACTGCGAGGGCCTCGCTTCGGGCGAACCCAGGCGGGTGCCTCCCTCGCCTCGTCGTGCGCGGCATGCAGGATACTTGCATCCTGCACGTACGGTAAGAACGTCCACGCTCGACGAGGACGTCGCTCCGGCCGAGGCCGCCGGTGGGATCGCGTCGCAGTTGGTCTGCAGTTGCGCGAGGCGCCGTGGGTCGGAAGCGAGACTCCCCTTTTCCGCAGGAAATGCGAAGCATTCCTGCGGGCTCCCTGTCTCCCTGTTGAACCCTGTCTCCCCCAGGGAGGCTCCCGCGGCGGAAGACGGAGACAGGGGTCAACGGGGAGCCACGACGCACGCGCTCCCCCCCGCTGAGGCCCGAGGCCTGAGGTCTCAGTTGGGCGTCGGCTGCGTGGTCGGCTCGGACTTCGGCTGGAGCTTCTCCTCGAGCGCCGCGTCGAGCAGCTGGTCCATCTTCGAGATGAGGATGAACTCGAGGTCGTTCTTGATCTCGGCCGGGATCTCGTCGAGGTCGGCCTTGTTGCGCTCCGGGATGAGCACGCGCTTGATGCCCGCGCGGTGCGCCGCGAGGACCTTCTCCTTGAGGCCGCCGATCGGGAGGACGCGGCCGCGGAGCGTGATCTCGCCGGTCATCGCGACGTCGTGACGGACGCGGACGCCCGTGAGCATCGAGACGAGCGCCGTGAACATCGTCACGCCGGCGGACGGGCCGTCCTTCGGCATCGCGCCCGCGGGGATGTGGATGTGTAGATCGCTCTTCTCGAGGAAGTCCTTCGGGATGCCCAGCTTCTCCGCGTTCGCGCGGACGTAGCTGAGCGCCGCCTGAGCGGACTCCTTCATGACATCGCCGAGCTGGCCCGTGAGCTGGAGCTTGCCCGTGCCGAACATGCGCGTGGCCTCGATGAAGAGGATCTCTCCACCGACGCTCGTCCACGCGAGGCCCGTCGCGACGCCCGGCTCCTCCGTGCGCTCGGCGACCTCGCTCGTGTAGCGGGGGGCGCCGAGGAACTCACGGACCGCCTCGGGCGTCTCGATTTTGCGCGGGGTCGTGTCGCCCTCCGCGATCTTCACGGCGACGCCACGGATGACGCTCGCGATCTGGCGCTCGAGCGTACGGACACCCGCCTCACGCGTGTAGTGGTCGATGATCTCGTCGACCGCCGCGTCCGTGATCTCGAGCTGCTCCTTCGTGATCCCGTGCTCCTCGATCTGCTTCGGGATGAGGTGCTGCCGGGCGATCGCGAGCTTCTCGTTCCGCGTGTAGCCGGGGATCTCGAGGATCTCCATACGGTCACGCAGCGGAGGCGGGATCGGGTCGGCGACGTTCGCGGTCGCGACGAACATCACGTTCGACAGGTCGAACGGGATCTCGAGGTAGTGGTCCGCGAACGTGTTGTTCTGCTCGGGGTCGAGGACCTCGAGGAGCGCCGCCGCGGGGTCGCCGCGGAAGTCGTGACCGATCTTGTCGACCTCGTCGAGCATGAAGACCGGGTTGATCGTCCCGACCTTCTTCATGCCCTGGATGATCTGTCCGGGCAGCGCGCCGACGTACGTGCGGCGGTGACCGCGGATCGCGGCCTCGTCGTGCACGCCGCCGAGCGAGATGCGGTGGAACTTCCTGCCGAGCGCGCGCGCGATCGAGCGACCGAGCGAGGTCTTGCCGACGCCGGGCGGGCCGATGAGGCAGAGGATCGGACCCTTCTTGTCCTTCTTCAGCTTCCGGACGGCGAGGTACTCGAGGATGCGCTTCTTGACCTTCTCGAGGCCGTAGTGGTCCTCGTCGAGGACCTTGCGGACGGCCGCGATGTCGAGGTTGTCCTGCGTCGCGTTGTGCCAGGGCAGGTCGAGGATCCAGTCGAGGTACGTGCGGACGACGGTGTACTCCGCCGAGCCGACCTGCATGTTGCGCAGGCGCTTGAGCTGCTTCTTCGCGACCTGCTCCGCCTCGGACGGCAGGTGCGCCTTCGCGATGCGCTCCTCGAGCCCGTCGAGATCGCCCTGATCGCCGTCGTCCTCGCCGAGCTCCTCCTTGATCGCCTTGAGCTGCTGGCGGAGGACGTACTCGCGCTGGTTCTTGCCCATCTCCTCCTTGATCTGGGAGTTGATGCGCTCGCGCATCTTCAGGATCTCGAGCTGCCGCGTCAGCAGCCGGAGGACCTTGCGGATGCGCTCCTTCGCGTCGACCGTCTCGAGGAGCTGCGCCTTCTCCTCGACGGGCGCGTCGAGGTTGGCGGCGACGAGATCGGCGAGCGCGCCCGGCGCCTGGATCGAGTCGATGAGCGACCCGGCCTCGCGCGGCAGCTCCGGCATGAGCTGGATGACCTGCTTCGCGATGTCGCGCAGGCTCATGCTGAGAGCCTCGGCCTCGTCGTCGTCGACGCCGGTCTCCTCCAGGCGCTTCACCTTCGCCTTGAGGTACGGCGTGCTCTGGACCACGTCCTCGAGCTTGATGCGCTGGAGCCCCTGCAGGATGAGGCTGTAGTTGCCCGAGCTGTGCTTCAGCGCCTTGAGGACGCGCGCTGCGCACCCGACCTGGTGCAGGTCGTCCGCGCCGGGGTCGTCGGTCGCCGGATCTTTCTGCGCGAAGATCGCGATGACGGGCGCCGGGAAATTGTCGACGTCCTCGACGAGCGCGACCGACTTCTCGCGCCCGACGTCGAACGGCGCCACCGCGCCCGGGAACAGCACGGCGTTGCGGATCGGCAGAACGGGGAGCTCGTCTCCGAACTGCACCTGATCCTCATCCTTGTCGCGCGCGGAACCCTTCTTCTCGGACATTCTTCGACCTCACTGGGGCTCGAACGGAGCCCACCTCGAATCTTACGGCTATCTTTCGTGCTTATCGCGAAGCCAGAGACGAAACCAGCGATAATCCGCTGACAATCCTATCCTCGGGCAGCCCGCCACGACCCGCGAAAGCGTCCCATCTGGGATCGGATGCCCGGAACGGCGGCGCCGTTTCGTGGCCCTTCGCGGGCGCGAGCCCAGCCCGCCGGGCGCCAACCCGCGGACGGCCACGGGGGCCGGCTCACCCGAGCCCTCGTGCAACCGAACGTAGCCAGCGTGAGGCCATCTGCCTAGTGCCGCACCCCGCGAAGCACGGGCGCATGCGACACGGACGCGAGCGATCCGCCGAGGGGCGGGGCGACGCCGGCGCTCGAGCGCAGGCCGCAGGTCAGACGCTCGGGACCGAGCGCTCCGGGTCGAGCGTGTGGATGCAGAGGCCGGTCAGCACCTTCGGGTAGAAGAACGTGCTCTTCTGAGGCATGACCTCGCCGGCCTCGGCGACCTCGCGGACCTGGCTCACGGGCGTGCCGTTCATGAGGAAGAGGGTCTGGCCCTTGCCCCCGCGGAGCTCGGCGAGCGCGGCCGCCGCGTCCTGCGGGTACCAGATGTTCGTCTTCGCGGCCTGTGCCTCGGGGGTGATGCCGAGGACGGGCTCGAGGATGCCCATGTGGAGGAGGGCGACGTCCGTCTTGCGCAGCGCCGGGACGCGCTTGCCGAGGATGGGGTGCTTCCCGAGGTCGATCCCCACCTTGAGCGCGAGGAGCGAGGCTCGGCCGTCGCCGGCGCACATGACGAGCGACGGGCGCTCCTTCCCGCTCTTCGCGAGCGCGTCGACGTAGACCTCGGCGCTCGCGCCCGGCGGCAGGGGCGTCACGTCGAACAGCTCGGACGCGCCTTTCTGCGCCTCCTCGAAATCGAACCGCGGCAGCGAGTGGACGTGCCGATGCGTCGGGAAGACGACGAGGTCGGGGTCGTCCCCGTTGGCGAAGAACTCGAGGAAGAAGGCGTGCTCGGGCCGCTCGCGCGTGCTCTTCGGCGCCTCCTTCGAGTAGCGGAGGGCCGTCTCGTAGCGGTGATGCCCGTCGGCGATGAGGAGCGACGACTTCGCGACGACCTCGACGATCGTGCGGAGCGCGTCCTTGTCCGTCACCTTCGAGAGGCGATGCTCGACGCCGTCGGGCGTCTGGAACGCCGCGAGCTCCTTCGCCGTGGCGAGCGGTGCGTCGAGCGCGCGCTCGGGATCGCGGTAGAGCAAGAAGCCGGGCGAGAGGTTCGTGCGCGTGGCGCGGAACAGCTTGAGGCGGTCCTCCTTCGGACCGGACAGCGTGCGCTCGTGCGGCAGCACGATCCCCTTGTCGAGGTCGACGAGCCGGACGAGGCCGAGGAAGCCGCGTCGCGTCCGCCGCGCCCCGCCTCCCGGCGGCGTGAACGTCTGGTCGTAGCGGTAGAACGCGGGCTCCTCGTCGCGGACGAGGACGCCCTCCTTGCGCCACGCCTCGAACAGCTCGCGCGCCCGCTCGTACTTCGTGTCGCCCTCCCCCTCCGGGAGGATCAGCTTCACGACGTTGTGCGGATGCCGTGCCGCCAGCTCGGCGCGTTGCTCGGCGTCGATCACGTCGTACGGCGGAGCGACGACGCTCGCGAGCCCACCCGAGCCGGCGAGGCGTGCGAGGTCGTAACGGAGCGGCGTGAGCGGTGCGATCTCGGCCATGCGCGTTCGCTACCACACCCGAGGGGCGGGTCGAAGAGGGCCGTCGCTCCGGCTTCGAATCAGGGGTTCGGCTTGAACGCGACGCAGCGCACGTACCGGGCGTCGTCGGGGTGCGCCAGCCGGGTCTCGCCCGTTTGGAAATCGACCGTCCAGACTTGCCCGTCCGGATTGACCGACGAGGTCCAGTACGCTTTGTCGGTGGGCGTCTGGGCGCCGAACGCGAACTGGTCGATCATCTTCGGGACGTTCTTGAGCTGCGTCTCGTCGTAGGTGTAGTGCGGCTCCTCGTCGACGATGGTGAGGAGCTCCTTCAGGGTCGGCAGACGAGTCCCCGACGCGCAGCTCGCGTCTGCGAACGGAAGGGGCCCCGACACGAGCCGGTCCCACTCGAGGCCGGTCTTCCGGTCTTTGATCTTGAGCGTCTCGGCGGAGAAAAACTCGTACTGATCCCTCGGCGCGTCCGCGAGCACCGGCGACGCGATCACGAGCGCCACGACGACGCCGCGGAGAGGGAAGCGAGCTCGGGTCCTGCTCATCATGGGCGATCCTTCACGCAGCGAACGGCGGCACTCGTGCCCGCATGCAGCTTGGCGAGCCCTCCGCTTCCGAAGTCGACGACCCAGTACTGCCGTTCGGGCTCGAAGGGCCGGACCTCGGAGCTCGTCCAGTGCGCGACGGGCAGCGTCCCCTCGAACGTCGCGGCGATCTTCGCGGTGCCTTGCTTGGACAGGTCGAGCAACGTGACGAGCTCGATGCGGCTGGGCAGGCGCCACGGCCCGTTCGGGAGCCGGTCGCAGAGGGCCTTCGCTTGCTCGAAGGGCATCGGGCTGCCTGCCTCGGAGGGCATCGGGTGCGCCCACACGAGCCCCGTCACGTCGTCGACGAAGCCGCCCGTGGTCGCGCTGTACGAGAGCGGGTTGTCGACCGAATCCGGCGACGCGTCCGGCGGAACGTAGTTCGGCATCGGCCACGCGGCCCAGCGCACCGGCTGCGTGCCCGAAGCGTCGCCCCTGCCGCCTCCATCGGTCCCGTCGGTCGCGTCGATCGTCGACGTGTCGGGGAGCCCGCCGCCGTCGCAGACCAGTCCGGTGCACTCGACGCGTTGGTAGTCCGACAGACCGATGATGTCGTTGCACGCGATCATGGCCGCGGGCACGGCGACGACGCCGGCGAGGGCCGAGAGCATGCGGCGCCTAGAAGGTGCCATGGATCCCTGCCCCTCCGAGTCCGAGCACCGGCGTCACGGTCGGCCGCGACGGCTTCGGCGCGCTCGCCGTTCGAGGCGGCAGCGCGCCCGACTTCGACGAGGACGTCGCGAGCATGGAGACGACGCCCGCGCCGAGCCCGATCCCCGCGATCACGAAGAACGCGGTGCTCACGTTGCCCCAGGTCTTCGCGGACTCGAGATCGTCGTGCAGCTCGCGACCGCACTGCTTGTTCGTGCATTTGTCCGCCAGGTCGCTCTCCCCGGACATCGCGGCGAGGCCGGCCGCCGTACCGACCAGCGCCGCGACGCCGCCGACGGTGAACGCGACCACGGGGAAAACATTGCTCCTCTTCTTCTCCGGAGCCGGCAGAGGCGAGGTAGCGCCCTGCCCCGCGCCGACGACGGGCGCCGGCTGCTCACCCGCGGGCGGCGGCTGGACGATGAGCTCGACGTCGCGGACCTCGCCCTCCTTCGTCTCGAGCGTCGCCTTGGTCTCGACGCCGCTGCCGACCCTGGCGCTGATGGTGTGCGTACCCGGGTTCACGGCGCGCGGCTCACCGAGCGCCGCCGGCGGGATCGTGACGCCGTCGACGACGACCGTGGGCTCCCATCCGGCAGGCACGCCCGAGACCTTGATGCGGAGCGCGCCGATCTTCGCTTTCTCGGCCTCGGCGATGCGCGCGGCCTCCGCGCGCGCCTCTTGCGAGCGCTGCGTCTCCTGAGGCAGCGGCGGGATGCGCCCGACGCCGAGGCAGATCTCGCGAGCCTCGACCGGCTGCCCGAGCGCCGCGTGCGCCTTGCAGAGCTCGACCCCCGTGATGGGCGTGTTGCCGAGCGCATGCGCTGCGCGGAACTTCTCGAGGGCGCCCTTCATGTCGCCCTTGTCGCGCAGCTCGATGCCCTCGTTGTAGAGTCGCCGCGCCGACTCGATGTCGGCCGCCGTCCGCTGCGCGCCGGCGACGCCGGGCGCCGACGCCAGAGCCGCGAACAGGAGCACGGCGAAGGTCCTTCCGCCGAAGAGCGCGCGCCGCTCTCGTCGGCGACGCGGCGATCCAAGCTCTCTAGAAGATGTCATGACCGGTGGGGGCGGCGGGCGGAGCTGCCGTCGTCGCCGAAGGTAAGGGAGGACGTTGCGAAGTAGAAGTGGCAGGCGCTCGAGCCGCCGCCTGCCCGGCCGCCTTGACGGTGGGACGCCCTCCGCGCGCCGAGGGCTTGTCGACCGGAGGCGTCCCCGGCGCCTCCGCGCTCGCGGTCACCGCGGTCGTCGTGCTCGACGCGGGGTCCGGCGGGCTCGGAGCCGGCGCAGCAGCGGTCGTCTCGGCGCCCGTCGTCGTCGCGACCGGTTCGGCGCTCGGCCCCGGCGGCGGTGTCGACGTCTCGGCGACGACCGCCCGACCACGCACGAGGGCGTTCTGCCGGTACGCGGTCACGCCGACGAACGTCCCCACGCCGAGGACACCGGCGAAGGCGACGAGCGCGAGCACGCGGTTGCGCGTCGAAGCGCTCGTCGGGGTACGGACCACGCCGGACTCGGTGGTCGCGCCCGCCACGAGCGCCGGCATGCGAGCCGCGTCGGGGTTCGACCCCGTGCGCGAGCGCGGCACCTCGACCGAGCGAGGCGCCTCCCCTCCGAGCGCTACGGCGAGCGCCTCGGCCATCTCCTTGGCGCTGCCGAAACGCTCCGTCACCGGTCGAGCGCACGCGCGGTGGAACCACGCATCGACCGCGGGCGGCAGGTCCTTCACGTACTGCGACGGGAACGGGAGCGGATCGGAGTGGATGCGGATGGCGAGGCCGCCCATCGTCTCGGCGTCGAAGGGCTTGCAGCCGGTGAGCGCCTCGAACACGACGACGCCGACCGACCAGAGGTCGCTCCGGTAGTCGACGTTCTTCGAGCCGAGGATCTGCTCCGGGCTCATGTAGAAGGGCGATCCGATCATCGCGCCGGTCTTCGTGGCGCTGTCGATGTTCGGGACGTCGACGCCCTTCGCGATGCCGAAGTCCAGGAGCTTGACGAAGACCTCGCCGCTGCCTGCGTCGCAGAGGAAGATGTTTCCCGGCTTGATGTCACGGTGGACGATCCCCCGCTCGTGCGCGCGGTCGAGGGCACGGGCGAGCTGCGTGACGATCTCGACGACGAGATGCGGCGGGCACCTGCCCTCCGCATCGAGGTACGCGCCGAGGTCGCGCCCCTCGAGGAGCTCCATGACGATGTACGGGACGCCGTCGGCCGTGAAGCCGTGATCGAACGTCTGCACGACGTGCGGGCTCTTCACCTGCGCGGCGGCGGCGGCCTCGCGCGAGAAGCGCTCGGTCGCTTCCTTGCTGTCCTTCAGGTCGTTCGCGATGAACTTCACGACGACCTGCGTCCGCAGCGCGAGGTGATCGGCGACCCACACCGAGCCCATCCCGCCCGCTCCCAGAGGGCGAACGAGCCTGACGCTGGGCGTCACCATCATCCCCGCGTACGCCTCGGGCACGAGAAAAGGATGCGTGAGGGGTCGATCTTCCGCAACATCTTTGGCGGCATCCGCGCGGTCCGCCTGCACGACGACGCGGGCGCTCGCTTCGCTGCTCGCGCGGGTGTCGGCCGTCGTTCGTTCGAGACGACGCGAGCCTCGCTCCGCGAAGACCATGACAGCGTCGCCATGGGAGTGGCACATCCGAGAGCGCCGGCGCTGCGCGATTCTCCGATCATTCCCGATCCCGAGAGCTTGGCCCGCCGGATGCTATCCTCGCGTTGCATGACGTATGCGAAGGCGAGCTTCCTCGGTGTCGTGGGTGCCGTAATCGTGGCGGTCGGCTCGGCGTGCTCGGGGATCGCCGCGTCGGAGGACGGCCCGAACGGGGCTCCCTCGTTCGAGAACCCGGACGCCGCCTCCGAAGCGGCCGATCCCGGCCCCAGAGCCCCCGGCGCACCCAGCGCGAGCGGCGTCGTGCTCGTGCACGCGGCGGCGTTCCCGGCCTTCCGCCTCTGCTTCGAGAACATGCCCGAGCTGAAGCCGCAGCCCGACTCGAAGATCATGCCGCAGGCGAACGTCGTCGGCGTCGAGGTGGGAAGCGTCGTCCGCCTCGATCCGATGAAGGCGCCCGGACGCATCTACGTGATGAACGAGCGCGACGTGCGCACGAACGATTTCACGTGCGGAGAGCTCCTCGACGATCCGTCCAAGAAGCTCGTCGTCGACAAGGACTACCACGTCGCGAACGAAATCGACCATCCCCTCGGCGAAGGCCGGGTCGACGTCCTCGCGATCACCGGGTGTGGAGGGAAGGCCTTCTTGAACTACCTCGAGACGGACGAGACGAACTGCGACGAGGGCGCCTCCCGGAAGTGGGACGTGACGAAGGGCAACCTCGAGGCGCGCGTCATCCCGCTCGAGCCGTCGCCCGTGGGCGCGACGGAGTCGAGCCTTCCCGTGCAGCTCGTCCACCTCGCGCCGAAGCTGCAGGCGATGGTCGGCTCCGGCACGCTCGAGATCCGCTTCGGCGACCTCGCCGACTCCGGAGAGCTGCTGCAAACGGTCGCGAGCGGGATCCCGCTCTTCGAGAAAGGCGACGCCGTCACGCTCCAAGTCGACCAGACGAACCTCGGCGTCTACGGCACGCACGGCTTCCGGATCACCGTGCGCGACCAAGGGACGACCAAGTTCGAGATCGACCAGTCGCTCGCCTCGATCCAGCAGCTCTCCTCGCCCCGCGATACGCCGGATGCGTACTACCGGACACCGTCGAACTACGCCCTCCTCTTGCTGGGCGATCCTTCCGTGGGCGAGGCGACGGACGGCGGGCCGATCACGAGCCGCCGGCAGGTGCAGCTCCTCGCGATCCCCGTGCTCGATCCGTCGCAGGTCCCGGAGCAGCCCGACGCCGGCGTCGATGCCGCAGCCGTCGAGGAGGACGCCGGCGCTCCGTGACGCTGCTCCCGGGCGGCCGGCCTGCTCACGCGCGCGCGCGGCCGAGCGCGCGATGGCCGATGTCGCCGCGGTGATGCTCGCCGCGCCAGCGGATGCGCGAGACGCCCTCGTACGCGAGCTCGCGCGCCTCGGCCAGCGACGCCGCGTGCGCGCCGACGGTCAGGACGCGACCACCGGCCGTCACGAAGGCGTCGCCGTCGCGCTTGGTACCTGCATGATACACGTGAACGCGTCCGCCCTCGAGCTGCCCCTGCGCGTCGAGGCCCTCGATGCGATCGCCGGTGACCGGCGTCGCGGGGTAGCGCTCGGCCGCCATCACGACCGAAAGCGCCGCGCCCTCGCGCGTCTTCGCCTCGAAGCCGGACAGATCGCCACGCGCCGCGCCGTCGAGCAACGCGAACCAGTCGCCGTCGAGCATCGGGACGAGGACCGTCGCCTCCGGATCGCCGAAGCGCACGTTGAACTCGAGGACGTACGGCCGCCCGCGATCGATCATGAGGCCGACGAAGAGCACCCCGTGGAACGGAGCGCCCGCATCCGCCATCGCGCGCAGCGTCGGCGTCACGATCGCGCTCATGATCTCGCGCTCGACCTCGGGCGTGACGACGGGCGCGGGCGCGTACGCGCCCATGCCGCCGGTGTTCGGGCCGCGATCGCCGTCGTGGACGCGCTTGTGGTCCTGGGCGGCGACGAGCGGGACGGCGCGCGTCCCGTCGCAGACGACGTGGAAGCTCGCTTCTTCCCCCGGGAGCAGCTCCTCGACGACGACGACCCGCCCGGCGTCTCCGAGCTCGCGACGGACGAGCATGCGATCGATCGCGTCGCACGCCTCCTCGACGCTCGACGCGACGACGACGCCCTTGCCGGCGCAGAGACCGTCGGCCTTCACGACCATGGGCCGACCGGCGGCGCGCACGTGCGCCTTCGCCGCTTCGGCGTCGTCGAACACCGCGAAGTCCGCCGTCGGGACGCCCGCGCGCCGACAGAGATCCTTCATGAACGCCTTCGATCCCTCGAGGCGCGCCGCCGCGCGAGAGGGCCCGAACGCCCGGATCCCGCGTGCCTCGAGCGCATCGACGAGCCCGAGCGTCAGCGGGAGCTCGGGCCCGATGACCACGAGGTCGACGCGCTCCTTCACGGCGAGCTCGACGAGACCGTCCGTGTCCGACGCCGCGACCGCGACGTTTCTCCCGATCGAGGCCGTTCCGGCGTTCCCCGGAGCGAAGAGCAGCTCGTGCGTGCCGGCGCTCCGAGCCAGGCCGGCTCCGAGCGCGTGCTCCCGTGCTCCACCACCGACGATGAGGATGCGCGCCATCGGCGCGCCGTCTACCACGCGTGCGTGTTAGCATGAAGCCGTGGCCGACAACGCGCGCCCTCCCGTCGCCGTACGCATCGTCCGTCCGTACGAAACGGAAGAGGCATTTCTCGAGAACGAGCTCGAGACCGTCGGCAAGACGAGCGTCATCCTCATCGGCGCGCATCCGCGCCCGACCGGCGTCATCCTCCGCTTCGAGGTCACGCTCGCCTCGGGCACGACGGTGCTGCGCGGCGAGGGACGCGTGCTCGGGCACAAGGAGAACGCCTTCCGCGGGCAGCCGGGGCTCGCGCTGCGCTTCACGCGGCTCGATCCCCGATCGAAGGCCCTCGTCGATCGCGCGGCCGCGATCCGCGAAGCCCGCCTCGCCAACGAGACGCGCTCGGCTTCGGCCCCTCCGCCCGCACCGCCGGCGGAGCCCGCGCGACCGCCCCAGCGCGCCCCTTCCCCGAGCGACGCGCGCGCCGATGCGAAGCCGGCGCCGTCCCGCCCGATGAGGCCCAGCGCGCCCTCCATGTCGGTGCCGGCCCCCGATCCCGTGCTCGCGGAGATCCTTTCGTCGCCGACGCCCCCTCCACCCGAGGCGAAAGGCGGATCTTCTCCGGCCCCCTCTTCGCCTGCCGCCGAGAAGACCGAGCCGCCGAGCGCCACGGAGCAGGCCGCGTCCGCGCCTGCCGCCGAGCCCGTTCCGACGGACCAACCTTCGCGGCCGCAGGCGAGCACGATCGTCGACGACGCCGAGGTCCAGACGACCGAGACGAAGTTCGAGATGGACGAGGGCACGGCGGCCTCCGCGCCCTCGAGCGAGGTCTCCGATCCACCGCCCGCGCCGCACACGAGCGACGTCCCCGCCCCTGCGCCCGCGCCCGCGCGGGCCACCTCGGCGCAGCCCGCTCCGGCGCAACCCGTGCCACCGTTCACGCGCCCGACCGATCGCGAAGGGCTCCTCGCGCGCCTGCGCCAACGCGCAGCCGCCCTCACCGAAGACCAAGTGGCGGCGATCCTCGGCGTGCATCCCAATCGGAGCTGAGAGCACTATTCCGACCGAGTGCCCGGTCGTCCCGATCGTGCGGCTCTTGCGGGAAGGATGCGTCTGCGCGCGCACGGCCGAGGTGTGTGCTTTTCACCTGCTCACGTGGTCGCATCACGCACAAAGACCGCGGAGGATGTGGAAAACCTGGGGCCGGTCGATCTTCTCGCGTGCGATCCGCTTATGGGCGATACTTGAACCCGGGAGATGGATCCCACGCAACTCCAGCCCGGGTACCGGCTCGACCGGTACGAGCTGCTGTGTCCGCTCGCGTATGGCGGCATGGCCTCGGTGTGGCTCGCCCGATTCGGCGGCCGCCTCGGGTTCGAGCGCATGGTGGTCGTCAAGATGATCCTGCCCCAGTACTCGCAGGATCCGCGCTTCCAGGAGATGTTCCTCGACGAAGCGCGCATCGCATCGAAGATCGAGCACTCGAACGTCGCTCGCATCCTCGACGTCGGCGAGCACCAGGACAGCTACTTCATCGTGATGGAGTGGGTCGACGGCGACTCGCTCTCGAAGGTTCTCCGAGCGGCCGATCAGCGCAAGCAGCGCGTCCCCGCGGGCGTCGCGTTGCGCATCATCGCCGACGCCGCCGCGGGCCTCCACGCCGCGCACGAGCTCAAGGATCGCGACGGCAACCCGCTCAACGTCGTCCACCGCGACGTCTCCCCGCAGAACATCCTGATCGCGAACAACGGCACGACGATGATCATCGACTTCGGCGTGGCCAAGGCGCGCGATCGCGTCTCGCAGGAGACGAGCGCGGGACAGCTCAAAGGGAAGATCCGGTACATGGCGCCCGAGCAGGCACTCGGACGCGCGCTGGATCACCGCGCCGACGTCTGGGCGCTCGGAGCGATCCTCTACGAGATCTTCACGGGACAGCCGCCCTACGACGGTCCGAACGAAATCGCGACGCTGCACAAGCTCACGAGCGGCCAGCCTCCGCCGCCCATGCCGCGTTCGACGCCGGAGGTCATTCGCGCCATCGTGGAGCGCGCGCTCGCGTACGAGCCGGATCAGCGTTTCGCGACCGCGCTCGAGATGAACCTCGCGCTCGAAGGCGCGATGGTCGAGATCAACGAGCCGACGACCGCGGCCATCGTCGCGCACTACACGGGTCAGCTCCTCGCCGAGCGCAAAGCCGCCCGCAAGCGCGCGGTGGACGCCGCGCTCGAAGCGGCACGCAAGCGCGATGCGGGTCAGCCGACGTCGGCCCAGTCGCTCCCGCTCCCGGCGCCGTCGACCAACCAGCTGCCCGTCCCTGCTCCGTCGAGCCGATCGGCGACCGGATCGGGTCATGGCGAGCCGCCGTCGGTCACCACGGAGCCGTCCTCTCCGTCGATCCCGAGCTCGGCCTCGACGTCGAACGGGCCGATGAGCCTCGGCGAGGTGCCGAGCACGACGAGCAATGCGACGCTCGGCTCCGCGGCGATCGAGTACCCGCCGGACCCGTCGGCGACCTTCGATGCTGCACGTCGCAAGCGCTACGCCGCCGCGGCGGTGCTCGGCGTGTCCGTCGCCGCCGGCCTGACCGGCGCCATCCTCATCATCACCACGATGATGAAGCAGGAGGATCCGACGACGCGCGCGACCGACCCGACTTCGGACGAGGTCACCAACGTCGTCGGCACCGCTCCCGCTCCGACGACGGATTTCGAGCTGTCCGACCCGCCCGTCCCGCCGTCGGCCACGGCGTCGGCCACGGCCACGGTCGCAGCTGCGACCGCGACGACCGCCGCCACGACGACGCCGACCGCGACGGCGACGGCGACCGCGACGGCGACCGCGACGGCCGCGAGCAACGATTCTCCCCCGACCAAGGTTTACACCAAGCCAGCTACGCCGCCGCCCCGACCGAAGTCGACGGCGACGGCCACGACCCCAACACCCTCGTCGACGAAGGATCGAGGGTTCTGAACGATGCGTCGGATCCAGAGACCCATCCACGAAGAGTGGGCGTCTTGATGCTGAAACGAACTTCTTTCGCCTTCATCATCGCCGCATGCGTCCTCTCCTTCGCTTCCAACGCCCTCGCGGAGCCGAGCCTCGCCGATCGTGAGACGGCGCGAAGCCTGATGGACGAGGGCGACCGGAAGCGTGACGCCGGTGACCTGCAGGGCGCACTCAAGAGCTACGAGGCGGCAGACGCGATCATGCACGTCCCGACGACGGGCCTCGAGGTCGCGCGCACGCAGATCGCGCTCGGCCTGCTGCTCGAGGCTCGCGAGACGCTCGGGCGCATCCTGCGCAGCCCCGTGAAGCCGAACGAGCCGGCGCCGTTCACGGCGGCGCGCAAGGCGGCGGACGCGCTCAACGCAGAGCTCGCCCCGAAGATCCCCGCGATCCAAGTCGTCGTCCAGAACGCGGATCAGAGCCAGGCGCAGATCAGCGTCGACAACGAGCAGATCCCGCCGGCGGCGTCGGCCGCGCCGCGCAAGGTCAACCCCGGCTCCCACGTCGTGCTGGTGAAGGTGGGCTCCGCCGAGAAGCAGGTCGAGGTGACGGTCAGCGAGGGCGAGACGAAGACGGTCACGGTCGATTTTGCGGACGTCTTGGCGGAGCCTCCCCCGAGCCCGCCGCAGGAGTCGGGCTCCGGACGAGAGCTCCTCCCGAAAGCCCTGATGTTCGGCGGGTTCGGTCTCGGCGCCGTCGGCATCGGCGTCGGTGCCGTCACCGGCCTGATGACGATCGCGAAGACGAACGAGCTCCAGAAGGACTGCCCCGAAAACGCCTGCCCGCCGGGCTACCAGGGCCGCATCGACGAGGCCACCGGGCTCGGCAACGTCTCGACGGCCGCGTTCATCGTCGGCGGCGTCGGTGTCGCAGCGGGCGTCGTCGGCTTCGTTCTCCTGAAGAACCAGAAGAAGGAATCGTCGAGCACCGAGGCGAAGCGCCAGGACGTCCGCGCGGTGGTCGGGCCCTCGTACGTGGGGCTGAGCGGCACGTTCTGACCTCCGCGTCGGTCAGCCGAACACCTTCCGAAACGCGTCGGCGAACTGCTTCGCCAGCTCGGGATCGATCGGGCCGCCGGGGACGCCGCCGGGACGGAGCGCGCTGCCGACGACGACGCCGTTCGCGTGTGTCGCGAGCGCGGGCAGCGTGTCGAGCGTGGCGCCGCTCGCGACGAGGACCGGGGTCGTGCCGGCGGCTCGTTTCACCGCTGCGAGCTTCTCGAGATCGACGCCCTTGCCCGTCCCTTCGCCCGTGACCAGGACCACGTCCGCCATCCCGCGCTTCGTCGTGTCCTCCACCTCCTGCGCGATGGGGCGGGCGGGGCCGAGCGGCGCCGAGTGCTTGACGTCGACGTCGGCCCAGATGGCGACGGACTCGGCGCCGAGCGCACGCCGGAGGCGGAGCGTCGCGGCGGCCTCGCCCTGGACGATCCCTTGATCCGTCACGCGCGCCCCCGTGTGCACGTTCACGCGGAGGAAGCGCGCCCCCACGCAGGCCGCGATCGAGAGCGCAGCCTCCGCGTCGTTGCGCAGCACGTTGACCCCGAGCGCCACCGACGGCGCCGCCTCGCGCACGGCGAGCGCGCATGCGGTCATCGCCGCGACCGTGACGGGCGGCACCTTCGTCGCGAAGAACGGAGCATCCCCGAAGTTCTCGACGATGATCGCGTCGTAGGAAGCCTCCGCGAGCGCACGCGCACACGACGCCGCCGACCGCGCACAGTCGGCCGCCGACAGCGAGCTCCGAGGGCTTCCCGGAAGCGGGGGGAGGTGGATGACGCCTACCAGCATGACCTCAGGCTCCAGGCTCCAGGCTCCAGGCTCGAGAGGGGCGGGCGAACGGTGCGTCCCGCCGCGAGAACGGTCCGTGGGAGGTTGGGCGCTCGAAGTTGGGACATGAAGAAACGACGCTCTGGAGCCTGGAGCCCGGAGCCTGGAGCCTCATTTGAAGTTCAAGCCCCCCGGCACGTTGACGACCCCGCCGCCGCCCGGTTGGACGTCGGGCCTCGCGAGCGTGCCGCCGACGCGCAAGGCGTAGAAGCCGTCCGCGGTCTTCGCGCGGCTCATCTTCGGGTCCATCTCGATCATCGGCTTCTCCTTCGAGCCCGGGGCGCCGAAGAGGAGCTTCGTCTTGTCGTTCTTCGAGCGGTAGCTGTCGTTGATCTTCAGCTTGAGGTTCACGTCGAGGAGCGCGTCCGTCGCGAGCTCGCGCATCTGGATCTTGCCGTCGCCCTGCACGTCGACGTCGCCTCCGCTCGCGGCGATCTTCGACAGCTTGAGGACGCCGTCCTTCGCCTCGCCGTTCACGGTGAAGCTGCCCACCTTGAGGCGAGGGAGCGTGAAGGGGCCCATCGGAGTCTTGATCGTGAGCTCCTTCTGGTTGCCCGCGTACATCTCCTTGATGTCGAGCGCGATGCTGCCGTTGCCCTTCGACGCCTTGCCCTCCGGGAGGTTCAGCTTGATGGTCCCATTGAGCTTCCCTTCGATCGGGAAGCCCACGTTCGCCGCGATCGTGTCGATCCGTCCGACGTCGACACCATCGAACTCGACCTCGACGTCGCGAGCCTTCCCGGTGTCCGAGAAGGTCCCCTTGATCTTCCCGTCGAAGGCGTCGATGCGGAAGCTCACGTTCTTGTTGCCGACGATGAGACCGAGGAGGGAGATGCGCGCACGCGCCTCGTCGATCGAGAGGACGCTGGGCGCCTTCCCCGGCTCCGATGCCGGCGTGATCAGGCGGATGCCCTTCGCCTTGATGCCCGTGATGAACGACGAATCGAGCTCGTCGATCTGGAGCTCCTGAGGGTTGGTCGACCTACCCTGCTGCGCGTTGAACTGCGCGACGATGCGCTCCTTCAGCTTGTCGTACGGGAACGTCCACGACAGAAAGACGACGAGGCAGAAGAGGTAGAAGACCGGGTACCCGGCCTTCGGCCCGATGCGCTTGAGGCGCTCTTTCCACTTCTCGAGCATCGCCCGCCTACTTCTTGTCCTTGCCTTCGGACGCCTTGTCCGACGTCGGCGTGTTCCGATCGTACGCCGACACGCCGATCTCGATCGGACCGTACGAGTCGTTCTCGCCGGCGCGCTTGCGGATGTTCAGGCGCGTGACGGCGATCGGGTACTCGCTCTTCGCGAGCGACTCGAGGAAACGCGCGATCGGCCCCATCCCCGTGTTCTTCAGGTGGATGACCGTGTGGCGCTCGACGTACTGCTTGCCGTGATTGACGTCGGGGCGGTCGGTCGAGTCCGAGACCTGGACCGAGGCCGCGCTCGCCTTCTGCTCGAGGAAACCGCCGAGCGGAGGCGCCTTCTTCTGGTACCGCCGAGCGATGGCGTTCTTCCGCTCCTGACGCTCGCGGATCTTGGCGCGCGAGGAGTTCACCGCCTGGAGCGCCTCCCGGAGCTCCTCGTTCTCGGCGCGCCGACTCGAGACGAGCGCCTGGAGACCGAACGGGACGGCGAGCAAGAGCAGCGCCGCGAGCACGAACACCGCGACCGTTGCGACGCGCTGCTCGCGAGGATTGAGGCCCCAGCGTTCGAAGATCGGGATGACCATCTCTCACTTCCCTCCCGAGGCAGCCGCGCTCGAGGCGCCCGCCGCGCCCGTCGCCTTCTTGTCGCTGCTCTTCTTGTTGTCCTCGGGGCACCGGAGGTCGAACTCGAGCACGTACTTCTGGCGGTTCTCACCGACCATCTGCGTGGTGCGCGTGATCTTCGGCTCCGTGAAGCACCGCTCTTCCTTCAGGTTCGTCTTGATCTGCTCGGCGTCGGCGACGGTGTTCACGATCCCGTGCACGACGACGTGGTTCTTCTGGAAGTCGAGCTCCTCGATGTCGTGCGTGATCGACTCGGGGATCCGCTCCGACAGCTTCACCATCACGTCGAACGCGTCGGCGTGAGGCATGGGGTCCTCGTCGTTGATGGTCGTCTGCTTCGAGAGGAGCTCCTTGGCGCGCGCGGCGCTCGTCGTCTCTTCGCCGAGCACCTCCTTCGTGACCGCAGCGAGAGCCGCCTCGAGCACCTCCTTCTCCTTCGACTTCGCGTAGAGCTGCGCCCACGCCGAGAAGACGAAGCTCACGAGGATCACGGCGGCGAGCCCCGCGAGCAGCGGGATCCGCTCCTTGATCCACGCCATCCCGCGCTCGAACGCGAGCGGCCCTCGCCGGAGGTTCAGGCCGACCCCGCGCGGGCCGAGGCTCAACGCGAGCCCGATCGCCTTCGCGAACCGCGCGATCGTCATCCCGTACTCCTGCGGGATCGCCGTGGCCTCGATGTTCGGCGGCGGGAGCTTCTCGACGGGCAGCTCGAGCGCGCTCGAGAGGAACGCCTCCGCGCCGGGGACGTACGCGCCGCCGCCGCAGAGGAACACCCGCGTCGGAGCTTCGCCTCCCTGCGCACGATGGGCCGCGATCGTGGTGCGGAGCTCGCGTGCGAGCTTCGCGGCGGTCCCGGGAAGGCCCTTCGTGCCGAGGGTGAGCGTGCGGGCGAAGACCACCTCGCCGCCCGCGAGGATGACCACGTCGCTCGACACGGTGCCGAGGTCGACGACCGCGACGACGCCCTCCGCGAGCCCGGGGACGATCGGGACGAGGTTCGCGACCGGGAAGGCGCCGAGCCCTACGCGCTCCGGCTCCACGCCGCCGAGCGCGCCTTTCACGAGCTCGATTCGTGCCGCCACGTCGGCCGTCTTGGCGACGCCGACGAGGACGCCGAGCTCCTCTCCCTTCTTGGGACGCGTCCCGGGAAGGACGCGATAGTCGAAGACGGCCTCGGCGATGTCGAACGGCAACGAGGCCTCGAGCTCGAACGGCAGGACCTCGCCGATCTGCTTCGCCGCGCTCGCCGGCAGTCCGATGACCTTCACCGTCGCGCGCGATCCTTCGAGGGCGATCGCCATCGCGTCGCCGAAGCCGTTGGCCACGCCCATCGCAGCGCGCGCGGCCATCGCGATGGCCTCGGGGACGCCGCCGGCCTGGACGACCTCCACGTTCGACATCCCGACGATTTGGGACTTCCGATACGTGGAGCGGACCGCCACCGCCTTGACCGCGGTCGTCCCGATGTCGATGCCCAACCAGGTGCTCATTGCTCACTCCACCCTGAAGTACACGATCTGGCCGCCCGTGCTCGGCATGTTCGCCGCTGCAATCGCGTCTGCCCCTGCGGGCAACGAGCCGGTCGTGGAGGTCAATCCCCCGAGCGCGTTCGTCCCGGTCGTCATGCCGGTGGTGCCCGTCGTCGTCCCCGTCATGCCCGCCCCGAGCGCGGGCGCGTTCCGGAAGTCGACGACGGCATGCAGCTTCACGCGCGTCTCCCGCCGATAGCCCGTCTTGATGCCGACGGCGTAGATCGAGAACACCTTGCTCTCGGTCGTGATCTGCTTCTGGAACTCCGAGGCCGACTGGAACTGCACCGGCTGCAGGCCCATCGCGGCGAGGATCGGGCCGACCTGTCCCTGACCGGAGAGCGCGGAGACGAAGTCCTTGGGGGACCCGAACAGCGGGGCGCCCATCGTGATTCCTCGCGCCATCGTCACGGCCGTGATGAACGTCTGCGCCTGCATCGGGTCGACGCACATCGGCGTGTTCGGCAGCGCGCCCGAGCAGACGACCGCGTGCAGCGTCTGGGCATTCGCCGTGTTGACGTTGATCGCGCCCTGCCCCCATACGGTGATGACGCGCTTCTTCGGGTCCGACGGATCGGGATCGACGAAGGTCGCCCAGAAGTCCTCGCTCACGCCGCGCACCATGTGCAGCTCCTCGAGCGAGTCGTACGGCGCGTTCTTCCGCCGGTACGGCTTCGGCAGGAGGGAGTAGTAATTGTCCTCCATGCCGGCGCTCGCCGCGGCGGTGAGCTGGCGCATGTCGCAGTTGAAGGCCTGCTCGTCGACGTCGGCCCAGTCGATGAGCGCCTGACACGTCTGGAAGCGATCGCTGAACTGCCCGGTCCCGTCGGCCGACGAGAACAGCGGGTCGTACTGCATGGGCGAGATGAGGCCCATGATCTCCTTGGCCAGGCGGATGTGCGCGAACTCGTTCGCCGCGCCGAGGTTCATGTTGATCTTCGAGTCCTCGTCGACGATGACGAGCTCCCACCGGCCGTGCGGCATGCCGAGGTTCTTCCCGGAGGAGAGGTCTACACCGATCGTGCTCGAGAACTCGGTGCTCGACTCCTCGTCGTTGAAGGCGCCGAGGAGCCGGTCGGAGAACTCCCAGAGCGGAAGCTGCGGCGGCGTCCGCCTCATCATCATGAAGAGCGGCGCGATGGCCTTCCGCATCGTCGGCTCGCTGGCGATGAGCAGACGCGAGAGGTTGAGCGCGCTCCGTGCGACGTACTCCGCCTGCACGGCGTCGCGCTGACCGGTGGCCGCGGCGAGCTCGGCGCTCGTCTCGTCCTGGAACTCGGCGAGCATGACGGTGAGGATGGCGATGGCCCCCATCACCATGACGAGCGCGATCCCGCGCTCGCGCCCCTTGCGCCTCCTCCTCCAGCGTCTGCGAGCCGCAAGCCGTGCCTCGTCCGACCGGAGACTGGAGTCTGGCGTCTGGAGACTCGTGTCTCCCCGGAGCCTGGAGCCCGGAGCCTGGAGCCTGGGCGAGCGCAGCGAACCCTCTCTCATTGCTGAATCCCGAACGTGAGAGGTTGCTGCATCGGTATCATCACCTTCGTGACGTACCGGAAGGGCGGGCTGTTCCGCACCGGCTTCAGCTCGAGCTCGATCCGCACCTCGAGCGGCAGGCGGTTCTGCTGGCCGGTGAGCGTCGTCGAGTCCCAGCTCTCGAGCCACTGGCCCGTGAGCGGATCGAGGTAGCGGAGGTCGAAGCGCTCGACGTCTTCGGCGAGCACGTTCACCACACCGCCGCGCTTGAAGTCGTAGTCGATCGGCGCCTGCTCGCGGCGGACGAGGTCCATCTTGCCGTCGACCTCGGGGTCCGGGACGACGAAGTAGCCGATCTCCGCCTGATCCGACTCCTTCGCCTCCTTGACGATCCGGCGATGCGCGAACGACGTGAAATCGAGGCGGTCGAACTGCGAGCTGTTCTCGCCGACGAACCCGGTGGTCCTCGTGACGAGCGCCGGGTTGAGCGGCTGATGCATGGAGAGGAACGCGCTCTGGAGCTCGCGTGCGATCCGCTCCACGGCGTCGCGCCCCTGTCGCGCGCGATCCGCCCGGAGCGCCTCCCCTCGGCGGCCGCGCGACATCGAGTCGAACGCGCCGTAGATGAGGAGGGAGATCATCGCCATGACGCCGAGCGAGACCATCGTCTCGAGCAGCGTCATGCCGCGCGTCCGGCCAGGGACCCGGAGGAGCCATGACGATCTCACAGCCCACCTCCCAGTCGCGATCCCGAGCCGGAGCCGGGGCCGAAGCCCGTCCCCGTACCGGTGCCCGTGCTCGTCCCCGTGCCCGTGCCGGTCGTCGGCGAGAAGTCCATGACGCCGCCGTCGGCCATCAGCGCGTTGCCGGCGAAGCCGCCGCGCTGCGGATTGGTCACGAACTGCGTGAGGGGGAGCTCGCGCTCGTTCGGCCCCTCCTTCCACTTCACCGTGACGCTGACGCGGCGAATGCTCGCCTCGTACATCGGCTTGATCGACGGGTAGAGCATCCCCATGACCATCGAGAGCAAGCCCTCGGCCCCGGCGTTGCCGCCGAACTGGGTCATGAGCTGCGTGCCGAGGTCCTGGATGCCGGCGTCGACGTTCAGGTCGAGACCGGGTCCGCCCGCGACGTTGTTCGGCCCGAGCATCGAGGTGTTCGCGCCGATGAGCGCGCCGCCGTCACCGAGCGAGTTGCCGGTGTTCATGTTCGGCAGCTCGATCCGTTCGACCTTGACGTCGCAACGGAACCCCTCCGGGGTGGCGCCCTCGCAGCACTCGACGTCGGTCTCGATCTGATCGGTCTCCTGGTAGCCGAGCTTGAGGAGCTGCTCCTCCGTCTCGGTCATCTTGCAGCGCGCGAGATGCACGGCCATCCCCATGTTGGCCGCGCTCCGGTTCGATGCCGCCAGGCCGCCCTGCGCCGAGAGGATGACCGTCAGGGTCAGGCCGAGGATCGCCACCGCGACCATGACCTCGAGGAGAGAGAAGCCGCGCCGTGCGGTTCGCCGCTGCTCCGTTCGCATCGCCTGCGCCCTCTCTCTCGCGAACATCAGAAGGCCCTCGGGTCTTCGCGCTCGGACGCCTCTCGGTCGTCCGTCGGCATGACGAGGTCGTGGGCCCCGTCCTTGATCGTGACCTTCCCGGTGAGCGGCGACACGAGGAGCGTGACGACGCCCGACTCGTCGTCGCCATCGCCCGCCTTGAGCTGGATGGCGGCGCGCTCCGTCTGCCCGCCCGGCCAGAAGTAGAGATACGCGCGCCCCTCCCTCCGCGGCTCGTCGTCGTGCGCCGTCTGCACCTGACGGAAGCGGATGCCGCGATCGAGCGGCTTGTGGCCCTTCCCGGGCTCCGAGACGGCGACCCCCATCGCGTCGATCTCGGTGAAGTTCGTCCGCGGAGCCTGCGGGCCCTTCAAGATCCGGCTCGACTCCTCCAGCGCCGCCTGCTCGGCCTCCGTGGCCGCCGCCGCTCCGCCCGTCATGTCCTTGGACTGGACGAGGTGCGGCTGGTTGCCTTCCTCGAGCCAGATCGCGTTGTCGGTGAAGTCCATGACGAGGCGCACCGTCTTCGACGTCGACGTCGCCCTCGAGTACGCCACGCGGATCGCTCCGGCGATCATCGTCGAGGAATGCCGCAGGCGGGCCGAGCCGAGCTGTCCCGACCCGACCATCACCGAGCCGAGGATGAGCGCGACGAGCGCCAGCACGATGAGCACCTCGATGAGGGTCATCGCGCGCGAAGCAGCGCGCCGAGCCGCACCACGCCTCGGCGCGCTGCTTCGCGCGCAGGCTCCGGGCTCCGGGCGGAAGGCCCCAGGGAGAAGAGAGCGGCCCCACGGCTCCTCTGCGGGGTACGGACGAGTGAGGAGCGAGGACTGCATGGCGGGCTTCTCTTCTTCTCTCTTCCTTCTCTTGTTCTTGCCTTCGCAAAAGTCTGGAGCGGACGGTATCGCCCCTCTGGAGCCTGGAGCCTGGAGCCTGGAGCCTGAAGAGGCTCAGTTCCCCGCCACCGGCGTGTCGGGGATGCGAATGTCGTCGGCCGTCCCCTCCTTCTTGTCGGGCCCGAAGCTGATGACGTAGGTCTCGTCGTCCTCGCAGCGGATGGCGTAGGGCGTGTCCCACGGGTCCGTGATCTTCGACGCCGCGCTGATCTCCTTCTCCGCCCGGAGCTGCTCGACCGTCGGGCACTGGCCGGGGTGATCGACGCGGTACTTCTCGGCGATCGGGTGGATCGTGCGTGCGTCGATCTTCGCCTGGTTCTTCTGCGACTCGGCGTACTTCGGGATCGCGACGACGGCGACGCCACCCGCGATGAGACCGACGATGGCGAGCACGATGAGGATCTCGATCAGCGTGACGCCGCGGGAGAGGGCCGCAGAGACACGGCGAACACGGCGGAAGGAGGAAGAGGCCCTAGTTTTCATCTGACTGGTCTCCTTTGATGGCACGCATCCTACTCATCCCTCGCTCTTCAACACCCCGGATTCGACCTTCCATCCACGGACCGGGTCATTCGACGCGGTCGAGCCCCCCTGGTAGGCCATCCGGCCCGTCGCTCGAGATCTCGAAGCCCTTCGGATCGCGGCGACCTGGACAAGTGAGTCGCAGCGGGCGACCCCAGGCGTCCACGGGGATGTCGCGGACGTAGCCGCCTGCGACGAGCTCGCCAAGCTCCTTCGGGCACGCGCCGGAGTGATCGGCGCGGTACGCAGAGACGGCCCGGTACATCGTCGTGATCGACGCCCGCGTCGCGCGGATGGCGGCCGACCTCTCCTCCCGGTTCCGAATCCAGACGACGACGACGACCGCGAGCACCACCCCCGCGACGATGCGCAGTCGCGCTCGACCGATGACGCCGAACAGCCCGCGCCGCCGCTCCCAGGGAAAGAAGACCTTGGAGGTGTGCTTGCGTTTCATCTCAGGCTCCAGGCTCCAGGCTCCAGGCTCCAGGAGTCGAACCCCAGGCTGCGCCCTCCGAACGCGGGGCGGACACACGGAATCCTCGCAAGCTCTCCCGCCTGCTCCTCGCTCGCGTTCGCCCGGTTCGGTTCATCGGTGTCCCTCTTCTCGAACGCCCGAGGCCCGAGGCCCCTTCTACCTGGAGCCTGGAGACTGGAGCCTGGAGCCTCATTGCACGAAGTCATTCATCTGAATCAGCGGCATCAGAATCGAGAACGCGATGAACCCGACGCCGCCGCCCATGAACACGATGATGAGAGGCTCGAGCAAGCTCGTCATCGCCTGGACGCGCGTGTCGACCTGGGCGTCGTACGCTCGTGACACGTTCTCGAGCATGGCCTCGAGCTGACCGGACCGCTCGCCGACCGCGATCATGTGGACGACGATCGGCGGGAACTGCTTGCTCCGCTTGAGCGGCACCGAAATCGACTCGCCCTCCCGGATCTGCCCCGCGGCGTCCTCGACGATCTTCGAGAGCAGCGCGTTGTCGAGGACGTGACGGACGATGTCCATCGCCTTGAGGAGCGGTACGCCGCTCTTGAGGAGCGTCGCGAGCGTGCGCGAGAAGCGCGAGACCGCGAGCATGCGGAAGACGGGGCCGAAGAGCGGAAGCTTCAGCTTCATCCCGTCCTTCCAAATCTGCCCCGCCGGCGTCGCGAGCCACTTGAGGAGGCGCGCGATGACGAGACCGACGACGACGCCCACGCCGACGCCGAGCAGATACGCGAGCTTCGACGCGACGACGAAGAGCGAGAGGAGCATCGTGCACGCGTCGATGATCGCCGCCGCCGTCCACGCCGTCTTCTTCGCCCCCGGCGCGAGCGCCTTCCGCGTGAAGACGAGGGTGCTCAGCGCCAGCACGAAGCCGACCATCTGGTTCGACGAGAGCGAGCTCGACACGAAGATGAGGAGCGACGTGTACCAGGGCAGCGCGCGGTCGAGCGTGGCGTAGATGTTCGTCACCTTCGGGACGACGACGATCATCATCGTCGTCATGAGGCCGGTCCCGAGGAGCAGCATGAGGACCGGATAGGCGAGCGCGCCGCCGATCTTGCTCTTGAGGTGCGCCTGCTTCTCCAGGTAGTCGGCGAGGCGCTCGAGGACCGTCTCGAGCGTACCGGAGGCCTCACCGGCCGCGACCATGTTCACGTAGATGGACTCGAAGATGTGCGGGTGCGCCTCGAGCGCCTTCGCCAGGCTCGAGCCTTCGTTGAGGCGGTCGCGGACGAGCGCCAACGTCTTCGCGAGCTCCTCCTTCTCGACCTGCTCGATGAGGGCCGAGACGGCCTCGACGAGCGGGATGCCGGCGCCGACCAGGGTCGCGAGCTGACGCGTCAGCATCGCGACGTCGCTGACGGACACGCGGTTGAAGAACGCGCCGAAGTTGATCGACCGCCCGCGCTTCTTCCCGCGCTTCTCTTCGGTCGCCTCCGTGAGGAGGATCCCTTCGCGCTTGAGCGCGGCGCGCAGGGCCTTCTGGTTGTCCGCGTCGCGGACACCGGTCACCTTCTTGCCGGTGGCGATGGAGAGACCGGTGTAGACCCAGACGGCCATGGCTCACACCCTCACGTTCCGAACGCTGGTGGGCGGCGGCTCCGCCGCTTCGGCGTCCTCCTGCGTGGCGACGAGGATCTCCTCGACGCTGGTGATGCCCGAGAGCACCTTGCGCGCGCCGTCGTCGCGCAGGCTGTCCATGCCCTGCTCCATGGCGGCGCGCTTGATCGTCTGAGCGTCCGCGCCCTTGAGGACGAGCGGACCGACGATGTCGTCCATCAAGAGCAGCTCGTAGATGCCGCGGCGGCCCGAGAACCCCGTGTGCGCGCACTTGTCGCAGCCCTTCGGGCGGTAGAACGTGAGGCGGACGTCCGAGATGTTCTCCAGCGGATCCTCCGCCGTGACGCTGCGCGGGTAGTAGCGCGAGCTCGGGTTCGTCTTCCGCTTGCGCCGCCACGCCGCGCGCTCCGGCGTGATGCCGAGCTCCTCGAGGTCGGTCGGCGACGCCTCGTACGGCTCCTTGCAGTGCGGGCAGAGGACGCGCACGAGACGCTGGGCGAGGACGCCGATGACCGACGAGCGCAAGAGGAACGGCTCGACGCCCATGTCGATCATACGCGTGAAGGCGCCGGCGGCGTCGTTCGTGTGGATCGTCGACAGCACGAGGTGGCCCGTGAGCGACGCGTTGATCGCGATCTCGACCGTCTCCTTGTCACGGATCTCGCCGACCATGACGACGTCGGGGTCCTGACGAAGGAAGGCGCGGAGCGCGCTCGCGAACGTGAGCCCGATCTTCGGGTTGACGTGGACCTGGTGGATCTGCGGGAGCTCGTACTCGACCGGGTCCTCGGCCGTGAGGATGTTGATGTTCGGCTGGTTGATCCGGTTGAGGCACGCGTAGAGCGTGGTCGTCTTACCGGAGCCCGTCGGGCCCGTGACGAGGATGATGCCGTCGGGCCGATGGATGAGGTGATCCATCAGCGCGTAGTCGCGCGGGCTGAAGCCGAGGTCGGGCAAGTCGAGCAAGACGCTCGACTTGTTGAGCAGACGCATGACGATCCGCTCGTAGCCGCGGCTCGTCGGGATCGTGCTCACGCGGATGTCGAAGCTCTTGCCCGCCATCTTCTTCGTGATGCGTCCGTCCTGGGGCAGGCGCTTCTCCGCGATGTTGAGCGCGCTCTCGATCTTGATGCGGCTGATGATGCTGTTCATGAACGCCTTCGGCGCTCGCCGCGCGATGTAGAGCTCGCCGTCGATGCGGTAGCGGACGACGACCTCCTTCTCCTCCGGCTCGATGTGGATGTCGCTCGCGCGCTCCTTCATCGCCTGGAGGAAGAGCGAGTTGACCCAGCGGATGACCGGCGCCTCGTCGTCGGAGTCGAGGATGTCGCCGGCACCGTCGTCTTCGCCGATGTCCGCCTCGTCGCTCTCGAGCTCGCTGCCGCCGGCCTCGCGCTCGTAGACGCGGTTGATGGCCTCCTCGATGCGCTCGCGAGGAGCGACGCTCGCCTCCACGGGCTTTCCGAAGAGCACGCGGATCTCGTCGAGCGCGACCGTATCGAACGGATCGCCGATGAGGACGAAGACGGAGAAGTCGTCCTCGGCCGTGACGAGCACCTTGTGCTGGCGCGCGAAGGCGATCGGCACGCGCGTCGCCAGCGCCGTCGGGATCCGGTCCGGATCCGGCTGATCGACGTACGGCAGCTCCGACTCCTCGGCGAGCGCCCGCGCGATCGACGCCTCGTCGAGGACGTTGCCGTTCACGAGGAGGTCGATCAGATCGATCCCCTTCTCGCGCTGCACGGCGTAGAGCGCCTCGAGACGCTCGAGAGGCACTCCCGTGCGCCGGTGGAGGATCTCGCCGAGGAAGCGCTGTTCCATCAGTAGGTAGGCTCCAGGCTCCAGGCTCCAGGCTCCAGACGAATGCGCGTAGTGCCGATTTGCTGGGCTCGCATCTCTACTGTCCTCATCTCTTCACTCTCGCCCCGACTGTTCGTCTGTCTCCACGTCTACGCCGTCTAGTCTGCCTCCGTGACTCCAGCTCGGAGCCCCATGACTGGAGCCCGGAGCCTGGAGCCTCCTCCTACCGTTCAATCCTCTCGATATTCCTTACCGCCGGATTCACGTTCACGGGTGGCGTCGTCGCGCCGCCGGGCGCCGGAGAGGCGGGGGCGGGCGTCGCCGGAGTCGGGTTGGTGGGCGCGTCGGGAGTCGTAGCGCCTCCGCCGGCCGGACGCAGGTTCTGCGGCATCTCGAGCGGACTCTGCGGCTCATGCGTCTTGAGCGTCTTCGGGCGCGCGATCTCCTCGAGGCGGCGGCGCTCCTCGAGCTTGAGGTAGGACTGGCGGATGTCCTCGAGGAGGCCGTTCGCCCGGGACCAGTCCTTCGGCGGGTTGTACTCGGACGCGTCGCTGAAGACGAAGTAGCGGTCGAGGTACTCCTGCCGCTCCTGCATCTTGCGCTCGAACACCGTGCGCAGGTCCTGCTGGCTCCGGATGATGTACGGCGTGAGGATGAGGATGAGGTTGCGCTTCTCGTTCTGGTTCGTGCGCTTGCGGAAGAGCGCGCCGAGGACCGGGATGTCGCCGAGGACGGGGACCTTCTCCTCGGAGCGGCCGACGACGTTGCGGATGAGGCCGCCGATCACGATCGTCTGCTGATCCTGGACGACCAGCTTCGTGGTCGCGGTGCGCTTCGAGATGTTGAACGCGCCCGACGTACCGCCGACGTTCGCGCCGACCTCGCTGATCTCCTCCGTCACGTCGAGGCGCACCTCGTTGGAGTCGTTGAGGTGGGGCTTGATCTTGATCTTCGTACCGACGTCCTGACGGGGGACGCCGAAGGCGCCGAAGCCGAGGCCGCCGAGGCCGCCGAGCGCACCGAGCGCGCCGGTCGCGCCCGCGGCGCCCGGGACGGCGCCCGCGAGCCCCGCGAGCGAGCCGATGCCTTGGTTCGTCTGGAGCGGGACGTTGTCGCCGACGTTGATCTCGGCGTCCTCGTTGTCGAGCGCGAGGATGTGCGGCGTCGAGAGGAGGTCCGTGTCGCCGGTCTTCGCGATCGCCTGGATGAAGGTGCCGAACGCGGGGATCGAGATGCCCGTCCCGAGGAAGTTCTGCGAGCCGCTGATACCCGGGCCTCGCACGCCGAGGGCGAAGCCTTGGAGCGCCTCGGGATCGGTCGGGACCGGCAAGATCGTGTTCATGATCTTGTTGCCGCCGTAGACGACCGAGTCGTCGGGCGCCTGCGTCTCGAACGGCGCGCCGCCGTGGAAGCTCACACCGAGCGTGTTGGACCGCTTGAGCTGCAGGTCCATGATGACCGCCTCGATGAAGACCTGGCGGCGCGGCTGATCGAGCCGTTCGATGACGCGCTGGAGAGAGACGAAGTCGCGGAGCGACGACGTGATGACGAGCGAGTTCGTCGCCTTGTCGGCAGAGACCTTGATGCCGCCCTCGAAGATGCCGGACGGCGGCGCACCCGGCGACGATGCAGCGGCCGTCTGACCCCTCGGGCCTCCAGGGGTGGCGGGCGTTCCGGCCGTACCGGCGCCGCTGATGATGTCGTTCAGCGTCTTCGTGAGCTCCGTCGCATCGGCGTGCTGGAGCGACAGGACGTGGATCTCCCCTTCCCCCGTCTGCGGGACGTCGATGCGCTTGATGAGCTCGAGCATGCGCAGGTACGCGCGCTCGGTCGCGACGATGATGAGCGAGTTGGACCGGTCGTCGGCGACGACCTTCGTCACGTGGAGGTCGGAGGCCGCGGGGGCGGCGCTCGTCGTGCTGCCGCCGGCGGCCTTCGGCGCCGAGGGAGCCGAGGATCCCGACCTCACGTCGAACAGGTCGTTGAGCTTCTTCTCGACCTCCGAGGCCGACGCGTAGTGGATCGGCTCGATGAAGATCTGATCGCCCGAGGAGCCGACGTCGATCTCCTCGAGGATGCTCATCATCCGCCGGATGTTCGATCCGGTGTCGGTGATGATGATCATGTTCCCCGGGCCGTAGACCGTGATGTCGGCTTCCTTCGACTTGAACTTCCCGAGGACGGCGGCGGCGTCGTCCGCGCTGATGTGCGCGAGGCGGTGCATCCGCGTGACGTACCGATCCTCGGCCGGAGCGCCCTGGTGCGTGCCGTAGATCGGCGTGCCCGTGGTGGCGATCGCGTCCGTGTCGACGATCTTCAAGAACCGGCCGTGCGGGACGACGGTGAGCTTGTTCGCCTCGAGGATCGAGAGGAAGGCCTGGTAGGCCTCCGCGACGGTCACCTTCTGCGGCGAGTAGACGCTCGCCTTGATGTTCTTGACCTTGCCGCCGAAGATGAAGCGCTTGCCCGTCAGCTGCGAGATGACGCGAACGAGCTCGTTGAGGTCGGCGTCCTCGAGCGAGAACGCGACCTTGTAGTTCGGGCTCCGCGGCTCGAACTCGATCCCGCTCTCGAACTGGCTGAGGCCGGAGGTGTCCGCCTGTGCCTTCCCGCTCGGCCCCACGGTCGTCGTCGTGGTGGTCTTCGTCGACGAGCCGCTGCCCGTGGAGCTTCCGCCCGACGCGGAGTCGTCCCCCGGGGACGTCTGCGCGAGCGCCCCCGCAGCCGCCGGGTTGCGATCGCGAAGACGCGGCTGGGCGTGGAGCTGTCCGACGACGAGCGGGACAGCGGCGGTCGCGGCGAGGAGCGCTACTTTTCGCTTCTTCATCGAATCCGTTCTTCGCGGTGGGAGCTATGGTCCTCAGATCGAGACGGGGTTCTTGGGCGCTGCGACGCGCGTGTCGTGGACCTCCCCCTGCCCGGCGCTCTGGCCGGCGCTCGACGACGAGCCCATCGCCTTGCTCGTGATGACGACGGCTGCGAGCGATAGCGCGCCCACGAAGAGAACGCACGCCCCAACGAGGACGGCGACGGTCCGCACCGTCCGGCCCCACAGATCGGAGGACGGGCTCGTGAGGCTGGGGATCTTCGTCTCTTCGCTCATCATCTCTCGTCTCGTTTCTCGTTCTCGTCCGGCGCGAGGGCCGGAAAATCACTTGATGTTGTAGTCGATGTTGATGTTCTGCCCGCGGCGGTTCAGGCTCACGGTGAGCTTGTCCGCCGTGCGCAAACGCGCGTAGGCCTCGAGCGCTTTCTCGGGGCTCGACATGTCGAAGCCGTTGATCGTCTGGAGACGATCGCCGTTCTCCATCCCGAGCACGCCGAGCAGCGTGTCCTTGCGGATGCCGAAGAGGCGGATGCCGACGACGCGCCCGTTCTCCTGCTCGGGGACGATGCGTGCCTGCCGCATCAGGTCCGCTTGGTTCTCGAGAATCTTGTCGACGACGCCGCGGTCGATGTTGAACTCGGTCGGGCTGACTTGCTGGATGCCCTTGGCGAGCTCCGGATCGAGAGGCTTTGCGCCGCGGGCGGAAGGCCGCGACGACGTCGTGGTCGGCGCGGGCGCGGGCGCCGGCTCCGACGACTTCGGCACCTCCGCCGTGTCGAAGAGCATCGCCTGGCAGAGCGACCCGCCGCTCTCGAGCCAGACGCGATCCCATCCGACGAAGTGAACGACCTTGCCGTTCACGTCGCCGCCGCGACGACGCATGATGCTCTTGTTGTCACCGAGGCTGAACGCGGCGAGAGACCAGTCCGGATCGGACGCCGCGGCGATGATGAGGACCTTCACGCCGTCGCACTTCGGCGCGCTCCACGGGTCGCTCGTGTCGATCGTCCCTCCGCCTTCCGAAGCGATGGCGTCGTCGACCGGCGGAGGCTTGAGCGAGCCCGTGACGTGATCGAACGGGTTGCGCGCGAGGATGGGCTCCGCGCTCGTGCTGCGCGTGGCGGCGGTGGAAGCGGGGGCGACCTTGGCCACCGGAGGCGGCGCCGCGAGCGCCTTTTCGTCGGGCCCGAGCCCGATGCCGACGAGCTCGCTCACCGCCTTCGCGTTGAGCAAGGCGGCAATCGCGATCAACGGGAGGATCGCGATCCAGAAGTTCTTCTTGAGGAGCTGATCGAATCGAGCCACGGCCAGACCGTCTCGCCGCCCGTCCAAAGCGAGCGGCATGCCAGTGCCTCAGCCTTCGGAAGCCTCGGAGATCCCTGGACATTCCGGCGGCTGCAGAGCTCGACCCTCGACAGGTTGGCGCGGCCACCTCGAATGGGACCTTCCGGGTGACAAAGTGACAACCGCTCCGACCTGGCGCGAGCGACCAGCCCGGCCCTGCCGCGGCAGCGGAGCCGGGCGGCCGTCGCCAAGCGTGCCCGGGTGGACGCGGACGATCCACGAGCGGATCGAGATCCCCGAGACGTCGGCGGACGGACTCGGAAGATCCGACGACCGACGGCGCTCGCGCGTGCGGCAGCCGTCCTCGGCAGGAAGCTCCCCGGCGCTCTACCTCCCGTCATCGTTCGAAGATTCGACGGCGCCGATCGCGCCCGACATCCACCCTGAGGTTCGGGCGATCCAGGCATTTTTTGCGTCTCAGACGTGGAACGTACGTTGCTGAAACGCTCCGGCGATCATGTCGAGGCCCTGCTGGAGCACGTCGAAGATCCCGTCTGCAGCCGCCGTCGTCGCCGCCTTCGGCGCCCTCGCCATGGGCTGCGCCGGGAGCCCCGAGAGCCCGGAGACCGTGGGCCAGGTGATCCAGCCCATCATCCACGGCGAGGCGTCTGGTACGGAACATGACGCGGTCGTCGTCCTGACGAACTTCCGCGACGGCCTCCGCCGGAACCTCTGCTCGGCGACCCTGGTCGCGCCGAACATGATCATCACGGCGCGGCACTGCGTCTCCGACACGGAGTCCTCCTCCGCATGTACGGACCAGGGGACGGCGCTGACGGGAGCCGGCGTGAAGGCCGATCGGCCGCCGGAGAACCTCGTCGTGTTCGTGGGCAAGAACGGCGTCGTCCCGGACACGGAGGTGGAGGAGAACGGCACCGCGCGCGGCGCCAAGATCGTCGTCGGCGACTCGAAGACGATCTGCAACGCCGACATCGCCTTCCTCATCCTGGACAGGAAGGTCGACGCGCCGATCGCGCCGATCCGCCTCGCTCCTCCGTCGCCGGACGAGAAGGTCTCGGCGGTCGGGTGGGGCGTCGACGAGACGGGCAAGCTGCCTCCGCAGCGCGAGGTCCGCCGGGACATCCCGCTCATCGGCATCGGCCCGGGCCTCTACCCGGAGAACCCGAACTTCGGCTACGGCGACTCCGAGTTCATGATCGGCGAGTCCGCCTGCTCCGGCGACAGCGGGGGCCCGGCGCTCTCGAAGGCCGGCGCCGTCGTCGGCGTGGCGTCGCGCGCGGGCAACGGCAAGCCGCGCGATCCGAACAACTACGCGTCGACCTGCATGGGCCCGACGGCGCATGCCGTCTACACGCATCTCGGCGCGCACAAGGACCTCGTCCTCCGCGCCTTCCAAGAGGCCGGCGAGCCGATGTGGCTCGAGGGCGAGCCGGATCCGCGCGCGCCGAAGCCGCAGGCGAACGAGTCGCTGCCCGACGAGGCGGGCGAGAACACGAAGAAGACGGCGCAAGAGGAGCTTCCTCTCCCCGACGACGACGACGCGGAGAGCAGCACGCCCGCCGCCGGCGGATGCAGCGTCTCCTCCGAGCCGCAGAAGGGCGCCGTCGAGTACGCCGCCGGCGTCGTCGCGCTCCTCGCGACCCTCTTCGGCCTGCGCCGCCGCTTCGGCCGCCGGAAGGCGGACGAGGCGATGCTCGCCGACGAGGAGGACGAGCTGCATCGGCCGAGGATGCCGTCGATGCCCTGACGGGCTTCGCCCGTCAGGGCAGTCCTCAGTCCTCAGTCCTCAGTCCTCAGCGGGGGCTTTCTGTCAGCACCTCGATCGTCGCACGCGCCTCGCCCTCCGTCGCGCCGAAGCACGTCGCATTTCCTCGCACTGCGTTTTGAAGCACGAGGCTGAAGGCAAGAGGCCCGAAGAGCGCCATCGCCGAAGATGCGCGCCGTAGCTTCGGGGCGCGACGGTGAGGCAACCTCGATACGGCCCGCGAGGACGCGAAGCTGAGGACTGAGGACTGAGGACTGAGGACTCCTGCGCTAGCGCGCGCAGCGCGCTAGCGCAGGTTCACCGTCACATCATCGAACCGCACCCTCCACGGCGACGACGGCGGGTCGATGAAGACCGTTCCGAGGAAGAACGACGGTGGTGCGCTCGGAGGTGTCACGACGACCGGGACGGGGGCGCCGATGACGATCGCGCCGTCCATCGCGACGTCCAGCTTGCCGTCGCTCATGCGGATGGCGACACGCTTCCACGTCCCGGGCGTGAACGACGGGAGCTCGTGCTCCGCGTAGGCGCGTGGGCCGCCGTCGGCGCCGGCGGGGCCGATCTCGACGAGCGCCGCTCTTCCGCCCGCGTAGACGTTGAGCTGCACCTTGTACTCGTACGGGTACTCGCCGAACTGCAGGACCGCGATCGTGCCGCCTTTGTTCGGCACCGCCCCGATCTGATCGATGCGAACCGAGAAGGAGTAGTCGATGTCCGTCGAGAGCTCGGTGAAGTCCTTCCGCAGGTAGGCTCTCGCCGGGACGTTCTCCTCGACCGCCGTCGTCTCGGCGACGAACGACTGCTCCTGATGCCGCGTCTCGCCGTGCTGGACGAGACGCGACGACCAGCCCTTCATGAGATCGTCGTCGAAGTCGGCGCAGAAGCTCGCCTTCACGCCGGCGGTCGAGGTCGCAATCGACGCACAGTAGGACTTGCCGCCGGGAGGTGGGTCGGAGGGACCGGGAGAGCCCTCGCCGTCGGGGCTCGGCTCCGCGCGCTGCCGGCTGCCTCCGTCGCTCGTGAGCGGATCGTCAGGCGTCGTCCCTTCCGTCGACGTGCACGCCAGCAGGGCCACCGCGAGGAGGTGGATCGACGGATCCAGCCACCCCCGCTCGAATGCTCGTCGCCCCATGGAGTTTCCCTCTCTTCACCCTACCGCTCGATCCTTCGAGAGCACGGTGAGTGCCATGGTACGCGACTCGCCGCACGACGAGCTTCTCGGCGAAATTTTCAGGTCGGATGGACGGAGGCGCGCGCACGACGAGCGCGTCGTCGTCAGCGCATCACGACGTAGCGCGGGCCGCCCGCGACCCACGTGCTCAACCGCGGCGGCGGCCCGAGCTCCGGGCCGGCGCCGATCGCGCGCGCGGTCGCGGGAGTCGCGAGCATCCACGCCTGTTGGAGGCCGCGATCCATGACGGGCGGAGCAGGCACCTCGTCGGATCGGAAGCCGAGCCGATACGGGCTCGGCGCACCGGAAGGTTCGGTCGCGTGCGCGACGCGGAGCGCATCGCCTCCCGACAGGAGCTTCGACCCGAGGTCCGGCGAGAAGAGCTCGCCTGCCTTCACGTAGGTGTACGGAGTGGCGAACGCGGCGTACGGCACGGCGACGAGATGGGCGCTCTTCGGGTCGAGCGGCATCGGCAGCCCCGATCGCGTGTTGCGCGGGCCCGGCAAGACGCGCCACACGTGGGACGGCGGCGTGGGTCCCCAGCCGACCACGCCGTCGCCGCCCGATCGCGGCGTGCGCCAGTCGACCCACGCTCCGGCGTAACGGCGACCGGCGATCCAAGCCCAGCCGCGCTCGCCCGTGAACGCCCAACGGCCGTAGTGGAAGGTCACCCAGCCCCAAGGCAGGTCGCTGACCCAGACGTACTCGTGAACCGGACGCGGGCCACTCTCGGTGACTGAAACGACCTCGCGATACGTCCATCGTCCGTGCGTGCCGTAGGGAACGAACGACTCGCCGACGGAGTCTCGCGACGGGATCCAGACGACGCCGAGCCGCGGGTCGTCCGTCCACGTTCCGAACGGCGCGAGCACGTCGTAGAACAACCGCACGGCCTCGGGATCCACGTCGTCGAATTGAGGCGGCGCTCGGCGGACGGGCGGCGTCATGGAGATGCCCACCGATCCTTCGTCGAGACGGCGCTCGGGCGCTGCGACCGATTGTGCCGGTCGGACCGTGTCGGCGTTCGCGGCGCAACCGAGCGCGACCACAGGAACGACGAAGACGCCGTAGCGAAACCGCATCGGACGGAGACTCGCCCCGCGGGATGAAGTCGATTCCATGAGGTGATTCGCCATGACGAGGGCAACACTGGCGTACCCCCCGCCCCTCGACGCGCCAGCTCGAGCCGACGAGACGTGACGAGAAGCGGACGGCACCCGTTCCCGCTATGCTGCTCCGGGATCGGAGCCCGAGCCCGGGGCAGACACGCTGCATGCAAGGAGCGCGCTTCGTCCTCTTCACGATCGTTCTCGCGGCGATCGCCTGCGCGCCGCGCCCGCCACGCGCGGCTCCGCCAACGCCCGGTCACGACGACGTTGCAGGACACCACGACCCGGGCGGGGCCGACGCCGGCGACGAGGAGCCCGAGGACGATGGCGAGGACGAACGCCCGCCGCCGCCTCCGTCCGAGCCCGTCGTCCCGGGCGGCAACCAGAAGATCCGCTCGTTCGCCGAGGCGAAGCGGCTGCTCGGCAAGATCTACGAGCGGCACCGCGTCGACCTCTACTGCGGGTGCACCTTCTTCCCGAAGGAAGACCACGGATACCGCGTCGACCTCGCGTCGTGCGGCTACGTCGTAGCGCGGGACGCCGCACGCGCGAGTCGGATCGAGTGGGAGCACGCGGTGCCGGCAGCGACCTTCGGACGGACGTTCGTCGAGTGGACGCACGGCGACGATCGATGCGTGGACCGGAAGGGCAAGCGCTTCAAAGGAAGGAAGTGCGCCCGCAAGTCGCCCGAGTTCGCGCGCATGGAGGCCGACCTCCACAACCTCTTTCCCGTCGTCGGCGAGGTGAACGGCCTTCGCGGCGACCTCCCGATGGGGATCCTCGACCCGCCCGATCGGCGGCCGCCGCACCAACAGAAGACGAAGGACGTGTTCGTCTTCGGTGCCTGCAAGAGCACGATCGACCGCGGCGTGTTCCTGCCGCGCCCGGAGGTCCGTGGCGACGTCGCGCGGGCGGCCCTCTACATGGACTGGGCGTATCCGTCACGCCGTTGGCTCGACGAAGATCACCGGCGTCTGTTCGAGAGGTGGAGCGCGGAGGACCCGCCGGACGCCTGGGAGCGCGAGCGGAACGCCGCCATCGCCGAGCGCCAGGGCAACGCCAACCCGTTCATCTCCGGAGGCGCTCCGCCCGCCGGCTCCCTCACCCACTGACGACGCGTGCGACGAACCAGACGCCGCCGGCGAGGGCGACCGCGCCGCTGAGGACGCGGAACCCGCGCGGCTCGAACCAAGCCTTGGCGCGCAGCACCATCACGACGGGGAGCAGCACGGCGAGCACGGCGACCTGCCCCGCCTCGACGCCCAGGTTGAACGAGAAGAGCGCGCTCGGCACGGCGCTGCTCGACAGCGCCACCTCCCGCAGCGCTCCCGCGAAGCCGAAGCCGTGCACGAGGCCGAACGGGAACGTGATGCGCCACCGCTTGCTCGCGTCCTTCACGAAGAAGTTCTCGATCCCGACGTACGCGATCGAAAGAGCGATCGCCGGCTCGATCACGCGCGGGCTCGGCGTCCAAACGTCGAGCACGGCGAGCGCGAGCGTGATGGAGTGCGCGACGGTGAAGGCGGTCACGACGGCCACGAGCGCGCGCAGCCGGGCGCGCGCGAGCACGAGGCCGAGGATGAAGACGAGGTGGTCGTACCCCGTCAGGATGTGCTCGATGCCCATCACGAAGAACGACCACGCGCTCGTCGATCGCGCTTGGTCGGACGCCGCGCTCGCCGGCCGCGCCGCCGCGCTCGCCGGCTCGGGAGCGACGGTGAACCTGCGCTGCTCGCCGAACAGCACCTCGTCGTGCGTGACCTCCCCGGAAACCGTGCGCGCGACGTGCCGATGTCCACGCCGAAGGTCGTCGAGGACGGCCAGCTCGACGTCGAACGGCGCGTCCGACGACGGACAATCCCACCGCCCGCCGAGCAGGAGGCCGTCTTCCTCCGTGAGGCCTGCTTCGGTGACGGCGGGCGAGCACGCGACGCCGCCCGACGTGACGACGATGCGGCCGAGGATCTTTTCGCGCAGGAGCGCGCGTGCGGAGTCGACCTCGAACGGCGAGAGGTGCCCGTCGCGGTTCGCGTCGATCGCCGGCACGAGCGCCGCGACCTCGCCGCGTGCGAACGAGAGCGTGGCGACGAGGCTCGATCCCTTCGCCTTGTACTCGCCCGTCGAGAGGCCGATGACGTGCGCCGACGCTGCGCGCGGCACGAGCACGAGCGCGAGCGCGGCGAGGACCAGCGCCACGACCGCGAGGACGCGTCGTCTCGCGCCGCCGTTCCGTCGCCGCCGCCGTCGATCCGAGCACGCCCACACGCTGCCAGCGTCTCGGCCCTCGAGCCCCATGGCGCGCCATCCTAGGCACGCCGCGCCCGGCAGCAACCGCGACGTGGACGGTCGCGCTCGCCCCGCCCGCAGAGCGCGCAGCTACACCCAGCCGGAGAAGTGGGAGCGGCTTCCGCGGTACGAGCGATCGAGCTCGACGACACCGCGCGCGCAGAGGCCGCAGAGCGTGTCGAGCAGCTCGGAGACCGGCAGCCCCGAGCTCTCGAGCAGCGCGCCGACGGTCGCGTGACCGTCCATCAACGACAGCACCCATGCCTCGCGCTCGTCGACGACCGCGGTGTCCTCCGGCGCGACGATGCGCGGGACGTCGCTGTGCCAGAGATCGAACAAGAGCCCGCTCGTGAGCTCGTCGACGGATCCCTCGCGGAAGACGATCTCCTGCTCGGACGCCCAGGCGAACGACTCGAGATCGCGATCGCCCTCGATGCGCGGCAGTCCCGTGTGGACCCATGCATACGCCGCGAGGTCCTCCGGGACCGTCGGCAACGTGTCACGCGGCGGCTCGTACGGCTGCGTGGCCCGTGCGTCTCGAGCTTGCATGTCCATGACGGCCTGGGGGTAATCGAGTCGGAGGCACATGACCAAGTTCGTGGCGCCGATCGATGCGTGGATGTGGGAACGCTCCGTGCCGCGCGCGTCCGTGCTATGGGCGCGGGCGTGTCCGTCCCCGAGCTGATCGTCCGTCCCATCGGCTTCGTGCGCTCGCCCTTCGTCGAGAAGGTGGAGGCGCCGCGGCAACCGACCGCCGCATCGGGGGTCGAGGGCACGGTCGATGTGCTCCCGCCGTACGCGGATGCGCTCGCGGACCTCGAAGGCTTCGAGCGGATCTGGATCGTCTTCTGGTTCGATCGCGTGACCGGCTGGCGGCCGAAGGTGCTGCCGCCGCGGAGCGAGGTGCGACGCGGCGTCTTCGCGACGCGCTCCCCTCACCGCCCGAACCCGATCGGCATCAGCGCGGTGAGGCTCGAGCGGGTCGAAGGGCTCGTCCTCCACGTCCGCGACCTCGACGTCGTCGACGGGACGCCCGTGCTCGACATCAAGCCCTACGTCCCGTACGCCGACGCGTTCCCCGAGGCCGGAGCCGGATGGCTCGACGCCCGCGACCCGCGCGCGCCATGGACGGTGACGTTCGAGCCGAGCGCCGACGCGGCGCTCGATTGGGTCGCCCGCGAGAGCGGCCTCGACCTGCGGGGCCGCGTGCGCTCGACGCTCGCGCTCGGACCTCAGCCGCACGCCTACCGGCGCATCAAGGAGCTGCCCGACGGCGGTCGCGTGCTCGCGGTGAAGGACTGGCGCGTCGCGTTCCGCGTCGACGAGGCCTCGCGGGCCATCGTCGTCGAGCGCGTCATGACCGGGTACCGGGCGCGCGAGCTCGCGACCGGAGCGGAGCCGGCGCATGTGCTGCACCGCGCGTTCGTCGAGCGGTTCGGTTAGCCTTCGCCCATGAGCGACCTCATCGAGCAAGGCGCGGTGCTCGTCCTCGACGAGATCGTTCGCCGCGCGGTGCGGGCGAAGGCGAGCGACATCCACCTCGAGCCGAAGCGCGATCGCCTGAACGTGCGATTCCGTGTCGACGGAGAGATGGTCGAGGAGCAGAGCGTCCCGCTCGACATCGCGCTCGAGGTCATCTCGCGCGTGAAGGTCCTCGCGCGCATGGACATCGCCGAGCGGCGGCTGCCGCAGGACGGACAGCTCACGCTCAACCCGAACGACGAGCTCGTCCACCTCCGCGCGTCCACGTTCCCGAGCTCGCTCGGCGAGAAGGTCGTGCTGCGCATCCTGTCCGGACAGAGCCTCATTCCCTTCGAGAAGCTCGGGATGGATCCGTCGACGCAGACCGTGGTGCGCGAGCTCGTCGGCCGACCGCAAGGGTTCATCGTCGCGAGCGGACCGACCGGCGCCGGGAAGACGTCGACGCTCTACTCGTTCCTTCGCCTGATCGACACGCGGCGCACGAACGTGATGACCCTCGAGGATCCCATCGAGGTGGAGCTGCCGCAGATCACGCAGGGCCAGACCAACCCGAAGGCCGGCTTCACCTTCGCCACGGGCCTACGCGCGATCCTCCGTCAGGACCCGGACGTGATCATGGTGGGCGAGATCCGAGACGCGGAGACGGCCGGCATCGCGCTCCAGGCCTCGCTCACGGGCCACCTCGTGCTCTCGACGCTGCACACGTCGGACTCGGTCGAGAGCATCGTCCGTCTCGTCGACCTCGGCGTCGAGCCTTGGATCATCGCGAACGCGCTCACGGCGGTCATCGCGCAGCGCCTCGTGCGGATCGTCTGCAACTCGTGTCAGGTCGAAGTGGAGCTCTCCGAGCCCGTGGTCGACGGTGAGGAGGTCGTCTTGCCGAAGGGCACGAAGGTCAAGCAGCCGAAAGGCTGCCAGCAGTGCCTGAGGACCGGCTACAAGGGCCGCACCGGGATCTTCGAGGTCGTGGTCATCGACGACGACATCCGCGAGATGATCAAGGCGAAGGCGAGCCCGCGCGAGTACCGCGCGCTGCTCAAGAAGCGCGGGATCTCGAGCCTGCGCCGCGTCGGCCTCGAGCGCGTCAAGGACGGTCTCACGACGATCGACGAGGTCGTGCGCGTGACGACGTAGCCCGGATCAAGGGCGCGGGAGCGAGCGCGGCGCGGCGTCCGGATCGACGATGGGCAGAAGCTGCTCGATCTTCTCGCACAGCTCGTTCCGGTCCTGCGCGCGGATGGTCACGTGCCCGAGCTTCCTGCCGGGCGACGCGTCCTTGCCGTAGACGTGCAGGTGCGCTCCCTCGACGGCGAGGACGCGATCCCTGGGCGGGACCTGGCCGATGACGTTGATCATCGCCGACCAGCCGATCATCCGCGTGGAGCCGAGCGGGAGGCCGAGGATGGCGCGCACGTGGTTCTCGAACTGGCTCGTCTCGGCGCCTTCGATGGTCCAATGACCGGAGTTGTGCACGCGCGGGGCGAGCTCGTTCGCGAGCAGCTCGCCGTCCTTCGAGAACAGCTCGATCGCGAGGACGCCGACGTAGTCGAGCGCGGAGAGGACGTTCGTCGCGTGCCGCTCGGCTCGCGCCTGGAGCTCGGGCGTCCACGCGTCGCTCTTCGGGATCGACAGGCGGAGGATGCCGTCACGGTGCTCGTTCTCGACGAGCGGCCAGAAGCGCGTCTCGCCGGTCCGGCTCCGCACCGCGAGGATCGACAGCTCGCGCTCGAACGGGACGAGCCCCTCCACGATGAGCTGCGCGGCGCCGAGCGCCTCCCACGCGCGTTCGACGTCCGACGGCTCCCGGAGGACCATCTGGCCTTTGCCGTCGTACCCGAAGCGGCGCGTCTTCACGACGACGGGCAGACCGATGCGCTCGACGGCCGCGTAGAGCTCCTCCCGCGACGAGGCGGGCGCGAACGGAGGCGTCGGAATGCCGACCTTCGCGAAGAACTCCTTCTCGTCGAGGCGATCCTGACTGACCTCGAGCGCGCGCGGCGGCGGGAAGACCGGGACGAGCTCGTTGAGGAAGCGCGCCGAGGCGACGGGCACGTTCTCGAACTCGTACGTCACGAGATCGCTCCTGCGCGCGAGCTCGGAGAGGCGCTCCTCGTCGTCGTACGCGCCGACGCGCAAGTCGCCGACGTGCCCCGCGGAGGACTCGGCGCCGGGATCGAGGAAGACGAACCGGTGCCCGAGCTTGTAGCCCGCGAGGGCGATCATGCGTCCGAGCTGGCCGCCGCCGAGGACTCCGATCTTCACTTCGTCGACACCTGCGTGGAGGGCTCGGCGGGGACGCGCGGATCCGGCCGCCCGAGCACGGCTTGCGTCTGCTCTTCGCGCTGGCGGGCGAGGGCTGCGCGGACGGCCTCGTCCTTTCGCGCCAGGATCTGCGCGGCGTAGAGCGCCGCGTTGATGGCGCCCGCCTTGCCGATGGCGAACGTCGCGACGGGCACCCCGGCCGGCATCTGGACGATCGACAGGAGGGAGTCGACGCCGCGCAGCACCTTCGACTCGACCGGTACCCCGAGCACCGGCAGGAGCGTCTTGGCCGCGGTCATTCCCGGCAGGTGAGCCGCTCCTCCGGCCCCCGCGATGATGACCTCGAGCCCGCGCGACTCCGCCGTGGAGGCGTACTCGAACAAGAGGTCGGGCGTGCGATGAGCGGACACGACGCGCGTTTCGAACGGGATCCCGAGCTGCTCGAGCGTCGCCGCGGCGTGGCTCATCGTCTCCCAATCCGAGACCGAGCCCATGATGATGCCAACCTTCGGTGGGCGAGCGTCGTCCACGGTCCGAGACATGAGGCGCGGAGGATACCATGCGCGCAGCTCCTTGAGCGGTCACGCATGCGGGTGACGCCGCACGGGGGCCGGCGCGCTCTACACGCCGGATGCGCTTGGGTATGCTCGCCTGCATGCATGAGTTCGATCGCTCCTCCGCCGGGCTCGGTGCGCGCGCCGCGTCACGTGGGCTCTTCCTGGTGATCACGGCCGCTGCAGCGGCCGCCTGGGCTTCGGGCTGCTCCGACGATCCCGAGCCGGCGACGCCGACGAGCGACGCGGGCCCCGACGCGATCGCGCCGCCCGCGAACGACGGAGGGACGACGGACGCACCGCCGTCCGGACGCGACTGCTCGAACGACCTCAACGACGAGCAGATCTGGACGCACCTCGAGTGCTCGGGCCTCTACGCGTCGTTCGCGGACAAGCAGGTCGCGCCGGACGTGCTCCCGTACAAACCGGCGACCGAGTTCTGGAGCGACGGCGCCGAGAAGCAGCGGTGGATCTACCTGCCGCCGGGCACGAAGATCGACATCTCCGACTGGAACGAGTGGAGCTTCCCCGTCGGCACCAAGATCTGGAAGGAGTTCAAGATCGGCGGCAAGCGGATCGAGACGCGCCTCCTCACGAAGATCGACGCCTCGACGTGGGCCCACACGACGTATCGCTGGAACGACGACGAGACGGACGCCGTCGCCAAGAGCGGCGGTGAGAGCATCGCCGGGCTCGGCCCGGACGGCGGGACGTACGAGATCCCGAACGCGGGCGAATGCGAGCAGTGTCACTACGGCCGCAAGGATCGAGTCCTCGGCTTCGACGCCGTGAGCCTCGGCATGCCCGGCGCCGAAGGGGTCACGCTCGCCGACCTCGCGACGCGAGACCTGCTCTCGACGACGCCGCCGGCGACCGCGATGACGGTGCCCTCGTCCACGAGCTCCACCGGAGGCGACAAGGCCGTCCCGGCGGTCATGTGGCTGCACGCGAACTGCGGCGCCTGCCACAACGCGAACACGAACGCGGCGGCGTCCTTCACGAACATCCACTTCCTCGTCCGCGCCGATCAGCTCGCGCCCTCGGACGGCGGAGCCGCCGCGACGGTCGCAGAGCTCGACGCGTACGTGAAGGGCTGGTGCAAGCCATCGTTCCGCGAGGAGCCCGGCACCGGAGAGAAGTACATGTACCTGCGTGGCGGCGCGCCGGAGCGGAGCATCGTCTCCGTGCTCAGCGGAAGCCGCGTCCCGGAGGGCACGAAGCCGAACGGCTCGATCCAGATGCCGCCGATCGTGACGCGCGCGGTCGACCTCGCCGGGCATGCGCTGCTCGACGAGTGGATCACCGCCCTGCCCCCCTGCCCGTAGGCTCGCATCGGCGCGCGGCCGATGCTTTCCCCGGAAATAGGTAGCGGGCCCCCGACTTTCGCCGAGGGCCCGCCAGACGTTCCTTACCGTCACGGCCGTGTGCGGACTTTCATGAACCCCTAGCCCTCGGCTAGGTGGGCGGCGCTGACCGCGCTTCAGGCTTCCGAGTTATCCAGAGCTGCGAAGAGATGGCCCGGCATGCACAACGAGCGGTCGATTGCCTCCCTGGTTCACTTTCATAAGGGGATCATGACTACCGCAATCACGAACCTTTCAGAGGGAACGTCGTCTAGCGTAGGAACCCGCCCGCGGTCGGTCAATGGACACCCCGCCCCGGCGGCTCGGTGATCTCCCCGGCGAAGAGAAGCAAGAAAGTGGGCCAAATCGGCGCGAAGCGGCCACATCTCGAGCATGCAGCTTGTCGAGCAGGCCCTGTGCGACGCGCACGATCGAACCGCGAGCCGTAAGGAGAGCCTTCGAGGGGAGGTCGCTTTCGCGAGCATGGAAGAGCAAGCGCAGAGAAGCGCCGAGCTGCTCGGCGCGGGCGCGTTGCTCGTCACGGTGCCGCCGCCGACCCGCGAGGCACGAGGTCGCCTCGCCGAGCTCCTCGACGACGTCATCGAGCGTGAGCTGACGAGGCAAGGAGCGCCTGCGCCGTACCTCACGGCATGGGCCGAGATGCCCGACGACACCGAGACGCGGCTGGCCGGCCAGCTCTTCCGCGCTCGTACCGTCGGCGCCACCGGTCTCGCCATCGCCATGGGATCGCTGAGCGCGATCGCCGCGCCCGCCTTGACACCGGCCGACAGCACGACGTTGCGCGTGTTCGCCGAGGCGACGCGCGTGGCGCCGCTCGTGCTCTTGCTCGACGACGCGGATCTCTTCCTGCTCGGCTACTCGGCGCCGCGCCCGCTCGTCGAGCTGCTCGCGCCCTCCGAGCCCGCCGAAACGCCGAGCCAGCCGCCGGAGTCGGAGTCGAAGATCGAGGTGGCACGCGAGGTCGTGGAGTCGGAGCCACCGGTCGAGCTGACCGGAGACGACGCGACGACGAACGACACGCGCGTCGCGTCCATCGATTTCGCGGACGCGGTCGTCGGCACGCCGCCGCCTGCGCCCGTGACGGAGCCGGACCTCTCGGTGCGCGAGGGCGCGACGTCGAGCGTTCTCGAGCACTCGCTCGACCACTCGCTGTCGCTCGAGCACTCGCTTTCCATTTCGGCGTCGATCGCGTCCTCCATCGGGCACGACGACCGGACGGAGGTGCCGCCTCCGGTCGTGCAGGTGGCCGTCGAGCAGGCGCCCTCGCCACCAGTCGAGGACGAGCACGAGCACGAGCACGAGAAGGTCGTGCAGGAAGCCGCGCCCGTGCAGGAAGCCGCGCCCGTGCAGGAAGCCGCGCCCGTGCAGGAAGCCGTGGCCGTGCAGGAAGCGGCGCCTGTGAGGGAGGCGGCGCCCGTGCAGGAGGCTGCGCCCGTGCAGGAGCCGAGCTCCGAAACGACGAACAAGCACGCTCGCGCGCGGGCGCGGGTGCGTTATCGCGACGGGGCGCGCTCCTCGCGCGAGAACGAGAACGACGACGAGCACGAGCACGAGAAGAGGGGGCGGGACGCCTCCTCTCGGCGGGATGGGAGCTCGATTCGTCAGGAGAGGGCGACGGTCGGGGTGCCCGTCGTGCGCGAGTCGGACGCTTGGCGGAGCTGGGCGATCGCGCTCGCGAGCGCGCGAGGGGCGCAGCCGCTCGCCGTGTTCGAACGGCTCTTCACGGAGAGCTACGTTCCGCTCGCGAACGCGATTGCCTCCGGGCTCGACGATCCGCGCGCGGTTCGTGCGTACGACGACTTCCGGCGCTCCTTCGAGCGCTCGTACACGGACGCGTTCGCGACCTTCGGCGCGACGAACCGGCGGCCGAAGCTCGTGATGGACGCGTACGACGTCGCGTCGAAGCAGGCACGGCTCGCCAGCGCGCGCACGACGCAGATCCTCCTCGTGGACTCGATGCGCTTCGATCTCGGCTGCCTCGTCCGCGACGCCCTCGCCCGCCGGGTCGCGGGAGCGGCCACGCTCGTCGCCGAGATGCTCCTCTGGGCCGCGCTGCCCACGACGACGATGCGCCAGCTCGAGACGCTCGCCCGTGGGCTCGATGCGCTCCGCGATCCAGCGCGCGAGGAGCCGGTCGAGTCGCTCCGCGGACGGGCCGCCGAGCTCGTCCGGCGGATGCGCGTGGGGTCCCGAGAGCTCTTCAAGCTCGACCTCGTTCCGGCGCTGCTCGACGGCAGGAACCGCGACGTGGTCGCGTCCCTCCCCACGGTCGCGGAAGAGACGGCCTCGGCCCTCGCGCGGCACGTCTCGACGCTCCCGCCGCGGACGCTGCTCTTCATCGTCGGCGATCACGGCTTCTGCATCGACCGGCGCGGCCAGGTGCAGACAGGCGGCGCGTCACCGGAGGAGGTGCTCGTCCCCGCCTTCGCGTGGCTCGTCGGCGAGCTGCACTGAAGCGCTCGCTCAGGCCTCGGGCCTCGGGCCTCAGCGTTTGGTCATCAGTCTTCAGTCCTCAGTCCTCAGTCCTCAGTCTTCAGCGTCTGAGGATGCGCGCGCGAGGCGCGCGCGCTTCTGGAGCCCGGAGCCTCATCCACGAGAGGCCAACCGATGTGCAGCGCGCCAGGCGCCTGCGGTCACGCCTTCTCCTGCTGAGGACTGAGGACTGAGGACTGAG
>CALFEQ010000049.1 GCA_937949945.1 uncultured Myxococcales bacterium
CCGCTCGGCACTTCGACCATCGAGATGCAGCCCGGGACGGGGCAGACGAGCTGGCAGAGGTTGCAGCCGACGCACTCGGGCTCGTCGACCCACGGGACGCGATCGCCGGCGATCGGGCCGATCGGGAGCGGGTTCGGCGCCTTCGCCATCCCCGGGGTGTGCGCCTGCGGAGGCCGCGGGCGATCCTCCGGGCCCGTGAAGATGCACTGGTGCGCGCCGTCGTGGCAGGCGGTGACGCAGAGCTGGCAGCCGATGCAGCTCTTCGGGTCGATGCGCGCGACGATCTTGTACGAGAGATCGAGCTCGCCCCACTCCTTGTACGCGCCGACCGCGCGGCCGCGGAGCTCGCTGACGCTCTTCATGCCGTGCGCGTCGAGGTACTCGGACAGGCCCTCGATCATGTCCTCGACGATGCGGTAGCCGTAGTGCATGACGGCGGTGCACACCTGGACGCTCGTGGCGCCGAGCGCGATGAACTCGGCGGCGTCGCGCCAGTTGGAGATGCCGCCGATGCCCGACAGCGGGATCATCCCGGGCTCGCGCGCCAGCGCCGCGACCATGTGGAGCGCGATCGGCTTCACCGCGGGGCCGCAGTAGCCGCCGTTCGTCGAGAGGGAGCCGACGCGGGGCAGGGGAACGAACCGGTCGAGGTCGACGCCGACGATGCTCTTGATCGTGTTGATGAGCGAGATGCCGTCGGCTTTGCCGGCGATCGCGGCCATGCCGGCCTCGACGATGTCGCTCGTGTTCGGCGTGAGCTTGACGATGACCGGCGTCTTCGCGAACTCCTTCGCCCAGCTCGTGATCTCCTGGAGCAGCTTCGGCTCCTGACCGACGCTCGATCCCATGCCGCGCTCGCACATGCCGTGCGGGCAGCCGAAGTTGAGCTCGAGGCCGTCGACGCCGGCGTCCTCGGCCTTCTTGATGAGGACCTTCCAGTCGTGCTTCGTCTCCGTCATCAGGGAGGCGATGACGACGTTCTTGGGGTACCGCTTCTTCACCTCGCGGATCTCGCGGAGGTTCACGTCGAGCGGGCGATCCGTGATGAGCTCGATGTTGTTGAGCCCCATCAGCTTGCGGCCGTCGTAGTCGACCCCGCCGAAGCGGCTCGTCACGTTCATGATCGGGTCGCCGAGCGTCTTCCAGACGGCTCCGCCCCAGCCCGCGTCGAACGCGCGCATGACCTGCTCGCCGCTGTTCGTCGGAGGAGCGGACGCGAGCCAGAAGGGGTTCGGGCTCTTGATACCTGCGAAGTCGATGCTGAGGTCGGCCATGACTCGTCCTCTTCGTTTCCTTGGCTTCGCGTCCTACTTGGACCAGCGCTCGAGGAGGTACCGCGCGGCGTTGCGACCGTCGGCGACGGCGTTGACCACCTCCTTGCCGCCGTTGATGCAATCGCCGCCGGCGAAGACCTTGGGGTTGCCCGTCGCGCAGGTCTTCGGGTCCTTCACGACGATGCAGCCTCGCGCGTCGAGCTCGACGCCCGGCAGCTCCTTCGCGATCGCGCGCAGCTTCGACTGCCCGATCGCGAGCGCGACGACGTCGCACGGGATCTCGTGCTCCGTGCCCGCGATCGGCTTCGCGTCGGCGTCGGTCTTCGCGACCCGAAGCGCGGTGAGCGTGCCCGCGCCGTCGCGCACGAACGCGACGGGCTGGGCGTGCGTGACGAGACGCACGCCCTCCTTGCGGGCGGCTTCCATCTCGTGGGCGTAGCCGCTCATCGCGGAGGCGTCGCGGCGGTAGACCATCGCGACGTCCGCCGCGCCGAGCTGCGCGCACTCGCGCGCGACGTCGATCGCGGTGTTGCCGCCGCCGACGACGAGGACACGCTTGCCCGCGATCTCGGGGCGCTGGGAGCGCGTCATCTCGAGCTTCATCCTCTCGATCCACGCGGTCGCTCCGTAGACGCCGGGGCCGTCCTCGCCCGGGATCCCGAGCTTCGTGTCCTCGCCGAGCCCGACGCCGATGAAGACGGCGTCGTAGGTGTCGAGCAGCTTCTTCGCCGAGATGCGGCCCGGCCCGTCGTCGGCGCCGACCTCGACGCCCGTCTGGATCTCGACGCCGAAGCCCTGCACCCACTCGACCTCGCGCAGCGCGTCCTCCGCGTGGAGCTTGTACGGCGCGATGCCGGTCGTGTTGAGCCCGCCGGCGTAGGCACGCTTCTCGAAGACGACGGCGTCGTGCCCCTCGAGCGCGAGGTAGCCCGCGAACGCGAGCGACGCAGGCCCGCCTCCGATGCACGCCACCTTGCGCTTGAGCGCGGCCGTCCGCTTCGTCAGCACCGGCGCCTGACCCGGCCGCGTCGCCATTTCCGTGGCGAAGCGCTGGAGGCGTCCGATCTGGATCGGGTCGCGGCCCCACGCGGTGTAGACGCACTTGCCCTGGCAGAGGACCTCCACCGGGCAGACGCGCGCGCAGGAGTGGCCGAGCAGGTTCTGCTCGAAGATCGTCCTGGCGCTGCCCCGCACGTTCCCCGACGCGATCTTCTTGATGAACGTCGGGATGTCGATCTCCGTCGGGCACGCTTTGATGCACGGCGCGTCGGAGCAATAGAGGCATCGATGGGCCTCGGCCTTCGCCTCGGCCTCGGTGAACAGCGGCTTCTTGTCGGGAAGCTCGTTCTCGAGCCGGTCTTGCGGGAGGTTGGCGAGCGTCATTGCATCAGAGCTCCTGACTCGTGTGAGGCGTGCGGGACGGGGAAGGCCGAGCCCGCGGTCATGCGAATGCGGCGAACGACTCCTCGAGAATACGGAGCCCTTCCTCGATCTCGCTCTTGGTGACGTTGAGCGCGGGCGCGATACGGACGACGTTGCCCCACAGACCGCCGCGTCCGATGAGCAGGCCGCGCTTCTTCGTCTCCTCGAACAGGCGCGAGGTGCTGGCTCCGTCCGGCGTGCGGTCGCCGGCCGTCTCGTCTTTGACGAGCTCGATGGCCTGCATCAGGCCCTTGCCGCGGACGTCACCGATGACCTTCGGGAACCTGCGCTTGAGGGCCTCGAGGCCTTCGCGGAGCAGCTTGCCCATGACGGCCGCGTTCTCGGCGAGGTTCTCGGAGACGATGACGTCGATCGTCGCGTTCGCGGCGGCCGTCGAGATCGGGTTGCCGCCGAAGGTCGAGATGTTGCCGGCCTTCCACGCGTCGGCGACGGGCACGGTCGCGAGGCAGGCTCCGAGGGGAAGCCCGTTCGCGATGCCCTTCGCCATCGTCATGATGTCCGGCTCCACGCCCTCGTGGTGCTCGATGCCCCACATCTTGCCGCCCGTCCGGCCGAAGCCCGTCTGCACCTCGTCGCAGATGAAGAGCCCGCCGTACTTGCGGACGATGTCCGTCGCGACCTTGAAGTAGCCGTCCGGCGCGACGATGAAGCCTCCCACGCCCTGGATCGGCTCGGCGAGGAACCCGGCGATCTCGCCCGTCGTCGTCGTCTGGATGAGCTCCTCGATGTCCGTCGCGCATTTGAGCCCGCAGTGCTCGGGCGTCGCTCCGAACGGGCAGCGGTAACAGTACGGAGCGTGCGCGTGCTTGATCGCGGCGATCTGCGTCGTCACCGCGCGGTACTTCGAGTGCGCAGTGAGCGACTGGGCGAGCATCGAGCGGCCCGAGTAGCCATGACGGAGCGCGATGAGCTCCTGTCGGCCCGTGGCGATCTGCGCGAGCGCCACGGCGGTCTCGTCCGCCTCCGTGCCGCTCGCCGTGAAGAAGGCCTTGCCGGCCTTCTTGATCTTGCCCGGCGCGAGATCGATGAGCTTCTGCGCGAGCTCGACGATCCCCACGGTGGGATAGAGCGTGGAGACGTGCCCGAGGCGATCGATCTGCGCGTGCAGCGCGGCGTTCACCTTCGGGTGTGCCTGCCCGACGGAGACGGTGAGGATGCCGCCGAAGAAGTCGAGGTACTCGCGGCCGTCGAGATCCTTGAGGCGTGAGCCCTTTCCTTCGTCGAGGCAGACGGGCTCTTCGTAGTAGGTCCCCACGCTGGGGAAGAGGACCTCCTGGTGCTTCCGACGAAGCTCCGCGCTCGTCCACTTCTTCTCGCTCATCCGCGCGTCCTCCCCGACGAGAAAAAGCAGAGTCTCTCGCAACTTCCGCCTCTGTCAAGCCGAACGCCGCGCACCATGGTCGAGCGTACGCTCGGTTTGACGCGTGAAGACGTCGACGCGTCGAGACGACGTCGGAGGCGAGAAGAACCGATCCGTCAGCGCGCGTCGTGCCGACCGCCCTCGCGCAGCGCGGCGCCGTCCCGTCCCGTGCCGGCGCACGTCGGCGCGCCGCTTCGCTCGTCGAAGCGACGACAGAGATCCGTGATCGTGACGCAGCGCCGGAGGATGGCCTCCACGTGAATCTGCGTCGCGACGCGCCGGCGGCGCGCTCTCTCCTTCGTCGATCGGAACATGAATCCTTTCTCGCTGTCGTCGTGCGACGGCACACGAGCGCCTCCGGCGCTCCGGGCCATGACCACGGATGTTCCGCGCTCGCGCAGACCGACCGTCGCGTGCATCGCGGGCGCGACCGCGGCACGTCGTCGCGCCGGCTTCGAGCGCGAGAGCGTGTTCGACGTGTGCGCGTCGACGACGCCCCCCTTCGTCGTCGCCTGGCTTTCGTGCCGGCTTCACACCGCTTCGTGAAGCCGTGAGCTCGGTAGCAGTCGTGGGCGCGGCGGCGCCTCGGCGAGGCTCGGGCCGCTCGTCATGCTCGCGCGTGCAGCTTCACTTCCTCCATCGACGCCGTCGGTGCGTCGCGTTCCGCCGCTCGACGACCGTCATGTGCCGACCTCCAGGGTGGGCTCCGCCTGGAAACCAAACCAGCACGCGACGTGCCCGCCGCCACGCCCGCGATTCCCGCGCCCGCACACCAACGACTGCGCGTCCTTCCGCACGCCTTTGCGCCGGCGCGCACGCGCTTCCTGGGCAGCACGCGATCCAGCAGTGAGGGTAACGGCGAGCAGGCCAAACCCCTCACGTGCTGGACTGGAGTCCGGAGACTGGAATCGCGAGACCGACGTCAGAGCTTCGTCAAATCCCCATAAGCCTCCGGCCGCCGATCGCGGAAGAACTGCCAGACCTTCCGGACCTCCTCGATCATGTCGAGGTCGCAGGTGGCGACGACGAGCTCCGTCTTGTCCTCGGAGCCGGTCGCGAGGAAGTTGCCGCGCGGATCGACGATGTAGCTCGTTCCGTAGAACTTGCCGATGTTCCACGGCGCCTCGACGCCGACGCGGTTCGACGCCGCGACGAAGTAGCCGTTCGCGACCGCGTGCGCAGGCTGCTCGAGCTTCCAGAGGTACTGCGAGAGGCCCGCGACCGTGGCCGACGGGTTGAAGACGATCTCGGCGCCGTTGAGGCCGAGCGCCCGCGCGCCCTCCGGGAAGTGGCGGTCGTAGCAGATGTACACGCCGACCTTCGCGTACCGCGTCTGGAACACCGGGAAGCCGAGGTTGCCCGGCCGGAAGAAGAACTTCTCCCAGAACTGGCTCGTGTGCGGGATGTGGTGCTTGCGGTACTTGCCGAGGTACGTGCCGTCGGAATCGATGACCGCGGCGGTGTTGTAGTAGACGCCGGCCTGCTCGCGCTCGTAGACCGGGACGATCATCGCCATCTGGTACTTCTTCGCATAGGCCTGCATCACCTCGGTGGTCGGACCGGGGACGGCTTCGGCCGCGTCGTACCAGAACGGATCCTGGCTCGGGCAGAAGTAGGGGCCGTTGAAGATCTCCTGCAGGCCGAGGATCTGCACGCCCTGCTTACCCGCCTCCTCGATGAGCGGGATGTGCACGTCCATCGCGGCCTTCTTGGTCTTCTCGATGCTCCACCCCTGCTCGTAGGGGGTCGCGGCCTGAATCAACCCAACCTTCACGTTGCGCGGCATGGTCCACCTCTCGTCCCGTGGCGATTGCGGGAGGAAGGATTCGTATCAGAAAGCACCGAACGACAAAGCCCCTCGTCGCCCGAGGCGTCGCACGAGCCGTACGAGAGGTCGGGATGCACGAAAAAGCCCGCCCCGACGTCGTCGGGACGGGCGAGGGAGTTGGGCCGGGGATCTCCGAATCAGGGAAGCGTGACCGCGTAGAGGCCGGAGCCCTGCGCCGCGAGCTTGCTGTAGACGAGCCGCTTCCCTCGGAAGACGTACTCGCCCTGCGGCACGCTCTCGTTGATCTTCGCGGTCTGACCGCCCGAGACGTCGACGAAGTTGAGGTCGAAGACGTTGAAGGCGCTCGGCGGGGTCCCGAGCTGCTTCGGGTTCGAGAGGAAGACGACGCCAGTCCCTTCGGCGGGGCTGAGCGCGCCGACGATCGTCCCCGTCGCGATCGCCGTGGCCGTACCCCCACCGACGGGGATCGCCTTCAGCGCGGGCCCCGTCGCCGAGAAGTCGCCGAGGAAGAGCGCGTGAGAGGAGGTGGCCGTGAAGCCCGTCGGGAAGACCGCGGCGGTCGATTCGATGGCGACGGGGGAGGGGGTGGCCGCGGTGTGATCGACGACGTGCAGGTCCGAGAGGCCTTGGGCGGTGCGATCGAGCTTGCGGAACGTCAGCTTCCGCTCGTCCCTGCTCAGCGCGACGACGGCCTTCACGCCCTCGGCGAGCGTCGTGGTGACAGGCTTGTCGGCGGTCGTCGCCTTGACGAGCTCGCCCGTGGCCTTGCGGTAGATGACGGCGCTCCCGTCGGACAGGAGCAGGACCTGGGCGACGTTCGTGTCGAAGTCCAGCGTGTCGCCCCCGACCTGGGCCACACGGGCCTGGCTGTTCGAGGTCGTGATGTAGAGCACCTTCGACGCGGTGGCGTCGGCGATCCAGAACGGCACGGCCGTGCCTGCCACCGTGAGGCTCGCGGCGTCGAGCCGGGTGACCGTCGCCGGCGCGCCGTCGGGCACGCGCAGGACCTTCGCGTTCGTGGCGATCGAGCCAGCGGAGGCGGTCCCGGTGCAGTGGGCCGCGATGAAGACCTTGCCGACGAAACCCCAGTACGGCGGGCAGCTCTGCGTGACGAGGTTGACGGCCGTCGTGCCGGTGAGCGTGGCCGCGTCGGAGGCAGCGTCCGTGTCGCGAATGCCGACCTGGGTGGACTGGAGCGCCGTTCCTTCCTCGTTCAGCGTGGCGTTCTGCGAGAAGGCGATCCTCGTGCCGTCCTCGCTCGCCGCGAAGAGGCCGTAGACCGAGTCGGTGGCCACGTTCGTCTTCAGGCCGGTGGCGCGCGTCCAGACGTTCAGCGTGCCTCGCCTGCCCGAGATGCTCGTCCAGATCGCGACCGCGCCGCCGCTCACGACGGCGTCGTCGTTGTCGCCGATGTCCGCGATCTTCGTGGGCGCGCCGCCGGCGATGGGCACGGCCCGGAGCGACAGGGTGTCCTGGGAGAACTCGAAGTAGATGGCGTCGTCACCGGCGAGCCCGAGGAGGCTCACGGTCCCCTGCGCGAGCACGTCGGACTTCAGCCCTTGGGAGGGCCCGCCGCTGCTGCCGCCGCTGCTGCTGCCGCCGCTGCTGCTGCCGCCGCTGCTGCTGCCCTCTTCTTCCTCCTCTTCACCTCCGCTGCTCGTCGAAGGCTTCCTCCCGGACGATCCCCGACCGGACGATCCGCTCGACCCGTCGTCGGCGTTGTCGGGCGGAACGGTCTGGATGATGGTCTCGGTAGTGCAGGCGCTCGCTACGAGAAGAAGGCCGAGCGAAAAGACGGAACCGGCGAGCAACGGAAAGCGCATGGACGACTCCTGAACGAGTGACCCGCGCGTAATAGCCCGTCGCCGCAGAGCGGCAAGGTCTCATTTCGGTTCGATTTCACGTGGCATTACACGCGCGCGGGGACCGGCGCGCGGGGACGGCCACGACCGGCCGCCCGGCCCGATTCATCATCGAGTCCGCGGAGATCCAGCGCGTAGAACGCGTTGCACCCGTAGTGGCCGGTGCTGCCGAGCGGACCGTCGAGCCGGATGAAGCCGTTCCTCTCGTAGAGGGCGCGGGCCTGGGTCATGTTGGAGAGCGTCTCGATGTACATCCTCGAGTACCCGGCCTTCCGCGCTCCTTCGATGCACCGCAAAAGGAGCTCCTGACCGAGGCCCAGACCGCGGATCTCGGGGAGGAAGTACATCTTCCGGAGCTCGCACGTCTGCTCGTCGCCGCCCGCGAGCTGCGCGAATCCGCCCCCGCCGACCACCACGTCCTTCGGCCGCGGCTTTTTGTCGCCTCGCGCGCGGCGACCATCCGGCGCGCGCGTCACGACCCAATACGCCGAGCGCTCGCCTCGGTACGCGCCGTACATGTCGTCGACCTCGGGATCGAGGATGGCGAACCCGGGCCCGCTCGCGCCGAACTCGGGCATCACCGTGCGAATGAGGCTCGCGACGGCCGCTCGGTCGCGCGGCGCGATCGGGCGGATCGTGTAGAGGGCGCGGCGGCGAGCGCGCTCGAGGGCACGGGCGTAGAGCTGCATGCCCCGAAGGACGAGCGCGCGGTCGTCGGCGGGGAGCAGACGCAGCGCCTTTTCGACGCGCGCGTTCGCCTGTTCGTGCACGAGCGCGACCTTCGAGCGTCCCTTCGGCGTCAGCGAGAGCATCCGCGCGCGCCCGTCCTCGTCGCTCGCTCGGGCGCGCACCCATCCGCGCGCCTCGAGCTCGGCGACGATGCGGCTCGTCGTCGATTTGTCGAGCCGAAGGACGGCGCCGAGCTCGGACTGCGGCATCGTCCCGCGCGCTTCGATCTCGATGAGCGCATGGCAGTGCGAGTAGGGGAGCTTCGTCGCGGCGTCGCGGCCGTGGAGGAAGCCGAGCTCGCGCACGAGCTCGCGCGAGGCGTGTCGGAGCGGGAGGACCTCGGGGAACATCCTCGTGCCTCTCACGATCGATCTGTTCGTTGTGCAACGCAACCATGTAGTTGCTCTGCACAACCAAACGAGCCTCCGCGGCGCGCCGCAGACGGCCGAGGGCCGGGCGAGGCGAGAGGCGAAGCCCGGAAAGGGCGGTGACCAGGCGACCGGCCCCCACCGGAGACGTCTTTGCCTGCCGTTGTTATGCTTCTACGTTGCCTGGCATTCGATCGCAGTCGAACATCGAAGCATGCGCGGTCGCGGGGGGAAGGACCGCGAGAGGCGAAGGTTTCCGTGACCGAAGAGCGCGACAAGCTGTTCACCGCACGCCCGCCCCCGGGAGACGGCGCAGACGTCTACAGCGCCTCGACGGTGGCGGGCCAGGCTCCGGCGGACTTGCTCGAACTCGTCCGTGCCGCCGAAGAGGCGGCCACGCTCGCCGTCCGAGACGAGCCGGCCGAGGACGCGGCCGGGGCATCGGACACGGCTCCGGCCGAGGAGGAAGTCGTCGACGTGAGCAACGAAGCGATCGACGCGCCCCCGTCTCTGCCGCCGATGCGCGCCGCCACGCCCGGAACGGCGTTCGCGCCCACGGGCGCGCCTGCGGAGGCGAAAGAGCCTGCCGAGCGCACGGCCGCCGCGGACGCGCGCGGCGCGGGGCTCTCGGATCGCTCGGCGCATGGCGAGCCCCCGGCGGGGAGGGCCCTTCCGCCCGCGGTCGGCATCGCGGTCGTCCTCGCGCTGACGATCGGCGCCCTCGTCGCGTTCGTGCGTTGAGCCGACGCGTCGAGGCGCATGGCGCGCCTCGCGCTCGTGTTCGTGTACGCCGCGCCGCCGGCACGGTCGCGGGCGCGGGCCCGCGACGACGCGGCTCAGGCGTTCCCCATCTGCAGCGTGCTCGATTCGGTGAGGGCGAACGGGAGGGGCTCGTCGAGCTCGATCCCGACGCGGTAGCGCCAGAGCTCGGGTGACGAGATCGGGTTCTCGTCCACGCGCGCGACACGACCCGAGACGTCGACGCCGACATCACCGGCGTGCACGGTGATCTTCAGCCGGTCACCCTTGCTGAACTGCGAGGGCGTGACGACGAGGAGCCCCTTGGCGCTGATGTCTCGCGTGACCCCGTGGCGGCCGCCCTTCTTCTCGGAAGCGAGCGCCACTGCCATGATTGCTGGTGTCCGCGGCTTTCCTCGTCGCTCCTCTCGCACGCTGCTCGGAGCCATCATCCGTTTTCCTTTCCTTCCCGCCGGATTGCGTCCTCCCGGACTCAGGTAGCAGGCGGTAGCACATGTAATCGCGACACGCACCACCGCGGTGCGTCATTATGCGCTTTTCGCGCGAATCTGAAACTTTTCGAGCACCCTTTTCCGGGGCTCCCGCCCCGTTCCGAGCCTCGGCGTCGGTCGAGCTCCGCGACGCGGGCCGGAGCTCGTCGCCGGTCGAGCGTTTCGACCTCGCTCGCACGGACGAGCATCCCACGGGGGCGGTGATCACATTGGGCTCGCCGAGGGAGTCATGGAACCGGCGTCGACACGACCGCCGAGAGCACGAGGCTCTCGGGCGGAGCGAGCCATCGAGGTCTTCCTCGCCGGTGACGTCATGACCGGTCGAGGCGTCGACCAAATCATGGCTCACCCCTCGGACCCGGAGATCTTCGAGAGCTGGCTCCGCGACGCACGCGCGTACGTCGAGCTCGCGGAGGCGGTGAACGGTCCGATCCCACGCGCGGTCGGGGCCGACTACGTCTGGGGCGACGCGCTCGCGGACCTCGAGCGCGCCGACGTGCGCGTCGTCAACCTCGAGACGAGCGTCACGACGAGCGACGACGCGTGGCCGGGCAAAGGCATCCATTACCGCATGCACCCGGACAACGTCGGGTGCCTCACGGTGGCGGGCATCGACGTCTGCGTGCTCGCCAACAACCACGTCCTCGACTGGGGGCGCGCGGGCCTCGTCGAGACGATCGAGACCTTGCAGAGCGTGGGGATCCGAACGGCAGGGGCGGGCAGGGACGCCGCCGAGGCCCAGTCGGTCGTCGCCGTCGAGCTCCCGGGCGGCAGGCGCCTCCTCGTCACCGCCGTGGCGGAGCCGTCCAGCGGCGTGCCGCCCTCCTGGATGGCGTTGCCCGGTCGGCCCGGCGTGGCGCTGCTCGACGAGCTCGACGAGGCCGAGGCCGACGCTGTGAGCTCGAGGATCGCGCGCGAGAGAAAGCCGGGCGACGTGGCCGTCGTCTCGGTGCACTGGGGCTCGAACTGGGGCTACGAAGTCGAGGACGAGCTCGTCCGCTTCGCGCATGCGCTCGTCGATCGAGGCGTGGACGTCGTCCACGGCCACTCGTCGCATCACCCGCGTCCCATCGAGTACCGTCGCGGGCGGCTCATCCTCTACGGCACCGGGGACTTCATCAACGACTACGAGGGCATCCGCGGCTACGAGCCATTCCGGAACGACCTCGTGCTCGGGTACTTCGTCCGCATCGAGGATGGTCGGCTCGAGCTGCGAGCGAAGCCGTACCGCCTGCGGAAGATGCGCCTCCAGCGAGCTTCGCCGGCCGAGGCGGTCTGGTTGGGCGGGACGCTCGCGCGGATCAGCGAGCCGTTCGGGACCATCGTGGACTTCGCCGCCGGCGACATCGTCGCGAGGCCTGGTGCACGCGCCGCGTGATCACGCGCACCAGGCTCTCCGTGCCATGCGTCCCGAGTCGCGGAGGCTCACTCGTAGAAATCCTCCTCCGGCGCGCTCTCGTCGGCGTCGGCCTCGGCTTCCAGAGGGGAATACAGGCGATCCTCGCGGACGGAGCGATCGACCACGCCCACGAGCGGACGACAGAGCGGAGGCTTCGACGTCGGCGGCGAGGTGAACCCGCACGCGCTCGTTCGGTTGCAGTGACAGCCGCTGAAGTCGAGGATGCCGCCACGCCGGAGGATCGGCTGACAGCTCGACTTGTCGCAGAGGCGCTCCTCGCACGGCGTCGAGCACGGCGCGTACGTGATGGTCGCGCCCTCCGTGGTGCACGTGCAGTCGTTCGGCTGGCACGCGAGCCCGGCGGGCACCTGCTCGAAGCGTGCGAGCTGGGACTTGATCGTGAGCGACAACCACTCCGAGACGTCCTCGCTGCAGAACTTGAAGACGCGCTGGTTGTACTCGCCCTGAGGCATGTCATCGAGCGCCTGCTTCTGATCGGGCGAGGCCGTGCTCGGGTTCAGGTCCGGCGGGAGACACGCGATCAGCTTCCCTGCGTACTCGACCGTCTTCGCGCGCGAGAGCGGCAGACGAGGGAACCTGCACTCGCAGTTGCACGCCACCCGCGTCGCGGTCTTCTTCGACATCGGGCAGAGCGTCTCGTCGTCGGCGCAGTCTGGCTTCGTGTCGGTGACGGGCGCACACGCCCAAAACGTCAGGGCGAGCACCACCAGCCAAGCGGCGAGTCGCATCGCCCTCGTCCTCCATCCATGCGTACCTTCTTCGACTCGGATGCGTCGACCGGACGTCGACCATCGACGGGACCTCCGAGGCCCCGCGTTCGTCCCAATCTAGTTCGACCGTCCACCGGCTCTGTCAATGCGGAGTGCTCCGCCGTACGGGCGAGCGCGGCGTCACGTTGCTGCGACGTCCCGCGCCTCGATCGGGTGGCGTCTTCGATCGCTTCTAGGACGTCGTTCGACTCGTACTTACGTCGTTGTGTCGATGCAGCCGTTCGACTCCGCTCGACACACGCACGGGCGACGACGGCTCCTGCGAGCACGACGCACGCGCGAGGGCTTCGCGCTCGTCGCGCTCGCGACCGCTCTCGCCCACGCGACACCAGCGAGCGCCGACGATTCGAGCGACGCGACCATCGCGAACGAGCCACGCAGCGACGCGACCACCGCGAACGAGCCGAAGGCGGCGAGCTCGCGCGCGACCGCGATCGAGGAGGTCCGCATCAACGGCGTGAAGAAGTCCGAGCCGACCGCGCCGCGCGACACGATGCGCGGTCGCGAGATCCGCCAGGTACCGGGCGCGTTCGGCGACGCGTTCCGCGCGCTCGAGGCGCTCCCCGGCGTGACGCCGATCACGAGCGGCCTGCCGTACTTCTTCGTGCGCGGGGCGCCGCCGGGCAACATCGGCTACTTCGTCGACGGCGTGCGCGTCCCCGGCCTCTTCCACCTCGGCGTCGGGCCCGCCGTCATGTACCCGGCGCTCGTCGATCGCGTCGATCTCTTCAAGAGCGCGTACCCGGTGAGCTACGGCCGCTTCTCCGGCGGCGTCCTGTCCGCCGAGACCGTGCCCCCGGCCAAGCGCACGCGGCTCGACTGGACGCTGCGCCTCTTCGACGTCGGCGCGCTCGCCGAGGCTCCGTTCGGACGACACGACGAAGGCTCGCCGCGCGGGAGCGTGCTCGTCTCGGGGCGCTACGGGTACCCGGGCCTCGTCCTGTCGGCGCTCGCCCCCGAGGTGAACCTCGCGTACTGGGACTACCAGATGCGCGCGACCTACGACCTGTCGCGCGTCGACACCGTCTCGGTGTTCACCTTCGGGAGCTTCGACGCGATCCGCGTGCGCCCCGAGGACGGGGGCGCGGACGAGGAGCTCCGCGAGGTGCTGAGCCTCCAGTTCCACCGCGTCGACTTCCGCTGGGATCGGCGCGTGAGCCCCACCGGCTCGGTCCGCACGGCCGTGACGATCGGCTTCGATCGCACCGGGAGCGAGACGTTCAACGCGCGCTCGCACCTCGCCGGCGCGCGCGTGCTGGCGCAAGAGCGCCTGTCCAAGAGCGTCCACGTGCGCGCCGGCGCGGATGCCTGGGTGCAGACCTACGATTTTCGCGTCGCCTCGGCGCGCAACGATCGCCTCGAAATCGACCGGTCCAACGCGAACGCCGGGATCCAGAAGGACGTCAACATCGGAGCGTGGATCGACACGCCGCTCGAGCTCTCGAAGCGCGCGCACGTGACGCCGGGCCTCCGCGCGGACGTCTTCACGTCGCGCGGCATCGGAAACGCGCGCGGGGTCGCGTCGCTCGACCCTCGCGTCACCACGCGCGTGGGCCTCGGGCCCATCTACCATCTCGGCGCGATCGGCGTGGCGCACCAGCCGAGCACGGTGCCGCTGCCGATCCCCGCGCTCACGTTCGCGCAGCTCCGCCGCGGCCTGCAGACCGGCTATCACGCGAGCCAGGGGATCGAGGTGCCGCTGCCATGGAGCCTCACGGCGACCGCGACGGGCTTCCTCCACACGTACACGGGCCTCGTCGATCTCGCCGCGCCTTGCGAGGAGGAAGAAGGCGAGCCCGGGTGCAACCAGGCGCTGAGCCGCGGCCGCTCCGTCGGCCTCGAGCTCATGCTGAAGCGCAACTTCGGCGGAAGGATCGGCGGCTGGCTCGCGTACACGCTGTCGCAGTCGACGCGTGAAGCGTGGGACCCCATCGAGCGCCGACACAGGACGGTGCTCGCCCAGTTCGACCGCACCCACGTCTTCAACGCCGTCTTGACCGTCGATCTGGGCAAGGGCTGGCGCACGGGCGGCCGCTACACCGCGTACTCGGGCATCCCGTACTCCACGACGAGCCACGGCGCCCCCCCGGACGCGCGCACGCCCGACTTCCACCGCCTCGACCTCCGCCTCGAGAAGCGATGGACGTGGGGGCAGGGGAGCAGCCTCGCCTTCACGGCGGAGATGTTCAACGTCCTTCTGATGAAGGAAGCCGTCGGCCTCACGTGCAGCAGCTTCGACGGCTGCCGGCCCGAGGAGATCGGGCCGATCGTGATTCCCAGCATCGGCTGCGAGGGGACGCTGTGAATCGTGGGATTCGGAGCGGGACACGGGATTCGAACCC
>CALFEQ010000050.1 GCA_937949945.1 uncultured Myxococcales bacterium
ACTCCAGTCTCCTCGCCCTGGAGCCTGGAGCCCGGAGCCTGGAGCCTCAATTCAACTCCAGTCTCCTCGCCCTGGAGCCTGGAGCCTGGAGCCCGGAGCCTCATTTCAAATGCTTCTCGAGCTGCGCCACGTCGAAGCGGATCATCTTCTCGTAGCTGTCCGTCTCGGGACCGCCGCCGACCGGGTCGAGCACGCCGAGCGGGATCTTCGCCTCTTCGGCGAGCACCTTCGCAGGGCGCGGATCGAGCTGGGGCTCGCTGAAGAGCGCGGGGACCTGCTTGTCCTTGATGACGGCGAGCACCTTCGAGACGTACTCGCCCGTCGGCTGCGAGCCGGGGAACGGCTCGATGACGGCGAGGATGTTCAGGCGGTAGCGCTCGGCGAAGTAGCCGAAGCTGCCGTGGAAGGTGACGAAGTCGCGACGCTTGAGGGACTTCAGGCGCTCCTCGACTTCCTTGTCCAGCTCGGAGAGGACGTTGTCGAGCTCCGCGGCGCGCTGCCGATACGCGAGCGCGTGCGCGGCGTCGACGCGTGCGAGCTCCTCGGCGATGGCGCGGACGATGAGCTGCGCGCGCTGCGGATCCATCCACACGTGCGGGTCCTGCGCGCCTTTCCCTTCGTGCGAGTCGTGGCCGTGACCATGACCATGACCGTGATCGTCGTCGTGATCGTGGTCGTCGGCACCGATGGGATCGTCCTTGATGGTGAGCGTGGGGACGCGGTCGCCGACCTTGAGGATGCGGGCGTTCGGCGCCGACTCCTTCATCAGCTTTTCCATCCACGGGTCGAGCCCGAGGCCCACCATGACGCCCAGCTTCGAGCGAGCGACCGTCTCGATGTCCTTCGGCGTCGGATCGAACGAGTGCTCGTTCCGACCCGGCTGGAGGAGGAGCGTCACGTCGGCGTCCGGACCCGCGACCCGCCGCACGAGATCGTAGATGGGAAAGATCGAGACCGCGACGTGGGTTCGATCGTTCGAGGAGCCCGACTTGCCGCAGCTCGAGCAACCCGGCGTCGCCACGACGAGGGCGACGAGGAGCAGGAAGAAGAGAGCCGCGCTACGCCACGCGCTTTGCACGGCCGTACCTTATCAAAACCCCGGGGCGCGGGTCTTCGGCGCGCCTCCCCGTCGCGCACGGGGGTCGCTCGAGCGCAGCGAGGGGCTGCCGCACGATCGCAGCGCATCGTCGTGCGCGCTCGTCTGCGCGCTCGGAGCGCGTGTCGTGTGGTAAGACTGATCGACGCCGCATGGATCCGAACAGCGCGCCCGACGGTCCCCGCTACGAGATCCGAGCCGCCCTCGTCGAGGACGAGGAGCAAATCCTGGCCATCGCGCGTCACCTCAACACCGTCAACCTCCCTGCCGAGCGCGAGGGCGTCCAGCAGATCCTCGATCTGTCGCAGAAGAGCTTCACGCAGGCGATCAAGGATCCGAGGCGACGGCAGTACGTGTTCGTGCTCGTCGATCGCGAGAAAGATCTCATCATCGGCACGTCGATGATCTTCGGCCAGCTCGGCCGCAAGGACGCGCCGTACATCTACCTCGACGTCATCGACGAGGAGCGTTACTCGCAGACGCTCGACAAGCATTTCAAGCACCGGACGCTCAGCATCGGCTACTCGTACGACGGCCCGACCGAGATCGGCGGCCTCGTGCTGCACCCCGACTATCGCCGCGTGCCGGAGCGCCTCGGGACCTTCCTCTCGTATGTGCGCTTCCTCTACTTGAAGATGCACCGCGACTGGTTCCGCGACGAGGTGCTCGCGGAGCTGCTCCCGCCGCTCGAGAAGGACGGGACGAGCCACCTCTGGGACGCCCTCGGCCGGCACTTCACCGGCATGACGTACGCCGAGGCCGACAAGCTCTCGCGCAAGAACAAGGAGTTCATCCGGAGCCTCTTCCCGGAGGGCACGATCTATGCGTCGCTCCTTCCGAAGCAGGCGCAGGACGTCATCGGGAAGGTCGGCGCGCAGACACGAGGCGTCGAGAAGCTGCTCCGGCGCATCGGCTTCCGGTACGCCAACCGCGTCGACCCGTTCGACGGAGGGCCGCACTTCACCGCCGCCACCGACGAGATCACGTTGGTCAAGGCGACGCGGCACGTGAAGATCGCGGAGCTCCTCGATCCCTCCGTGAAGACACCGCAGCGAGGCCTCGTCGCCGTCGAGTCGGAGGGACCGCCGTGGTTCCGCTCCGTGCTGGCGCCGATCGAGCTCCGTCCCGACGGCACCTGCGCGATCGGGGCCAAGGAGGCGAAGCACCTCGGCCTGAACGTCGGCGACGGCGCCTGGGTCCTTCCGCTCGACTGACGAGCATCGACCGGTGGCGATCGGCGGCGGGATGTGCGATGCACGAGCCGTCGTGACGGAAGCCTTCTCGTCCATCCGCGCTCGCGTCGGGTCACCGGCCTTCGTGGGGAGGCGTACGTGAACCGCGCGAGCGCGCGCCGCGCACGACCGAAGCGCCGCTGGGAGGTGCGCGCCAACGTCGCCGTACCGCGCGCGTCCTTCGAGGAGCTCGAGATCCGCACCTCGGACGGCGCGATCCTCCGCGCCGTCGTCGACGATCCGCCCGAAGGCGTGGCGATGCGCGGGACGCTCGTTCTCGCCCACGCCATGTTCGCGCGGAAGTCATCGTTCGGGCGCCGCGATCGGCCCGGGCTCGCCGACGCGCTCGCCGCCCGCGGGTTCCGCACCGTCGCCTTCGACTTCCGCGGTCATGGCGACAGCACGACGCCGCCCGACAAGAGCGACTGGGGCTACGACGATCTCGTCCGTTTCGATCTGCCTGCCGTGGTCGAGTGCGCGCGGGCGCGCGGCGACGACAAACCCGTCATCGTCGTGGGCCACTCGCTCGGAGGACACGTCGCGCTCGCCGCGCAGGGCGTCGGCGCCGTGTCCGCGGATGCCATCGTCGCGATCGGAGCCAACGTCTGGCTTCGCGAGCTCGAGCGGTCGCGCCTGCGGTGGGCCGCGAAGCGAGGCATCGCGGCGGTGGGCCTCGCGCTCGCCGCGCGCATGGGCGGCATCCCGGCGAGGCGGCTCCGCATCGGAAGCGACGACGCCGCGGGACGCTACGTGCGCGATCTGCTCCGCTTCGCGGTCGACGGGCGATGGAGGAGCGCCGACGCACGCGACGACTACCTGCGTGCGCTCGCCGACGTGCGCGTCCCCGTCGCCGCCGTCGTCGGCGAGCGCGATCGCATCATGTGTCATCCGGCGTCGGGCGAAGCGTTCGCGCGCCGTACGTCCGGGCCCGTCGCCGTCTTCCGCGCGCCGACGGGGCACATGCAGCTCGTGACGAGCGAGGAGGCGCGCGGCGCCGTGCTCGACGCCGTCGCATGGGCGGCCGAGCGCGTCGCGTGACATCCTCTCTCCGAGGCGGCGCGCGTCGTGCACTCTTCCAGCGAGCGCGTGCACGCGTGCGTGAAGCTCCCACTCGCGCGATGGCCGCACGTGTCAGTCTTGCTCCGGCGAGGCGTCCGCGCGCGGGTCGATCGACGACGAGCGCAGGTCCGGCGCCGGTCGACGACATCCATCGAACCCGCGAGACGACGGCGCTCGTCGCCCGATCGCTCCCGGAAGGACGACGAAGAGCGCACACCGTCGCCAGGGACGAGGCACGCAGGATGCTCCCCGCGAGGAGCATGAGCCCGCTGACGGACGAAGAGCTCGTCGCCGCGCTGTCCGACTCCCCGTGGGAGCGACTGCAGGCCGCTCAGCCGTCGTCCTTCCAGGTCGACCCGTTCCATCCGCCCCGGTGGCGTCTCGTCCTCGATCGGGTGATCGCCAACCTGGAGCTTCTCGTCTGGCTCCTCGAGACGGAGAGGGGCTCGTTCGACGCGCGGCTCGACGCGCTGCCCGCGCGCACGAGCGAGCCCGAGCTCGTCTGACTACGATCGCCCGTAGAGCGGGATGGCGGCTCCGCTCACGTCCCGTGCGTCGTCGGAGAGGAGGAACGCGATGACGCTCGCGGCGGACGAGAGCGAGACCCACTTCGAAGGATCGGCGTTCGGCATCGCCGCGCGGTTCGCGGGCGTGTCGAGCGTGCTCGGCAGGACGGCGTTGACGCGCACGCCGTGCTCGAGCACCTCTCGCGCGACGGTCTGCGCGAGCGTGACGACCGCGGCTTTCGACGCCGCGTAGGCGGCCGCGCCGGTGCTCGTCCACGGTCGCTCGACGGCGCGCGATCCGACGACGACGATGCTCCCGCGTTGCGCCGCGACCATCGTCGGGAGCAGCGCTCGGAGCGCGCGGTACGCCGAGTCGACGTTCATCTTCATCATCTGCTCGTAGACGGAGTCGTCCTTCGCTTCGTGCAGCGGCGCGCCGCCCGCCCAGCCTCCCGCCGCGAGCACCGCGTGTGTCGGGAGGCCGCCGAGGGCGGCCTTCGTCGCGTCGAGCGCCGACGCCCATGCGGCAGCGCTCTCGAAGTCGCTCGCGTACGCGAACGCGCGATCGGTGCCCACGACCTTCGCGACGGCGGAGAGGCGCTCCTTGCTGCGTTCCGTGTCGAAGAGCGCGATCTCGTAGCCTCGGTCGGCGAGCTCCTTCGCGAGCGCGCTCCCGAGGGCGCCGGCTCCTCCCGTGATGGCACAGATGCGGTTCGTCTCGGTCATGGCGCCGAGCTTACCCGCGCTCGAACCGCGCCGCCTTCAGGTGATCGTGAAGGTGCCGACGATCGGGACGTGGTCCGAGAGCCCGTGGTACGGGCCGTTCTTCTGACCGAACTTGTGGGATCCGTCGAAGTGCAGCCAGCGGAGCGAGCTGCCGCAGAAGACGTGATCGAGGTGCATCCGCAGGTTCATGAAGCCGGCCGTGGGCCACTTGATGAGCTGCTCCTCGTCCCAATCGTGGTACTTGGCGAACGGATCGATGCAGCCGGCCTCGCGCAGCAAGCGATAGACCGGCGACCCGGGCAGCGCGTTGAAGTCGCCGACGAGCACCCAGCGATCGCTCCGCTTCTCTCGCTGGACGAAGCGCACGACGTTCTGCGCCTCTTCGAGCTGATTCGGTCCCCAGCCCATGCGGCGCGGCTCGAGCCAGAACTCGCGCGAGAGGGTCGTGGGGAGCGACAAGTGCGTGTTGAAGATGTCGAGATCCACGCCCGAGCGATGCACGACGCGGAGGTGGGCGCAGATCCGCGTCTGCTTCAGCGCCTTCACGGGGTGGATGCGGCGGCACGTGACGTCGTGCGGCTGCGTCGCGTTGTGATGCAGCACCTTGAAGTCGCGCTTCGCGATGACGGCGAGGCCCGTCGTGTAGAGCGGCGTGACGCTGACCTTGTACGTGTGAGCCGGGAAGTAGTAGGCCTCGTAGAAGTCGCGCTTGCCCAAGCGGTGGAGCGCGGAGTGGAGCATCCCCATCAGGCGCTCGAGCTGCGTCTCGCCGTTGAGCGCGGGATGCACGAGGTTCGACCGGAGCGAGGCGGTCTCGACCTCCTGCAGACAGATGACGTCCGGGAGCGGATCCAGCGCGGCGAGCGCGTTGGCGATCCGCTGCATCGAAGTGGCGGTGCTGGCGAGGCCGCGCGTCCCGTGACCGAAGTACCGGACGTTGTACGTGACCAGACGGATGGGGTGCATCCAGGCTCGATTCTAGATCAGCGCCGCCGCCGTCCGGCTCGGTCGTCGCCGCCGCTTCCGCATCGGAGCGCTGGTCGTGTGATGCTGGAAGGACACCCGAGGTGTCGCCGAGGCACGCGCGAGCCTAGTCACCGGAGAGCGGATCACCAAGGAGACGAGACGCTTTCGACGCGTTCGGAACGGCCGCGGTCGGCGCCACCGTCGAGCTCGACGATCGGCGTGGTGAGCTGCGCGCGAAAGGCGAAGCACGCGCGCCGCGCTCGACGGCGCTCGAAGGCGATCGCGGGCGACACGCGCGCCGGCGAGGTGCTCGACGACGCGCGACGAGGGGCTGGTCGTCGTCTCGATGACGTATCACGAGGGGCGCGATCACGAGGCCGCGCCCGCGAGCGAGTCGAAAGAGCCCGCGAGAACGCGTCGAAAGTGAACGTGATCGCGCTGCCATGGACCGTTCGAGATCCATGTAGTCATCGGGAATCCCTAGGAAATCGTCCTGTCGAGCTCGCCATGCGTGCTAGCCTGTCGATCGGTGATGGGGGTCTACTCGCTTCGTCTTCGTGGAGCTCGCATCGCGATCGTCATGCTGTGCGCGTCCGTGGCGGCGGCTGCGTGCACGCCGGCTCCGCGCCTGAAGGACTTCGAGCCGGTCGAGACGCCGGAGCCGAAGCAGGCCAAGGAGGACGACGACCCCGTCGAGGAGGACGAAGAAGGTCCGTCGACGAAGAGCAGCGACGCGGGCGAGGCGCTCACGTGCGAGACGGTTCCGCCGAACCACAAGTGCGGGCTCGATCCCCAGTGCGGCTGCGCGGAGAACGAGACGTGCGACGTGACGAACCGCTCGACCGGCGCCACGTCGTGCGTCACCGCCGGCACCGCCACGCTCGGTCGTCCGTGCCGGTCGACCGGCGACTGCATGGTGGGTCTCGCGTGCATCTACGGCGCGTGTCGTCCGTACTGCAACACGCCGCTGTCGAAGTGCAGCCTCGGCGGCACGGATCTCTGCGTGTCGATGCTCGACGGGAACGGCGAGCCCGTCCCGAACGTGAACTTCTGCACGATCAACTGCGATCCGCGCGAGCCCTCGGGCGTGTGCGGCTCGAACTCGTGCCACTGGTTCGCGCAGCTCTACGCGCCCAACAAGGTGAGCGATTGCAACTACCCGGGCACGAAGGGCGAGCTCGAGCCGTGCGAGACGACCGCCGACTGCAAGCCGGGGCTCGCGTGCATCAACCACCCGACGGTCGGTAAGGAATGCGAGCGCTGGTGCCGGCTCGACGTCCCCGGCGACTGCACGACCCCGGGGTTCACCTGCAAGGACGTCTTCGGCGACAACGCGCCCGTCATCGACGGACACAAGGAAGGCATCTGCCAAGACGACTGACCGTTGGCGTCGCGAGAGGTCGCTCGCTACCCTCGAGGCATGCTTCCTCGACGCGCCATCGCACCCGTCACGCTCGCCGCGCTCGTCGCCGTCCCTGGCGTCTTCGTCGCTGCCTGCGGGGACGATCCGCCTCTGGGCGTCGAGGGATCATCGGACACGCAAGACGGCGGCGGCGCGACCGACGACGTGCAGGTGGCGGCGCCGCCCGGCATCCCTGAGACGACGATCGATCCGTGCCGCGGGCAGCCTCTGCCCGAAGGCGATCACTACGTCCCGCCGGGCATGTGCGCCCGCCTCGTGTCGGCGCGCGTCCCGGGCCTCCGCCAGCTCACGTTCGCTCCGAACGGCGACCTCTTCGGCGTGACGGGCAACGAGATCTTTCTCTTCCGCGACGTGGACGGCGACGGCTTCTTCACGCGTGAAGAGATCACGTCGTGGGCCGAGACGGGCGGCGGCGGCGCCGGCAACAACTGCCACATCGACGTCGAGGGCGGCTTCCTCTACGCCGGCTCCGCGCGCGGCGTGAAGCGCTTTTCGTACGCGCCCGGGCAGGACAAGGGCGACGAGGGCGAGGACGTCGTCGTCGGTCAGCCGACCGGCGGACACGGACGGCGCACCGTCCGCGTCTACGACGGCTTCCTCTACGTCGACTCCGGCTCCGCGGGGAACGCGACGAACGAGACGAGCACGAGCGAGTACGACACGAAGCGATCGCTCATCAAGCGCTTCGATCTGTCGAAGTTCGTCCCGGGCACTCCGTTCCAGTGGGACGAGGGCGAGAACGTCACCGTCGGGCTCCGCAACCCGAACGGCTTCGTCCGGAACGAGATCACCAAGAAGATGTACGCCGTCGTCAACGGCCTCGACAACCAGCGCTACAAGGGGGCCGACGTCCACGACGACAACCCGGGCGAGCAGGTCGTCGAGATCGCTCCAGGCAAGAAGTACGGCTACCCGTTCTGCTTCACCGCGCAGCGCGTGCTCTCGAACGGCAGGGACGGGACGCTCGTCCCGCCCGGCACGCAGCTCGTCAACGCCGGCTTCCCCGGGAACCCGCACGACGACGGGTGGTGCGCCGCGAACTCGGACAAGCCGACGACGTTCGTACAGGCGCACTCGGCGCCGCTCGACATCGTCTTCTTCGATCTCCAGCCGCGCGGCGCGCTCCCGGAGAAGTGGCGCGGCGGCGCGTTCATCGCGCTGCACGGATCGTGGAACCGCTCGACGCCCACGGGCTACAAGGTCGTGTGGCAGCCGTTCAATCCCGACGGCTCCGCGCCGATGCCGACGTCGACAGAGACGACGACGACGTTCCCGTACGAGGTCGTCTTCGGCGGCGGGGACGCGAGCGGCCCGAAGGACGGCGCGTGGAGCTGGGCCGCCGAGACCGGGGAGGGAGAGGCGCCGCGTCCCGCCGGCGTGGCCATCTCGCCGATCGACGGCGCGCTCTACATCGCGAGCGATCAGTCCGGCTTCCTCTACCGCGTCGGGCTGAAGCGCTGAGGCGCCGCCCGCTCCGAGGCCCGAGGTCCGTGGCAGAAGGCCCGCTCGCGCGCGGGACGCAGGGTCGAGCACCGCAGGGATCGAAACGAGCGGATCGACGGCCGCCGCGTGCTGTCGACGGGCCGTTGTGGTAGGTCAAAGCTCGTCATGGCTAGCCGTATCCCTGCGCGGGATCTCGTGAAGAACAAAGGGCTGCTCTCGGACGACGTCGTCGCGATCCGGACGGGCGGCCGCGTGGTCGATCTGCACACGCCCGTGGACGAGAACGCGACCTTCGAGGTCATCCGGGCCACGGACAAGGACGGCATCCAGGTCATCCGCCACTCGACGGCGCACGTGATGGCCGATGCGGTCCAGCGGCTCTTCCCCGGGACGAAGGTGACGATCGGTCCCGCGATCGAGGACGGCTTCTACTACGACTTCGACAAGCCCGGCCCGGGCTTCACGGAAGAGGACCTCGCGAAGATCGAGCGGACGATGCTCGACGTCATCGCGAAGGACACGCCGTTCCGTCGCGAGGTCGTCTCGCGCAACGAGGCGCTCGCGCTCTTCGAGAAGATGGGCGAGACCTTCAAGGTCGAGATCATCAAGGCCATCCCCGAGGGCGAGGAGATCAGCCTCTACAGGCACGGCACGCCCGGAAAGGACGAGTGGGTCGACGTCTGCGAGGGACCGCACGTCCCGTCGACGGGCTTCTTGCGCGCCGTGAAGCTCACGAGCGTCGCGGGCGCCTACTGGCGCGGCGACGAGCGCAACCCGATGCTCCAGCGCATCTACGGGACGGCGTTCCCGAGCAAGGAGGCGCTCGAGGAGCACCTGCGCCTGATCGAGGAAGCCAAGCAGCGTGATCACCGCAAGCTCGGCAAGGAGCTCGACCTGTTCTTCTTCGATCAGGTCGCGCCGGCGATGCCGTTCTTCTTGCCGCGCGGCGCGTTCGTCTACAACCGCCTCGTCCAGTACCTGCGCGACCTCTACGTCGAGTACGGCTACGAGGAGGTGATCACGCCGCAGGCGTTCGATCCGAAGCTGTTCCGCACGAGCGGGCACCTCGGCAACTACAACGAGAACATGTACCGCCTGTGGACCGAGGACCTCCTCGAGGCCCCGGCGGGCGAGAAGGGCGAGCGGAAGGAGCCGTTCGATCTCGGCAAGCACCTCCAGGCGACGAGCTTCGCGCTCAAGCCGATGAACTGCCCGAGCCACTGCGTCATCTTCGGGTCGCGCAAGCGCAGCTACCGCGAGCTGCCGTGGCGCGTCGCCGACTTCGGGCGGCTGCACCGCTACGAGCGCGGCGGCGTCGTGCACGGTCTGTCGCGCGTCCGCACGTTCTGCCAGGACGACGCGCACATCTTCTGCACGCAGGAGCAGGTCCCCGAGGAGATCGCGCGCTTCCTCAAGATGTTCTACGCGGTCTACAAGGCCTTCTCCCTCGAGAAGATCGACATCCGCCTCGCGACGCGGCCGGAGAAGCGCATCGGCTCCGACGAGCTCTGGGACATGAGCGAGAAGGCGCTCCGCGAGGGCCTCGAGCAGGCGAACCTGCCGTTCGAGATCGCGCCCGGCGAAGGCGCGTTCTACGGGCCGAAGCTCGAGTTCCACGTCCAGGACGCCCTCAAGCGGTCGTGGCAGCTCGGCACGATGCAGTACGACCCGAACCTGCCGGAGCGCTTCGACCTCAAGTACACGGGCGAGGACGGCAAGGAGCATCGTCCGGTCATGCTCCACCGCGCCGTCCTCGGGACGATCGAGCGGTTCTTGAGCGTGTACCTCGAGCACTGCGGCGGGAACTTCCCGACGTGGCTCGCGCCGACGCAGGCGATCGTCCTCACGGTGAGCGAGAAGAGCGAGGAGTACGGGCGGAGCGTCCTCGAGGAGCTCCGGTCGAAGGGCATCCGCGCGGAGGCCGACTTCAGCGCGGACAAGCTCGGCGCGAAGATCCGGAACGCGCGCGTCTTCCGGCACCCGTACATGCTCGTCGTCGGCCCGAAGGACGCCGAGGCAGGGACGGTATCGGTCCGCTCGCGCGACGCGGGCGACCTCGGCGCCATGCCGAGGGCCGAGCTCGTCGCGAGGATCCTCGCCGAGAGCGAGCCGCCGCGCTGAGCGCGCCGCGCGCGACGCCGGTCACTCAGCGCGCTCTCGGACGGGCGGGGCGGGGGATCCGCTCGCTCCCGGCCTCGCGGAATGCCGCGCCCTCGATGACGACGGCGGCGAGGTTCGCGAGCGCGCGAAGGAGCGCGACGTCGTCGGGGCGGAAGCAGTCGGTCCGCGAGAGGCTGTCGGCGTAGATGACCCCGATCGTGCCGCTGCCAGGGTCGATCGGGACGCACATCGCAGCGCGGACGGCGGCGTCGGCGCCCCGATCACCGGGCAACGTGCGGTCGCCAGAGACGTCGGGGAACGAGGCCGGCTCGCCGTGATCGACGACCCAGTCGACGACGCGCTTGCTCCACGGCATCGCCGACGTCGTGACGAACGTCTTCACGACGCGAGGTCGCATCTCGAGCGTGGCGTCGTCGAGCGTGAGGAGCACGATGCGATCGACCTCGAGCACCTGGACCGCGAGGAGCACGAGCTCCTCGAGGAGGGTGTCGATCTGGAGCTGGCTCACGCAGAGCTCGCTCGCGCGGATGAGCAAGAACAGCTTGTCCTTGTACCGCTGCGACTCGTCGACGAGCACCTGCGGCTGTCGAGCTGCCTTTCGCCGAAGCGCGGCGGGACCGAGCGCGAAGGGCGACGGGAGCGTCTGAGCGGCTCGATCGTCCTGCGTCGAGGCAGGGGTGCGTACGGTCGCTCCTTCGAGCACGAAGGTGATGTCGCCGCAGCGGAAGCTGTCCCCTTCGACGAGCTCGCAGCGATCCACGCGCCGCCCGCGTACGAAGACACCGTTCTTGCTCTGCAGGTCCCTGATCCGAACCTTCGTCCCGTCGAACTCGAGCTCGGCGTGTTTCCTGGAGAGGCTCTTGTGGAGGCAGAAGACCGCGTTGTCCTTCGTCCGCCCGATCGTGATGGTCCCGGGCTCGAGCATGAAGGTCCGTTCCTCGGGAAGCCCGGGGTTCATCACCAGGATCACGGCGAGGAAAGCCTATCACGCGCCGTCACAGGGGCTGATTTCCCCTGAGGCCGTCGGGTGTTCGCGCTCGTGACCGACCCTCGACCGAGCGCCTGGGGAGCCGCCTTCCCCTCGTCTCGGCTCCTCCGTTGGGGGCTACAAGCCCCGATTTTCATGTGGCGATTTCGGACTGCGGGGGTTGACCGGTCGACTACGGACGAGGACACTGCACCGAGACAAAGAGCCAGGTTTCTGGAGGTCACGTACAACTCATGTCGATGGGTCGCCCCCGATTCGATCCGCGCCAGCCGCAGCGCCAGTTCCAAATCCGAGTCAACCACCGCATCCGCGTGCCGGAAGTGCGCGTCATCGACGCGAACGGGGAGATGCTCGGGGTGCTCGCAACTCACGAGGCGCTCAGGCGTGCGCAGGAGCAGGGGCTCGACCTCGTCGAGGTGAACCCCAAGGCCGAGCCGCCGGTGTGCAAGATCCTCGACTTCGGCAAGTACAAGTACGAGGAGAAGAAGAAGGCCGGCGAGGCGAAGCGCAAGCAGACGATCGTCGAGATCAAGGAGATCAAGCTCCGCCCGAAGACCGACGATCACGACATCGCCTTCAAGACGAAGGCGGCGCGCCGCTTCCTCGAGGCCGGCCACAAGGTGAAGTTCACCGTGCGCTTCCGCGGTCGCGAGATCACGCACCCGGAGAAGGCGCAGGAGCAGCTCAACCTCATCATCCCGCAGCTCGAGGACATCGCGAACGTCGAGACGCGCGCGATGATGGAGGCTCGCGCGATGAGCGTGCTCGTCGCGCCGAAGCCCGCCGTCATGCAGCGCGTCGCGCAGATGAAGGCGCAGCGCGAGAAGGAGCGCCAGCAGGCGGAGAAGGAAGGCCGCCCGCTGCCTCCGTCCGAGGAGTCGCTGCCGGACGTGAAGGACGACGACGACGAGGACTGAGCGGGCCGGTCTTCGATCGCCTGAACGGCGTTCGCTTCCGGAGAGTCAGTCCTCGGTCCTCAGTCCTCAGCTTTCGGTCGTGACGGCACGACCGGGCCTTGCACGCTCGTGGCGTCGTCGTGCCTCGCGAGCTCGTGGTCGTGCGCCTTGCACGAGCCGACGCTCGTTGCGGGCTGGGCACGCCCTCATGACGGTGCTTCGCAACACGAGGCCACGGTGATGGTGCAGCCGTGCCGAGGACGAGGACCCGAAGCTGAGGACCGAGGACTGGCGCTGCGCGGCCCTAGGCCGCTCAGCGCCACTTCGCCTTCCGCAGCACCAAATCCGCGAGCGCGCGCTGGCCCTCGATGCTCGGGTGGAAGCAGTCGAGCTTGCTGACGTGCTTCGGCTCGTAGACGAACGTGCCGCCCGACAGGTTCTTCGGGCCGCCCGCGTCGAGCGAGCCGTGCCAGTCCGACTGGAAGCGGATCCCCTTCGGGTTCCGCGTCGCGTCGCTGGCGAAGCGGCGGACCTCCTCGGCGAGCGCCTCGTTGTACTCGTCGATGCGCCGGCCGATCGCTTTGCGCTTCGCGGCCGACGTCTCGGTCGTCACGATCCTGCAGATGCCGGAGCCGTTCGCGGCGGTGACCGTCCACAGGTCCTTGCACGTCGCGGTCGCCTTCACCTTCCCGAGCGGCGAGTCGTACACGACGGGCACCTCCGCGCTCGCGAGCGTGTCGTAGAGCAGGTCGACGCGCGGCATGCTGACGAAGCGGACGGTGGCGCCCGCAGGGAGCACCTCCTCCAGCGCGACGAGACCGCGCACGACGGCGGCGCGCCACTCGTCGACGCCGTACATCGTCGCCGTGGCGTCGGACGTCGTCGAGCGCGCGCGGTTGCAGACGTCGTTGCCGCCGAGGAGCACGTAGACGAGATCCGGCGCGACCTTCTTCGTGGCGATCGCCCGAGCCTGCTTCTCCAGGTTCGGCAGGCTGCTCGACTTTCCGACGAGCTCGGCGCCCGAGCGTGAGAGCGGCGTCACGATCAGGCTCGGGTCGAGCGCGCGGTAATGGGAGGCGACGGAGCCGACGCGCTCGTCGGTGCCCTGCACCCAGCTCAAGCTCGGGTTGTCGTGGAAGATCGACGAGGCCTTGCCCTGGGCGATGGCGTTGAGATCGATCGGCTCGCTGTCGTCGGCGTCGAAGCCCTGCGAGATGCTGTCGCCGATGTTCGCGAGCGATCGGACCTCTAGCTCGGCTTCGGCATCGTCCTCGCTCGCGTCCGGCTGCGGCTCGGGATCGGCGGGCGGGGGCGTCGTCTTCGCGGCTCGCTCGACGACCTCGTCGTCGCGAGCCTCCGGAGCCGCCTCCTCGTTCGCCGTCGCGTCGCTGCCGCCCCAGCAGGCGGCGACGGAGCCGAGGACGAGCAACGAGCAGAGCACGCGCGAGAGCATGCCCCGCCGAGTGCAAAGCGAGCGCCGCCCCTCGGAGTGCGCAAGTCCGTGCGCAGACGGCGGCGGAACGTACATCCACAGCGGAATTTGCGGGCCTCCGAGCGGGTGGGGCCGGGGCGTCGTCGTGGAGCGTCGATCGACGTCGATCCGAACGACCATCCACCGGCGATCCGGGTACGTTCTCGTCATGAGGAAAGGACAAGAGACGCACGCGGCGCGACCCCGCGGAGTGGTCGGGGCCGTGGCCCCGAGGCTTCGAGCTTCTCTCTGGCACGTGCTCCTCGGAGCCGTGCTGCTCCTCGGGACGAGCCCCGCGAACGCAGCGCTCACGTCGAGCGAGCGAGGTCAGATCAGGGACTTCGTCGCGAGCGCGAAGGCCGAGAACGCGCAGCGCGTCCGCGCGCTCGTCGCTCGAACGGATCTGTCGCCCGAAGAGTCGATCGAGGTCCTCACCGAGGCCGTGTCTCGCGTCGCCTTCACGGAGCAGCGCGGCGTCTTCCTGAAGGAGCTCGTGTTCGGCGGCGCCTCGGCGCCCTCGCGCCCGATCCTCACGCTCGCCACCGTCAAGGCGCTGCTCGCTCGCGCGGACGCCGTCTACCAGCGCTACGTGGGCGGTCTCGATCACGAGCCGCGCGCGATTCAGGAGCTGGTGTCGATCTACGCATGGCTCGACGGCACGATCGCGAACGCGGGCAAGCCGACGGCCACCGCGCACGATCCGAGCGCGGGGATCCCGCCCGCCACGTACGAGGATTGCTCGAAGGCCCTTCGCGATCACCTCGAGCAGAACGCGCGATGGCTGAAAGGCGACGGATCCGTCCCCGACTCGATCGCCGCCCTCCGCGCGCAAGCGCAGATCCTGCTCGTCGACATGCTGCCCGACGGCGTCACGCGGCTCGTCGACGCTGCCGATCGCCTCGCGCTGCAGGGCGCGCGCAAGAAGATGCTGAGCGAGTGGGGCGTGCTCTTCGCGGACAACGGCAAGCTCGAAGACGCCAAGGTCGAGCACGTGCGGCAAGTGCTCGCGCGCTTGCCTGCCGCTCGTAACGGCGTGGCGCTCGTCTACGTCGGCCCGGATCACGGCGTCCCGCTCCGTGCGCGCGGCGCCGTCGTCCACGCGGCCGGCGGCGAGCCCTGGCCGCTCGCGGACGAGCCCGCGCCGGCGACGTACGACCCGACGACCAGCGCGGTCCTCCACGCCATCGCCGTCGGCGCGGCGCGACGTGCGCTCGAGATGCGTCCGGAGCTCCGTACGCAGGCCGAGCTGGATGCGAACGCCGCGTCGGGCGATCTCCAGCGGCTCCTCGGTCGGCCGCGTGCTCCGAGCGTCGAGCACGTCATCGGCGCGGCCATCCACACGTTGCTCGTCGACGCACCGAAGGCGGTCGAGTTCTCCGCGTATCGCTTCGCGGAGAGTCGGCCCGAGACCCCCGCGCTCCTCTCCGACGCCATCGGCGCGCTCGCGGTCCTGCACTCCGCGGAGGGCAAGGACACGAAGCTCGGGAAGATCGAGCTCGGGAAGGGGAGCGGGTTCACGACCGTGTCGGCGGTTCGACTCGCCCCGAACGGCGTCGCGCTCGCTTTCACCATGGAAGGTCGGTCGTGGGCGATCGACCGCCCCCAGCCGACGTACAAGGTCGTCGCCTTCAAACGTGACGGCGCGGCGGTCCCCGCGAAGCGGCCGGCGAGCACGCCCGCGTCCAAGCCCTGAATTTCCCAGGGATCGCGGCGCGGCCTCGATCCGCGCCGCCCCCCGCCGCGACCGCCGGAAATTGGGCCATCGTCCGCTTCGGGTGGGACATTTGCTTACATGTCCCAGGTGTTGCGGATCGTGCTCGCCATGCTGGCCGTCGCCGGCTGTGCGCCGAGCGCATCGGACACGTCGGCGGCGGCGAGCGCGACGGCGGAGAGCTCCACGACCGTCGCGGCCGCCGTCGTGAAACGCGCGGAGCCCGTCGCCCCGTCGGCGCCCTCGTCCTCGCGGCCGCTGCGCGTGCTCGTCGGCGGCGATCTCATCCCTCATCGACCGAGCCTCGTGTCGCCGAGCGCGATCGTCGACGCGCTCGCGCCGCTCGCGCCGCTCTTCTCCGAGGCGGACGCGGTCGTCGCCAACTACGAGGCGGCGACCGGCGAGCTCGACAAGAAGGCCTTCCGCCTCGCCTACGCGGCGCCTCCTGCCTGGCTCGCGTCGCTGCCGGCGACGGGGATCAACGCCGTCACCGTCGCGAACAACCACGCATGCGACCTCGGCCACGAGGGCGTCGAGACCACCCTCGCGACGGCGAGCAAGGCAGGGCTGATCGCCGTCGGCGGCGACATGGGCTCGGACCCGTGGGCGCCGCGCACGCTCGTGGAGCGTGACGGCAAGCGCGTCTGCGCCGTGGCGTGGACGACGTTCGTGAACGCGCAGGGCGGCTGCGCGAAGACGAGCCGCCTCGCGATCGCGCGCGAGGACGCGGCGGGCCGCCGAGCCGTCGCCGCCGCCGTGAAGCGAGCGACCTCGACGTGCGACGCGACGATCGCGATCTTCCACGGAGGCGAGGAGTACGTCCGGCAGACGCCCGCCGTGATGCGCGTCGCTCGTCAGGCGGCCGAGGCCGGCGCCGCCGCGGTCGTCATCCACCATCCGCACGTCGCCTCGCCGGTCGTCGTGCATCGCACGAAGGACGGGCGGAGGGTGCCGATCTTCGCCTCGATCGGGAACCTCGTCTCGAACCAGGGCGAGTCGTGGAAGCCCCCGATGTTCCCCGTCTTGCGAGAGAACCGACGGCTCGTCTGCGTGAATGGCTGGACGCGGCTCGGCGTGCTCGCGGACCTGTCGTTCTCGTTCGGCGAGACGCCTCGCCTCGACTGGTCGTTCCACCTCACGTGGACCGACAACGACCACGCCGAGAACAAATCGCCGCTCCCGAAGATCGCGACGCGCGTGCTCGATCCCGACGAGGACGGCGCGATCCTGTCGCGCCTGTCCGACGACAGGAAGGGACCGGTCGCCCTGTTCGACGATCCGTGTTGGGTCGAGCGTCCCATCGCCGACGAGGCCGCCCGCGCGCCCCATCCGCGCTGTTCGACGAGCCTCGTTCCGACCCCCGAGCGGGGTACGGTCGCGCGCGCCCGGAAGAAGCGCTGACGCGGTCCGTCCGGGAAAAGCAGAGCCTGGGGGCCCTTTTCCGTGCGCCGGCCGCCGCCGGCCGGCCGCCGGGGCGACGGGGGCCCACGCGTCACGGCCGATTTGACAGGTCCCCGGTCGCGGACGATAACGCGTCACCATGTCCGAAGCTGCCGCACGCAAGGTCCGTATCCTCGTCGCCAAGCCCGGGCTCGACGGGCACGATCGGGGCGCGAAGGTCGTCGCGCGCGCTCTCCGGGACGCGGGCTTCGAGGTCATCTACACCGGGCTGCACCAGACGCCGGAGATGATCGCCAACGCGGCGATCCAGGAGGACGTCGACGGCGTCGGGCTCTCGATCATGAGCGGCGCGCACAACACGCTCTTCCCGGCGGTCATCGACGCGCTCGCCGCGAAGGGCGCATCGGACGTCGTCGTCTTCGGCGGCGGGATCATCCCCGAGAGCGACATGGAGCGGCTCCGCGCCGCCGGGGTGAAGGGCATCTTCACGCCGGGCACGTCGCTCGAGACGATCATCGAATGGGTGAAGGCGAACGTCCACGCGCGCGCCTGATCCGCATCCGATGAGCTCCGCCGTCGTCGTCCGGGGGCTCGAGAAGCGCTACGGCGACGTCCATGCGGTCCGCGGGATCGACTTCGAGGTCGCGCGCGGCGAGGTCTTCGGGTTCCTCGGCCCGAACGGCGCCGGCAAGTCGACGACGATCAAGATCCTCTGCACGCTCGCGCAGCCGACGGCCGGCACGGCGATGGTCGCCGGTCACGACGTCGTCCGCGAGCGCGACGCCGTGCGGGCGAACATCGGCCTCGTCTTCCAGGAGACGACGCTCGACGACTACCTGACCGCGTACCAGAACCTCCGCTTCCACGGCGAGCTCTACGGCGTCGACTCGGCGATCCTTCCGGCGCGCATCGAGCAGGTCATGCGCATGGTCGGTCTCTGGGATCGCCGAGACGGCATCGTCTCGACGTTCTCCGGCGGGATGAAGCGGCGGCTGGAGATCGCCCGCGGGCTCGTGCACGCACCGAGCGTGCTGTTCCTCGACGAGCCGACGATCGGCCTCGACCCGCAGACGCGCAGCACGATCTGGGGCTACATCCGCGAGCTCAAGCAGGAGCACGACATCACCATCTTCTTGACGACCCACTACATGGACGAGGCGGAGAACTGCGACCGCATCGCCATCATGGACTCGGGCAAGCTCGTCGCGCTCGACGAGCCGTCGAAGCTCAAGGCGATGGTGGGCAAGGACCGCATCCAGATCCGTACCGCGGACGACGAGGCCGCGATCGTGGCGCTGCGCGAGACGCTCCAGATCGATGCGAAGATCCTCGACGGCGCCGTGACGTTCGGCGTCCCCGCGGGCGAGGACTTCCTCCCTCGGCTCTTCGCCGAGCTGCCCGTGCCGATCCGCTCGGCCAGCGTCGCGAGGCCCACGCTCGACGACGTGTTCCTGGCGTTCACGGGCACGACGATCCGCGATGCGGAGGCGACGGCCGCGGAGAAGGCCGCGCCGTTCGCGCGCGGGAGGTTGTGATCGATGTCGGCCGCGGCGGTGAGCAGGCAGGCGTCGCGCCACGTCACGAATCGGGGGCTCACGAGCAGCCTGCGGACGATCAAGGTCGTCTGGCACCGCGAGCTCTTGCGGTTCGTCAAGGACCGACCGCGCCTCATCGCCGGGGTCGTCCAGCCGGTGCTCTACCTGTTCGTCATGGGGACCGGCATCTCGGCGATGGTCCCGACCACGCACGGCGTTCCGTTCCGCACGTTCCTCTTCCCGGGCGTGATGTCGATGACCGTGCTCTTCACGTGCTTCTTCTCGGCGGGCAGCATCGTCTGGGACCGCGAGCTCGGGTTCATGCGCGAGATGATGGTCGCGCCCGTGCGGCGAAGCGCGATCCTCGTCGGCAAATGCCTCGGCGGCATGACCGCGGGCACCGTGCAGGGCCTCGCCATGGTCGTCATCGGCTGGATCGGCGGCGTCACGATCACGCCGCGGCTCGTGGGCACGCTCTTGCTCGAGCTGCCGTTGATCTCGTTCTCGCTCACCGCGTTCGGCGTGGCGATCGCGACGCGCATGAAGAGCATCCAGGCGTTCATGGCCGTCATGCAGGTGGTGTTGTTCCCGATGTTCTTCGCGTCGGGCGCGCTCTACCCGCTGCAGGGCCTCCCGAGCTGGCTCGAGGCGCTGACGCGGTTCGATCCGCTGACGTACGCCGTCGCGCCGCTCCGCCACGCCGTCCTCGACGCGGCCGGCCAGGGCGCGCTCGCCCCGAAGGTGACGTGGGGGAGCTTCGTCGTCCCCGTCTGGCTCGACCTCGCCATCGTGGCCGCGTCCGCGGTGCTCGCGCTGGCGCTCGCGCTGCCGAAGTTCGAGCGCAGCGACGTCTGAGCGCCGCTCTTCAGTAGATCGGAGGATGGTCGTCGAGCCTCCGCCGGCGGCGGAGCGGGAGGACGAGCGCCCCGAGGAGGAGCGCCACGCGGGAGACCGGGCTCTCGCGACGTTTCTCGACGCGCTTCCTCGTTCCGACTTTGGCGAGCTTCGTCTTGCGCGCCGCTTTGCTCGCGGTCGAGGCCGACTCCCCCCACCACTCCGTATCGCCTTCGTAGGCCCCGTCGTCGGAGCCGAAGTCGCCGTCGTACGAGCCGTCGTCCGAGTCGCTCTCGTCCGCCGAGTCGTCGCCCTCTTCCGCGTCCTCTTCGTACTCCTCGTCTTCGTCGCTCGAGCCCGTCGACGACGAGCAGCCTTCGGCGGACTCGTCCTCCTCGTAGGACGTGTCCTCGTAGAAGAGGTACGCGATGCCGCCGCCGCAGCCCTCGCTGCTGCTCGTCTCTTCCTCCTTCTCCACGGCGGGCGGGATCCAGGTCGCCCGACCCCCGCCGGTGAACGGCGGCGCCCTCGAGGCAGGCGGTGGCGTCGGCTCGGGAGACGGGGGCGGGCATCGCTCCCAAGCGCCGGCGGTGAGTACGCTCGGAAGCGAGGAGTCGCTCGTCGAGAGCTCGGCGTCCTCGCCCGTCGCCCCGCGAGGGACGCGCCCCGCGAAGCGGGTCACGAAGACGTCCTCGGGGGCGGTCCCTGCCAGCGCGAGCGCGAGATCGTCGGCGTTTCCGCACGCGAACGCGCTGGCATCGATCCCTGCGGTCGAAGGCGTGCACGCCGAGCCGCCGGGCACGCGCGCGGCGGCGCCCGGCGCGCAGGTCCGAGCGACGACCCCCGTGCTCTTGGCCGCCGCTCGGGCCGCTTCGACGCACGCGCCGCTGCCGGACGCGGCGACCGCCTCGAAGTACGTTCGCATCGCGGGGGCGACGCTCGGCTCCCCGGGGAGGCTGACGCCGGCGAACAAGGCCTCGCGCGTCGACGACTCGCGGATCCAACGGTGGCGATCGAGCATGGCTCGCCTCCGCTCGCGGTAGTCGCTGCCTTCGGCGCGCCACGTGAGCGTCGTCGCGTCGAGCTCGGCGGCGCCCGTGATCGTCGCCGGGCCGTTCGTGAGCGTGAAGACGGTCAGGCGCGTGTCCGCGAAGGTGCCGCCCGTCAGCGCGAACGGCAGCGCCGCGCTCCCGTCGTCGCTCACGCGGATCGTCGGCGACGTCGTGACGGCGCCGTGCGCGTCGAGCTCGACCGAGAGGAGCACCCAGCCGCGCGAATAGAGCGACGAGATGCGGGCATCGAGGTCCGGAGGCACGACGAAGCCGCGCTGCCCGGCATGCTCGCGGAGCGAAGCCTCGCTGGTCGCGACGGTGATCTCTTTGGGCGCGAGCTTCGTGCCGACCCCGCCCCAGAGAGGCACGCGCTCGACGCTCCCGTACCTCGGCAGATCGCAGCTCGGCGCCGGGGAGGTCGGACGGAGGACGCGGGGCGCGGTGGCGTCCTCGAGCGCGTCGAGCCAGGCGTCGGACGACCAGTCGACGGCCGCGCCCGGTCGCGCGGGGACGAGCCACATCACCCGCGCGTGGCCCTCGAGCGTGATGCGGCTCCACCGCGTCGTGCCGAACGGGGTCACCGCGACCGCCGCCTGGACGTCGACCGCGGAGGGCGGGGCAGCCGTCCGGTCGGCGAGGATGCCGTTCGCGTGGGCGCTCCCGGCGACCGGAAGCAGAAGGCAAGCGGAGAGAAAGAAGGCCGACGGGCGCAAGCGAGGGGCTCGTCGCAACTGCCGTACCCGCGAAAATCCCTCCACCGCTCGACTTTTTCGGGGCACCTCGAACGAGCGAGCACACGACGAGGCGTTGCATGCGCGAACGAACGGTTACACCTCGCGCGGACGTCGTGCTGCGTTATTGTGCGGCAGCCACCCGACGACACCGCCACCGCACCCATGGACGGCACCTGCGTCGTCGGTACCCTGACGAAGATGGAAGCGCCCACGGAACGGCTCGAGGAGCTCGCACGGCAGACCCGCTCGCTCCGCGCTGCGCTCGCGCGCGTCCGAGCAGAGCTCGACGAGGCGAGCCTGCTCGAGCAGGAGCTCTCCGAGAAGCTGCGCGCGCTGGGCGTCGCGGTCGACGACGACGCGGATCAGAAGACGACCGTGGACAGGATCGAGGTCCCGGGCCTCCCGGGCCAGCGCCGGCCGGCTTCGCAGCCGTCGTGGCAGATGCTCAAGGCCGGTGTGGTGGGAGCCGGCCTGACGATCGGCCTCGCTCTCGTGGTGCTCCTCGGCGTCAACCTCACGCTGGCTCGCCTAACGGAGGGCGCTCCGACGGCGTCGGCGGCATCCCTCGCGGCCACGACGAGCCCTCCGCCCGCGAACGAGGAAAACGCGCGCGACAGCATCCCTCCGCCGCCTCCTGCCGAGGCCGTCGAGTCGACGAGCGTGGCGGCGCCGCCGGTGACGCTCTCCTCGGCACCGATCCCGAAGGCGCCCGAGCCGGCGCCCGTTCGGCAGTCCACGCCGCCGCCGTCGGCCTCCTCGAGCGCGAAGCCGACCGAGCCGAGCGTGACCCCCACGGGCTCGGCGCCGCCGAAGGACCGCGGCTTCTGACGGCGTGACGCCGCATCCGGCCCGGGCCAGGCGCGAAGTGGCCGGGCCATGGGGTCACGGGCGAAAAAGCCTGCGATGTCGCGCGCGCGGCGCGGGCATGGCGATGGCTCTCGTGCGGCTCGTCGCAAGGAGGTGCCGTCATGTTTCGTCGTCTCTCTCCAGCCGTCGTGCTCGCGCTGGGGTTCGTAGCGTGCTCGCCCGCCGACGTCGTCGAGGCTCGTACCGAGCTCGAACGAACGATCGACGAAGACGACGGGAGCGCCGCCGACGCGGGCGCCGGCAAGCCCGTCGCCCATCGCGTCGAGATCGTGAGCGGCGTGCCGGACCGCGGGCGCGATCCCGCGGTGGTCGCGATCCGGATCGCAGGAGACGAGCTCTGCTCGGGCACGATCATCTCTCCTCGCCTCGTGCTCACGGCGCGCCACTGCGTGACGCGGACGGTGACGTCCGTGGTCTGTCCTCCGTCGGGCGTGCAGATCCTCTCGGAGCGACCGCCGAGCGATCTCGAGGTGCTCGTCGGCGAAGACGTGATCTCGGCGCGGAAGGTCGCGACCGGGATCGACGTCGTCGCGCCGAGCGGCGTCACGCTCTGCGATGCGGACATCGCCGTCATCGTCCTCGACGAGCCCATCACGTCGGCGAAGCCTCTGCCGCTCCGGACGCGGGGGCCGGCCGTGGGCGATCGCGTCCGAGCCGTCGGCTTCGCCCGGCCGGACGACGACGACCCGGCCGGGCAGAAGCGGCTGCGGGAGTACGTGCCCGTCCTCTCCGTGTCGGCCGCGGAGTTCACGGTCGGGGAGGCGACGTGTCAGGGCTACGCGGGCGGCCCGGCCATCGACCAGGATACGGGCGAGGTCCTCGGCGTCGTGTCTCGCGGCGGGCCGAGCTGCGAGGGGCCGGACGTGCACAACGTCTACACGAGGGTCGACACGTACGCCTGGCTGATGGAGGAGGCATTCACGCGCGTCTCGGAGATCGAGGCCGCGGAGAAGGCCGCGGCAGGCGCGTCGAACCCCACGCCGAAGCCGGCCAAGCGCGGCTCGAAGCAGAAGCCTCCGAGCGACATCGGTGGGCCTTGCACGACCGGGGACGACTGCGCCACGGGCATCTGCATCACGGACGCGACCCTCACGGGGGTCCCGCGACAGTACTGCTCGCGGCCGTGCGGCCCCGGCGATCGCTGCCCGACGCGCTTCCACTGCAAGCCCGTCAGCGGTCTCGGCGCGGGGGGCACGGCCTGCATCAACGTCCGCTGAACGGCGGAGGTGTGCCATGGCAGGGTTGACGGCGCGCGCGGTCGGCACCTAGAACCGGGAGCCCCATGGATTTCCAGCTCTCCGAGCACCACGAGCTCCTCCGAAAGACCGTGCGCGAGTTCGCGCGCACGGAGGTCCTTCCGCGCGCACGTCAGTGGGACGAAGAGGAGCGGTTCCCGAAGGAGATCGTTCCGAGGCTTGCAGAGCTCGGCCTGCTCGGGATCCGCATCCCGGAGGAGTACGGCGGCTCGGGCATGGACATGCTGAGCTACGCGATCTGCGTCGAGGAGATCGCTCGGTGCGACGGATCGCTGGCGCTCACCGTCGCGTCGCACAACGGGCTCGGGACGGGACACATCCTCGCGTTCGGCACCGAGGCGCAGAAGAAGAAGTACCTGCCCAAGGCCGCGCGCGGCGAGTGGCTCGCGGCCTGGGCCCTGACGGAGCCGGGCAGCGGCAGCGACTCGGCGGGCCTCCGCACGACCGCGCGCCGTGACGGGGACAAGTGGGTCCTCAACGGCACGAAGATGTTCATCACGCAGGGCAGCGTCGGCGGCTTCTGCGTGGTGCTCGCACGCACGAACCCCGACGTGCCCAAGCAGAAGGGCATCACGGCGTTCATCGTCGAGCACGGCACCAAGGGCTTCACCGCGTCGAAGCACCTCGAGAAGCTCGGCTGCCGGTCGAGCGACACGGCCGAGCTGACGCTCGAGGACGTCGTCGTCTCCGACGAGCAGCGGCTCGGCGAGGTCGATCACGGCTTCATCGACACGATGAAGATCCTCGACCGCGGGCGCATCTCGATCGCCGCGATGGCGCTCGGGCTCGGCTTCGGCGCGCTCGAGATGGCGATCGCGTACGCGAAGGACCGGAAGCAGTTCGGCAAGCCCATCGCGGACTTCCAGGCCATCCAGTGGATGCTGGCGGACATGAAGACGGAGCTCGATGCCGCGCAGCTCCTCACGTACCGCGCCGCGTGGCTCGCCGATCAGGGCCGTCCCTTCACGAAGGAGGCGTCGATGGCGAAGCTCTTCGCCAGCGAGGCGGCCTCGCGCGCGTGCAACAAGGCACTCCAGATCCACGGCGGCTACGGCTACACGCGCGAGTTCCACGTCGAGCGGCACCTGCGCGACGCGAAGCTCTGCGAGATCGGCGAGGGGACGAGCGAGGTCCAGCGCCTCGTCATCGCCAAACACCTCCTCGCGGGCTGAGCTTCAGAGCAGGTCGGTCCGCCCGCGCTTCTTGAGCGCGTCGACGACGAGGCGCACGTCCTGGGCGCGCTCGCGCGGGATGACGAGGATCGCGTCGTCGGTGTCGACGACGACGAGATCCTCGACGCCGACGAGGGCGATCGTCTTCTTCTTCGCGCCGAGGGCGCGCACGAGGTTGTTCTTCGCGTCGATCGCGACGTCGTCGGGGCCGAGCGCGTTGCCGGCATCGTCCTTGGGGGCGAGCTCCCAGGCGGACTGCCAGCTCCCGAGGTCGTTCCAGCCGAAGTCACCGGGGACGACGGCCAGGCCCTCCGCCTTCTCCATCACGCCGACGTCGATCGAGACGCTCTCGAGCGTGGGGAAGACCTCCTTCACGACGGCCGCCTCGTTTCCGGCGCGCGCCGCGGCGTCGATCTTCGCGATGCCGGCCGCGATGCTCGGCGTATGACGCTCGAGCAGCGCGGTCATGTCGCGCGCGCGGAAGAAGAACATCCCGGCGTTCCAGAGGTAGCGGGACGGACCGGCCTTCAGGAACTCCTCCGCGCGTGCGCGATCGGGCTTCTCGACGAAGCGCACGACCGCGCGGGCCTCGCCCTCGAGCGGCGCGCCGACCTCGATGTATCCGTAGCCCGTCTCGGGTCGCGTCGGGACGATGCCCACGGTCGTCACGCGCCCGCGCGACGCGCTCGCGACGGCCTCGGAGAGCACGCGCCGGAACGCGTCTTCGTTCGCGACGAAGTGGTCGCTCGGGAGGACCATCACGACGGCGTCCGGGTCGAGGCGCGCGATGGTCGCGTTCGCCCAAGCGATGCAGGGCGCCGTGTTCCGAGGTGCCGGCTCGCGCAGGATTCGATCGGCGGGCACGTCGGGGACGGCGCGTGCGGTGGCCTCGGCGAGGTGCTCGCCCGTGACGATCACGACGCGATCGGCGCCCACGAGAGGGGCGATCCTCCGCACGGTCGCCGCGAGGAGCGTCTCCTCGTTTCCCGCGAGCGCGAGGAGCTGCTTCGGCCGGAGCGACCGCGATGCCGGCCAGAACCGCGTTCCGGCGCCGCCGGCCATGATCACCGCGTACAGGTTCGACATGGCTGGCGCGGGAGCTTAGCACCGCACGGGCGCCTGCGACTGCCGCTCGTCGGCGCGCCCGCGCCGGGCAGGGCAGGCGGCCCCGCGAGGCAGGATCGCCGAAAAGTCGCGTCTGCTCCCGCTCGTCCTCTATGTACGAGATCACGTGTCGCTCTCCGTGAAGCGTGCGCTGGCGATCTTCCTCTGCGCGTGTCTCTGCGCCGTGACGGTAGCGTTCGTCGTCGGGCGCGAGCGACCCATCGCGCCACCACTCGTCGAGGTGACCGACCTCGCCCCGCGCGAGGTCGAGCCGGGCGACCGGATCGAGCTCCACGGCTCGGGGTTCCCTCAGGGCCGGAGCGCGCGGGTCAAGCTCACGGGGACGGTGTTCCGTCCGGGTGAGCCTCCTCTCCGCGGCGTGACCTTCGAGACCTCGGGGACCGTGAAGGCGCCGGAGCTGGTCGAGGTGCCGGTGCGCGATGCTCTCGTCGAGACGCTCTGCGGGCGCGGCGACCGGGCCGCGCACGCGACGTTCCGAGGCGACGTCGAGGTCTCCTTCGCGTCGAAGACGCCCGGCGCGCCTCCGCTCGTGGGCGTCCTCCGCGGCGCCGTGCTCGACGTCTCGCCCTCGTCGGTCCGCGCGGGCGTGGCCGAGGCCCGCGCGGCGGAGGGCCGCCGGCTCCTCGACTTCTTCGGGGTCGTGCCCGGCGCGCCGACGCCGCGGGGTATCCCGATCGAGCAGGTGCGGAAGGGATCGCTCGCGGACCGCTTCGGCCTCGAGCCCGGCGACGCGATCGTGAGCGTCGACGGCGTGAACGTGCTCTCCACCGCCGACGTCCTGCCTGCATCCGCACGTTCCTGCGAGATGGTCATCCGGCACGCCGACTCGGGCATCGAGGACGCGAAGACGATCCCGCTCCACGAGTTCGCCAACGAGCGCGTGCCGCTCGAGTACGCTCCTGCGCTCGTCCTCGTGGGCCTCGCGCTCGCCGTGCTCGCGTTGCTCGTGATGCCGGGGCCGTCCTCGCTCGTGGCGCTCGAGATGCGCATCGCGTCGCGCTTGCGGCGCACGACGGCGCGGAGCCTCCTCGTCGCGCTCGTCGGAAGCGGTCGGCATGCAGCGCTCTCGGCGATCCTCTCGGCGATCGTCGCCGCGCTCGCGCTCACGCCGTACGTCGTCGGGCGCGAGGTGGACGGGGTCATCCTCGTCGTGTCCGCGGCCTCGATGCTCGTCTGGTCGCGCGTGACGGCCGAGCGCGGTGCGCTCGCGTCCCTCCGAGCGCTCGCCCGCACCGCGATGGTGGCCGTCGTCATGGTGGCGGCGATGGCGCTCGTCGTCGCGCACGTCGGGGCGATCGAGGTCACCGAGATCGTCCGCATGCAGGGCGTCCTTCCGTGGCAGCTCGCGGCGGCGAGGGACCCGGCGCTCGCGGTCCTCGCCCTCGTCTATTGCGCCGCGATCGTGGCGATCCTCCGGATGCGAGCGTCGGTGGTAGGCGAGGTCGCGCTCGGCGAGCTCCCGCGGGCGTCCAGCGCCTCGCTGCCCGCGCACGCGGCCCTCCTCGAGCGCGCGGGCGTGCTTCTCGCCGCCGCGCTCGGCGTGGCCGTGTTCTTCGGCGGCTTTCGGCTGACCGGGAGCCCGACGCGCAGCGCGCTCTTCGCCGGTGCGGCATTCTACGTCCTCAAGACCTGGCTCTTGGCGGCCGTGTTGTTCGGGGCGGGTCGCGTTTCGCCTGCGCTCGGTCCGCGCGAGCTGGTTCGGTTCGTCGCCACCCGTCTGGTCGTCGGGCTCGTCGTGGCGACGGCGTTGGTCGCCGCGTCTCGCCGGGTGGTCCCGGGCGCGCACGTGGAGACGGCGTTCGGCGCGACCGTCGTGGCGCTCGTCGTCCTCTTCCTCGTCCGCCTCGGAGCGCGCGTACGCGCGGCGGTGAGCAGGCCCGAGCCGCACGCGAGCCCGCTGCTCTGAGGAGGCTTCAAGGCTCGCAGCACGGGGCGTTCCCGCTGCGCGTGCAGTCGCGCGGCAGGTCGAAGTCGAACGAGGACGCCGATGCGTCGCCGCCCGGACGAGCGCCGGAGTATTTGCCGACGACGTGGGCGTCGTCGATGGTGACGATCTCGAGCGTGCCGCGCGCCACGGTCCGCGTACCCTGGACGGACGAGCTGCAGCTGTCCTCGCGGCCCGCGAGCTGGAGGGTCTGACCCTGGTAGATGCCGGGCTCGATCTGCGCGCCGGCGTTCGAGGCGAGACCGGTGGTCGGATAGCGCTCGCCCTTCTCGTGGATGTTGCTCCGCAGGCGCCCGCACGCGTTCGGCTGCGTCGTGAAGAAGAGGATGAGCTTTATTCCGTTCGAGCCGGGGTTCGGCGCGACGAACGCGAAGCCCGTCGCGAGCTTCGATGCGTCGAGGACGACGTCGCCCTCCGTGACGCTCCCGGTGCCGGTGATGCTCCCCGTCGGCGCAGCAGGATCGGCAGGGCGGTTGCGCGCGCCGCCGCCCTCATCGCCATCGTCGGGCCCGTCGCCGCCGCCGCCCCCGTCGCGAGGGCGCCGAAGAGCGCCGCCGATCCGACGGCGAGCCTTCCGAGGAGAGGACGGAGATCGAGGCTCATGACGATCAGCCTCGGCTTCTGCCGCGTCTCGCCGGCGAGATACCATCCGAATCGACGGCGCTCTGCTCGTCAGCTCGGGCCGAACGAGGCGCGTAGCTGGTAGCGACCGAGGCGTGTCGGGCCGGAGCGGATCACGAGCCGGTACTCGCCGGCGGGGATGTTCGCCGAGCCGGTCGCGTCGAGCGGGACGTACGTGTTGCTCGTCGTGCCGATGCGGATCAGCTCCGGGAAGGCCTCGCCTGGGAGATCGTCCCGCACGTCCGTCGGGCAGTCGCCGAGCTGCACCGAGTCGACGGTGAGCGTGATGCGCAGGGGCTCGGCGACCACGAGATGCACGTTGTGGTAGCTGGCGGCGCGCATGCCGGGTCGATCCTCGATGATGGGATCACTGGTCGGGCGGAGGTCGGCGTAGGTCGGCTCGCGCCAGCACACGCCCGGGATGCCGGCGATCGTGCAGCTGAAGCCGGGCTCGACGAGGCACTCCGAGCTGCAGCCGTCTCCGTCGTCCGTGTTGCCGTCGTCGCAGCGCTCCTGCGAGTCGGTGGCCGGCCGAGGACATGCGGAGTTGCCGTCGGCGAACGCGCACCCATCGCCGCACGTGGGCCCGGTCGGAGGCGCGTTGCAGATGTTCGAGCGCGGGTCGGTCGGCTCGACCGGATCGCCGCCGCCGTCGGGGCCGGCTTCCTCGAGCGGCGGACCGGCGTCGGCGCTCGGCGGAGCCACGCCTCCGTCGGCGGCCTGCGGGTCGCCGTCGTCGCCCGCGTTCGAGCTCGGGAGCTGGCAGGCGGCCGCGAGCCCGAGGACCAGGGAGGCCGAGAGCAGCAGGCCTCGTGAAATGCGGTGAGCGATCATCGGGGAGAAGTGCGTCGTCTTCATGCCCCTCGTTGTGCGGGCGAGGCGTGGACACCGCCGTGTGAGCCGGCGTGGAATCGTCCGGGCGACGCCGCGAGCCCGTCCGAGCGCCGCCGAGAAAGGCCGCTTGCCTTGCGCTCGCCGTACGGGAGATCATCGGGCCCGCGTGGGAACCCTCCCGAGGTCGCCGAAGCCGACCCTGCCACCTTCGAGCCAGTCCGGGCACGGCTGAGCCATGTTCGAGACGACCGGCTCGCTCGCGATTCTCCAGCCGGTCCCGGCGCTCGTTGCGCTCGTCGCGCTCCCGCTCCTCTGGGCCGTCGCCACGGCTTTCTCTGCGCGGCCGCGTCGCGGCGCCCCCGGCGTCGCAGGCCCGACGATCGCCATCACGTGTGCGGTCGGAACGGTCTCGCTCGCCGTCGTCCTCGCGGTGCGGCTCGCGCTGCTTCCGCGCGGCCACGTGCTCGTGCAGCACCTCGCGCAGCTCGTCCGACTCGGCGAGCTCGACCTTTCGTTCGCGCTCGCGGTCGATCCGCGCACGGCCGCGTTCGCGCTCGTCATCGCGCTCGTCGCGTGCGCATCGGTCCTCTACACGGTGTGGTCGCCGCCCGTGCGTCGCGGCTCGACCGTCGCGGCCGACGTCCGACCGGCGTCGAATCCGGCGGCGACGCTGGCGTGGACGGGGCTCTCGACCGCGGGGGCCATGCTCGCGTGCGTCGGGGAGGGGATGGCGCCGCTGTTGGTCGGGCTCGGCCTCCTCTCGCTCGGTGCGTGGGGGCTCGCCCACGGACGCGACGCGACGCTCGACGTCACGGCGCTCGCGGGCAACGTCGCCGTCCTGCTCGGCTTCGTGTTCCTGTTCTGGGCGCTCGGCGGCTCGTTCGGCGCGGCCGGCTACGACTCCGACGGCGCGCCTCGCTTCGTCCTCGTGACGACGCCCGTGCGCGTCGACGCTCCCAAGGCGGCGCTCACGATGACGACGCACGCCGGCGTGCGCGTCTCGTCCGACGACAAGGATCTCCCCGGCGAGCCGATCGTGTCGCCGTTCACGGTCCTCGTCGATCCGGGGATCTACACGCTGCGCGTCGAAGGGGGAGCGGCGTCGGGCGACGTCGTCGTGCCGCGCGTGGCGCTCGCCGCCGGTCGAACCCACGTCTTGGCGCCGTACGGTCCGACGACGAGCCTGCGTGTCCTCGACGATCAGGTCGCGGCGCCGCGGCTCGCGTCGCCCGGCGTGACGGTGAGCGTCCGCGAGCTCCTGGCGGGCCGCACGATCGGCGGGCTCCGTGCGTCCGCGATCGTGCTGCTCCTCGTCGTCGGCGGCGCGCTCGCCCACGTCCACGCGCTCGCGGGACGTCGCCACGTCGTCGCGCCCGCGGCCGTGCTCGAGGCGCTGCCTGCGCCGTACCTCGCGCTCCGCTTCGCGTTCCTCGTCGATCCGACCGGCGCCGACGGGGCCCTCGTCGCCGTGCTGGGTGGAGGCTCGGCGCTGCTGCTCGGCCTGAAGGCCGCGTGCATGGACGACGCGGGCAGGGCGCTCCGCTGCGCGGCCGGCGCGACGATGTCCGCCGCCGTGGCCGCCGTCGGCGTCGGTGAGCCCGGCGCGGCGCTCGTCCTGTCGTTCGTCGGACCGATGGCGATGGCCGCGGCGCTCGCTGCCGTGGAGACGCGCCGGGCCGTGCGCTCGATGGGGCTCGCGTGCGCCGCGACGGCGGGCGTCTTCCCGCTCGCGGGAGCATCGGCGGGTTGGGCCTATGCGGTCGCGTCGGCACTCGCGTCGGCGGCCACGGGCACGGTCGGTTGGGCGGTGTTCTCCGCGCTCGTCGCCGGCGCGCTCTTGAGCACCTCCACGCTCGTCGCTCTCGCTTCGTTCCGCGTCTACGACGCGGTCGTGCGCGCCTCGGCCCGCGAGCCCGGCACCTCGCGCGGCCGCGCGGCCGTCGTCGTCACGCTCGTGTCGATCGCGATCGTGGCGGGAACGGGGCTCGGCGTGGGCACGAGCATCTTCGGCGGAGCGCTCGTCCCGCTGGCGTATCGCATCGTCGGTGCGCGACCGATGGCGGTGCCGACCGCCGCTGCGATCGCCGCCGTGGCCTTGTCCTTGACCGCCGCCGCGGGAGGGGTCGTGCTCGCGCGGCGGGTCAGCGCGTCGTCGCACGCTCCCGCGTGGCTGCGGTCGTTCGGGCGTCCGTACACCGTCCTCGCGTGGGCGGTCGCGATGGTCGGACGAGGCGCCGGCTTCCTCCATCGGTCCGTTCGCGCGATGGATCGCGACGTGATCGAGGACGTCCCGCTCGCGGTCCGTGACCTCGCGCTCCGGATCGTGGGGCGGCGCCGCCGGACGGGGCGCTCGCGCGAATCGGAGCGCGCCGGTGCCGCGGCGGCGGGTCTCGAGATGGACGCGGCTCGATCGCTCGATCGCGTCGCCGCGGTCTCGGCGTTCGTCATGGCGGCCCTCCTCGCGGCCGTGGTGATCTCCTCTTTCCTCTTGCGTTGAGATGGGACGGCACGCTCTCCGCGTCGTGCTTCGCTTGCTCGTGTCGGCGATCGCCGTGCTCGCGATCGCGACGCTCGCGACGACGGCGCGCGCAGACGATGCCCGGCGAGGCGGCACCGTTCGGCTCCAGACGTCGAACGGCGGTCGCGGACCAATCGAGCTCTCGCGCACGGAGAGTGGGTTCGCGGGCCAGATCGTCATCGTCAACGAAGGCAAGGAGCCTCTCGTCGTGTCGCGGATCACGATCCGCGGAGACGCGTCCGATCCGCGAGCCCCGCCGCAGGTCGTCGCTCGGCTCGCGGAGGGCGGCTTGCCGATCACGATCCCGCCGGGCATGTCGCGGGCGGCGAGCGTCACGTGGACACCCGAGCCGTCGAAGCAGCGCCAGCTCTTCGGGCACGTCGTCGTCACGACCTCGGACGAGACCAACTGCGAGGTCGCGATGGGCGTCCACGCGCAGGTCCCGGGCCCCCTCGGCAGGCTCGAGGCGCACCTGCTCTCGCTGCTCGTCGGCCTCCCGCTCGTCGCTGCGCTCCTCGCGCTCCTCCTCCGCGCCAGCGGCGAGCGGGGCGATCGCGTCTCGCGCGCCGTCGCTGCCGCGGCGCTCGGCGTCCAGACGCTCCTCGCCATGTACGTCCACCGCGGGTTCGTCCCGGACGTGTCGCGTGCGGACGGCAACGACGGGCTGCAGCTCGTCGAGCACGTCGTCTGGATACGGCCGCTCGGCGCGGAGCTGTACCTCGGGGCGGACGGCGTCGCCGTGACGTCGATGTTGATGACGAGCGCGGTCGCCTTCCTTGCCGTGCTCTTCGAGCGGACGTCGGCGCGCGCGAGCGGCGCTCACCACGCGTTGCTGCTCGTCCTCGACGCCGCCTGGATGGGAGCGCTCGTCGCCATGGACGGCCTCTCGTTCCTCCTCTTCGCCGCGGTCGCGGTCGCGTCGGCAGCGCTTCTCGTCCGGGCGTGGGGCGGGAGCTCACGCCGGACGGCGGCGCTTCGGCTCGGCGTCACCGGCGCGCTCGGGATCGTCGCCCTCGCGGTCGCGATCGTCGTCGCGGCTCGCCATGCCGATCCGACGTTCCTCGCCGACGGGACGAGCGTCGCGACGACCTTCAGCTTCCCGGAGCTCTCGCGCGTGGCCTTCGGCGCGAAGGGCGCGACCTTCTTCGGTGTGTCGCTGCCGAAGGTCTGCTTCGTGCTGGTGCTCGTCGCTTCGCTCCTCTTCCTCGCCGCGTTCCCGTTCCACGGTTGGCTCGAACACGCGCTCGCCGAGGCACCGCCTGCCGCCGGCATCCTCGTCGCCGGCGCGCTTCCGACGATCGGCCTCTGCACGTTCCTGAGGGTGGGTTGCGCGGTCTTCTCGGACGGCATGTGGTGGGCCTCCGGCGTCGTCGTCGCGCTCGGGGCCGTGTCGGCCGCTTACGGCGCTCTACTCGCGCTCGGCCAGAGCGACCTCCGCCGCCTCGTCGCGTGCGCGACGACGACGCACGCCGGCTTCGTCCTGCTCGGCGCAGGCGCGCTCACGACGCAAGGCCTCTCGGGGGCGATCGTCCTCGGCGCGACGCGCATCGCCGCGTGCGGGGTCTTCCTCTTGCTCGCGTCGGCGATCCACGAGCGCGCGCGCACGACGGACGCATCGCGCCTCGGCGGCGTCGCCGCGCACATGCCGGGATGGGCGACGGCTCTCGCCATCGCCGCCCTCGCGCAAGCGGGTGTGCTCGGCCTCGGCGGCGCATGGGGTCCGGTGCTCGCCATCCTCGGCGCGCTGGCGAGCTACGCGCCGCTCGCGCTCGTCGCGGCGGCGGCGCTGGTGATCCTCGCGGCGGCCCACCTCGCGGCCGTGTCACGCGTGACGTTCGGCCCGCTCGACGCGGAGTGGACGCGAAGCGAGCTCCTCCGCCCGTTCGGCGGCCGCTTCCCGGATCTCACGGCGCGCGAGTGGACGAGCATCGCGCCGCTGATTCTGCTCCTGGCCCTGCTCGGAGGGTGGCCGGCGCCGATCGCCATCAAGACGACCGGCACCGTGCACGATCTCGCGAACGCCGTCAGCCCCACGGGGGCGGAAGTGGCGATGTGACTTCGGGCTCCAGGCTCCAGAGATCAGTCCCAGAGA
>CALFEQ010000051.1 GCA_937949945.1 uncultured Myxococcales bacterium
CGACGAGGGACAACTCTCCTGTCGCGCCGTGATGGAGCGAAATCCAGGCTGAGTCCTCCGTCCTCAGTCCTCAGTCCTCAGCCATTCGGGGCATCCCGTCGGCCGACTCTCGGCACCCTTGACCGGCCGCCTGACGGCAGGCTCGATGAGCCGCGTCGACCGTCCGAGAGAAGAAGCTCGTGAGGAAGCGGAAGGCGCCGAGCTTCAGAAAACGGCCGCAGGCCGACATCCGCAAGGACTGAGGACTGAGGACTGTCTTCAGATGCAGCACGACGGCTGCGGTCCCCCGGGTCGCGAGCAGGGGGCGGCACAGCGGGGGGTCCCGCAGACCGCCGCGTCGGCGTACTTGCCGCCGCTGCATCGGATCGCGAGGTGGGCGTTCCGGGCGGGAGAGCCGGGGAGCTCGTAGCCGCAGTAAAAGCCGTCGCCGCGTCCGTTGCAGGGATCGCACTGATGGTCGAAGCCCGACCGCGTCGCGTTGCAGCCGTACGGGCAGTGCATCACGCAGGTCGCGCCGGCCGGGCCGCATTGGACGAGGTCGTTCTCGCGATCGTAACCGTCGGGGTACTCGTTCACGGCGCTCGCGCACAGATGGGTCACCGTCGTGACGCTGGGGCACTCGATCTGCGCGAGCGGAAAGGCCGGATCGCAAGGCGGCGGGAACACCGGAACCGACCCGGCGTCCGGCTCCTCGCCGACGTCGTCCGTGTCGCCGACGCCGCGATCGCGAGCGCCGACGTCGAGAGCAGCGTCGGCGACGTCGGGCACGTCGTCGAACGGAACGAGGAACGTGCACCCGACCACGGCACCGGAGACGAGGGCCCCGAGCGAGATGGCGATTCGGAGCCGGGAGCGCATCAATGGATGATCTACCCGTCTCCGCGGCGCCCGGCCACGCGGTCGCGCACGCGCGCGTCAGAGCAGCTCGCGCTGCCGCGCCGCCTTCGACTGCGCGGATTTCTCCAGCTTGCGCCGCAGCCTCGCCTCCCGGCGAGCGCGGCGCTCCTCGTCCTCGCCCGTGCCCGCCTCGACGAGGGCGAGCGCGCGCGACGCGTCCTTGACGTGGTGCTCGTAGAGCTTCGCGAGCTCGAGACGGACGCTGGGATCGTCCACCGACGCGGCGAGCGCCTCGAAGTCGGCGAGCGCGCGGGCCTTGTCGCCTCGCGCCTTCGCGATCTCCGCGCGCACGCGCGTCGCCTCGTGGCCCGCGCCGCGCGCGACGGCGGCGTCGGCGGCCTCGAACGCGAGGTCCGCCGAGCCCGCACGCTTGAGCGTGCGCGCGACGCCGACGAGATCGCCCGCCTCGAGCTGCGTGCCCTCGAGCGGCTCCCCGTAGAGGCCGACGAGGGCCGCCATCGACACGACGTCCCAGGCATTGTGATCGACGACGCCCATGAGGGCGCGCGGATCGCCCGTGCGGAGGAAGTGCAGATAGCAAGCGCTCACCTCGCCCGACGGGACGTCGCCCTCGCGGACGAAGCCGAGCACCTCGCGCTCGACGGCGCCGAGGGTCGCGCCGACGCCTCGCGCCTTGTGCAGGCGCCGCGCGACGTGGAGCAGGTCGAGGTGTGCCGGCTCCTCGGGGACCGGCCGCCGGTCCATCACGAAGCGCGTGCGCAAGACCGGCATGTCGAAGCTCTTGCCGTTGAACGTGACGAGCATCGACGCGGCCGCGAGGCGCTCGGCGATGCGCGCGAGGACCGGTCCCTCCTCGCCGAGACGGCGCACGAGGAGTTGCTCGACCACGAGCGCGGGCGGACGTGCAGGCTCGGCGCAATCGAACCACGCGAGCCCGACGAGGAACGCGACGGTGCCCGCGCCCGGACCGAGCCCCGTCGTCTCGGTGTCGAGATACAGAGCCCGCGACGGATCGCAGCTCGCGAGGCGCGGGTCGAGCGCGAGGAGCGCGAGCAGCTCCGCGCTCGCGCGGCGCGCCGACGCGACGGGGATCCGACCGACGCGATGCTCGCCACCGTGACGGAGCGTCCTCACGTGCAGCGGGCCCGCCGGCGTCTCCTCCACGAAGAACGGGAGCTCGGGCACGTCGACGCGCGGCGGCGGCGCGGGCGGCACGGCGCGCGTGCGGGCCAGGATGGCGTCCATCCGCGCGCGCAGCTCGTCGAGGACGCCTTCACCGATCGCCCGAGAAGGCCCCGGCGGCTGGCGTTCGACCTCCGGCGCCCGGAGATCGGCGCGCGGACGATCGCCGGCGCGCTCGCCGTGCGAGGCACGGTCGGCCGGTGAGGACTCGACTCCTCGGTCGACCTCGAACAGCGGCTTCGAAACGAGCCCGCTCGGGGGTGGCGAGAGCCTGGCGAGCCGCGCGGCCAGCCGCGAAGACATCGCTTTTACGATACAGGCTTTCAGGTACTGAGAGCAAGTTCAGTGCGCGCCGAGGCCGTCGGAGGTCGCACGTGTACGGCGACGTCGAAGGATTTCAGCGTCGCTGCGCGCTCGGGTGGTGCACAGCGGACCAGGGTCCTCGAATCGAGGAGTGGAGTCCTCCTGCATTGTCCTCCCCTGTCGCCTAACTCCCCGACATCGCTGCGAAGCGCGGGTGGCACCCATCGTGGAATGGCGGCGCCGCGATGGCGACGGACAAGGGTGTGAAGGTTCGGTGGCTCGTGGCTGGGGGGATCGTCGGTGCGCTCCTGGTCGTGAGCGCCGGAAGCTCCGCGTCTCTCGCGTCGTCGATGAGCGCGGCCCACGTCGTCGAGACGCCCGATCTGCCCGAGATGATCGCGCGGATCACCGATCGCCGTCCGTGCCCGCCGGAGATGGCCCTCGTGGGCAAGACGTGCGTCGATCGCTGGGAGGGCTCGCTCGTCGAGATCCACGACGACGGCACCGAGACGGACTTCGACCCGCACCGTCCGCCGAACGGCCATCGCGTGCGCGCGGTCTCGCGCCCGGGCGTCACCCCGCAGGCGCACATCTCGATGATCGAGGCGAAGAAGGCCTGCGAGGCCTCGGGCAAGCGCCTCTGCCGCGCCGACGAGTGGAAGGCGGCGTGCAAGGGTCCGCAGAAGACGCGCTTCCCCTACGGCAACCAGCGCATCGCGCACGCGTGCGTCGACACGAACCGCACCTCCCCGATGAACGTCCTGTTCGGAGGCGAGCGGACGGCCCGCACGATGAACGATCCCCGCGCCAACCAGATGGACAACACCGTCGAGAAGACGGGCGCGGCCGAGACCTGCACGAACGAGTACGGCGTCTACGACATGGTCGGCAACGTGCACGAGTGGACCGCCGACGGCAGCTTCCGCGGCGGCTACTACCTCGACACGAAGCTCAACGGGCCCGGCTGCGACTACCGCACGACGGCGCACGCGCCCGCGTACTACGACTACTCGACCGGCTTCCGCTGCTGCGCGGACGCGTGGTCCGAGAGCGACGACTGAGACATCATCTGGTCGCGGCTCCCGTGCTTCTGCACGAGCCGGTGCAGGTACATCCGGTCGATGCCCGCCATCCGGGCCGCCTTCGTCATGTTGCCGTTGCAGGCGGCGATGACGGCGCGGACGTAGGCGCGCTCGAACTGATCGACGAGCGCCTCCTTCGCGACCTTGTACGGGATGTTCACGTCGACGCCGGCCGTGATCGTGTTCGTGGGGCCGCCGCCGCCCGTCGTCGTGGGCGGCGCGAACGACAGGCGCGCGGTCTGGAGCACGACGCTCCGCTCGACGTAGTTCCGTAGCTCGCGCACGTTGCCGGGCCAGTCGTGCTTCGCGAGCTCCGCGAGCACCTCGGGGCCGAAGAGCGACTCGCTCGACTCCGCGCCGAGCTGCTTCAAGAACGCGCGGATGAGGTGCGGCAGGTCCTCGAGGCGCTCGCGCAACGGCGGCACGCGGACGGTGATGACCGCGATGCGGAAGTAGAGGTCTCCGCGGAAGCGGCCCTTGTTGACCTCGCGCTCGAGGTCGCGGTTCGTCGCAGCGATGACGCGTACGTTGACCTTGCGCGTCTTCGTCTCGCCGACGCGACGGATCTCGCGCTGCTCGAGCGCGCGCAGGAGCTTCGGCTGCACCTCGAGCGGCAGCTCGCCGATCTCGTCGAGGAACACCGTCCCGCCGTCGGCCGCCTCGAACGCACCGATGCGATCGCGATCGGCGCCGGTGAAGGCGCCTCGGACGTGGCCGAAGAGCTCGCTCTCGACCAGCGACGGCGAGATCGCTCCGCAGTCGACGACGACGAACGGTTTGTCCGCGCGCACGCTGCGCTGGACGATCTCCGTCGCGACGAGCTCCTTGCCCGTGCCGCTCTCCCCGTGGATGAAGCAGTTGATGTCGCTCGCGGCGACCTTCTCGAGCAGCGCGAAGAGCTTGCGCATCGCGCGGCCGGTGCCCGTGAGCGAGCCGAACTGCGGCATCGCGGGGACGAGGGTCTTCTCGCCCGTCTGGTTGTCCCAGTGGATGCGGATGCGCGAGTTGCCGATCTCGAGCGTCGCGTCCGGAGGGAGCATGGCGCTGTGGACGTTCAGGCCTTGCAGGTGCGTGCCGTTCAGCGAGCCCGAGTCCTCGATGCGCCAGCCGTTCTGGTCGGGGACGATGCGGCAGTGGAAGCGCGAGACCGCGGGGTCCTCGATCGTGATGTCGTTCGACGGGTGCGTCCCGATCCGGCAGACCTCGCCCTCGTGCGTGATCTTGCGGTTGACCGGCTTGCCGTTCTCGATCTCGATGACGAGCGAGAGCTTCGGCTGCGCGATGTCGATGAGCGGACGGAGCGGCGTCGTCCCGAACGGGCGATGCGGTGCAGTGGCGTAAGGGTCGGCATCGGCCGACTCCGTGCGCCCGAGCGGCAGAGCTCCGCCGAGCGACGGCGAAGACGGCGGCCGCTCGCTCCTCGGAGGCGTCGAAGGTCGTGGCGGGCGCGGCGGCTCGACACCCGCGGGGCGGGGCGTACCGCCGGACGACGCCGGCGCCGAAACGGGTGCTGGGCGGGGTGGACGAGGAGGCTCCGCCATGGGCGCCTCAGTATAAGTCCAGTCGCCTCCCGCATGTCGCCAACGATCTCGACCGCCCCGTCACGGTCGACGTCGGCCCCTGCCCGCCCGTCGCACGCTTCAGTCTCGCGGGATCCGGTGCGCGACCGTGTCGCGCGTCGCCCCCTCCGTGATGCCGCGACGGATCCACGCGAGCGGCTTCGAGTCGTCCGCGTCGAGCCCGTCGCGAGGCGCGCCGAGCGCGGACATCAGCGCGTCGACGTCGATCCGCTCGCTGCCCACCGCGTGCCGCTCGTACATGTCCGAGAGCACGGACGTCCCCGTGACGGCGTCCCCGAGCCGCAGGACGTCACGCACCGTCCACACGCGCGTCGCGTCGCCCCCGCGCTCGAGCAGGACGCGCAGGACGTCGTCGAGCGATCGCTTCCCTCGCGTCTCCTCCCGAATCCGTACGTCCGCGGCGAGACAGAACAGGGCGCCGCCCCAGTAGATGGCGTCGAGGTCCGTCCGCGACGCGAGACCGACGGTCGAGCCCGGCTCCGCCTGCCCTCTCGGCATGTTCCGCGCGAACTGGCGGAAGACCTCGTTCTGCGTGATCCAGCCCGCGCGGGCGCGCAGGATCGGCTCGTAGTACGTCGCGAGACCCTCGCCGAGCCAGCGTCCTTCGCCGCGGAACGTCGGGAAACCGAGGTGGAAGAGCTCGTGGACGAGCACCCAGTCCTTGTGCCGAGCGCTGGCCGGCATCCGGTCGCCCACGACCAAGACGACCGACGCACCGGCGAGCGAGAGGACCTTTCCGAAGACGACCTCGTCTTCCCCCTTCGCGGGAACGATGAAGAGCGTGGTGCGGTCCACGGGGAAGCGTCCGAAGAGCGGGATCGTCACCTTGGCGGCGTCCTCGATCCACTCCCAGATCTGCCCGTCCGTCATCGCGTACTTCTTCGATCCGAGGACGGCGACGTCGAGCAGAGCCTTCGAGCCACGCGATCCCGGCACCTCGATGCGATGCCGGCGCATCGGCCCGAACGCGGTGAAGCTCCCTTCGTCGAGATCGAAGGAGCGGAACTCGAACATGCGCGCTCCGGGCTCCGGGCTCGCCTCGTCGGCGGCGTGCATCCCCGATGCGAACTGAGCCGGATCGGGCGTACGCACGCGGACCCTCACCGGCACGTCCTGGCGAGGCGTCGGATGGACGAGCCACGCGAGCGCGGGCGAGAGCGTCGCCTCCCCGACGCGGCGCGCGCAGTCGACTTCGTCCCCGCATCCTTCGGCGAGCTCCTCGAGGTCCACGTGGTAGCGCACCGTGCAGCGCCAGTTGCACGAGCGCTCGAACCACTCGTCCTCGCGCCGCTCGATGGTCCTGTACGTGTTCCCCGTCCGGACCTTCATGTCACGGACGTACGCGAGCATCTCGCGTGGAAGCGTCAGCCGCTCCGTACGCGCTCCCTCGAAGGTCGCCTCGACGGTGACGACGCGCGATCCCGCGACGGGCGCGTCGACCTCGTACGACCAGCCGCCTTGCGGCCGTGCTTCCGTGGGCGGCCTGTAGCAAGCGGTCGTCGCGACCACGAGCAGCGGCATCGCCACTCGCCGCCCGGCACGCGACCACCGGGCGGGAGCCCAGCGCAACCCGTACTGCATTGCGCTCATGGTCGTCCCGCAAGCACCCGGGATGCCGGGTACGCGGCGATCGCCACGTCGTCGCGTGTGTCTCGACAAACGCTAGAGCAGCCCAGCCGGCGCACATGGTCCGCATCGCTCGGACGGCGCCGTGATCCGTGTGGCGAAGCCGCGCGAGTGTGGAGACTTGGGCCCGAAGCGCGCGACGCCCCCGGCCCCGTCGGCGTCCTTCGCGCGGCCCGATCGCGGCGGAGGCGGGATGCCCGCGTCGAGGCGCGGCCGCACCGCATGCGCAGCGACATCGGTGCCGGTCGCGTTAGAATCGCGCGAATGCTTCGACTTCGGAGACTCGTGCTCGCGTGCCCCTTCCTCGCCATCCTCGCCGTCCAGGCCTGCGACGGCGGCGGCGAGCCTGCGAGCGTTCCGATCGCGGAGGACGCCGGGCGCGACGCTACGTGGGTCGTCGGCGACTCTTCCTCGCCCGTCGATCCCGACGACGGCGGGTCGTCCGTTCGAGCGACGGTCGCGGTCGGCGGGACGTTCGCGTGCGTCCTCGCGAAGGACGGTACGGTCTGGTGTTGGGGGAAGAACGACGTCGGACAGCTCGGCCAGGATCCGGCCGAGACGCCGAGCTGTGGGGCGTTCCCCTGCTCCACCGTTCCGGTCAAGGTGGCGGGCCTCGAGAACGTCGCGCGCATCGCCCTCGGCGACGACTTCGGCTGCGCGCTCGACCTCGGCGGAAGGGTCCGCTGTTGGGGATCGAACGCGAAGGGGCAGCTCGCCGCGCGTGGCATCCAGTCGAGCTTCGAGCCGCGCGGTGTCGTCGTCGGCGCGAAGGATCTGACCGCCGCCGGCGCTCACGCATGCGCGCTCACGACCGACGGCTTCGTCTGGTGCTGGGGCGAGAACACCTGCGGGATGTTCGGCGAGCCCGGCGCCGTCGAGAACGCTCCCGTCCGCGTCGTCCTCCCTCCGATGGCGCAGATCTCCATCGGGCCCGACGCGATGTGTGTCACCGGCGTCGACGGACGGGTCCTCTGCTGGGGCGCCGACCATCGGGGCTCGCTCGGTCACGATCTCCAGCCCGACGCGAGCGAGTGCGACGGCGTCCCGTTCGATCGCGTCCCGCGGTCGGTCCAGGTGCTCGACACGGAGCTCCCGATCACCGGCGTGTCCGACGTGCACGTCGGCTCGGGCGTCGTGTGCGCGCGTCTCGCGGACGGGAAGGTCTCGTGCTGGGGCGACAACGAGCGCGGCGCGCTCGGTCGAGGCTCCGCCGATTCCCTCCCGCACCCGCGCGCCGCCGAGGTGCCCGGCCTCGTCGCCGAACGCCTCGAGGTGTCCGGCCAGACGCCCTGCGCGATCACCGGAGGCCGGCTGATGTGCTGGGGTGACGGGTCCTTCGGTCGGCTCGGACCGCTCGAGGCCGACGCCGGCTGCGGAGACCACCTCTGCCGCGCCTCGGCCTTCCCGATCCCAGGCATGATGCCGGTGCGCGACGTGGCTTCCGGGCCCGGATCGATCGCGGCCATCAAGGAGGACGTCACCGTGTGGATGTGGGGCCGCAACGCGTTCGGCGAGCTGGGCCTCTTGCCCGACGATCCCGCGAACGTCGACTGCGATGGCGAGAGGTGCGTCCCGGAGCCGAGACGGCTCGAGGGCTTGCCCCCGCTCGACTGACGGCGATCAGAACCCGAACGTCGACGCCTTCTCCTGGTTCGCGCGGATCTGGGCCTTGCCTTCGCGCGAGGACGGGGCCGGCGGAGCCGGAGCGAAGCGGCCGCCGCCGGCCGCGCCCGCTGCGCCGAGCCCGAGGCTCGGCCCCGCGGCGACCGGCGGAGGAGCGAAGCGCGCCTCGGCCTCCGCGACCGCGGCGCTCTGATCGGCGAAGTCGCGATCGATGGTCTTCGCCGCGCGGCGCGGGGCGACCGAGGGCGTCGCCGTCGCGAGGGCGAGCGCGGTCGACTCGGTCCTCTTCAGCTCCTCCCTCCGCGCGGCGAGCTTCGCGCGCGCGTCGGCGATGCGGCCCTGCTCGAACAGCCGGTTCGCCTCCGTGAGGGTGCGCGCCGTGCGGCTCCGCTCGAGACGTGCGGCGACGAACGGATCGAGCTCCCGCTGCTCGGTGCCGTCGCTCTTGATCGCGAGGGCGAGCGTCCCCGTGCAGCTTCCGTCGGTCTTCTTCAGCAGGTCACGGAACGCGAGCTTCACGTCGGCGACCGGCTGCTCGCCGTCGCGATCCGTCGGCACGCGCAGCTTCACGAGCACGGTCTTCTCCTGCTTCGCGCTGAAGGTGCCGAACGGGACGACGAGCCTTCTGCCCTCGCGACGGAACGTGCGGTCGAACACCTCGGCGACCTCGACGCCGGGGGCGAGCTCGATCGCGAGCTCCGCCTCCTTCGCGACGGAGGCGAGCAGGTCGTCGAACTCCTGGGCGAAGACGGCAGGGAGGCCGCTCGCGTTCGCGACGAAGTAGTGGCGACCGTTCGCCTCGTTCGCGATGGCGGCCATGACCTTCTCGTCGAAGTCGACGTCCACGCCGATCGTCGAGATCGTCACCCCGCGCGCGTGCATCCGGTTCGCCATCGCACGCAGGCCGGGGATGTCGCGCACGCCGGCGTTCGTCGCGCCGTCGGAGAGGAGGATCATGCGGCTCATGCGATCGCCGCCGAGCGGCGTGAGCGCGAGCTGCCGCATGCCCTCCTCGAGCCCGCACGAGATGCATGTGTCGCCGCCGAGGCGGATGGCGCGGATCGCCGACTCGATCGACGAGCGGTTGCCGGCGCTCACGCGCGTCGGTGGGACGACGACGCGCGCCTGGGTGTCGAAGCTCACGACCGTGATGCTGTCGCCGTCGCGCATGCGCTCGAGGGCCGCCACGGCGGCGTTCATCGCGTTCGCGATGCGCTCGCCCTTCATCGAGCCGGAGCGATCGATGACGATGGCGAGGTTGAGCGGCGGCGCGGCGGCGCGCGCGGCCTCGTCGTCCGCGGCGGTGACCTGCGCGAACAGATACGTCTCGCCGGCGTCGCCCCGCCGCAACGACGCGTGCCCGAGCCGGGCATCGACGAGGAGGGTGTCGCCGACGGTGATCCGCGCGCCCGTCTCGTCCCACCCGGGCTCGGTGTCGGGCGGCGTGACGGGATCGGCCTTCACGGGCGCGGTTCTTTCGCCCACGGGGATGGCGAAGGCACCGGCGGTGGAGAGGAGGACGCCACAAATGGCGAGGATCGCGGTGGTCTCGAGCTTCATTCGGTCGCCTCGGCAGGTCCGGCGTCCTTCTACGGGTCAGCCCGGAGAAGGTTCTTCGGTCCCCGACGAAACGTCGCCGGCGCCCGCCTCCTTACGCCGGGGCCGCCGGATGCCGGCCCGCGTCAAGAGGTCCCAGGCGGGCACCCCGCCGATGAGCACGAGCATGGCGTCGGCGCCGATCGAGCGGCGCCCGGCGTGCGCCCCGGTCCCGGCGAGGACCACGCCGGTCCGCGTGACGGCGACCGGGATCGTCTCGAAGAGGATCTTGATCCTCCTCCGCGCCACGAGGCTCTCGACCTCGGCGATGTTCTTCGCCTTCCCTCGCGCGAACCGAGAGCCTCGATACGAGATCGTGACCGAGGTCCCGGGCTGACGCGCGAGCGCGATCGCCGCCTCCATCGCGCTGTCGCCCAGGCCGACCACCACGACGCGCTTGCCCGCGAAGCTGCGTGCGTCCGCGAGCGCGTAGGCGACACGGTCCTCGGCGCCGCGCTCGATCTCGAGATCGAGCCGTCGCGGCGTCCCGCGCCGCCCGATCGCGAGCACCACCCGCGACGCGCGAAGCCGGCTCGTCCGCGCGCCCCCGTCGTGCTCGACGGTCACGGTGAACCCGCGCTCGTCCTTCGCGACGTCGATCACGCGATGCCCTTCGCGGACGTCGAGCCCGCGCGCGCGGACGATGCGCGTCCACTGCGCGAGGAGCTCCTCCTTCGTGGACTCCTTCAGCCAGAGCTCTCCCTCGACGGGAAGATCGAGCGGCGGGTCGTGCACGATCTTGTCGCGCGGGAAGCTCTTGATGCTCGCGGCGACCGTCGCCTGCTCGAGGACCACGCACGACAGATCCTTCTCCTTCGCGCGCAGCGCCGCGCTGAGACCGGCAGGTCCGGCGCCGATCACGATCACGTCGATCGGCTCGGCGCGCCGACGCGGAAGCGTCTGCGCGATGCGGTCGACGGCGTGGACGCCCTGGTTGATCGCGTTCTTGATGAGAGGCAGCCCCGTGAGGTCGCCCGCGAGGAACAGGCCGGGCACGTCCCGGCTCTCGAGGTGCTCGTCCGTCGCCGGGCGATCGAGGATGGGCTCGCCGTCCTCCACGCGGAGGCTGCCGTTCGGACAGACCTGCTCGCACACGCCGACGCCGCAGCACTCTTCCGGGCGCGCGACGACCGCGACGTACCGTTCGACGGCGAGGACGTCGAAGGGACACGCATCGACGCACGCCCAGCAGCCGAGGCACGTCGACGGATCGATCGTGGGCAGCCGCTTGCGCGCCGCGGGCGTCACCGGGACGTCCTTCGTGACGGCGGCGCGACGCCTCCTCCGGTCGAGGGCCGTCGCGACCGCGCCGACGGCGAGCGCGCCCGCGAGCGCGCCTGCCGGCGGCGCCCACGGCACGCCCCTCGCCTCCGCCGGCGCCACCCACGACGTGGTGGCGGCGACGTCCCGCGCGGCCTCCCACGCGACGAAGCGCGTCGCCCCGTGCTGGCCGGCGCAAGCGAGCGAGCCGGCCGCCGGCGACGGCTCGTCGAGCCTGCGGTGCTCGTCGAAGCACTGGGACGCGATCCCGTCGACGCCGGCGTCGCGCCCCGAGGCGCGCACCGCGGACGGGACGCATGCGGCGATCGGGTCCTCCGCGCGCCGGGGATCGTGACACCGCGCGCACGCCGCGAGCGGGACGAGCGGCACGGTCGTCCCGCGCGCGATCGCGCCGGGTCGAACCCCGCGCTCTCGCGGCTGCAGCGCGACCTCCGCGCCCGCTCCCCAGCGGACGACGGCGCCGTCGTCGAACGTCACGCCCTGCGCGTCGGCGTGCTGCCCGTGACACGTCGCGCACGGAAGCTCGCCCTTCGCCACGAGCTCGCGGTGCCCTCTTCGGACCGACGCGTGCGCGGCGCCGTGGCAGGTCTTGCACGCGGCCGCCAGGTGCGCCGGCGTCGCCGCCGACGAGGCCGCCGCAGACGAATGGCACGAGGCACACGCGACGTGCGCGTGCGGCCGCGCGATGGGCCGCTCCGTCGCGATCGGCGTCCCCTGCGCGGCGACGACGGCGACGACGCCCGCGCCGGCGCCGAGCGTCGCCAGCGCGAGCGTGCGCGGGCGGGTCACGTCGCTCGTCCGCGTCGCTTTCGGCGCGCTCGCCCGTGCGCGATCCCTCATCGCCCGCCTCCGCTCGTGGACGTGGCCGCCGAGACCGAGGCCGTGGTCGAAGGCCCTTGGGCGCGGCTCACCCCGGCGACGTGCAGCGCGAGCAGCACGAGCGCCGCCGCCGTGGCGGCCAGGTGCGGCGCGAGCCAGCCGCGGAGGATCCACGTGAGGACGCGCTGCAGGCGCACGGCTCGATGCTCGACGACGAGCCGCACGAGATCGCCGAGCGCGGCGAGCTCCCGGCGCGATCCCCCGCGCGCCTTCGCACGCGCCTCGACGCGCGCGCGAAGCGCCTCCTCTTCGCGCCGGAGGCTCCTCTGCGAGACGAGCAGCACGAACGGCCCGAGCGGCGAGCGACGGTACGGGCTGAGCACCTCGACGAAGAGCGACTTCAGGAGCTCGCCCTTGCCCGAGAGCGTGGCGAAGATCTTCTCGTCGATCTCCTTCGTTCGCGTCGCGAGCTCCTCGGGCAGGAGGCTCTTTCGCTCGACCCGCGAGAGCGCCCGCGGCACGAAAGCGCCGATCGCGGCCCCCATCACGCCGGTGACGGCGGCGAAGACGATCGCGAGCGTCAGCGCCCCCGCCACGTTCGGAGGGATCGCCCCGCGCACGTGCGCCGCGACGGCGCCGCACGCGAGCACGCCCGCCGTCAGATGCGCGACGTACAGCACCCGCGAGAGCGGGAGCCTGCCGCGCAAGGCCGCGAGCGGTCCCCGCGCGCGCTTGCCGATCGCGTACGCGACGAGCAGCACGAGGAGCGCGCCGGAGAAGACGCCGCTCGCCCAGCGCCCCTCGCGCAGCGAGGGCAGCGACGCGAGCCCCGCGCTCGCCAGCGCCGCCCCGACCGCCCACGGCCACGCCCGCAGGCGCGCAGGCAGCACCGGACGCACACGGTCGCGCACGCCTTCGTTCGGGACGTCGAGCACCGCGCTCGGATCGATGCGCGCGATCGCCTGCACCGGACAGGCGGCGACGCACGCGGGCCCGCCGGCGTTGCCCGCGCAGAGGTCGCACTTCACGGCGACGGCGGGGTACGCGGCCGCGTCCCGGCGCGGCGCCATCTGGATGTTCTCCCACGGGCACGCCTTCGCGCAGCTCCCGCATCCGGTGCAGAGCTCTTCGCGGACGAAGACCTCGCCGCGCGCGTCGCGCCCGATGGCGCCGGTCGGGCAGCCGATCATGCAGCTCGGGTTCTTGCAGTGCTGGCAACTGCTCGGGACGAGCAGCGGCGCCGTCGCGCCGGTGCTCGCGCCCCGGACGATCTCGTCCCCGCGACGGACGAGCCGGCTCACGCCGTCGTCGTGCGCCTGCGCGCAGCTCCACGCGCAGTGACCGCAGCGCAGGCACGCGTCCTGATCGATGACCAGCAGCGAGCGCGCGACGCGCAGCCGGTAGAGGTCCCGGAAGACGTGGGCCGTCGTGAGCGCGCCCGGCCGCGCTCGCCGCAAGGCCGCGGCCGTCTCGCTGCGGAGGCGACGAGCGGCGTCGAGCGCGGAGCGGTTGCGCCGGGCGACGGCGACGAAGACGTCGCGCGGGATCGCGACGAGCCACGTCGGACCGCTCGCGACGACGGAGACGGCGCGCGCCTCGCGCTCGGCGAGCTCCTCGTCGCCGAACAGGTCTCCACGCGACAGATAGGCCTCGACGCGCGGCTTGCCGTCGTCGTCGCTCTGCGCCTGCAAGAGACCGTCGGCGACGACGAAGGCGTCGGTCGCCGCGTCGCCCTCGCGGTACACGTGCTCGCCGCGAGCGACGTGGACGTGCCTCGCGGCGTCGAGCAAGAGCTCGAGGTCGGCGTCCGATAGCGACCGACCGAAGCTCGAGGTCCGGAGCAGATCGAGCGTCGCCGCGCGCCGGAGCGCGCGCTCGACCTTCGCCATCCGCTCGGCCCCTCCCGCGCGGCCGATCGCGCGCTCGAGGACGACGATGGGGACCTCGGCCACGATCGCGTCGGTCTCCGCGCGCGCCTCGAGCCGACGCGTCGAGAACGCGGCGACGATCGCCTCCTCGCCGAGCACTTCGCCCGCCGTGGCTCGGCGGATCTCGGCGGCGCCGGCCTCGCCTCGACGGACGCCGGAGAGCGACACGACGCCCGAGACGACGACGCAGATCGCGTCCGCCGGATCGCCCGTCCGAAAGAGCGTCGCTCCCGCGCGCAGCCGGCGGAGCGCGCCCGCCGCCTCGATCTCGCCGCGCGCGCGCGCGTCGAGCCCGCGGAGCATCGGGACGTCCCACACGACCTCGGGCCATGCCTCCGTAGCGGCGCGGTGGACGCGAGGCTCCGCTCCCATCAGTCGATCCTCGCGCTCGCCTCTGCGATGTCGATCGGGTGGTTGCGGCGGAGCATCGCCCGCGTGATCTGCGGGCCGCTCGGCCGGAGGCCTTGCGCCGCCTTGTGCGCCTCGTAGTCGGCGAACGCGCGAAGGAGGAACGGCGGGAACGGGCGGAACCGGAGGCGCGCCTGCACCGTGAACGGCCCTCGTCGCCCCGGCGCATCGATCTCGTAGGTGTACCGGAGCGTCACGCCCGGAGGTGCCGACCGCCGATCGAGGATCGCGTCGGGCGCCTTGGCGACGCCTCGCTCCGCGTCGAGCGCGCCGACGGGGAAGTACGTCTCGAACAGCGCGTTCGTGCCCGTGAGGTTCGAGCGGCACTCGCCCGTGTCGATGTCGTAGACGCCGTCGTCGAAGCGATCGGCGCGCGTCCTGCCCTGCCCCGGGCCGGGCTGGCAACGCCCTTCGGCGTCGATGATCCCGATGCAGCGCACGCAGCGGAAGAAGCCGTTCTGCAGGTTGACGAGGCCCTTGCCGCGGAAGACCGTCCCGCCGAACGCCGGGTTCGGCGTCCACGTCGGGACGTCGGGGCCGTCGATCACGTCGGCGCCGAAGAGGCCGAGCGGCCTGCCTTTCGCGTCCTTGACGTCGTCGCGCGTCGTCGTGCGGAAAAAGACCTTGTCGCGCAGGTCTTCGTCGTCGCTCGTGATCTTGCCGACCTCGTAGACCACGTCGCCGCGCCCGTCGCGGACGGTCATCTCGACCCAGATCTCGCGCTCCTGGCTGAAGCCGGCAGGGACCCGATGTCCTGCGCCGACGTTCTCGATCTCGATCGGGATCTCGAGGCGCGATCCGACGCGCATGGCCTCGCCGATCGCGAATCGGAACGTGTGCCGGAGGAGCAGCGCGCGCCGCGCCTCGAGCCCGACGGGGACGCCGCTCGGATCGAGCGTGCCGTCGTTCGCCCACGCGTCTGGGAACTCCGGCGAGAGCGGCAGATCCACGCTCGTGAACCAGTGCGAGCTCGTCGGCCGCGGCTCCGTCGAGGACGACGCCACCATCCCGAGCGCCTTCTCGCCCGGCCGGCGGGCCTCGAACCGGAAGCCGTTCGGGCAGCCGTCGCCTCCGCGGGCGCCGTCGTCGCGCACGCACACGCCCGGGTACAGGCTCATGTGACAGTCCTGGCAGGTCGCGGGCCGGCGGCCGGCTGCGCGCTCGGCGTCGGCCCACGCCTTCCACTCGGAGTACGCGTTGCGCAGGCGCTTGAAGTGCTCGCCGCGCTCGCGCACGCCGAGCGCGTCGGTGCCGAACAAGCGGACGTCGTGGCACGCGCCGCAGAACTCGCTCGACCCGAGGTAGCGCTTGGCGTCCTCGGGCACGCGCCGATGGACGATGGGGTCGCCCGGACCGCCGCGGCCGAGGCGCGGCGAGAGCAGCACGCTCGCGTCGAGCAAGTAACCGCTGTTGCCGATCCCGCGGACGCCGATGCCGTCCTCCGGGCGCATGCGGAAGAGCGCGCCGGTCACGGGCGACGTCCACGTCGGGTTGCCTTGGTACGCGCTCCCGGCGTGCACCGGGCCGATCGTCTGGTGGCAGACGGCGCAGGAGATCCCCTCCATCGCTCGCTGCGAGAGGACGTCGCGGAGCGGCCGACGCGCGTCGGCTCCCGCGAACGTCGCGTTCCACGCGGGCACCGTGGAGCCGAGGTTGTCGGCGGGCGCGTGGCAGTTCACGCACCAGTGCTCGCCGCCCGCTCCCGTGAGCGTGGTCCCCGTCCTCTCGTCGCGGCACGCACCGGCGCCTGCCTTGCGGAGGACGCCCGCGCCGCCCGGGCAGCGATCGTCGCGCCCGACCTGCTCCTCGACCAGGCTCTCGAGCGCGCCGAAGAGCGGGCTCTTCGCCGAATGTGCCATCACCGAGCGCTGCCACTCCGCGACCTGTCGCGCGTGACACGGCGCGCATGCGTCCGCGGTCGTCCTCTGGAGCGGCGGCTGCGAGAGCGGCGCACGCTGCGAGGCGACGGGGGCCGGATCCGATCCTCGCGAGGCGGCGAGCCCCGCGCCCGCGACCGCGAGGCCGAGCGCGATCGGTCCGGCAGCGAGCGCCCATCGCCGGAGAGGCGACGTCGCCGGAGGCGGGACGCGATCGCCGGCGACGGCGCGCTCGCGTCTCGCGCTCGGCGCTTCGGCGGCGCACGGCTCCGTCGCTCGCGTGCGTGGTGCGCCGACCGGCACCGGCGCGTCGCGCAAGAGCTCCTCGCAGCGCCGCGCGATCGCCTCTGCGCTCGCAGGCCTCTTCGCCGGATCGGGATCGAGCATGGCGAGCACGAAGCTCTGGATCCCGGGCTTGAGCGAGCGCGCCGTCGCCTCGTCGAAGGGCGGCGGCGGAGCGGACCGAGCCGCCGCCATCGCTTCGCGCAGCCCGATCCCGGAGAACGGATGCTCGCCCGCGATGAGCCGGTACGCCACGAGGCCGAGCACCCAGCGGTTCGCGGCGTTGTCCCACGGAGCGCCCGCGGCTTGCTCGGGCGGCGTCCATCGCGGCGACGGCGCGGACGTCGCGCCCCCGGACGCGCCGTGCGCGCCGCCGACGAGCGCGCGTACGTAGGCGTCACCGAGCACGAAGGCGTCGGCGCGTCCCGGGCTCCCGAGGGCGATCTCGGAGGGACGCAGCGGGCCCGGGAAGACCGCCATCCTCTCGCACGCAGCGAGCGCGCGCGCGAGATCCCGGATCTTCGCGAGGGCCGTCATGCCCTCGAGGCGTTCACCCTTCGCGAGCCCTTCCACGGTCTTCGACGGCACGCGCCGGAGGAGGAAGACGCCCTCGTCGTCCTCGCCCATCGCGGAGAAGCCGAAGGCGCCCGCCTCCCCGAAGCGCGCGAGCCGCTGCGCGATCGCGCGATCGGCGGCGTCGAAGCACCACAGCTCGGCCGGCGAGCCCGTCTCGAGCGAGCACGAAAACCGCCTGACGCGGCCGATCGGATCGAGCTCCTCGCCGGCTCTGGGGCGCTTCTTCGCGTCCACGCCCCCTCCTCGTCAGCGTGTCGTCGATCCGTCGACTCCGCGCGCCGGCGCGCCGCGAAGGTCCGCCGTCGCGGTCGCAGCCGGCAGCCCGTCGCTCGCCGTCTTCAGGCGGACGAGATACGTCGTCATCCCCGCGACCAGCGAGAGCGCGACGATCGTGACGATGGCGAGCCAGGTCGGCACCTCCCGTGATCGGGCCGCGCCGCCATGGACGAGGGCGACGGTGTCCGTGCGCGGACGCTCCTCGCGCGCGTCGTCGCGCTCGGCGCGATCGCCGTCGCGCGCGGAAGGCTTCGTGTCACCGCCGTCGGGCCGCGCTCGCTCCTCACGCGAGGGCTCGGCGGAGCGCGGCGCCTCGGTGACGCTCGCGCCCTCCGCGTTCTTCGCTCGCGCGCCGCGCGATCGCGGCGCCGAGGGCGCCCCCGAGACGGCCGCACGGAAGATGCCGAGGCGCTCGGTGACCTCGCGCGCCGATGCCGGACGGTTCTCCGGCTTCTTCTCGAGCATCGCGAAGAGCACCTCCTCGACGCCGCGAGGCAGACCGCGGCGGACCTCGTCGTCGAGCGGCGGCGGCTCGGCGGTGCACTGGAGGTTCAAGAGCTCGCGCGGCGACGGCGAAGAGAACGGCGGCTCGCCGGCGAGCATCTCGTAGAAGATGAGCCCGAGCGCGTAGAGGTCGCTGCGCGCGTCGATCGTGCGAGCGTCGATCTGCTCGGGGCTCATGTACTGGAGCGTGCCGATGCTCGCCGTGTTCGTCGCGTTCATGCCCTCGAGCACCTTCGCGATGCCGAAGTCCATCACCTTGAGCCCGGTCGGCGGCGCGTCGTCGCCGGCGTCCTCGCTCAGCGTGAGCATCACGTTCTCCGGCTTCAGATCGCGGTGGACGATCGGCGGCTCCTGCTCGTGCGCAACGGTGAGCGCCTCCGCGATGCGGACCACGTGCTCGAGGGCCTCCTGCCACGGGAGCGAGCCGCGCCGCGTCAGCTCCTGGCGCAGCGTCCGCCCGTGCAGGTACTCGAGCACCATCACGAGCTGGCCGTCGGTCTCCATCGACGCGAGGCTGCGCACGAGGTTCGGGTGCTCGAGGTGCGCGAGGATCTGCATCTCGTTGAGGAACAGGCGGCGGCCTTCCTCGTTCCGGGTCAGCTCCGGCCGGAGCACCTTCAGCGCGACGCGGCGCTTCGAGAGGCGCTCCTCCGCCTCGTAGACCTTGCCCATGCCGCCTTCGCCGATGAGGCGCCGCACGAGGTATTCGCCGATTCGATCCATCCGTTCTGCTCCTCGAGGCAGGTCCGCCGACCAGGCGTCCGGAAGTCCCCCTACGGACGACGGGCTGCGACGATCTGAACCCAGCCGTCGTTCGACCCCCAACCGACCGCAGGTCGGACACGGATCGCTCGAAAGCGGCGAGCTCTCCGGCTCCACGGCGACGGCTCGATGGACGCCGCTGGAGGGCCGTGTGGGCTCGTACTTCAGCGGAGCGGCCGCCGCGCGCCTCGGGCCCTTCGTCGGGGCGAGACGCGGATCTTCCTCCTCCGGGGCCCTCGGCTCCGAAGGCGGCGGGGGACGACAAAGCCGCTCCGTCAGGCGCTGGGAGGTGAAAGGACGTCGCATGATCGATTCCGGGGTGAAGCAGGGCGCCCTGGCGCCCACTCCTCCTGGACGTTCGAGGAGGCCCGGAAGTTCCACGCTCGACCAACGCTCGAACGGTCGACGCCTTACGGTCCGCACGGGCGGACGTGCGCGATCGTGCGCCACGCGAGGCGACCTCGGCGGAAATGGCGCACCCGTCCTGCGCCGATGCCGGCGTCACTGCTCGAAGCAGTACAGACGATGCTGCTGGTTGCAGGCGACGTTCCGCACCTGCGTCCAGGCCGCGCCGGTCTTGTCGACCTCGCCCATGAGCCCGTTCAACGCCGCATTCTGTTGCAAGAAGTTGTTGCAGTTGGCGTTCACGGCCTGACCGTTGGAGTTCGTCCCCGTCCAGACCGACTCGGGATCCCCGACGCGCTTGCCGGTCTCGTCGAACTCGATCGGGACGTTCGGTCCGAGCGTCTTGATCACGTCCTTGCTCGCGAAGACGAGCGTCTTCTGGTCGACCAGGTACCAGGGCCCGACGTCCTCGAGCCGGTCGAACGCCGAGTTTCCGGTCACCGAGAGCCAGGCGACGAACTTTCCTCCGAGCTTCGCCGCGTCGGCGAGCTGCTGGCACCGCTGGTTGGCGGCTTCGATGGCGCCGAGGCCACCCAGCGTCCCGATCGCGCCCGTCGTCGTGGTCGAGGTGACGAACACGCGCTTGCGCGTGCTGCCGGTGCCGGCGTCCCCGGCGTCCGTCTCCGCGTCGAGGCCCGCGTCTCGCGGACCGCCCGCATCGACCGGGCTCGCGTCCTGCGGCCCGCCGCCGCCGTCGCCCGGCACGATCACGGGCCCCCCGTCCGACTCCTCGAACGGCTGGAGGTCGAGATCGCACCCGACGACGACGAGGCCGATGGCCGTGAGCGTGCTCGCAGCGAGGATGCCCGCGAACGGTCTCATTCTCACTCATCCTACCATCGCGGCGCGGGCGGCGCTCGGCGGCTCCGCGCGCTACTCGAGGACGCCTTCGCGGGGCCCGCGCCGGGCGACCGCCACGATGTCCTCCATCCCGAACGCCAACCGCTCCGGCAGATCGGCCTCCGCGAACACCTTCACCTCGCGGATCTCGAGCGGGTTCATCGGCGCCTTCGACGGCGGAGACGCTTCGCACTCGACGGCGATGGTCACGGCGTGGAACCGTGGGTCGCGCGCGGGATCGGACCACGCGCCGAGCATCCGAACGAACCGGTGCTCGGTGATTCCCGCCTCTTCTTCGAGCTCGCGCGCGAGGCCGCGCGTGAGCGTCTCGCCCCACTCGAGCGTCCCGCCCGGCAGACACCACGTCCCGGTGTCGGCGCGGCGGACGAGGACGAAGCCGCCGTCGCGCGTACGGACGACGGCGGCGATCGAGACGACGGGGCGCTTCAGGATGTGCCGCGTCACTTCGTGGACGAGCCCGTAGGCGGCCTTCGGCAACCAGCTCAGGAGCACCTGCCCAGCATAGGCGCGGCAAGCGCGCCACGCGGGAAAAATCCTGGCAGAGGCGCGAGAGCGGCACTAATGGCCAGCCCATGAAGCTCGTCACGTACAAGGCCAGGCAGGGGAACGAGGCCAGGAGCGGCCTCCTCGTCGGAGACAAGCTCGACACCATCGTCGATCTCGAGCGCGCGCTCGGCCACCTCGGCCGATCGATCGACGGGCGGAGCGTCCTCGGCCTGGTCCAGGCCGGGACCGAGGGTCTCGACGCCGCTCGTGAGGTGCTCGACGCGCATGCGAAGAAGAAGCTCCCCGACGCGTGGAACGGAGGCCCGACGGCCGTCGCGCTCGCCGACGTCACGCTCCTCGCGCCGATCCCGCGGCCCCCGTCGATGCGCGACGGCTACGCGTTCCGCCAGCACGTCGAGACCGCCCGGCGCAACCGCGGGCTCGACATGATCCCGGAGTTCGACCAGTTCCCGGTCTTCTACTTCACGAACCACCAGGCGGTCGTCGGCCCGGGCCCGGTCCACGTGAAGCCCCGCCACCTCGAGCGCCTCGACTTCGAGCTCGAGGCGGCGATCGTCGTCGGGCGCGAGGCGCGCGACGTCCCGGCCGCGAAGGCGGACGAGATCATCTTCGGGATGATGATCATGAACGATTTCTCCGCGCGGGCGCTCCAGATGGAGGAGATGAAGCTCTCGCTCGGCCCGGCGAAGGGGAAGGATTTCGCGACGGGCCTCGGCCCGTGGCTCGTCACGATGGACGAGCTCGAGGACGTCACGCGCAAGACGGACGTCGGCGCGCACTTCGACCTCGGCATGCGCGCGTTCGTCAACGGCGTGCAGGTCTCGAGCGGCAACGTGAAGGACATGACGTGGACGTTCGCGCAGATCCTCGAGCGCGCGAGCTACGGCGTCACGCTGTACCCCGGCGACGTCATCGGCTCGGGCACCTGCGGCACCGGCTGCTTCCTCGAGCTCAACGGATCGAAGATCACGAAGGACCAGTGGCTCCGTCCGGGCGACGTGGTCGCGCTCGAGATCGATCGCCTCGGTCGTCTCGAGAACACGATCGTCGCGGAGTGAGCGCGGCAGACGAGCACGGAGCGTGCGAAGCCGTCGCGCTTCGCACGCTCTTCCGTGCCCGTCTCGGAGAAGAGGTCAGGCGGTCGCTCGGGCATTCTCGTCGATCGAGCCCCAGAACGGCGCGGGCGCGTGCTCGAAGAAGAAGGCCAGCGCCTCGCTGGTCGCCCATCCCTTCACCCAGCTCGACTCGTCGAGACCGGACAGCCACCCGAGGTGCCCGCCGTGCTTCGTCGTCCGCACGCGCACGGCACGTGAGGCGCCGTCGAGCCAGGGCCGGACCGTGTCGATCGGGACCATCGGGTCGTCCTCGGCGTGGAGGACGAGCGTGGGCACCGTCACCTTCCCCAGCCAGGGCCCCGAGCTCGACTCTGCGTAGTAGGTGTCGACGTCGCGCAGGCCGTGCATCGGCACGATGATGCGCTCGTCGAAGGCGCGGAAGCGCTTGATGGCGTCGAGATCCTTCGGGCGCCAATGCGCACGGCGCGGGTGGTGGAGGGCGAACGCGCGCGCCCGGTCGAGCAGCCCGCGGAGCACGTGGAAGCGGTACGGCAGGCAGGCGAGCCCATCCATGCGCGCCGCGACCCGCGTGTAGTCGAGCGGCGCGGAGATGGTCGCGATCGCGAGGACGCCCGGGGGCGGGCGGTCTCCCCATTCACCCGCGAGCTTCAGCGCGTGGCTTCCCCCGCCCGAGAAGCCGAGCACGAGCACGCCGGACACGCGCGGATCGTTCGCCACGTGACGGACGGCGCGATCGAGGTCGCTCGTGAGCCCCGCGTGGTAGAGCGACGGCGCGTCGACGATGCTCTCGCCGGCGCCGCGCATGTCGAGCCGCACGACGTGGTAGCCCGCCCGATGGAGCGCGACGGCGGCGCGCCGGCAGCAATGCGACTCCTTCGACCCCGCGATGCCGTGGAGCACGACCACGGCCGGAGCGCCTCTCGCGGACCACCACGCACGCGCGTGGAGGAAGCCGGGCTCGCCTCGATGCTCGATCGGGATCCGGAGATCCTCCTCGTGCTCGACGACGTGCGAGCGCGGCGGCGAGAACAGGGGCACGGCGGCGCCGATCGTCTGCACGTGCGGGCTCCTCAACCAGCGCGGCGGTCGGAACGCGGACGGGAACATCGGTGCCCCTCGTAGCAGACGCGAGGCGCTGCGTCCCGTAGACCTCAGGTGCGCCGTGCGCGATCCATCAGAAAGGGCCCGGCGACCACGGGTCCGCCGACGGCTGGCCTTGAAAACTCGGCCATTTTTATGGGCTCGAGGGACGAGCGAGTCGTGGCATGTAGCATGCACTCCGACATGGCCTGACATCACGACGGAGTGGACCTTCACATGCGACTCTCTTCTGCCCTCTTTGCCTTCGCCGCCATCGCTCTTGCCCTCTCTCCCCTCGCCTGCGCCTCGGTCCAGGACGACGACGTGGCCGTGGCCGAGGCCCCGATGAACGAATCCGCCGGCCTCGTCATCACCGAAGACGACGACGGCAAGACGCTGACGGTTACGGAGGGACAGGACGTCCTCGTGAGGCTCCCATCGAACCCCACGACCGGCTACGCGTGGGAGGTCGTCTCGACGGACCGCAGCTTCGGTTATCCGGTCGAGATCACGTTCATCCCGGACGGCAGCGCGATCGGCTCCGGGGGCATCGAGCAGTTCCGCTGGAAGACGTCGGGCTTCTTCCCTCTCGTCGGCGCGCACACCGTGACGATGCAGTACAAGCGCTCGTGGGAGGTCGAGCCGATCAAGACCTTCACGTTCACCGTCGACATCGTCCCGCCGGCGAACGAGTGCCCGACCATCCACCCGCCGGCGCCGGGCTTCTGCGGCGACGGCGAGATCCGGGTGCTCGAGGACGAGAGGGGCTGCACCGTCGGGTACGACTGCGAGCGCGGGTGCGGCGGCGGCTGCGGTCCTGGCAGGAGCTGCCAGAACTGCTGGGGCCAGATGCTCTGCATCCCGTCGGGCGCGGTCTGCTGACGCTCCCGTCGCGCCGAGCGCTCACTGCAGCGCGCACGCGGGATCGAACACGTAGACCGTCGCGCTCGCCGGCGGGCCCGGCTGATCGTTCGCGACGAGGTAGCCGATCCCGTTGCTCGCCGTCGCCGTGACGAACGCAGCGATGGGCACCGGCAACACGTGACGCCGAGGTGCGTCCCCCTCTTTGACCACGGCGAGCGGCTGGCGCGTGACGAACTGCACCGCCGTCTGCTCGCCGTTGTCGCGCGACATCGTCGCGACCATCGCCGTGTTGGCGTCGAGCATCGCCGTCGGTCCGACGACGCTCGCGTTCGCGGGGATCGGGGTCGCGTACGTCTCGACGTCGACGCCGAGGCTCGCGTCGAGCGGCGCCGTCTCGTTGGCGACGACGAACCACCCACGAACGGCCCGCGTGAGCACCGCCTCGCCGACCTGATGATGCACGCCGGTCGCCCAGAAGATCGCGCCGTCGGCGCTCTGGGCGAAGCTCCGCGCCACGCTGACCGCTCCGGCGTCCGTGAACGCGGCGACGGGCTCGGTCGTGGGCATCGGCCCGCCGGCGTTGTCGATGAAATCGAACATCGCGATTTGGGTGACGACGCCCGTCATGAGCAGCCGCTTCCCCGAGACCGCGCTCGGCGCGGTGTTCTCGGCGAACTGGAGCGGCGTCGCGGTGAGTGACACCGGCTCGACGAGGGGCAGGTCCACGATGGCCGCCGGGTGCTGCGCGGCGGCGGGACCGACGAAGAGCGCGGAGTCCCCGCCGCGCGGGAACAGGAGGATTTGCTCGGCCGGACGGTTGTACGTCGCGAGCACCGTGTGCGCCGTGATCGTCGGCGTGAACGGATCCACCGGCGCGTCGATCCACGCGAGCGGCACGCGGCTCGGGCCGGGTCCGCTCGGCGCCCCGACGAGCCACACGCGGCTGCCGCTCTGCACGATCTGGGTGGGGACGAAGCCGAGGCCGACGACGGGCACCTGGGGCGGCGTGGGGTTCGTCGGGTTCGACACGTCGAACGCGACGAGACCGGTCGGCGTCGTGACGAAGAGCCAGGGATGCACCGCGGCCGCGCAGCGGCCCGACGAGCAGGCGACCTGCTGGCCGATGGCGAACTGCGAGACCTTGTACTTGTACGGCGTCGCCGGCCCGCACGTGGCCTTCTCCTTGTCGCAGACGGCCGCGCTGCACGCCGCGCTCTTGCAGACGTCGTAGACGCACCGCTTGCGGGAGAGATCGCACCGGCCCTTCAAGCAGCCGTGCGTCGTCACGCACGGCTCGTCGCTCGTGCACGCCGTCGCGTCCGGCCCGACGGGGATGCCCGTGTCGACCCCGCCGTCGCTCGGCTCGCCGCCGCCTCCGCCCCGGTCCGGTTGGAATCCGCCGTCCGCGGCTGCGTCGATCCGCGACTCGTCGAGATCGAGCGCGCAGCTCGCGGCGAGGGCCAGAAGGCCGCCTGCGATCGAGCCGAGCGCGAAGCGACCTCGTCGCCTCATCTTCAGTAAGTCCCTCGGACGACGAACCCGCCTGGAGCGGCCCCCACCGTCACCTGAGCCTCCGGCTTGTCCTTGTCGATCGGGAGCAGAACGAGCGCGACACCGCCGGCCACGAGCACCGCGCCGCTGATGAGCGCGATGTTCGTCCACGTCTCGAGCGACGACGCGTGGTCGTAACCGGCGCGCGAAGGCGCCGCGTCGTACGCCTCCTTGGCGCCGAGAGCGCTCGTCCCGAGGATCGCCGAGGCCCCGAGCGCGGCGAGGCCGACGCCGCCGATGCCGACGCCGATGACCTTCGTCGTCGTCCAGAACGGCCGCTCGCGCAGGCGCGCGGGCACCGGCTCGGGCGGAGGAGCGGGTTCGGGCTCGGGATCGGCCTCGACCTTCGGCTCGGGCTTCGGCTCGTCCTTGAGCTCGACGTTCACGACCTTGCCCGCCTCGAGCGTCACGTCGCGGCGCTCGATCGGCTTGTCGGGGGCGCGGATCGTCAGCGTGTGGACGCCGGGAGCGGCGTGGAGCCGAGCGGGGGTCGGAACCTCGGTGAGCGCGTCGAGCTGCACCTTCCACCCCGGCTCGGGCGAGGTCACGACGACGGTGCCGAGGCTCTTCTCCAGCGCGGCGACGCGCTCCTTCGCGATGGCGGTCTGCTTCGCGTCGAGCCCCGGCACCTCGAGCGAACGCGCGTACGCATCGGCTGCGCGCTCCGGGCGGGAAGCCAGGTCCCACGCGAGGCCCGCCGTGTAGAGCGCGACGGCGTTCGGCTTGAAGGACGCGGCGGCTTCGAAGTGCAGCGCCGCCTCCGAGTAACGCTTGGCGGCGAACGCCTTCGTACCGTCCTGGTACTGCTGGCGCGCCTCCGCGGCGGAATCCACGGTCTTTTCTTCAGCGCGTGCGGGGTGAGCGGCCGACGTGACCGCGAGCACCACGAGAGCAGCGAGCGCACGTTCGACAACGGGCGGCGCCCATCCGGCCATGCCCTGAGAATAGAGCGAACGCCGCTCTTTTTACCAACCTTGGCGCATCCGTCGGGGAGCTCCCGGCGGCGCCCGACTCAGTACGGGTTGTCGGGCAGCACCATCGGGTCCTCTTCCTTCTCCTTCGGGCGCTTCGGCGCAGGCTTCGAGGAGGCGGTGGCCTGCGCCCCCGCGTCCGCGGCGGCGGCGGGGGCCTTGGCGTCGGAGACAGGCTTCATCTTGATCTCGAGCGGGCTCGCCGTGAAGAAGTCGACGACGACGCTCTTGTCCTCGTAGCCCTTCGCGTGCGCCACCAGCGTCACGACCTTCCCCGCGGGGGGCCGCGCGACGGCACGCTCGCCGCCCGGAAGCTCGTGCCCGTCCACGGTGATCACCGCGTCGGGAGGATCCACGACGAGCGTGATCCGCGCATTCGCCTCCCCCGCCGTCGCCGCCGACGACGGCGCGCTCGCCGCGGGAGCGGAGGGCTCGGCGGCCGGCGCGCTCGCCGCGACGGCCGGCGGCGAAGAAAGCTGAGCCGTACGCGCCCGCCACAAGTAGAACCCGCCGCCGATGAGCACGGCGACGAGCACGCCGACGAGCGCCGCGACCGCGTAGTGTCCTGCGCTGGCGGGTTGCTCGCCCGCCTCGTCGTGGGCGGCCACGCTGCCGCTCGGGCTGCTCGGCGGGGCCATCGAGGGCGGCACGTGCGCGTTCTGCGGCGCCGCGGCCTGCGCGGCGGTCACGGCGACCGGGTTCGAGCGGCGCGGGTCCGCGAAGGGCGAGACGATGGCGCCGGGGCCCGACAGAGGGAGCGTGAAGGTCCGGCCGGCGACGGGCCGCGGCGGCTCGGGCGCGGACGGCTGCGCTTCACCGGCGACGGCGAGCGCGCCGGGCGCCTGCGGGATCGTCGGTGCGGTCGACGAGAGGGCATGGCCGTGCATGGTGGCGTCGCTCTCGACGACCTCGGGGGCCGAGGCGATGCCGACGGACGCGGGCGCCGCTGCGGGCGGCCGAACCGATGCGCGTGGCGTGAAGACCAATCGCCCGCTCGCCGGCGGAGGCTCGGACGCGGCACGCAGCTGGCTCGAGGGCTTCACGCCCGACCGGTGATCGGGCGTGTCGCGCGACGGGGGCGCGCGGGCGGGCTCCCACGCGCTCTCCGCGGCCATCGACTGCGCCTGCTTGATGCGCTCCTTGCGCCGCTCGACGTGCTCGGCGATGCGCGCGCGCACCGCTTGCGCGACGTGGGACTGCGTCACGAGGTGTCCTTTCGCGAGGAACTCCTCGAGCGCGAAGCGCATGCGCTCCGCCGTCGGGTACCGGAGGATCGGCTCGTGCGCGAGCGCGCGGAGCACGATGCGCTCGAGCTCGGCCGGATAGCCGCGGATGATGCTCGTCGGCGGCTCGAGCTCGGCGTTGAGGATCGCGTTCATGATCTGGTGATCGTGCTCGCCGCGGAACGGGCGCATGCCCGTCGTCGCTTCGTAGAGCACGCACCCGAGAGAGAAGACGTCGCTCCGCCGATCGATCTTGCCCCCGGTGACCTGCTCCGGGGACATGTAGCTCACCTTCCCTTTGAGCTGCCCGGCGCTCGTCTGCTCGTGGAGCTGCCCGAGGGCCTTCGCCACGCCGAAGTCGCAGACCTTCGCGACGCCGTCGAGCGACAAGAGGATGTTGTGCGGGGACAGATCGCGATGCACGACGTCGAGCTTCCGGCCGTCCTCGTCCGTCAGCTCGTGCGCCGCGTGGACCCCGGCGCATGCGTCCGCGATGATGCGCGCGACCACCCGCGGGTCGAGCGGCTCGCTCTTCTTCTGGGGGCGAATCACGCGCGCGAGCGAGTCGCCGTTCACCCACTCCATCGCGAGGTAGAGCACGCGCCTCTCCTCGCCGAGCTCGTAGATCTCGCAGACGTTCGGGTGATGGACGCCCGAGGCGATGCGCGCCTCGTCGAGGAACATGCGCTCGAACTCGGGCTCGTCGGCGAGATGCGGGAGGATCGTCTTGATCGCGACGAGCTTCTGGAAGCCGCGCTGTCCGTGCAGGCGCGCCGCCCAGACACGCGCCATGCCTCCGCGCGCAATGGGGACGAGCAGCTCGTACCGACCGAGGCGCGTACCTGGCCGCAACGAGCCGAAGTCGGACGGCTCGTCCACCGCGTCGCCGTCCGAACGAAGGACGCCCGCCACGTAACCAAGATTACAGCAGAACGACCCTTCCATCCCAAAGCTGAGCCGGGGGACGGCGTGGAGACGCGCTCCTCACCGGCCAGGCTCGGCGCCTGCATGGGGAGACACGCGCCATGCCGCCCGGCTTCCGGTCGGGGCCGCCGAGTGCCATAAGCCTCGCCCGATGAAGCGTCGCTCCCCCGCTCCGCTCGGCGCGCTCGCTCCGGAGGCGGCTCCAACCACGGAAAATGCCGAGCACGTTGAACGATCGAGCGCTCGGTCGATCCCGCGAGCCGAGGGCGCGGCGTGGGGGGTCGCGCTCATGGCCACGCTCGGGATGAGCGTGAGCTACGTCGACCGGCAGACGCTCGCGGCGATCGCGCCCTCGGTGACGAAGGCGCTCGCGATCGACAACGCCCGATACGGATGGCTCTTGAGCGCGTTCTCGATGGCGTACCTCGTCGGCGCCCCGCTCGCGGGCATCGTCGTGGACCGGCTCGGCGCGCGTCGTGGCTTCGCGGCGGCGGTCGTCGTGTGGTCGGCGGTCGCGGGGGCGCACGCGCTCGCGGGATCGTTCGCGGTCCTCTTCGCGCTCCGCATCCTCCTCGGGATGGCCGAGGCCCCGTCCTTCCCAGCGGCGGCGCAGGCGATCCGCAAGGCGCTGCCGGGCGCACGCCGCCCGCTCGCGTTCGGGCTCCTCTTCACCGGCAGCTCGATCGGCGCCGTCGTCGCCGCCAAGCTCGCGGTCCGGCTCGATGCGGCGTACGGCTTCCGGGTCGCCTTCGTGGGCACGGCGCTCATCGGGACGCTCTGGATTCCGGCCTGGCTGTGGGTCACCCGGCGCGCGGGCGACGCTGCACGGGAGCACGAAGAGGATCCTCCCGTCCCGACACGAACGGTCCGGCCTGGTCGCTCCGACTGGCTCGCCGTCGTGACGAGCCCGCCCGTCCTTCGCGCGATCGTCGCCATCGTCGGCTCCGCGCCGGCCCTCATGTTCGTCTTGAACTGGACGTCGAAGTACCTGGTCGAGAGCTGGCATGTCCCGAAGGAGGACGTCGGCAACTACCTCGTGGCCGCCCCGCTGCTCTTCGACCTCGGCGCCGTCGGCTTCGGCTGGATCGCGAGCGCCGGCGCGCACCGGAGGCCGCTCGGCGAGACGCGCCTGGACCTGTTCCTCGTGAGCATGCTCCTCGCGGCATCGCTCGCGCTCGCCCCGCTCGCGACGTCGCCCGCGATGGCAATCGCCCTCTGCGCCGCGTCGGCGTGCGGCGGCGGCGGCCTCTACGCGCTCGTCACCGCCGACATGCTCTCGCGCGTCCCCGTCCACCGGACGTCGAGCGCGGGCGGGATGACGGCCGCGGCGCAGTCGCTCGCGCACGTCGTCGCAGGCCCGCTCGTCGGCTGGACGATCGATCGCACGCACGGCTACACCGCCGCGCTCGTCGGCCTCGGCGTCGCGGTCGTGCCCACCACGCTCGCGTTCCTCGCGTGGCCCGGGCTCTCGTCCCGCGGGACGGGGAGATGATGGGAGGCTCGTGCTCCTGCTCGTGCTCGTACTCGGTCGAGAACGAGGACGCGAGCGAGCACGAGAGACCGCGTGCCACATCGCGACCCCCTCGAGTTGCCCCCACCCGAGCGTGCGCGTACTAGGCTCGTCCCCGAAAGGAACCCGCCATGCGCTTGCTCCACACGATGATCCGCGTCGGTGACCTCGAGGCCTCGAAGAAGTTCTACACCGAGGCGCTCGGCATGAAGGTCCTCCGTGAGAAGGAGTACCCCGACGGCAAGTTCACGCTCTGCTTCCTCGGCTACGGCGACGAGGATTCGCACACCGTCATCGAGCTCACGTACAACTGGGGCCGCAGCGAGTACACGCTCGGCGACGCGTTCGGGCACATCGCGATCGGCACCGACGACATCAAGGCGACCTGCGAGCGGATCCGTTCGCTCGGCTACAAGGTCGTGCGGGAGCCCGGCCCGATGAAGCACGGCACGACCGTCATCGCCTTCGTCGAAGACCCGAACGGCTACAAGATCGAGCTCATCGAGCGCGGCACCGGCTGAACGTCGTTGCGGCGGCCGTCCGCGCCGGCACCACGCGCCTTCTCTCGCGGTGCGTAGGGGCGTACTGTGCCGTCATGGGCGTGCTCCACCGGATCGACACCTCGGCCAACGGCGAGTCGGCGCATCGGACACTCGAGAGCTGGGAGCCCGCGAGCGGGAAGCTGCTCGGCGAGGTGCCCATCGCGACGCGGGAGCACGTGCTCGAAACCGTCGCGCGCGCGCGCAAGGCGCAGCAGGCGTGGGGCGTGCTCCCCGTCGAGGAGCGTTGCACGCGGCTCCTCCGTCTCCGCGACGCGCTCGTGGAGCGCGCCGACGAGGTCGTCGACGTCGTGAGCCGCGAGTGCGGCAAGCCGCGCACCGACGCCCTCAACGAGCTCGTCATCGCCGTCGATCACCTGACCTACTACTGCAGGAACGCGCCGCGGATCCTCGCCGACAGGGAGCTCGGGCTGCACCTGTTCAAGCACAAGAAGAGCGTGGTCCAGTACCTCCCGCGCGGCGTCATCGGCATCATCTCGCCCTGGAACTTCCCCTTCGTCATCCCGATGGTCGACGTCTTCGCGGCGCTCGTCACCGGCAGCGCCGCGGTCCTGAAGCCGAGCGAGGTCACGCCGCTCACCGCCCAGAAGGCGAAGGAGGTCTTCGACGCGACCGGGCTCCCGGAGGACCTCTTCGGCGTCGTCCACGGTCACGGCGACGTCGGCCAGGCGCTCATCGAGAGCGGCATCCAGAAGCTCGTCTTCACCGGCGGCGTCGAGACGGGCCGGCGGGTGGCCGCCGCCTGCGGAGCGAACCTCGTGCCGTGCGTGATGGAGCTCGGAGGCAAGGCGCCGCTCGTCGCGTGCGCGGACTGCGACGTCGATCGAACCGCCAACGCGATCGTGTACGGAGGCTTCCTCAACGCCGGGCAGGCCTGCATCGCCGTCGAGCGCGTCTATGCGCACGAGGCCGTCTACGACCAGCTGGTCGAGCGCGTCCGCGAGCGCACGCAGAAGCTCCGTCAGGGCGATCCCACGACCGCGGAGGTCGACGTCGGCGCGATCATCTTCCCGAAGCAGATCGAGGTCGCCGAGCGGCACATCGCCGACGCGCTCGCGAAGGGCGCGCGCCTCGTGATCGGCGGCAAACGCGGTCAGGGCCCCGGCCAGTTCTTCGAGCCGACGGTGCTCGCCGACTGCAATCACACGATGAGCGTGATGAAGGAGGAGATCTTCGGACCGATCGTCCCGATCATGAAGGTCTCGTCCGAGGACGAGGCGGTGCGCCTCGCCAACGACTCGCACCTCGGCCTCAACGCGTACGTGTTCACGAAGGACCGCGAGAAGGGCAAGCGGCTCGCGCAGCGCATCCAGGCGGGGAGCGTCCTCGTGAACGACGTCTTGTCGAACTACGCCGTCGCCGAGGCGCCCTTCGGAGGGATGAAGCAGAGCGGATTCGGCCGCGTGCACGGGGACGACGCGCTGCGCGACATGGCCGAAGTGCGCCACGTCTTCATCGGCCGGCTGCCGGAGCCGGCGGCGGATCCGACGTGGTTCCCCTACTCCGGCAAGGCCTACCGCTGGCAGATGCGCCTCGTCCGCGCGCTCTACTCGCGCGGCAGCGTGCTGAAGCGCATTCGAGAGATCTTCTGAAACTGGAGCCCGGAGCCTGGAGCCCGGAGCCTAGCCCTCATCCCTTCATGCCGAGCCGACGGAGCTCGGCGACGCGCACCGCGTCGAGCAGCCGCGCGGCGAACTCCTTGCCGAAGTCGATCCGCCCGGCGGTCACGATCTCCGCGCCGCAGGCGGTGGCCATCTCGGACAGGCTCGCTCGGTCGGCGTCCGATATCCCCTCGTCGACCACGACGACGAGCGGCAGGACCGTGGACATCGACGCGCAAGCCTGCCGGACGTCCTCGGCGCGGATGATCTCGACGGGGAGGATGGCGCGACGGCACGCCTCTTCTTGCTCGGGCGAGAGCGCCACGACCATGCAGCGCAGGAACGACGCGCCATCCATCGTCCGCGTCCCCACCGAGCGCGCCATGACGAAGAGGATAGCGCCGGCGGTCGCCGAAGGAAGAGCGCTCGCGACGGAAGCTTTGGAACGCGGTACCATCCGCGCTCGGGCGCGCCCGGGCGTCTCGAGCGCGACGTTGAACTCCCGTCTCCTCCCCCATACCCTCTTCTCCTTCCGTGGCGTCCCACGCGTTCAACGGCTCGCTCCCGATCCTCGTCGCGGACCTCGCCGACGAGGGAGCGCGGGACTTTTTGCAGGGGGTCGCGCTCGCGGAGCAGGTGGCATTCGTTCCGCTGTTGGTGCCGCCGGTCGATCGGTCACCACACGCGCTCGAGGTGTACTCCCCCGACTCGGCGGAGCCGCTGCGGCTGCTCGCGGAGCCGGTCGGGCCGCCGACGCATGAAGGATTCCCCCTCCGGCTCCGACTCTGGAAGCAGGAGTCCGCCGCCGCGATCCGTGCCGCGCCGAAGCGCCCGACCGCGCTCCGAGCACGTCACGAGACGAGCCACGAGCTCACGGAGCGACACACCGCCGACCTCGGCGGAGAAGTCCCGAGCCGGCGCCGCGACCTCGTCGGCAGGGCGCTCGCCAACGGCAAGCTCCAGATCGAGTCGTTCATCGGCGGCGGCGGCGTCGGCGCCGTCTACCGTGCGCAGCACCGCGAGCTCAGGATGCCCGTCGCGGTGAAGGTGCTGCACGAGGCATGGCAAGCCGACGTCGACTTCGGGCGTCGCTTCCACGCCGAGGCGCTCGCCGCGAGCCGTCTCGATCACCCGAACATCACGCGCGTCCTCGACTTCGGTCAGGAGCCGGACGGACTCCTCTACCTCGTGATGGAGTACCTCGACGGCGTCGGCCTGAGGACGATCCTCGAGCGCGAAGGGCGCTTCGGCACCGAGCGCGTCGTGCGCATCGTGTCCCAGGTGTGCGCCGCCCTCGCCCACGCGCATGCGCGCAACGTCATCCACAAGGACGTCAAGCCCGAGAACCTCGTCATCGTCCAGGGCTCCGACGACGAAGGCGATCCGATGGAGGTCGTGAAGGTCTGCGACTTCGGCATCGCGCAGGCCCCTCACCTCGGTACGGACACCGGGCCGCGGAGGTTCCAAGGCACGCCCGAGTACATGTCTCCCGAGCAGTGCCAGTCGCTCGAGCTCGACGCTCGGAGCGACGTCTACTCGGTCGGCGTGGTGATGTACGAGCTCGTCACGGGCGACGTCCCGTTCACGGGTGACGACGTCGGGAGCATCGTCGCGGCCCACCTCCGCCAGGCGCCGGAGCCTCCTTCGAGCCGCGTGCGGGGCGTCGATCCGCGCCTCGAGGCCATCATCATGCGGGCGCTCGCGAAGGACCGCGCGCATCGCTTCCCGACGATGCGCGATCTCCGCGCGGCGCTCCGCGACCTGCTCGACAAGCCGCCGGTCTCGCTGAGCGGCCAGTTCCAGCGCGTCGTCGTCCCGTCGCTGCCGGTGAACCCGCCGCGATCGACGCCGCAGCCGTTCTCGTCGCCGGCGCCGTCGGGCATCGACGACGGCTGGCTGATCCCCGGCGGGAGGTACGCGCACATCGAGCTCGATCGCCCGGACTCGTCGAGGACGTCCGAGCTCATGACGGATCCGAGCGCGTTCATGCGTCGCCTGGTGAACACGACGGATCCGCGAGCGTTCGCCGAGCTCGTCCAGCCCCTCGAGGCCGCCATCCACACGCTCGTCGAAACCATGCAGGTCGAGACGCTCTGGCGTCTGGCGAGCACCCTCGACATCCTCGCGACCGAGGGGCCCGAGCTCCCGGGTTCGCGCGCGGCGGCGTCGCGGGCCCTCTTGCGCGTGATCCGCGGTCCCAGCGTGCTCGCGCCCGTCGCCCATCGCGTCCTCACCACCGGCGACCAGACCGGCATCCGTCTGCTCGTCGCCGCGGGCGCCTTCGGCGCGCACGCGCTCTACTCGGCCCGTGTGCGGTGCGGCGAGCCGGAGGCACGCACGCGCTTCATCCGCGGGCTCGAGGCCATCGGCACGGCCGCGCTCCCGATCCTCCGCGGCGGCCTCGAGCGGCTCGCCGATCGGCTCGTGGCGCCGGGCGCGATCGAGATCGCGGAAGACCTCCTCGCCGCGCTCCCCGAGGTGCACGACGACGCGCTCGGCGCGATCGTCGCTCGCTACGCGCGCTCGACCGAGCCGAGGCTCGCGCGCGCCGCGGTCGCTGCGCTCCCTTCGCTCTGGCGCGAGCGCTCGCGCGCCATCGTCCTCGGGCTCGTCGAGCATCCGTCCGAGGACGTCGCGGTCGCCGCGATGGGCGCGCTCGCGCAGCTCGGGATCTCCGACGAGCACACGCCGAGGCGCCTCGCGATCATCCTCGACCGCGCCCAGCGAGGCAGCTTGCGGGTCGCGGCGGCTCGCGCGCTCGCCAAGTCGCACGGAGAGGCGCGGCGCATCGCGACCGCCCTCCTCGAGGCTCGCCTCCGGCAAGCGAGCTACCCCACGACCGGCGGCGGCGATGTCTTGCTCGCGCTGGCGCGCGCCTTCGTCACCGTCGCGCCCGATCGGGCGGCAGCGGAGCGCCTCGTGCAGGAGGTCGCGAAGAACTGGCCTCCCGAGCTGAGGCAGTCGTCGGTCCTCGGTCCTCCGTCCGGGTGACCCGAGGCCCGAGGCTCGGGGCTCGGAGCAAGGCTAGCGGCGGAGCGCTTCGCGCGCGCGGCGGGCTTCGACGGAGAACGTGAAGCAGTCGTACGCGTCGCGGAGCGTGACCGACTCGCGATGGCGAGCCGCGCGGACGAGCGAGCGGAACTGCAGGTACCGCGCACCGTCGAGGCCAAGGAGGAGCGCGACGAGCGCCGGATCGCGTGGGGCGTCGAGCGTGCCCACGAGACCGGCCGCGGACGCGAGGACGCGCGTGACGAGCACGTCGCACGCGAGGATCGCGTTCACCGCGTCGCGCGCCGCGAGCATCTGCTCGGCCTGCCGCACACGCTCACGCTCCGACTCCGGCCAGAGCTCGGCGAGTGAGAACACCGGCATGCTTCCGTCCGGAGCGGCGGGCGCGGGCGCAGGCTCGGCGGGCGCGGGCTCCGCAGGCGCCGCGGACGCGCTCACGCTCGCCTCCGCCACGCTCGAAACGGCGCCGACCGTCGCGGGAAGACCCCCCGGCTCGGGATTGAATCGCACCCAGGCGCCCGAGTCCTTCGGCTGCGGCGCCGGCGCGGGTTTCGACTCGGGTTTCGATTCGGGCTTCGGCTCGGAGCTCACAGTTGCAGGGCGCACGGCGCTCACCTCGGGGATGGCCTGCGAGATCTTCGTCGGCGGGTCGTGCGTCGGCGACTCCATCTGACGGAGGGCCTGGGCGATCCCGTCCTCCGACAGCCGCGGCTCGCTCGGGGTGTCCTTGAGATCGTTCGTGGCCTCGATGCGGACCTTCGGATCGCGCTCGTACGCCTTGAGCACGAGGCGCGTGATCCGCTCGAGCCCCTCGAAGACCCCCTCACCCTTCGTGGCGACCGTGCCGAGCGAGGGCGCGCCGTACTGGTTGAAGCGACGGTCGAGCTCCTCGATCGACAAGACGTCGCTGAGATCGCGCTTGTTCCAGTGGAACGTGTGCGGGATCTCCTCGAGCGAACGATTGTGCTCGGCGAGGTTCGAGTGCAGGTCGTCGAGCGACTCCTGGTTCACCTCGACGCGCCCGCTCTGGGAGTCGGCGACGAACACGATACCATCGGCGCCGGAGAGCACCAGCTTCCGCGTCGCCGCGTAATAGACCTGCCCGGGAACCGTGAAGAGCTGGAGACGCACGGCCATGCCGCGCACGCGCGGCACGCGAATCGGCAAGAAGTCGAAGTAGAGGGTCCGGTCCGTCGGCGTCGCGAGGGACACCATCTTCCCGCGGTGCTCCGGCTTCGTCGCCGCGTGGATGTACTGGAGGGTTGTCGTCTTGCCGCCCAGGCCCGGCCCGTAGAACACGAGCTTGAAGACCAGCTCGCGCGTGTGCGGGTTCACCGACGCCATCGCGTCCCGAGCTTATCATCATGGGACCTGGCAGGGGACGTCTTCCGGGTGTATCGACGTGACGAGGTTTCCGGGTGCGGGGCTTCATCGACTTGCATTGCCACTTTCTCGCGCAGATCGACGATGGCGCGAGGACGCCGGAGGAGGGGGTCGCGATCCTCCGAGGGCTCCGCGAGGCCGGCTTCGATCGCGTGATCGCCACCCCGCACATGCGCCCGGGCATGTTCGACAACGACAAGGCCGCTCTCGAGCGCGCCTACGACGCGATGCGCCCGCTCTTCGAAGGCCGACTCGACCTGCCCGAGGTGCACCTGTCGAGCGAGCACTTCCTCGACGACGTCGTCTTCGGCCGGCTCATCCATGGCGAGGGTCTGCCCTACCCCTTTCTCTCGGACGACGGCGGCGCGCCGCACGGCCGCCGGCCGAAGCGCGGCGTGCTCGTCGAGCTGAGCCCGAACGGGTTCCCGCCGCAGCTCCAGCATCGCTTCTTCGACCTCGGGCGCGCAGGGCTCCGCCCGGTCCTCGCCCACCCCGAGCGTTACCAGCCCGTGTGGAAGGACGACACCTGTCTCGATCCGCTGCTCGACGCCGGCGCCTGCCTCCTCCTCGACGTCTGCTCGCTCGTCGGCAAGTACGGGCGTGCACCGCGACGCGCCGCCGAGAAGCTGCTCGACGAAGAGGCGTACGAGGCCGCTTGCTCGGACGTGCACCGCCCGGCCGACGTCCCCGTCGTCGCGGAGGCGATCGCGGCACTCGAACGGCGGGTCGGCACGAGAGAAGCCGAGCGGCTCCTCCGCGACGGGCCTCGCGAAATCCTCGGCCTTTCGACCTCGCCTCCGGGCTGACGGCGAGAACTCGGCGACCGCGCCGGGGCGCCGTGCTAGAACCGCCCCGCGATGGAGAAGATTGCGGTCATCGGTCTCGGGTACGTCGGGCTCCCCGTTGCGCTCGCCTTCGCGAGGAAGTTCCCCGGGACGGTGGGCTTCGACATCCACGAAGAGAAGGTCAAGGAGCTCGCCCGCGGCTACGACCGCAACCACGAGGTCTCCGAACAGGAGCTCAAGTCCTCGACGCTGAAGTTCACGAGCGACCCGGCCGACCTCAAAGGCACCACCTTCTTCGTCGTCGCCGTGCCCACGCCCGTGGACATCAACCACATGCCCGATCTCGGACCCGTGATCGCCGCGAGCAAGACCGTGGGCAAGGTCCTCGAGAAGGGCGCGGTCGTCGTCTACGAGTCGACGGTGTACCCGGGCGTGACCGAGGAGATCTGCGGCCCCGTGCTCGCGAAGGAGTCCGGGCTCGTACAGGGCAAGGACTTCAAGCTCGGCTACTCGCCCGAGCGCATCAACCCCGGCGACAAGGAGCACACGCTCGAGCGCATCGTGAAGGTCGTGTCCGGCGAGGACGCCGAGACCCTCGAGCGCGTCGCGAACGCGTACGCCGCGATCGTCGACGCGGGCGTCCACCGCGCTCCGTCGATCAAGGTGGCCGAGGCCGCCAAGGTCATCGAGAACACGCAGCGCGATCTGAACATCGCGCTCATGAACGAGCTCGCGATCATCTTCGACCGGATGGGCGTCCGCACGATGGACGTCCTCGAGGCCGCGGGGACGAAGTGGAACTTCCTCAAGTTCCGCCCCGGGCTCGTCGGCGGCCACTGCATCGGCGTCGACCCGTACTACCTCACGATGAAGGCGCAGCAGCTCGGCTACCAGCCCGAGGTCATCCTCGCGGGCCGGCGCATCAACGACAACATGGGCCGCTACGTCGCCCAGCGCCTGGTCAAGCTCCTCGTCAACGCCGACATCCCGGTGAAGGGCGCGCGCGTCGGCATCCTCGGTCTCTCCTTCAAGGAGGACGTCAACGACATCCGCAACAGCAAGGTGCCCGACATCGTGACCGAGCTCCGCGAGTACGGCATCAACGCGCTCGTCCACGATCCGCTCGCGAGCCCGAAGGACGCCCAGCACGAGTACGGCATCCAGCTCTGCTCGTTCGAGGAGCTCCGCGCGCTCGACGGCATCGTCTTCGCCGTCGCGCACAAGGCCTACGCCGAGATGGGGCCCGAGCGCCTGACCGCGCCGCTGCGCGACGGGGGCGTCTTCGTCGACGTGAAGAGCGTGTTCGACGCGTCGAAGATGACGCGGGGGATTCGGTACTGGAGCCTGTAGGGGGCCTCCGATCAGTCCTCTGCTCAGTCCACCTCGTGAGCTCACCCTGACACCCGGAAGCCCGCCTCCAAAGGAGCGACCGCCGCAGGAGGAATGCCCGCGAGCGAAGCGGACGGTTGGCCCGAAGGAAGCCGATGGCCCCGAATGGCCAGATGAAGCTCGTCGTGAAGTCCATGCCCCTGTGAGCGCGATGTCGTCCGCAGGCAGGCCACGCTGAGGACTGAGCCTGGATTTCGCTCCATCACGGCGCGACAGGAGAGTTG
>CALFEQ010000052.1 GCA_937949945.1 uncultured Myxococcales bacterium
GAGCTTGCGTCACCCTCCGGCACCCGTCGAGTACGGGGTTGAAACAGCGCGTACAAACCGACAGGTAGTGGACGCGCCCCTCCTCCGGACCGCGGCGAAGCTTCTCGAGGTAGCGGTCGAAGCGTTCGAACTCGGTGAAGAACCGGACGTCGAAGGTGAACTGGTCGAGGATGCCTACCGAATCCTTCGGGTCGACGGCAGCGACGAGGCGGTTGCCAGTGTCACGGATGGCCTTGAGATGCCGTGGCGCGATGAAGCCGCCTACCCCGGTGAGCGCGAAATTTTTCATGATGTGGGAGCGTGAGTGAAGAACGTCGCAGCCGGCTGGGTTCGTCGACGCGCCTGGACGTTAGCAGTGGTCCGATCTCGCGGAAATCCCCACGCGAGCCGGTTCGTCCCCCGAGCTCAGGCAGCCCGACGTGCCTCGGAGGAGCTCAGCGTCTCCATTCGGTGCGTGGGCACCTGGTGACCGGGGCGTACGCCGCTCGACGCGCGTTCCTCGCGAGCGTCTCTGACGATGCTCTCCGAGTCGGACCGTCGGCCTCGTCGAACTCTGCAGGGACGAGCTTCCGAAAGCGTGGTGTACGCATCCCCACGACGCAAGACGTGAGCCGATGCGGGACGCTGCGCGCAGTGGACGGCGGAGGGGACGAGCTCGAGGCGTTTCGCTATAGGTGACCCGAAACAATGTGCGGAATCGGCGTGCTCGTGGCTCCCCGGACGTCCTCGGTCGACGTCGCGACGATCATCGAACCATACCTCGACATCGTCCGGCATCGCGGGCCCGATGACGGCGGCTTCGCGCTCGTTCCGTGGGGTGAACGTCGAGTTCACCGCTATGCCGCGTCCGATACTCCAGAGCCCGTGATGCAGCATCATCGGCTGGATCGCCTCTCGGCGGCGGCTGCACGTCCGGCCTGCGTCGCTCTCGGACACCGCCGACTGGCGATCGTCGATGTGTCCCCAACGGGGCATCAGCCCATGGTCTCGGAAGATGGCCGGTACGCCATCGTCTACAACGGCGAGGTCTACAACTTCGAGGCCCTCCGTGACGAGCTCGTGCGTTGCGGCCACCGATTCCATTCCCAGTCGGACACGGAGGTCGTCCTCCATTCGTTCATCGAGTGGGGGCCGGATGCGCTCCGCCGTTTCAACGGGATGTTCGCGCTGGCAATCTACGATGCCGAACGACGCCGGCTCTTCGCGGCGCGGGACCGCTTCGCGGTGAAGCCTCTCTATATGTGGATGTCGCCCGAAGGCGTGTTCGCGTTGAGCTCCGAGATCAAGCAGTTCACGGCCATCCCCGGATTTCGAGCATGCCTCAATCCCCAGCGGGCGTATGACTTCCTGAACTGGGGGCTCACAGATCATACCTGCGAGACGCTCTTTGCTGGCGTGCGGCAGCTTCGGGGCGGCGAATTCATCGATTTCTCGGTCGACGAGCTCGAAGCGATTCCGTCCCCTGTTCGCTGGTACGACCTGGAAGCGACTCGACTGGCGGTCGATTTCGACGAGGCGGCTGAAAGGGTAGGCGAGCTCTTTCGTGACTCCGTAGCGCTTCGGATGCGCGCGGATGTGCCCGTGGGCACCGCCCTCTCTGGAGGAATCGACTCCTCTTCGATCGTTTGCACCGTCAGCGCTCGACTGAAACAACTCGGTGCGTCGGAAAGACAACGGTCATACTCGGCCTGTTCTCATATCGCGCGGTTCGACGAGCGGGTGCACATCGAAAAGGTCGTCGCTGCCACCTCGGTCGACGCGCACTTCGTCTACCCATCTGTCGACGATCTTTTCGAGTCCCTCGACGCCATGACCTGGCATCAGGACGAGCCGTTCAGTGGAACGAGCATCTTTGCGGAGTGGTCGGTGTTCCGGCTCGTTGCCTCCACGCCCGTCAAGGTGACCCTCGACGGACATGGAGCCGACGAGCTCTTCGGTGGGTACCCGACATTCTTTGGCCCGCGGCTCTTGGAGCTGATGAAGCGAGGACGTTTCGGAGAGTTCGCGCGTGAAGCGTTGGCGCTGCACGAGCGCCACGGTTATGGCGTAGCCGCGCTCGCCGGTGCGATCCTGAATTTCGCTCTCACGGACTCGCTCCTTCAGCGGCTCCGCCGAGCTTCTGGCCGAATTCCGCAGGATGGAGCATGGTTTCGACACGACAAGCTCGCGGTCGATCCGGCTCCACCCACGGCCAAGTATCATTGTCAGTCCCAAACGGTCGAGGGGTACTCGCGTGCACAACTCTTGGCGACCAGCCTCCCGATGCAGCTCCACTGGGCTGATCGCGATTCGATGGCTCATTCAATCGAGAGTCGTACGCCGTTCCTGGATTATCGTTTGATCGAGTTCGTGCTGAGCTGTCCGCCGGAGTTCAAGATCCGGAACGGAGTGACGAAGGCGATTCTGCGAGCGGCGATGAAGGATGTCTTGCCGCCCGCCATCGCAACGCGACCGGACAAGATGGGGTTCGTCACTGCGGAGGAACATTGGGCGCGAGTCGAGGCGACCGCCAGGTTCCGTGAAGAGATCGACGCTGCGTTCGAGGTGGCGTCATCCGTGGTCAACGAGCGCGCGAGAGAGCGTGCCCTCGCGATCATCGAAGGTCGCGAGATGTTCAATCTCTTCTTCTGGCGATTGATCAGCTTCGGGCGTTGGATGAAGCGTTTCGACGTCAGGTAGTCGCGCAGGCGTCCGTCAGCCCAACAAACGCTCGATGGCGGCGGTCGCCGCGCGTCCGGTACACCCCCAGTTGTACGCGTACCGGTCACGGAGCTCCGCGATGGTCGACGTATCGCGCGGCGCCGCGAGACTTTGCTCGATGTGAGAGCAGATTGCCTCGACCGTAGGCGGAACGACGACGCCGAGCCGCGACCTGAGTTCGATCTCGATTGGGGTGATGCCGAGCGCCGTGTAACGCGGATTTCGGACTTTGCGAGCAACGTCGACGAAGATCACCGGACGGTTCCGTGCAAACGCGAATTCCATCGCGATTCCGGAAAAGTCCGAAACCATGACGTCGGCTTCGCCGAGGGAGCGGTCGGAGCTGCCGGGCGCTTCGAACTCGAAGCCCGGCTCCGTGGAGAAGTTCGCTCGGATCCGTGTCACGAGCGCAGGGCGCTCGTGACAGATCACGGGATGGGGCCGCAGAATCACGCGTCGCTTCGCCGCGAGTAGAGAGGCGATGAGCTCTTGGCCGATCGACTCGAGCACGTTCTCGGCCCCCCACGAGGGTGCTATGAGCACCGTTGGAGTCGTGGACACCGATGGTGAACGAGGTTGAGCTAGGAGATCACTCCTGCCATACCCGACGCGCTCGACACGTCGATCTCGAATGCTGCGCATCCGATCGATCGCCGCAATCTCCTCGAGATGGTGGTCGCCACATGCGAAGAGCACATTGTAGTGGTCGAATGCGTCCTCCGGATAAACCATGTGGAGGCTGACCAGTGAATGCGGCATGTGAATGACGTGCCTGCAGCCAAGCGGTCGTGCGTGCGCCGGTAGTCCGCTCGACGCGGTGACGAGAGCCTTTGCGCGGAGCAACCGCAACGCGTTCAGGCTCGCCGGCTCGGCTGAGACGGCACGAGCGGCCTTGCGTGGAGCGCTCGCGACGCTGATACAGCGTAGGCCTCTACGAACACATTCGTCGTACGTCGTCCGAATCCACGCTTCATCGATGGCAGCTCCGCTGAAGAACACGACATCGTACGATTGCCGACCGAGGCGTGTCAGGGTCGCCACATCCGAGAGGATGGTTTCGCCGGTGCGCTGCACTTTCGAGACGACGCGGTGAACTAGTCGCATGCTCAAGTTCGTGCGGAGACGAAGGCGAGGCGCTCCTTCGAGAGCACGCTCACCTTTCTCAGGAATAGTAGGTATCGGAGTGTGATGAGCGCCGAGTACATGCCGATGCCCCACCAGAAGGAGCCGAATACACCGGCGACGGTGAAGCACGTGAGGGCAATGGCCGCGGCTGCGAGTTGAAGAACGAACAGTGATCTCTGCGCTTCGAAGACCTGGAAGGAGGCAGCGACGAGCGGACTGATCCAGATCATGGCGCAGTACATCGGACTGAGTACGCGCGCGACCGTTCCAGCGTCTGCCCAGCTGGGCCCCATCATGAGCGCGATCACGGGAGGCACGACGAAGAAGATGCCCGCGGCGGCGAGGGCTCCGAGAGCTGCCAGGCCACGACGAAGCCGGAGGAAGTTGTCGTAAGCATCCGCTCGGCGGTTGCGGACTGCATCAGCGAGCGAGCCGTGGTAGACCTGAGCGATCGTGCTCGAGAGGATTGTCACCGGCGCACCGCAGAAGCGGACGATGACCCCGTAGTTGCCCGCAAGCGCGGCGCCGAAGTAGCGCTCGATCAAGACGGTGGGGAGATTGAAGGTCATGCTCCCGAGCAGCTCGGACGGGGCATAGAAGAGGGCGCAGTCCTTCTTGGCGATGAAGATCGCCTTCATGTCCGCCCACCGAGGACGCTTCAGCTCGCCGCGGAAGGTGCAGGCTGCATAGATGAGGCCTACGAGCAAGGCGAGCGCAACTTGACCATACACGACCGCTGCGAGGGATGCGTTGGAAGTGAGCCAAAGCGTCGCTACCCAGATGATGTTGCCTGACGAGAAGGCGAGCCGTGAGGCCGCGAGCCATCGTACTCGCTGCCTTCTTATGTTCGCCATCTCGGACATCGACGAGAGCCCGGAGGCGACCACTTGCCCTCCGATGGCCGGAGCGAACGGGATCCCCGTGAAGTGAAACGTGATGGTGGCAGCGATGCCTACGATGACGACCAGCCCGAGTAGGGCAGCGACGAGCGTCGTGTACTCGGCCTCTTTTACGTGCGGAAGAACGGTCGGATAGGAAAGGAGAGCGACGGAACCGACGAGCGCGGAGTACGACAAGAAGACTTGGTAGGTACCGACGTCCGCGGGAGAGAGCAGCCGTGTCAAGAGCACGAGGGTGCCGGCGCCGAGCACCTGGGCTAGCGTCGTTGCTCCGGTGAGGCCAGTGACCTTCGAAACGAAGCTCGACCTGCGAATCTCGCCGATGAGCCCTGTGAGCGCCATGGAAGCGCGGCTGGTTACCGAGGCTGGCCCGAGAACACGACGCGCATGACGAGCGGATCTTCGTCCTTGTACGCGGCGAAGCCCTTCGCGAGCTCGAAGTAGTGAACGTGAAAGGACTTCAAGAGCTCGCTGAGGAACGACTTCGGGTCGATGAAACGACGGTAATGATCCGTTACGAATTCGTGAGGACCAACGTTCTCGCCCACGCCGTAGAGCTCGTCGTGGATGGTGCGGGCCTCCACCATGCATACCCAGGGTCGTGGGGCGAGCAGGGAGAGCCGCTCGAGCAGCGCCGCCTGATCGGCGTAGCTCATCGAATGAAGCGAGAAGCGACTGTAAAGGGCGAGACGGTCCTTGGCTTCGACGCTCCCGAAGTCGAAGCGTGCGCCGTTCTCGACGAGGACCGTCGCTCTGCCGTCGGTGAGGTTGTTCGTCGCGAGGAGAGTCGCGCAGGCGTTGACCGCCGTCGGGCACGTGTCGAGCCCGATGTAACGAGCGACGTTGCGTGCGATCTCGACGCTGTCTCGTCCGTTCCCGCAGCCGATTTCGACGACCGTGTCCGTCGGGCGAAGGACCTTCGCCACGCAGAACTTGCAGAAGGGTGAGGATTGCTGCTCACGAAACTTGGTGTAGTGCTCGGTCCAGAACTGGTCGTCTCTCATGTTGCAACCGTCGTCTCGGTTTCGTGACGCGCAGTGACTGCGGAGTCCTCTTGGCGTCAGTTCGTCGTTGAAGGAATGGCGGGCATCGATGTGGCCGTCGCGGGGGCAGGGCGGATGCTACCGGATTTCGCCCGAAGACACCGCAGCCAACGAGATACGAGTTCATCGGACTGCGAGCGTAACGGGAGCGCTCGAGGGCCTTTGCTGCCGTTCGCGGTGTTCAGCACGACCTTGGCTGGAGTGCCGCGATGCCGACGACGGCACTGTCGTGTCAGACACGCCACGGCGGCTTCCCGCTCTGCCAGAGCGCTTCGAGCACCTTCACGTCGCGCATCGTGTCCATGCACTGCCAGAACCCGTCGTGCCGGTACGCCGCGAGCTGCCCGTGCTCGGCGAGCTTCTCGAGCGCGTGCGCTTCGAGCACCGTCTGGTCGTTCTCGAGGTACTTGAAGATCTCCGGCTCGAACACCATGTAGCCGCCGTTGATCCAGCCCTCGCCGATCTGCGGCTTCTCGGTGAACTCCTTGACGTTGCCGTTCTCGTCGAACACGAGGCCGCCGAAGCGCGCCGGCGGGCGCACGGCCGTGAGCGTCGCGATGCGTCCCTGCTTCTCGTGCCATGCGACGACCGCGCGGAGGTCGATGTCCGCGACGCCGTCGCCGTACGTGAGCAAGAAGCGCTCGCCCTTGAGGAGCGGCTCGAGGCGCTTGACGCGACCACCGGTCATCACGTCGAGCCCGGTGTCGACGAGGTGAATCGTCCAGTCCTCCGCGTCGCGGTCGTGCGTGATGACCTCACCGTCGCGCATCTTCACGGTCATGTTGCCGTGCAGCGTGCAGTGGTCGCGGAAGTACCGCTTGATGTAGTCGCCCTTGTAGCCGAGCGCCACGACGAACTCGTTGAAGCCGTAGTGCGCGTAGCGCTGCATGATGTGCCAGATGATGGGGCGGCCACCGATCTCGACCATCGGTTTCGGACGGACCTCCGTCTCCTCGGCCAGCCGCGTTCCCATACCGCCCGCCAAAATGACGACCTTAGGCATCTTCGTTCCCTAGGTGATCCCGAGCTTGGTCCTTCGGACGACCGGCGGTGTCGACCGTCCGCCCGGCGAAGGTGGTCGCTCCCGTCAGGAAGACCCGCATCAGTGGTCTTTCGTCGCCCAGTCGTAGGGGATGGTGTTCGAGTGCGGGTCGAGCCGCTCGCTGCGCGACGGGTCGTGCGCGTGCGTGCAGCAGTTGGCGACCATCGCGAACGGGTCGCTCATCCCCTTGAAGCCGTTCCACACCTCGGGCGGGACGACCATCAGGTTGTAGCTGTCCTGGCCGAGGTAGACCTCCATGAGCGAGCCCTTCGTGGGCGAGCTCGGGCGGTCGTCGAACAGCACGCATTTCACGCGGCCGAAGAGGCACGCGTAGTTGAGCGTCATCTCGCGGTGCTTGTGCCAGCCCTTCACGACGCCCTTGTAGACCGTCGAGCAGTACACCTCGCCGAAGCGCTCGAAGTGCGGATCCTTCGAGCTCATGATGTGGAAGATCGTCCCGCGCTCGTCCGGGATGCGCCGGAGCGGGATGACCTTCACCCCTTCGATCGGCGGGCCGATGAGGATGCGCACGCCGTCCGGGAAGCGCACCGCGTTGTTCGTGTCCGAGCTCGTCATCGCGCTCATGCCACCCTCACGTTCGGGATCGGGATGATGAATTTGCCGCCCTGGTCGCGGTACTCCTTCTGCTGCGCGAGGATCTCGTCGGCGAAGTTCCACGCGAGGAGAAGGCAATAGTCCGGCTTCTCCTCGACGAGCGCCGACGGCGGCAGGATCGGGATGCGCGCGCCGGGCATGTACCTGCCCTGCTTGTACGTGCTCCGGTCGACGACGAAGTCGATCACGTCGCGCCCGATGCCGAAGAAGTTCACGAGCGTCGCGCCCTTCGCCGCGGCGCCGTACGCCGCGATGCGCGCGGAGCGTAGGAACTGGTAGCCGGTGCGGGTTGGCATCGGGCCCGTGCGGAGCGG
>CALFEQ010000053.1 GCA_937949945.1 uncultured Myxococcales bacterium
GCTTGATTGGGCGACAATGCTCGGTGCGGTTCGCCGCGGCGCAGTGCTGATCGCGCCGGGCCGCCCGAGTGGTCGCGAGCGCGAGGAGGCCGCGGGTTGGTGCTTGATTGGGCGACAATGCTCGCCCCTGCCGTGGCCCCTCGGGGCGCCCCTTGATTGGGCGACAATGCCTCGGACGGCTGCGCCGCCCATGAGCAAGGCACGCAGGGTGATGTCTCAGCGGGACCTGACGGTCAGCGAAGATGCGCGATCGAGCAATGCCGCGACGGCGTCGCCGATGGCTTGCGCGCGGGATGGGTCGCCGCTCTGGAAGGCGTCGCCGTTCGTGAGGACGACTGCGCCGACCCCGGCCGTTCGATCGAGGTACAGGCACGTGGAGGCGCCGGTGTCTTCGCCCTCGTGGCCGACGACCGCCCTCGGGCCGAACTTGCGGAGCTGCCAGCCGAGGGCGTCCGCCGGGGCGGCGTCGACCTGCGGATCGAGCATCGATTCGACGCTCTCGTTGCGGAGGATGCGCCTGCCGTCGAGCTCTCCGCCTCGCAGGATGGCTTGCGCGAAGCGCGCCAGATCACGCACCGAGGCGAAGAGATCGACGACCGGATAGAGCGCATGCGAGGGCGGGCCATGGCGTAGGAACCTGCCTCCTCTCGCGGCGGGTGTCGCCGAGTACGGCGCGGCTGGGGCAGGGCCCGGCTGGACCGCACGGCCGAACGCGGCGGTTCGCATTCCCAGCGGTTCGAAGACGGCGTTCCGAGCTCGCTCCGCGAAGGGGGTGCCGGTCACCCGCTCGACCGCCAGCGCCGCGAGCGACGGGCCGACGTTCGAGTAGGCGTACGTCTCGCCGGGGCGGGCGTCCAGGAACACGCTCGCGCCACCGTCGGCGAAGTAGCCGCGGAGGAAGTCTCCGAGCGGGATCGTGCCCGGGGCCCTCGTGGCGGGGCGGTCGGCGAGCGACGCAGTGTGCGTGAGCAGGAAACGGAGCGTGATCGGGGGAGCTCCACGGCGTGGATGACGGACCGGGAAGCCGACCAGCGGCTCGACCTCGGCGTCGAGCGATAGGCGGCCTTCCTCGACGAGCTGCATCACCGTGGTCGCGATGATCGTCTTCGCGATCGACGCGGCCTCGAATGGGGTGTCCGGCGTTGCTGGTACGGACGCCTCCACGTCGGCGAGGCCGACGGCGCCGACGACGGAACGCTCACGGGTCACTGCGGCCCACGCCAGCGCGGGGACTCTCGCGCGCTCACGGTACGGCTCCGCCTCGAATAGAGCCGGTTCGAGCGGCTCGGGGCGCACGTCTCGAGCCGCTTCATCGGCTTCGGCGCTGCTCTTCGCCGGCCGGGCGTCATGGTCCCGATCGCTGCACCCACGAGACGCGCCGCACGACAGGAGCGCCGCGGCGAAGGAGACCGCGGTCGCTGCACGACTCAGGGGCACTCGGGGGCGCGAACGAGGCCTTCGGGGCACGTCGGTCCGGGGCGTCTACGTGGTCTCGAGCGAGGGACGCGCCTCCCGCGCCCGGCGTGGATCGTCGGACGCGAAGACGATCGTGAACGTCACGAAGGTCGCCCAGAGGGCGGCGAGGTGCATCAGCATCGGGCCTCCGCCATGGCGGGTGAAGATCACGCTCGAGATCGGAGGGCCGAGGAGCATCCCGGCCGCGTACGCGGCATTGTAGAAGGCATTCGCTCTGCCGAGGTCGCGCTTCGGGAGGATGACCCCCTGGAGCGCGAGGCTCACGGGCGAGATCGACGCCAGCGTGGCGCCCGCAACGAAGACCGCCGCGCACATCGCCTCGAACGAAGAGAGCAGGACGAAGCTCGCGACCATCGTGCCTCCGATCGCTCCGAGCACACGCATGACGAGCAGGTGACCGTGGCGATCGCCGAGACGGCTCACGAGCGCCGAGGCGCTGAGCATCCCGGCTGCGAAGAACGCCGTGATGAGGATCGTCCGCTCCTCCGGGATGCGCTTCGTCTCGATGAGGTAGAGCGGCAAGAACAGGACGACGCTCGCTTGGAAGTACCCATAGGAGAACGTGCCGACGCACGAGGTCTTCGTTCTCCAGAGCACCGACAGAGCGGGCATCGCCGGCGCGTCCTCGCGCGCGGCGTCCTCGCGCGCGCTCGAGACGGCGCTCGCGTCCGCGATGTTGTCGGCGGCCTCGTCCGCGTGCACGCCGTCTCGTCCCGCGTCGCGCTCCGCGTCCGGTCGGAAGCGCGCATGAATCACGAGCGCTGCCATGCACGCGAGCGCTCCGGCCACCACGAACGTCGCGCCCGTGCCCGCGAGCTTCACGACGCCCGTCGCGAGGATCGGACCGAGCACGTACCCCACCGCGAGCGACATCGCATACAGGCTCATGACGAACGCCTTGTTCTCGGCGTTCGACCGAGACAGAAGCGCCGTCTCTGCCGCGACCCACACGGCGACGGAGAATGCTCCATCGAAGAAACGCGCCACCGAGAGCGCCATCGTCGTGGTCAGGAAAGGGAAGGCCGCCACGCACGCCGCGTAGCCCGCGAGAGCGACGAGGAGCGTCCGCTTCGCGCCGAAACGCTGGACGCACCAACCCGCTGGGACCGAGAACGAGACGATGCCGAGCGCAAACGCCGCCGCGAGCCCGCCCATCGCGAGCTTCGGGATTCCATGCGCGTCCAGGTGGATGGCGAGGACCGCAATCGAGACGCCGTACGCGATCCCGAGGAGCAGGATGGCGGAGTAGATGACCCGGATGTTCCGGTCCGGGATCCGACGAAGCAGCATCGAGGCGGCTTTCTAGCCCGAGTCCGCTCCGGCCTCCAGGGCGAGGGGCGGTGAGAAGGGCGTCGATTCCACGCAACCGCTGGCCGAGGCGGCCGACCGGCTTGCATGACCTTTCACCGCATCTCCTCGGATCCCTTCGCCGTCCATCCCCACCTCGCGATGCTAAAGAGGGAGCCCCCGAAGGACTGGTCACGATACGACTTCGCGCGGCGACGGGCCGCCGAGGTCTTCGAGGAGTTCGTGGGATCTCCCGAGGCAGCCTCGCTCGACGGTGGCGGCTGGTGCACGCTCGTGATGCGCGTGGCTTACGTCCATCACGGCGCCACCATCGACGAGCTGACGCCCGACGTGCTGCGCAGCGTGGCGGCGCGCATCGTCCTCCCGAACGAGATCTCGTCGCTGTCCCACTGGCTCGCCGTCATGCACGACGAGCTCGTCGCCTTCTTCCGCTTCCTCGACCGCAAGGGCAACCCGCACGCCGCGGCCAACCTCCGGGTCCTCGAGGACGAGCTGCATCCAATGCTCGACGCGCGGCTGAAGGAGCTGTGCGTCGCGGCGACGGAGGAGATGCCGCTGTCGGCGCTGGGCGAGGTCCTCGCCGCATCGGGCGCGTCTTCCGCGAGCGGCATCTTCCCGATCGCTCGTGGAGCCGGTTCCGCCACGCCCCTCGCCCCTCGTCGCGTCCGCCGCGCCGCCGAGCGCGAAGCCCGCCGCAAGAGCCGGCGCCTCGAGCGCAGCCGCGCCTAGGTCGCGCGAGGCCGCGCCCGCCAGCTCGATTGGGCAGCAATCGATTGGGGCGACACCCTTCTGAGCCGAGCGGTCGGGCGAGCCTCGATTGGGCGACAATCGATCGGGCGAGCCTCGGTTGGGCGACAATCGTTGGACGAGCCTCGATTGGGCGACAATCGTTGGGCGAGCCTCGATTGGGCGACAATCGTTGGGCGCGCCTCGGTTGGGCGACAATCGATTCGGCGCGCCTCTTGGCGACAAATCGATTGGGCGCCCTCGATTGGGCGACAATCGATTCGGCGATTGGCGAAAGCCGGGCTCAGCGACAACCGATCGCGGCGAGCGATGCGTCAGCGGAAGATCCTGACGCGGAACGCCGGATTGGACTTGTCGAACTCGTTGTCGAGCTCGCCGTCGACGACGCGGAGCGCTTCGGTGTCACGCGCGGCGAGGAGGAGGTCGCGGTAGCTCGATGCGTTGCCGTCGAGGAGCTTGACGAGGAACTTGCCGTTCGCCGTGCCGCCGAGCCAGGCGGGGGCCTCGACGCCGTTCGTGACGAGGTCGAGGTTCTTCGTTCCGCCTTCCTTCAGCGGGATGTAGTCCTTGTGATAATAGTTGTAGGATACACATCCGTCGATCCACATGATTTGGTAGGTCGACGGGAAGTCGGACGGGCTGAAGTTGCGCGGATCGAGCGGGCCGTAGCCGATGCTCGAGTGGCCGTTGTAGATGAAGACGTCGCTGTTCTTGGTCGCGTATCGGTGCGGGCGCGGGTCGCTTTCCGCGCCGTAGTAGACGAGGAACTGGAGGGCGAAGTCTCGCGGCGCCTCGTCGCCGACGGCCACCTTGAGAGGCCGCTCGACGGCGATCCACCTCTTGTAGATGCGCTCGGCGAAGGCCTGGCGCAGCTCGCGCCTCTCGGACGAGGACAGGCCGAGCGACGAGCCTCCCGTCGTGAGCTTGACGAGGTCACGGAACGACGGATTTTCGACGACGCGGCCCGACGGGAGCTGGAACCGTGAGAGATCGACCTCGTCGGGGCCGGCGACGACTCGGAAGTCGCCGCCCTGCGCGTCCATGACGAGATCGAGGGCGGTCATGAGCTCGCGCCAGTTGGGATCGGCGGAGCGATCGTCGTTGGGGGCGTGATCGATGAGGCCGAAGACCAGGCTGACGACGAGCTTGTCCGGCTTCACACCGCCGCGATAGAGGCGGTGGTAGTCGGGATAGGAGTCGCCGCGGTTGGTCTTGTCGCCGCCCAGCTTCGCCGTGATCGGGATGTAGAGGCGCTCGACCTGGCTCTTCGGCACCTCGTTCTGCGGATCGCGGAGGGCGGCGCGATCGGCGTCGACGCGCTGCTGCTCGGCGCGGATCGCCTCCTGACACTTCGGGAGGCTCGGCTCGAAGACGTACCAGACGCTCGATCGGAACTCGCGCGCATGCGCGTCGTTCGGCGTGCACTCCCGCATGATGCGATCGAGCTGGGAGGCGTAGTCGGGGTGCAGCAACGCGAGCGGGACCGCCGAACGATTCGCGTAGGAGGCGGCGACGACCGCGTCGTCCTTGTACGTGTACCTCACCTCCAGCATCTCGCGCGTCGACGCGCCGTCGACGACCTTCACGATTCGCTTCACGAAGGTCGACGTGTCGATCTCCTTCAGCTCGCGGCTGTTGACCGCCATCTCCGCGGTGCGAAGCGGTCCGAACGCGGTCTGCGCCTGGCGTCGGACCGTCGCGAGGATCGCGTCGTCGGTCGCGTTCGGCGCCACGTACACGGTGCCGACGAACTCGAGGGTCCGGGCTTGTCCCGTGACGCTCGTGAGATCGTCGGTGTCGCCTCCTGCTGCGTCCGTATCGGTCGCCGTGCACGCGGCGGTCGTGGCGACGAGGCCGACGAGGAGGCTCGAGAGGGCGGCGCGGAGGGCGCGGGACGCGAACATGCCCGGGCCGCGTTCAGGATGTGTGCCGAGCGCCTACATTGTCTGCCGCGAGAAGAATCGGCGGCTTGGCGCGACGGGCGTGGATGAGGCCCGATCCAGGTGGATCGCTCCGTCCCCGAGGACTTCGCGCGTCTCATTGATGTGCGCTCGGCGCGTGCGCACGGCGCGAGCGGCTGCCGTCGGTAATAATCCGCCGCATGCGGCGCCCCAAGCTCTCGATGTTCGGGCACCTCGTGACGTTGCCGTTCGCGCTGGTGCTCCTCCTCCTCTTCGTCTTGCAGGGATGCGGCGACGACGCGTCGCCGGACGCCCTGGCGTCGAGCAGCGGGGGCAGAGGACGCGACGGCGGCGGAGGAGGGGACGGCGACGAGATCTGCCTCCTCAACAACTGCGATCTCGATCGCGACTGCGCCGACTGCTCGGGCGGCCGCACCGTGTGCAACAAGAAGGAGCATCGCTGCATCGCTTGCGGGCCGGAGGCCGGCGGCAAGTCGTGTGCGCCGGGCAGCTACTGCACCAAGTACGGCGACTGCGCTCCGGACGGCGTCGTTTGCCCCGAGGACGAGAACGGAGTTCCGACGATCACTTGCAAGAACAACGCGGACTGCGGCGCGTGCGGACCGAAGTTCCGCGTCTGCAACACGGCGACCGGCAAGTGCGTGGGCTGTCTCCCGGACAACACCACCAACTGCCAGTCGACGGACATCTGCAAGAACGACACGTGCGTTCCGAAGTGCCCGGCGGAGTGCAACGAGGACGCGGACTGCGCCGCGTGCGGCGCGCCCGGAAGGGAAGCGCACGCCTGCAACAAGCACGTATGCGCGCAGTGCTCTCCGACCAAGCCGTGCCCCAACGGCGAGATCTGCGACTTCGAGCACGGCACCTGCATCAAGCCGTGCGGTCTCGGTCGGCCCGGCAAGTCGAACTGCACCGAGGACGGCAACTGCAGTGGCTGCGAGGGCACCACGAAGTGCAAGCTCCCCGTCAACGGCGGTGAGGGGGTCTGCGCCGCGCCCGTGAACGGCTGCTCGGACATCGGCAATGGCGTCGTCGTCCTGCCCGCGCCGTTCGACCGTTACACGAACACCTGCTCGAACGACGCCGACTGCTCCGCCGTCAGCGCCGACCTCAACATCGGCAAGATCCTGCGTGACCTCACCGGTCTCGACGCGATCAAGGACGGCAACATCTCGTACGGCATGAGGGCGTGCGCCTCCGTCGAGGTCCTCGACAGGAGCTGCGGCGTCTGCGTGCCGTGCAAGAAGGACACGGACTGCGTGGACATCGACGTCACGCAGGTCGCGGGCGACGTCTTCGGCCCGATCGGCTCCGCCGCCGCCGCGATCCTCCTCGACAAGGCGTTCGGGCCGAACGACCGCAAGATCCACATGTACTGCCAGAACGTGGCAGGCGACTACGGCGTGTGCTTGCCCTGCCCGAACTTCCTCGCGCGCTGCGCGCAGACGAACGAGGAGGTTCCGGCGACGGGGCCTTGCGACCACGACGTCTGCGCGACCGGCGGTCCTCTCGGCGTGCAGTGCTCGTCGTGCGTCGCGGAGGTCTGCGCGAAGGATCCCTACTGCTGCATCAAGGAGTGGGACACCCAGTGCAAGATCGACGTCGATCTCTACTGCACCGAGCGCACGTGCACGCCGGACACCTGCTCCTACCGCGAGCCCGGCTGGTACTGCTTCAGCGATGCGACCCAGGGCGGCTACCGCTGCGCCGGTGAGCCCGGCAAGCTGCAGATCGCCGAGGGCCACCAGTGCACGGGCGGGCGAGTTTGCAGGCCCGAGAGCAACGCTGCGAAGGCCCACGCGACGCTGTGCACGTCGGAGGGCAGCCCCGGCTGCCCGACCGGATCGCTCGGCAGGCCACAGTGCTTCGATCCGTGAGCACGTGATCGAGAGCAGCTCGTCGCGGTCGCGAACCGTCGACAGACTGCTCATGGACGAAGAGCGTGGCGTCGCCTCAGCATTGTGGCGACGCCATGCGTTCCGTTCGCGCACCCATCGTCATCGTACTGCTCGAGCTCGAGCAAGCGCCGGGCGCGCGTGCTCGAGCGGAGGCGTCGTCCTGCCCAGGCGGAGCCCGCTCGGGCCACGGCGCGAGCCTCCGAGATGGCGAACGCACTTTGGCTGGCGCCCCGGCGCAGCTCGACCTAAGAAGGGCGCCATGCAGCCCCTCCGTGCCATCGTGAAGAACGGCCGGCTCGTGCTCGACGAGCCGACGGATCTGCCCGAAGGTCAGGTCGTCACGCTTCTGCCGCTCGAGGAGCTCCTCAACCTCGCCGACGCCTTCGGCGGAGCCCATCCCGAGATCGCGTTCGCGTTCGTACCGCCGCGTCCCGCGTTCCGGGAGGCGAAGCCCGTCGACGCTGCGGCGCTCATCGCCGAGCTGCGAGCGATGTGACGGACGCGAGGCTCCGCGCCGCGTTCAGGCGAGCGCGGCGCGGATCTTCTCCGCCGTCTCGCGCATCTGCTCGTCGTCCCTGTACTTGGTCCGCGGCCAGAAGAAGCCCTTGAGCCCGTCGCCTTTCGTCCGCGGGACGACGTGGACGTGCAGGTGGTGGACGCTCTGGCTGACGACGTTGTTCATCGCCACGAACGTGCCCTGCGCGCCCATCGCCTTCGGCACGGCGCGCGCGAGCGCCTGCACGCGCTCGAAGAAGGGCCCCACGGTATCGGCGGGCAGATCGGGGAGGGTCACCACGTGCGCGCGCGGCACGACGAGGACGTGTCCGACGAACAGCGGCTTCGTGTCGAGGAACGCGACCGCGACGTCGTCGTCGTGGACGACGTGAGCGGCGAGCTTGCCCTCGACGATGTCGCAGAAGACGCACCCCATCGCGATCTCTCGCTGTGAGCGTCGCGCGCCGCCGCTCACTTCTTCGCCTGCTTGGCCTGCTTCGCCTCTTTCGCTTGCTTCGCGGCCTCGGCGCGGGCGGCGGCCTCCGCCGCCTTCTTCTTGCTCGGCCAGCCGGCCCACACCGCGCTGTACTCGCAGGCCGGGCTCCACATCAGCCAGCCGTGCCCACCCGACGCCTCGGCGTGCTTCGCCTGGGCGAGGAGATACTTCGGACCGTAGTTGGTGACGCCCGACGGGAAGGCCTGGAGCCACGTGCGGAAGATGGTCTTCGCGCCGGTCGGCTTCAGCTGCGCGATGCCCGCCTTGTTGGCGATCGCGATGATCTCCGGGTGATCGGCGGCGTTCTTGAAGCCCATGTAGTGCTTCGCGTAGTGCGACGGATAGGCCATGAGGCTGATCGCGTCGGCTTCCGGGCCGACCGTCGCGATGTCCTGCCCGAGGCGCTCGATGTCGTCGCGCTCGCCGGTCGCCGCCACGCCGAAGAGGTCGATGGACAGGTAGACGCCCGCCGGCTTGGTCACCTCGCGCACGCGCCGGATGAAGTTGGCGATGATCTTCGAGCGCTCGCGAGGCTCCGGGAGGATCGCCACCCGCATCGGGAGGTGGACGGGGAAACGGACGTAGTCGAGCTGGATTTCGTCGGCGCCCGCCTCGATCGCCTCCTTCGCGAGCTCGATCACGTAGTCCTGTGCTTCGACGTTCGTGGGATCGATCCAGCCGACGTGGATCGGCTTTCCCGTCGGCCTGTAGCGGAGCGAGAGCCTCTTGTCGGGCAGGTGCTTGTCCGCCCACGGATCGTGGAAGCACGGGATCCGGATGATCACGTGGATGCCGTGCCAGTGCGCGTAGCGGATGGCGCGCGCGAGATCGGGGATGTTCTTCGGGCGGTTGGCGCCGCTCTCGACGGCGATCTTCGCCTTCGATGGATAGTTGACGTAGCCGTCGTAGTCCTTGCCGTCGAGGACGATCGCGTTGAGCCCGTGGTCGGCGACCTTCTCGACGATCTCGGACCACTTGATGCTCGCGTACGAGCCGGTGACGAAGACGCCTCGCAGAATCTTGTCCTCGGGCCAGCCGAGACGCTCCTCCTTGGGATCGCGCGGGATGCGCGTGAGCGGGCGCGGGATCACGATCTTCGCGCCCGGGGTCACGTTCTTGTTCTGCTTCAGGATCGCCTTCGCGAGCTCCTCGGCACGGTAGACCTCCGTGAGCTCGAGGTACTTCTCGGCGATCGACTGCACGGTCTCGCCGCGCTGGACCTTGTGCGTGATCTTCGCCGGGATGCCTTCGGCGCTCCCGCCCTTCGGGAGCTTCGACTGGATGTACGCGAGGACCTCCTCGGGCGTCGCTTCCTTCTTCGCGGGCTTGGGAGCGACCTCGTCGTCGGCTTCGTCGTCTTCCGCGCCGGTCTCGGCCGAGGTGGTCGTCGGCGTCTCCTCGGCCGGCGCACCGTCGGGAGAGCCGTCGCGGGCGGTGACGGGGGTGGTCTTCGCCGGTGAGCACGCGATCGCGCCGACGACGAGGAGCACGAGGCCTGCGAGCGCGGGACGGAGCGCTCCGATCACCATCCCATCCGCTCCTTGATGAACGCCGTGAGCTGATCGGCCATCAGCTGATGCGTCTTCACGCTCGGGTGGAAGCCGCAGCCGAGGCCATTGGAGTGTTTCTGCTCCGGGAACTCGAGGAACTCGAGGTTGGTGTCGCCGGCCTCCTTCAGCTTCGCCACGGCAGCCTTCATGTATTGTCTCGCCTTGGTGAGGTTGTTCCGCTTCTCGGGGTAGACGTTGCTGAGCATCGGTCCGAGCGCGCAGACGAGGAACGCGTTCGGGTACGCGGCGCGGACCGTACGAACGAGCTCGTGGTAGAGGCGCACGAACTTCGCCTCGCCCGGGTCGCGCAGCGCGAAGTTGTTCGTCCCGAGATTGATGACGACGACCTGCGGCTGATACTGCGAGAAATCCCATCGCGGGCCGTCGGGGCGCCCGGGGAGCGCGTCGTCGAAGTACTCGGTCATCTCGTGGATGGTCTTGCCGGACCACGCGATCGTCGTGTGGTCGGCGCCGAGGTTGCGCGCGGTGATGGCGCCGTACGTGAGGTACTCGTTCTGCTGGCTGTTGACGTACGTGCAGCGCGGTCCCGGCCCCTCGTTCCCATAGCCGGTGGAGATCGAGTCGCCGATCGTCTCGATGCGCCGCTCGGGCGCGGGGGGCGGCGGCAGCATCGTCCCGCCGTCGGCCTCGAAGCCGTAGAAGACGACCTCTCCGACCTTCGCTTCGGTGCGCCGGTGCAGCGACACCTCGTGGACGCCGTGGGGCAGCCCGTCGGCGAGCAGGTAGGTCGAGGCGCCCTTCGCCTTGTCGGTCTTGAGGACCTTCTTCGGCTCGCCGTCGATGACGACCTGGAACAGGTTGTGTCCTTCGTCTTTGATGCGCGCGGAGATGCTCGTGCCCTCGAAGCGACCGACGACGTAGCTTCCGGACCACGCGCAGCGCATCCCGTCACCCGACGGCTCGGGAACCCACCGGCCGACGAACCGCGCGAGCGCCGACGCTCCGGCGTCCGTCGCCTTCGACTCCGCCGGCGTCGCGGGCGCCGCGACCGCGTTGGGGATCAGGCTCGGCCCCGACGGGGCGTCGGGCGCCGGCGTGTCCTTGCGCGTGCACGCGAGAAGACCGAGGGCGGCCACGAGCGACGTCACGAAGGCAGAAGCGCGCATCATCGGCGGGTCGACTTCGAGTCGACGTTCGGGGCGCGGATACTCCCCTGGTCCAATGCGCGATCGTATCGAGGTCCGGGGCCGGTTGGAAAAATGATGCGGCCGCGCGAACGAAACACGGGGACATGAGCCTTCGATCCCTCACATGACGCCCGCAGCCGTCGAACTTCGCGGTCTTCGTCCCTCGACGCACGCGCCCGGGCGCACACGGGCAATGGATGACCTCGATCGCTCGTTCGCGACGAGCGGTCGTGGTTTTCGTCCACGTTGGGTTTCACGACGTGTGGTAGAGGAGCGCGCGCGCTCGCGCGCCCGCCGGGTGGTCGCGACCGCAAGCAACCTTCGTTCTCGGGACCAGGGGGGCGTGGTACTGAAGCCGCATGTCGTCTTTCGACCCCAACGCACCTTCCGAGCCTGGCTCGGGGATCTTCGGCCTACCTCACACGGAGCAGGAGGCGCTCGTCGTGCTCGTGCCCGTGCCGTGGGAGGCGACGACCTCGTACGGCGGTGGTGCGGCGCACGGCCCCCGCGCGATCTTCGACGCGAGCATGCAGGTCGACCTCTACGACTTGGACGTCGAGCGGCCGTACCAGCACGGCATCCACATGCTCGCCTCTCCGCCGGATGTCGCGGCGTGGAACGAGGAGGCGAAGGCGGCGGCGCAGAAGGTCATCGCGCGCGGTGGGGCGCACGGTGATCCCGAGCTCCTCGCGGCGCTCGCGCGCGTGAACGAGCTCTCCGAGCGGGTCAATGCGCACGTCGAGCGCGAGGTGACGCGGCTCTTGCGTGCCGGCAAGGTCGTCGGTGTCGTCGGCGGAGATCACTCGGTCCCGTACGGCGCGCTGCGCGCGCTCGCGAGCGAGCGCAAGGCTCCGTTCGGCGTCCTCCACTTCGACGCGCACTCGGACACGCGCGAGGCGTACGAGGGGTTCACGCACTCGCACGCGTCGATCATGTACAACGTGCTCGAGCACGTCCCCGAGGTGAAGAAGCTGGTCCAGGTCGGCATCCGGGACGTCTGCGAGGCCGAGATGCGCTACTGCGAGTCGCAGGGCGAGCGCGTCCGGATCTTCTTCGATCGCGACATCGCGCGGCGGAAGCTCGAAGGCGAGCGGTTCATCGCGATCGCACGCGAGATCGCGAGCGCTCTTCCGGACGAGCTCTGGATCTCGTTCGACATCGACGGGCTCGACCCGCGGTTCTGCCCGCACACCGGCACGCCGGTCCCGGGCGGGCTCGACTTCCACGAGGCCGTCGCGATCCTCCGCGAGGTCGTCCGCGCGGGGAAGAAGATCGTCGGCTTCGACCTGAACGAGGTCGCGCCCAACCTCCGCGACGAGCAGGACGAGTGGGACGGCAACGTGGGCGCGCGCCTGCTCTACAAGCTCGTCGGCTTCACGCTGGCGAGCCAGGGCAAGACCACGCTCCTCGGCTAGCGGAGCTCGAGGACGCCGTCATCCAGCTTCCCGTATCGGAGGCCGAGCAGGTCGAGGACGTAGTTCTGGTACAGCCTCCACGGCGCCTTCGTGCCTTGGCGCGGGATGTCCGCGAGCGATCGCTGGATGTAGCCGGAGGAGAAGTCGATGAGCGGCACGACCGGCATCTCGGCGTCGGTGAGCCGCGGGACGCAGACGCGGGCGCCCTTCGCGTCCATGTGGTTCAAGAGCCGGCAGACGTATGCGCACGCGAGGTCGGCTTTGAGCGTCCACGACGCGTTCGTGTAGCCGAGGACGAGCGCGAAGTTGGGGACGTCGCGCAGGAGCGTGCCCTTGTACAAGAGCGTCTTGCCCGGCTCGACGGGCCGGCCGTCGACCGAGAGCGTCGCGCCACCGAGCATTTGCAGGCGTAGCCCGGTCGCCGTGACGACGAGCTCCGCCTCGAGCTCCCTTCCGGATCGGAGAAGGATGCCCTTCTCGGTGAACGTCTCGATGTGATCGGTGACGACCTCGGCCTTCCCGCGCCGGATCGCCTCGAACAGGTCGGCGTCGGGCGCCACGCAGAGACGCTGGTCCCACGGCTTGTAACGCGGGGTGAAATGGGGATCGACGGCGCGGCGCGATCCCAGGTGCCTCCGCGCCCCGGCGACGATGAGCGCCTTCGCCTGCTCGGGGAAGCGGCGGCAGAAGTCGTAGAAGGCCATGCTGACGAGGATGTTCTTCCAGCGGGCGACCGTGTGCCCGGCATTCCCCGGCAGTACGCGATCGAGCAGGCGCACGAACCGGTCGACGCTCGGGAGCGCGATCACGTACGTCGGCGACCGCTGGAGCATCGTCACGTGCGCGGCGCGCTTGGCGAGCTCCGGCACGAGCGTCACGGCCGTCGCGCCGCTGCCGATCACGACGACGCGCTTGCCTTCCCACTCGATGTCGTCGGTCCATTTCTGCGGATGGACGATGCGTCCGCGGAACCGTTCGGTGCCCGGGAAGCTCGGACAGTAGCCGCTCTCGTAGTCGTAGTAGCCGCTGCAGGCGAAGAGGAAGCGGCACGTCAGCTTCGCGATCGATCCGTCCTTGCGTCGCGCCTCGACCGTCCAGAGGCCCTTCTCGCTCGACCAGCTCGCGCGCTCGACGCGGTGACCGAAGCGGACTCTTCGATCGATGCCGTGCTCGCGCGCGGTCTCGCGGACGTACTCGAGGATCGACGGGCCGTCCGCCATCGCCTTCTCGCCCTTCCACGGACGGAAGGAGTAGCCGAGCGTGTACATGTCCGAGTCGGATCGGATGCCCGGATAGCGGAACAGGTCCCACGTGCCGCCGATGGTGTCGCGCGCCTCGAGGAGCGCGAACGTCTTGTCGGGGCACTTCGTCTTCAGGTGGTATCCGGCGGCGACGCCGGACAGGCCCGCGCCGATCACGAGGACGTCGAAGTGCTCGCTGGCTTCGCCGCGTTCCGTCGAGCTCGTGGGTTCCATCCGCTCCGCCGCCTACTTCTCCGTGCGCGCGACCTCGCCTCCGCCGTACGCCGTCCAGTAGACGTGCGTGGCGTCGACGGCCACACCGACGGGGTGATCGAGCGACGTCGCGAGATCCTCGACCGGTCCGCCGGCAGCAGGGACGCGCGATACCTTCCCGTTCGCAGCGGTGCCGCTGCCGTGCTGCGTGAAGTACACGTGCGTGCCGTCGAACGCCACGCGCATCGGGGACGCGAGCGAGTCGGCGAGCACAGTGGCGATGCCGCCGGCCTTGCCGACCTTCATGATGCGGCCGCTCTCGGTGTCCGCCCAGAACACCTCGTCCGGTCCGAGGGCGATGCCGCCGATGTCGCCGTTGTCGTTGCCGACGTAGAGGTCGACCGTCGCGTCCGCGCTCCCCTCGATGGGCCGCCGGCGCACGCCGTTCTTTCCGTTCGCGAGCGCGCCTCCTTGCGTCCAGTAGATGCCGATCGCGTCGACGGCGATGCCTCCGACGCGGATCTGGAACGTGGCGAGCGTCGTCGGCGAGCCGCCGGCGAGCGGGACGCGCTGGAGCGCGTACGGCGTCGTGCCGACGGCCTCGTCCGAGAAGTAGACGTGCCCGGCGAAGTACGCGAGGTGGTACGGCCTGTCGAGGAGGCCCTCGATGACCCGCTCCGGGCCGCCGGCGAGCGGCGCGGCGAAGATGGCCCCGCTGCCGGCGGTGCGGTTCGACCAGACCACGTCCGGACCGACGACCAGGATGCCTCCGCCGAGCGGGTTCAGCCCGGACGCGGCGTCGTGGGCCGACACGACGTCGCTCCCGGCGCCGTCCTTTCGGACCTTGCGCACCGTGGCCGTCGGGTCGTGCTCGAGCGTGAACCAGACGGTGTCCTCGGAGAGCGCGATCTCGAGCGGCTGGTGGAAGCCGGACGCCAGCACCTGGACGGTGCGCCTCGAGCTCGGCGCGTCCTCGGCCGACGCGTCCAGCGGCACGTCACCGGCGTCGAGACCATCGGCCGGCGAGCGCGTTCCGCCGCCGGACGCGTCTCCCGCGTCGCTCGCGCGGAGATCGGCGACGCGCAGGTCGTCGCACGAGAGCGATGCGGTCCCCGCGGCTCCGACGAGGGCAAGGACGATCCGGAACCCGAGCGAGGTCGCGCGTCGCACCGTTCGATTATACGGCGGTCACGCCGTGGCGCTCCCTCCCGAGGTCGCGGTTTGGGCCGACGCGTTCGCGGGTTGCGACGAGCTCCCGTCCTGCGACGCGCTCGCGGTCTGCGATGCGCTTCCGTCCTGCGACGCGGCCTGCGTCGCCTGCACGAGCAGGTCGGTCACGCGACGCACGAAACCGTTCGGATCCTCGAGCGTGCTTCCCTCCGCGACGAGCGACTGCTCGTAGAGGAGGGTCAGCCACTCCTTCAGCTTCGGGTCGTCGGCGTTCTTCGCCGCGAGCTGCGCGAGCGACTTCACGACGGGGTGGGTGGGGTTCAGCTCGAAATCGCGCTGTCCGCGCGTGACCTCCTTGCCGGCTCGAGCGAGCAGCTTCTCGAGGTGGGCCGGCATCGCGCCTGCGGCGAGCGAGAGGCACGCGGGCGACTCGCGGAGGCGACCGGAGACGTTGACCTCGCGCACGCGACCTTCGAGGAGCTTCTTCGCGACGGACACGAGCGGCGCGAGCTCCTTCTGCGCCTCCTCCTTCGCCTTCTTGGTCTCCTCGTCCTCGGGGAGGTTGGCGCGCATCGCATTCAGGAGCTTCTTGCCGGAGTACTCGCGGAGGCCCTCGGCGGCCCACGTGTCCACGGCGTCCGTCATGAGGAGCACCTCGTAGCCGCGCGCGCGGAGCGCCTCGAGGTGCGGCGAGGTCGCGAGGGCTTCGCGCGACTCGCCGGTGACGTAGTAGATGGCGTCCTGGCCCTCCTTCATCCGGCTCACGTAGTCGTCGAGCGACGTGAGCTTGGCCGGGTCGTGCGTCGACGGCCAGCGCGTGAGCTTCGCGATGCGATCCTTCCACTCGGCGTCGATCGCGAGGCCCTCCTTGAGGATGCGCCCGAAGGTGTTCCAGACCTTCTCGTAGACGTCCGGCTTTTCCTTCGCGAGCTCGTCGAGCAGATCGAGCAGGCGCTTCGTGACCTGCTTCTTGATGGTCCTGAGGATCGCCGAGTCCTGGAGCACCTCGCGCGAGACGTTGAGCGGCAGATCGTCCGAGTCGACGAGGCCGCGCGCGAAGCGGAGCCACTGCGGGACGATCGCCTCGCAGTCCTCCATCACGAGCACGCGCTTGACGAAGAGGCGGATGCCGCGTTGCTTGCGCGGATCGTCGAGGTCGAAGGGCGGGTTCTTCGGGATCCAGAAGAGACCGACGAACTCCTGCGTGCCCTCGACGCGGAAGTGCGTGCGCGCGAGCGGCTCCTCCCAGTCGTGCGTGAGGTGCTTGTAGAGCTCGTCGTACTGCTCGTCCGTGATCTCGGACTTCGGCCGCTGCCAGAGCGCGCGAGCCTGGTTGATCGTCTCGCGCTTCGGCGCATCGTCGGGCTTCGACTCGTCCTTCGTCTCGAGCTCGATCGGGTAGGCGACGTAGTCGGAGTAGCGCCGCACGAGCTCGCGCAGGCGCCACGGCTCGAGCAGATCCTCGTGCTCCTTCTTCAAGTGGAGCCGCACCTCGGTGCCGCGCGCGCTGCGCTCCGCCGGCTCGACGTCGAAGGTGTCTCGGCCGGTGGAGCTCCACTTCCACGCCTTGTCCGATCCCGCCGCCCGGGAGACGACCTCGACGCGCTCCGCGACGAGGAACCCGCTGTAGAAGCCGACGCCGAACTGACCGATGAGCGAGACGTCCTTCTTCGCGGCCTCCTCGAGCTTCTCGAGGAACGCCGCGGAGCCCGACTTCGCGACGGTACCGAGGTTCTCGACGAGCTCCTGCTCGGTCATCCCGATGCCGGTGTCCTCGATGACGAGGACGCGATCCTTCTTCTCCGGGCGGAGCCGGATGACGAGCGCGGTCTCGCCTCCCATGAGCGCGGGCTCGGTCAGCGAGCGGAACCGGAGCTTGTCGAGCGCGTCCGAGGCGTTCGAGATGAGCTCGCGGAGGAAGATTTCTTTGTTCGAGTAAAGCGAGTTGATGACGAGGGACAGAACCCGGCCGACCTCGGCCTGAAAGGCATGCGTACCCATCGGCGCTTTTCTCCGGCAGCGCCGTATAATCATCGACCGCGAGCTTGAAAAGGGGCGGGGCGCCTGCTCGAAGACCGCGCTCGCGATCAGCGCTTGTACGTCGCGTACGCCTTGAACACGAGCGTGCGTGCGCAGGGAGCCGTGCCCGTCTGTCCGGTGCACGGATCTTCGCCCTCGAAGACCGTGGCCTTGTTCTCGAGCCCGCGGAGGACGGCGCGCGTGATGTCGTGACCGCCTTCGCGACAGGAGCTCTCTCCGCACGGGATGAGGAAGAGGGCGGGGGCGTGCTCGACGACGATGCGCCGAATGTGCGTGGCGTCGGCGATCCCGATCGAGCCGCGCTTCTCCGTCACCTCGAGCCTGAGGCTCTCGAGATCCGGAACGACCTCGGCGAGGCGCGGGGCCTCGTCTTCGCGGCGACGCCGTTCGCTGGCTCGCTCGGCTGCTGCTCGGCCTCGACGAAAGTTCAAGCGGGCCTCCACCGGCGCATCACGCCGTGTTCGGGGGTACTGCCCTTGCAGTGCTCGTAACGGAAGAGCGTAGCCCTCCTGACCGAAGTCACAAGCGCGACGGCGTCCCCGCGCGAAGTTCGCTCGCTCGACTTCACGTCGTCGTCTTCATCACGCTTCGGCAAGCTTCGGCCGTCGTGTGCTCGTGCATCACGCCGTCGTGGCGAGTGCGATAGCGCACCGCGCGTGCGGTATCGCTCCGCGACTGCGGTAGGAAACCGTGACTGCGGTAGACTCTCGCACTGCATGTCCGAAAATCCTTTGCTGTCGATCACGGTCCCGGTCCCGTTCCACGAGGCTCGAGCGGAGCACGTCGAGCCCGCCGTCGACGCGCTGCTCGCGAAAGCACAGGAGAGGATCGATGCGATCGCGACGGCGCCGCGTACGTACGAGGGGACGCTCGGGGCGCTCGATCTCGCGTCCAACGAGCTCGACTACGCGATGAACGTGGCCGGTCACCTCGAGTCGGTGGACGGCACGCCGGAGATGCGCGCGGCGTACAACGCCGTGTTGCCGAAGGTGAGCGCGTTCGGCAGCAAGATCCTGCTCTCGGCGCCTCTCTATCGCGCGCTCCGCGAGTTCTCGGAGACGGACGAGGCGAAGAAGCTCGATCCGGCGCGGGCGCGCTTCCTCGACAAGACGCTCGCCGACTTCCGGCGAAACGGCGCAGAGCTCGACGAAGCGGGCAAGAAGCGTCTCGCGGAGATCGACGTCGCGCTCTCGGAGCAGACGCTCAAGTTCGCGCAGAACGTCGTGGACGCGACCGCGGCGTTCGAGCTGATCGTCGACGACGTCTCGCGTCTGTCCGGCCTGCCCGAAGGCGCGATCGAGGCGGCGCGGCGGAGCGCGGAGGAGAAGGGCAAGAAGGGCTGGAGGCTCACGCTCCAGGCGCCGTCGTACGGTCCGGTGATGACGTTCGCCGACGACCGCCGGCTCCGCGAGACGATGTATCGCGCGAACGTCACGCGGGCGACGGCGGCGCCGTGGGACAACCGGCCGATCATCCGCCAGGTCCTCGCCCTCCGTCGCGAGAAGGCGCGGCTCCTCGGCTTCGAGCACTTCGCCGATCTCGCGATCTCGGACCGCATGGCGAAGACGGGCAAGGACGCGCTCGCGTTCGTCACGATGCTGAAGGAGAAGATCGCGGCCGCCTTCGAGCGCGAGAACGAGGAGCTCGCCGAGTTCGCTCGCAAGAACGGACAGACGGAGCCGCTCGAGCCGTGGGACGTCGCGTACTGGGCCGAGAAGCAGCGGCGTGCGCTCTACGACTTCGACGAGGAGACGCTGCGTCCGTACCACCCGCTCGATCGCTTGCTGCAGGGGCTCTTCGAGATCGCGACGAGCCTCTACGGGGTGAAGATCGAGCGCGACCCGACGCTGCCGACGTATCACCCGGACGCGACGGCGTGGAGCGTCCACGACGAGAGCGGCCGCCGCCTGGGCGCGTTCTATCTCGACTTGTTCCCGCGCGAGACGAAGCGCGACGGCGCGTGGATGGGCGGCGTCATCGATCGCCTCCCCGGTACGCCGCACGAGCGCGAGAACGTCGCGGTCATCGTCGCGAACGTCACTCCGCCGCGGAAGCCGGGACAGCCGGCGCTCCTCAACCGTCGAGAGGTCGAGACGCTCTTCCACGAGTTCGGGCACATGATGCATCACCTCCTCTCGGAGGTGCCGATCCGCTCGATGGCGGGCACGCGCGTCGTCTCCGACTTCGTCGAGCTGCCGTCGATGATCATGGAGAACTGGACGTGGGAGCGCGCCGCCCTCGATCGCTTCGCGCGCCACTGGGAGACCGGCGAGCCCATACCCGACGAGGTCAAGGACCGCATGCTCCGCGCGCGCACCTATCGCGCCGCGAACGCGCTCATGCGCCAGCTCGGCTTCTCGACCGTCGATCTGCGCCTTCACATGGAATACGACGAGGCGAAGCACGGCGACGTGATGCGCTTCGCGCGCGACGTCTTCGCGGGCTTCTCTCCGACGAGGCTGCCCGACGACTACGCGATGCTCGCGTCCTTCTCGCACCTCTTCGGATCCGCGTACGGCTACGCCGCCGGCTACTACTCGTACCAGTGGTCGGAGGTCCTCGAGGCCGACGCCTTCGGCCGCTTCCGCGAGGCCGGCATCCTGAGCCGCGAGGTCGGCGACGCCTTCCGCCGTACCATCCTCGCCCGCGGCGACACCGAGGATCCGGCCGTTCTCTATCGGAGCTTCCTCGGGCGGGACCCGGACGTGAGCGCGTTGCTCAGGAGACTGGGGATCGGGGGCTGAGGGCGAGGTCACATCAGAGCTGGGTGGCGTCCTTCGTCTTCTCGGACACCCCCGGAGGACCGTCGTTGTCCGGCGACTTGCCGCCTTTGCCGCCCGGACCGAAACTGCCCACGGTGATCGTCGTCGCCGCGTCGATGATCGGGGCATCACCGACGTAGAGGACGCCGATCGAGATGCCGCCGGCTCCTCCGGAGCCCGCGCCCCCGTTGGCACCTTTGCCGCCCTTTCCTCCCAGACAGCGACCGAGTCCGGGCATACCTCCCTCCGCGCCCGGGCCTCCGGCACCGCCAGGTCCCCCCGCTCCGGCGGCGCCCGTCTCGAGAGTGGATGCCGCGATGCTCACGGTGCTCTCGTACGCCAAGAGCGCGATGCTCGCGCCGCCTCCACCTCCACCCTTCCCGGCAAATCCGCCACAGCCGCCGCAGCCGCCGCCGCTGCCACCGGTAGTGGCGTTGATCGCGCCACCGCCGCCGCCGCCCTGCCCGGGCTTCCCGTTCTCGGTCGCGTCGACGCCTTTCGCCGGCCTCCATCCGTCGGCGTCGAGCGTCCCTCGCGTTGCCGGTGGTGGTGCGTTCGCTGCCGGAGGAGCATCCGCGCCATTCCTGCCCGGCCCGTCGCCGGTGCACTCGCCTCGATCGCCGATCCCACCCGCTCCGTTGTTCGGTGCAGCGGCTCCGTAGCTTGGCAGCCCCGGGCCACCGCCGGTGCCGGTCGAGCCGCCTCCGCCTCCAACCGTCACCGTCGTCGAGGACGAGCACGTGCACTCTTTCCTGGCTCCGCCGGTCGCGCCCGACGCCGCGTTCCCGCTCGCGTCAAGAGTCCCGCTCGAGACCTGCGTGATCGTGCCAGGGCCACCGCTCTGCCCCGGGTTCCCGTCCGCGCCGTTCGAGGCGTGGACCGACACACGCAGGAGCGCCAGGTTCGCCTTGTTCGCGAACACCGCGATGCTCGACGTGCCGTCCTTCGAGCCGCTCACGTCCGCAGCCCGCAGCTCGAGATCGGACACCCTCACCGGTGCGGCGACGTTCTCCACGTGAAGCGCATACCCCTCGTCGACCGGAGCCACCTTGGGCTTCGCCTCCCCATCCACTTCCCACGTCCCGCACGCAAAGCCGCCGTGAAGGCTCGCCGCGCTGATGAGATGCACGTGCTCGGCGTACGTCGCCGAGCCGCAAATGTAGATCCGTCGCTTGCCCGTGCTCGCGATCTTCTCGACTGCGGCGCGGATCGTCTTCAGCGGTTTCTCCTTCGTGCCGTCGTTGTTGTCGTCTCCGCCGTCTCCGTCCACGAACAAGGCGAACGCATCGACGATGCATCCCTTCGCCTCGGGCGCGATCACGTCAGCCTCCTCGTCGCAGTCCGCCGGGGCCACCACGTCAGGCACTTCGGCGTCGGCGTGGGCGCTGGCGCCCCCGTCGATGCGAACGCACGTTGCAGTGTCCTGACACGCGGCGTCCGACGGACACGCGCTCAGGACCATCGCTCCGGAAAGGAGCGCGGCCACTTCGGCACATCCTAGCAATCGCCGCATCGACCGCACATGAAGGTCTCCCGCAGTGTGCTGCACCCCGGCTCCCTTCTTGTTGCCCGTCGCCCCATTGCCGACGATGTCACGACTGTCGGTCGTCCGCGCACGCGAGTTTCAGAGCTGGGTGGCGTCCTTCGTCTTCTCGGACACCCCCGGAGGACCGTCGTTGTCCGGCGACTTGCCGCCTTTGCCGCCCGGACCGAAACTGCCCACGGTGATCGTCGTCGCCGCGTCGATGATCGGGGCATCACCGACGTAGAGGACGCCGATCGAGATGCCGCCGGCTCCTCCGGAGCCCGCGCCCCCGTTGGCACCTTTGCCGCCCTTTCCTCCCAGACAGCGACCGAGTCCGGGCATACCTCCCTCCGCGCCCGGGCCTCCGGCACCGCCAGGTCCCCCCGCTCCGGCGGCGCCCGTCTCGAGAGTGGATGCCGCGATGCTCACGGTGCTCTCGTACGCCAAGAGCGCGATGCTCGCGCCGCCTCCACCTCCACCCTTCCCGGCAAATCCGCCACAGCCGCCGCAGCCGCCGCCGCTGCCACCGGTAGTGGCGTTGATCGCGCCACCGCCGCCGCCGCCCTGCCCGGGCTTCCCGTTCTCGGTCGCGTCGACGCCTTTCGCCGGCCTCCATCCGTCGGCGTCGAGCGTCCCTCGCGTTGCCGGTGGTGGTGCGTTCGCTGCCGGAGGAGCATCCGCGCCATTCCTGCCCGGCCCGTCGCCGGTGCACTCGCCTCGATCGCCGATCCCACCCGCTCCGTTGTTCGGTGCAGCGGCTCCGTAGCTTGGCAGCCCCGGGCCACCGCCGGTGCCGGTCGAGCCGCCTCCGCCTCCAACCGTCACCGTCGTCGAGGACGAGCACGTGCACTCTTTCCTGGCTCCGCCGGTCGCGCCCGACGCCGCGTTCCCGCTCGCGTCAAGAGTCCCGCTCGAGACCTGCGTGATCGTGCCAGGGCCACCGCTCTGCCCCGGGTTCCCGTCCGCGCCGTTCGAGGCGTGGACCGACACACGCAGGAGCGCCAGGTTCGCCTTGTTCGCGAACACCGCGATGCTCGACGTGCCGTCCTTCGAGCCGCTCACGTCCGCAGCCCGCAGCTCGAGATCGGACACCCTCACCGGTGCGGCGACGTTCTCCACGTGAAGCGCATACCCCTCGTCGACCGGAGCCACCTTGGGCTTCGCCTCCCCATCCACTTCCCACGTCCCGCACGCAAAGCCGCCGTGAAGGCTCGCCGCGCTGATGAGATGCACGTGCTCGGCGTACGTCGCCGAGCCGCAAATGTAGATCCGTCGCTTGCCCGTGCTCGCGATCTTCTCGACTGCGGCGCGGATCGTCTTCAGCGGTTTCTCCTTCGTGCCGTCGTTGTTGTCGTCTCCGCCGTCTCCGTCCACGAACAAGGCGAACGCATCGACGATGCATCCCTTCGCCTCGGGCGCGATCACGTCAGCCTCCTCGTCGCAGTCCGCCGGGGCCACGACATCAGGCACTGCGTCGGCGTGGCCGTCCACGTCTCCACCTGCGTCGAGACGAACGCAAGCATTCTCCGCGCAACGATCGTCGAGGACTGCCGGACAGGCACCGAGGATGGCAATTGCGCCGGAGAGCCCGACCCCCAACCCGATGCTTCGCGAGATTCGCCGGATCGTCGTGCTCCTCACGACTCGCCCCCCTTCATGATGCCGGCAAAGATAGGCGATCTGCTCGCGAGATGCGAGGCCCGCCTTCACCGAGGCTCCGTCGACCTCCGTTCCCGGATTCGACGGACGAGAAGTCCACGGCCGGTGTCAACGTGAAGGCGAACATGCCGCGCGCCACCTCACACCCATGCGCGCGCAGCGCGCCGCGAGCCGTCGCGAAGTCGGGGCGCGACGACGAGCTCGAGCTCTCGCCCGCTGAGGACCGAGGACCGAGGACCGAAGAGGCCGAAGGCCTCTTCACTTCTCCTGCAGCAACTTCATCCGATGGATGGACTGCGTCAGCGCCTCCATCAGCATCGTCGCGTCCCTCTTCACCTGGAAGTCCTCCCAGGCGGACTCCGCGATCTCCTGCGACTCGCGGTAGCCGTCGAGCAGCTCCATCAGCTCCTCGTCGGCGAGGGCGCGCTTCGTGGTGACGAGGAACCAGACGTTGAAGTCCTTGTCGGCCTTCAACCACTCGTCGATGCGCGCACGGAGCTCGTCGCTGACTTTGTAGTCGCTGACTTCGCTCCGTAGCCTGTCCGCGAACGACCTCACTGGGCCTCCGAGGCTTTCGTTTTACCCGACGTTGGATTGCGCGCGACGAAATTACGACTGCGAAGGAGCCCGGGCATCCGAACGGACAGTCGTGGCCGAGCTTCGAGGAAGCTCAGCCCACCTGCTCCGCGTACGTCATCACGAGATACATGATGCACTCGGTCGAGCCGACGTTGACGTAGGCGTGCGGAACGTCGGCCTCGAAGACGATGGCGTCGCCCGTGTCGAGCCGATGCATCTCCTGACCGCCCGGGCGCGCAATCACCATCTCGAGCTGGCCCTCGGCGACGACCAGGTTCTCGACCGTGCCCGGGGCGTGCGCGTCGGCGTCTTCGCGCGCGTTCACCGCGAGCCTCAGCTCGTAGAACTCGGCGCGCCGCGGTCCATCGAACGGGAAGAGCGCTCGCGAGCTGAACGTGCCGCCGTGGCTCGTCAGGACCTTCGCTTGTTCCTTCTTGAGGAGCGTCGTCCCGCCGGCCTCGCGCGCCTGGATCAGCGTCGCGAACGTGACGTCGAGCGCGCGCGCGATCTTCCAGAGCACGTTGATCGTCGGCGCGCTCTGGCCGAGCTCGATCTGGCCGAGCATCGCGCGGCTCACCCCCGAGCGCTGCGAGAGCTTCTCGAGCGAGAGCCCGCGTCGCATCCGCAGTCGCCGTAGGTTGGCTCCGACGACCGGGGCGAGGTCCGACGACTCCGTGTCGGCCGGATACGCCCAGTCGTCCTCTTTCGAAGCCTTGCCGTTCGCGCGCTCCGGATCCGCGCTCTTCCTTGCTCGACTGCTCTCGCGAACCGATCTCACGTTCACCCGATGAATGGGGTCCACATCGGGACCCAACAAAACCAGACCGGAACGACGAGCGTGGACGGGACCGTCGTCGCGGACGTGCCCTCGTTCGTGCGCCCCGCCTCACGCATCATCTTGCGCTGCCGAAACGCTGCGAGGTCGACGACATTCGTGGCGGCGGCGTTGCTCTTGACCATGGGGCCTCCGGGTTCTCCGTCCGGCTCTCTCTAGCATCCGCTTTAGCGGAGACTCTGTCAAGGTGGACGCCGCTCTGCTTTGACGGACACCAGGCCCCAGCCGCGGCACCCGATGCGCGCAGCGCCGCTCTACGGCAGGCCTTTCAGCGGGCCGTTCGCTCAGGCGTTCGGTCTCACTTCATGCAGCGCTGCCATGCCGAGGTCGACGTCGCGGCCATCGCGCACTTGTACTGAGCCTTCGTCCCGCTGCACGGCGCCTCACCGTGCCGTTGCCGCGCCATCTGCTTCGCCTGCGCCACGACCTCCGGCGGCACGTCTTTGAGCCGCGGGTTGCTCGCGATCTCGAGCTCGAGATAGCGGTCCATGACCCGCTCGCACTCCGCCTTCGTCATCGCGTCCTTGCTGCTGCTCGAGCCGCTGTCCTTGCTCGGGGTGCCCACGTCGGGAGGAGGCTCGCCGACCTTCGTCATGTACGGCTGCGTCGGATCGGAGCTCTCGTCGTCCTCTTCCTCATCGCTCTCGTCCTCCTCCTTCGGAGCCTTCTTCCCGAGACGCGCTTCCGACAGCGAGTTCGCCGGGACGCCTTCCTCGTCCTTCGGCGTCTTCGGCCGAGGAGGATCGCTGCATCCGGTCACCGCCAGCGAGAGCGCGGCGGCGATCGAGGTCACGAAGGTCACGAACACGAAGCGCGGGAGCGTTCCGTTCGGCACGTTCGGCACGATCGAAGCGTAAGCGATGCACCCTCGCGTTGCCAGCCGCCGTCTCGCGCGGGTAGGGTGAGCGGAACCGTCTTCTTCCGTTCGTGCACCCGGCCAGCGTTCGGCCTCCCGCATGTCGCTCCTCGTCCTCAGCATCTTGGCGCTGGCGCTCGGGCCGGCGATCGTCTCGCTCGCGGGTGCGCGTTCTTGGGTGCTCGCGCTGGTCGACGGGTTCGTCATCGTCACGATCGGCGGCATCGCGCTGATTCACATCCTCCCCCACGCCATCCTGTCGTGCGGCGCGTGGGCGTTCGTCGGTGCCGCCGCCGGGCTCTTCGGCCCGATGCTGTTCGAGCGGAGCGGGCATCCGCACCACGACGATCCGCACGGCGGGGACGCGGCCGCGCACCGGCCCGCGCTCGCCCTCGCTCTGCTCGGCATCGGCATCCACGCGTTCCTCGACGGCTCCGCGTTCGCCGGACACGAAGACGCGCACGGCCACGTCCACGAGCACGGCTCCGAGCTCCTCGGCCTCGCGGTGGTCTTGCACCGCGTGCCCGAAGGCCTCGCAATCTGGTGGTTGCTCCGGCCTCGCCAGGGCGGTGTGAGGCTCGCCGTCCTCGCGCTCGGCATGGTCGCCGCCGCGACCGTGCTCGGCGCGCGCTTCGGTGACGAGCTCGTCCACGGGACCCGCGCCGCCGTCTTCTCGTTCGTGCAGGCCGTCGTCGCCGGATCGCTCCTGCACGTCATCATCCACCACGCGCCTCCGTCGACCGCGTGGCACCACCATCATCATCACGCAGCGGGCCGGCGCCGGACGCTCCACTCCGTCCACGAGCACGGGCCGGGGTGCGGCCACGATCACGAGCACGGCCACGATCACGAGTCCGGTCGCGTGCGTGCCGCGTACATGTCGCTCGCGGAGCCCGATCCGCACCACGATCGCGGCGTGCAGCTCGTCCCGGCGGCGGGCGCCGCCGCGGGCATCGCGCTGCTCGTCTTCGTCTCGTCGAGCCACCCGACGGCACAGAAGATCGCCGACGAGATGGCGATGGGGCCGACCTTCCTCACGCTCGCGCTCGAGAGCGCTCCGGCGCTCGTCATCGCCTACGCGGCGTCGGGGATCGTCCACGCGTTCCTCCCGCGCACCTTCGTGACGTGGCTCTCGAGCGGCGGGACGTTCACGCAGTCGCTCCGCGGTCTGCTCGTCGGACCGCTGTTGCCCGTCTGCTCCTGCGGCGTGCTCCCGCTGTATCGAACGATGCTCTCGCGCGGAGCGCCGCGTGCCGCCGCGCTCACGCTGCTCGTCGCGGCCCCCGAGATCGGGCTCGCGACCTTCCTCCTCTCGTGGTCGCTCCTCGGTGGACCGCTCACCGTCGTGCGAGGGATCGCCGCCGTGCTGACGGCCCTCGCCGTCGGCTACGGCGTGACGCGCCTCGCCCGCAAGGCGCAGCGCACGGACGGTCCGACGCCCGTGCCCTCACGGGCGCCCGGCCAGCCTTGGCGCGCCAGGCTCTGGGCGGGGCTCCGCTACGGGCTCGGCGACACGGTCGATCACACGACGCCGTGGATCATGATCGGCCTCGCCGTGGCCGCGTTCGCCGAGCCGCTCCTCGACGCCGAGGCGGTCGCGCGCGTGTCGCCGTGGGTCGAGGTCCCGCTCTTCGCCGCGCTCGGCGTCCCGATGTACGTCTGCGCGTCCGGCGCGACGCCGCTCGTCGCCGTGCTCCTCCACAAGGGAGTGTCGCCGGGAGCGGCGATCGCGTTCCTCCTCACCGGTCCGGCGACGAACCTCACGACGTTCGGCGTCCTCCGGAGCCTCCACGGCTCGCGTCTCGCCGCGTGGTTCGCGGTCGCGATGGTCGTCGTACCGACGGTCATCGGCTGGATCGTGAACCTCGGCTTCCCGCGCGATCGCTCGGAGGCGCTCCACAGCGCCGCGCACGAGCCGGCGAGCATGATCGAGATCGCGTCGCTCGCCATCCTCGCCGTGCTGGTCGCGATCTCGCTCGTCCGCCACGGCCCGCGCCACATGGTGGCGCAGCTCGTGACGAGCGGCGGGCACGAGCACTGACTTCAGAATTCAG
>CALFEQ010000054.1 GCA_937949945.1 uncultured Myxococcales bacterium
TCAGTACCGAGGTCCGAGGCCCGACGTCACGTCCCGCACCGTTCGCTCGCCACTCCCATCATGAGATGCCGCGCCGAGTTGACGAGCGCGACGTGCGAGAACGCCTGCGGGAAGTTCCCGACGAGGCGGCCTCGGATCGTGTCGTACTCCTCCGAGAGCAGCCCGACGTCGTTCGCGACGGAGATCGCGCGCTCGAAGATGCGGCGGGCGTCGTCGCGGCGGCCGATCGCGAGCAGCGCGTCGACGAGCCAGAACGTGCAGGCGATGAAGGCGCCCTCGCGGCCGGGCAGGCCGTCGGCGTTCTGGCCTTCGACGGTCGGGTATCGCACGACGAAGCCGTCCTGACAGAGCTCGCGCTCGATCGCGAGGATCGTTCCTTTCACGCGCGGATCGTCGGGCGGCAAGAAGCCCACCGCGGGGATGAGAAGAAGGCTCGCGTCGAGCAGCTTCGAGCCGTAGCTCTGCGTGAAGGCGCCGAGGCTCGCGTCGAAGCCCTTCTCGCAGACCTCGCGGTGGATCTCTGCGCGTGCGCGGCGCCAGCGATCCACGGGGCCGTCGAGGCCTTCCTGCTCGACCGTCTTCACGAGCCGGTCGAAGGCGACCCACGCCATCACCTTCGAGTGCACGAAGGGCCGCGGCTCGGCGCGGATCTCCCAGAGGCCGCTGTCGGGGCGTTGCCAGTTCGACTCGAGCCACGTGCCGATGACGCGCTGGAGGGCCCACGCGTTCGCGTCGCAGCCGAGGCCGAGCCGACGTGAATGGAAGAGGGCGTCGAGGACCTCGCCGTAGACGTCGAGCTGGAGCTGGCTCGTCGCGACGTTGCCGATCCGGACGGGGCGCGATCCCTCGTAGCCCGGGAGCCAGGGGATCGTCAGCTCCTCGAGGCGACGCTCTCCCGCGAGGCCGTAGAGCGTCTGGAGCTTCGACGGATCGCCGGCGACCGCGCGCAAGAGCCAGTCGCGCCAGGCCTGCGCCTCCTCGATGTAGCCGGCGTGCGTGAGCGCGTGGAGCGTGAACGTCGCGTCGCGCAGCCACGCGAAGCGGTAGTCCCAGTTGCGCGTCCCGCCCAGCGTCTCCGGGAGCGAGGTCGTCCCCGCCGCGACGATGCCGCCCGTCGGCGCGTACGTCAGCGCCTTCAACGTCACGAGCGACCGCACGACCAGATCTCGGTACGGACCGCTCACGCGGTTCTTGCTCGACCACTCCTTCCACCAGCTCTCCGTCTCGCCAATCGACTCGATGCCGTCGACGCTCTCGGGCGGCGGCTCGTGCGACGGGTACCACGTCAAGACGAAGGGGATTCGATCGCCCGCGCGGACGGTGAAGTCGGCGACGGTCGTCAGGCCTTCGCCGCGCGTGGCGACGGGCGTGCAGAGGAGGAGCGCGTCGGGGCCGCCGATCGCGAGCAGCCGTCCGTCGAGCCGTCTGACCCACGGGACGATGCTGCCGTAGTCGAACCGGATCACGAGCTCGAGCTGCATCGGGACCTCGCCCGAGAGCCCCTCGACGACGCGGACGACGTCGGGATGGCGCCCTCGCACCGGCATCGCGTCGACGACGCGCACGGTGCCGGTGCTCGTGTGAAAGTCGGTCTCGAGGACGAGGGTGTCGCCGCGATAGCGACGTTCCACGCGTGCCTCGCCTGCCGGTCGCAACGCGAAGCGCCCGTGGTCGCGCGTGCCGAGCAGGGCCGCGAAGCACGCGCCGGAGTCGAAGCGCGGGAGGCACAGCCAGTCGATCGATCCGTCTCGACCGACGAGGGCGATCGACTGCGTGTCTCCGATGATGGCGTATCCCTCGATCTCCACGCCGCGCCTCCTCCGTCTACGCGCGCGAGCGAAGGCCCTGCCAGAGCCCGATCACCGCGAAGGCCGCGATGGCCGCGGCGGCGATCGCGCCGACCCGATGCGTCGAGAGCCACCACTCGACGCTCCGCGGATGCGCCCGATCGTCGAAGGTGCCGTGCGCTCCGAAGTCACCGGGGACGGGCTCGAAGAGGTTGTCGCGGCGGTTGGGCGAGATCGGTCCGTTCGTCTGTTGCTTCTCGTAGCCGTACCGCGCGAGGTATCGATCGGCGACGCCGGGGGCGACCTTCTCTCCGACGATCGCCTTCACGGTCGGCCACGCGAGCCAGTACTCGCGGCGGTTCGTCTCCGCCGCGAAGAGCACCGCCTCGGCGACGAGCTCGGGTTGGAAGATCGGCGGCACCGGCTGCGGCTGCCTGGGCAGCTTCGCGCGCGACCAGGCGAACTGCGGCGTGTTCACGGCGGGCAGGTGCACCTGCGTCACCCGGATGTTGCTCTTGTCGTGGAGGAGCTCGGTGCGGAGCGACTCGGTGAAGCCCTTCACCGCGTGCTTCGCCGCGCAGTACGCCGCCTGGAGCGGGATCGAGCGGTACGCGAGCGCCGACCCGATTTGGATGATGAGGCCGCGATCGCGCATGTACATCCGACGGAGCGCCGCGAGCGTGCCGTGGACGTAGCCGAGATAGGTGACCTCGGTGACGCGTCGGAACTCCTCCGGCGTCGTCTCGAGGACCGGCGCGAACACGGACACCATCGCGTCGTTGACCCAGATGTCGATCGGGCCGAGCTCGCGCTCGACGCGCTCGGCTGCGGCGTCGACGGCCGCGGCGTCGGCGACGTCGAGCGGCAGCACGATCGCCTTTCCGCCCAACCGTTCGACCTCGCGTCGGGCCGCCTCGAGGCGATCGCGATCTCGCGCGATGAGACCGAGATGCGCGCCCTCCGCGGCGAACGCGCGGACGATCGCCCGCCCCACGCCCGCCGACGCACCCGTCACGACGACGACCTTGTTCGCGAACCGACCGCCTCTTCTTCGCATGCCCGGCGAAGAGCAAGGAGCAAGCCTTCGGAGGCTCCAGGCTCCAGGCTCCGGGCTCCAGGGATTGGACGAGGTTCCGTCACGAACAAGGGGCTCCAACACGGAGCTCCGCCACGAAAAAGGAACGACGTCGAAGAAGGAAGAAGCTCGACCAGGGCAACGACCCACCCACTGTCACTCGAGCTGCCCGGATCCCATTCCTGGAGCCTGGAGCCTGGAGCCTGGAGCCTCTTTCACAACCGCGAGCGGGAAGAGCGTCCCCGACCGCCTGTTGAACGCGACGTGAAGTACACGCATCTCCTCGGGTGTTCCGTTCCCTTCGTCCTCGCTCCCGTTCTCGCGCTCACGCCGGCTTGCAAGCAGGCCGCGGCGCAGACCGCTCCCGAGACCACGGTGACGAGCGGGCCCGTGTTTCTCGACACGCCCGCGCTCGTCGCGAAGGTCAAGGCATCGGTGGTCAACATCACGGTGGAGCACGAGCGCAAGCGCGCGTCGGTGGATGCGCCGATGTCGCCGTTCGACTTCTTCTTTCGCCATGGCCCAGGCGTCATCCCCGACGCTCCGCGCAAGCAGCGCGCGCTAGGGTCGGGCTTCATCTTCGACGACCGCGGGCACGTGCTCACGAACGCGCACGTCGTCGAGGGCGCCGACGTCGTGAAGGTCAAGCTCGCCGACGAGCGCGAGCTCCGTGCGAAGGTGAAGGGACGTGACGAGCGTCTCGACGTGGCCGTGCTGCAGATCGAGGACGCGAAGACACCGCTGCCGTACGTGACGTTCGGCTCGAGCGCGGACGTCCGGGTCGGCGAGCCGGTGGTCGCGATCGGGAACCCGTTCGGGCTCGGTCACACGGTGACGACCGGCATCGTCAGCGCGAAGGGCCGCGCCATCGGAGCGGGACCGTACGACGACTTCATCCAGACGGACGCGTCGATCAACCCCGGCAACAGCGGCGGGCCGCTCTTCGACGCGCAGGGCCGCGTGATCGGGATGAACACGGCGATCAACCCGGCCGGGCAGGGCATCGGGTTCGCGATCCCGTCGGACGAGATCAAGGCCGTCCTCCCGCAGCTCGTGGCGAACGGGCACGTCAAGCGCGGCAAGCTCGGGGTGCACATCCAGGACGTGGACGAGAACATCGCGAAGGCGCTCGACCTCGGCGAGACGCGCGGTGCCCTCGTCGCAGAGGTGGAGGAAGGAGGCCCTGCGGACGGATCGGGGCTGAAGAGCGGTGACGTCGTCGTCCGCGTCGGCGACGCCCCGATCGCACACGCGCGCGACCTCTCGCGGACGATCGCGCGTCACGCGCCCGGATCGAAGGTCGACCTCGTCGTGCGTCGCGGCAAGGAGACGAAGACCGTCTCCGTCACGCTCGGGGAGCTCTCCGATCCCAAGGCGGAGAAGAAGAGCTCGCGTTCGGACGCGCCCGGAGCCGGCGCGCTCGGGCTCCACGTCGAGGACGCGCAAGGCGGGGGCGCGCGCGTGATGCGCGTCTCGCCGGACGGCCCTGCCGCCGGCTCGCTCCAGCCGGGTGACGTCATCGTGGAGGTCGACCGCCAGCCGGTCCGCTCCGCCAACGATCTGCGGACGAAGGTGCGTCAGGCACCCGCGGACAAGCCGCTCCTGTTGCGGGTCAAGCGGGGCGACACCGCGCGCTACGTCGTGATCGAGCGCGAGTGACGCGCGCGAGCGACGAGCTCGTTTCGCGCGACCACGACGCTTCGAGGAATACACGTTGCAGGACGCCGGGCTACGAGGAGGAATCCATGTCAGCCGTAGCCACGACGCCTGCAGACGAGCTCGTAGCCGAGGAGAGGGAGAAGGAGCCCACCGTCGTTCCAGCCAAGCTGAGCTGGGGCGCTCTGATCGGTGCCGTCTTCGTCGTGCTCGGCCTCTTCACCTTGCTGATGACGATCGGGCTCGCCGTCGGTCTCACGGCGCTCGAGCCCGACGATCCGACGAGCGCGTCGTCCGCCGCCATGGGCATCGGCATCTGGTCGGTGATCGCGGCGATCGCGTCGCTCTTCGTCGGCGCGCTGCTCGCGTCCCGCACGGCCGGGTTCATCGATCGCACCGTCGGCGCCGTGCATGGCGTGGTTCTGTGGGGCATCACGACCGCGCTCATGCTGCTCTTCTTGGGCTCGGCCGTGAGGACCATCGGTAGCGGTGTCGCGAACCTCGGGCAGGCCGTCGTGTCGGTCGGCGGAGCCGGCGCCGGAGCGGCGGTCGCGGGCGGCGACGATCTCGCGCAAGTGCTCGGCGTCTCGACCGACGATCTCGTGGCCGCGATCAACGAGCGGCTCCGCGCCGAGGGCAAGCCCGAGGTCACCGGGGATCAGGTGAAGATCGCCGTCCAGGACGTGACCCGCACCGCCATCGTCGAGGGCCGCATCGACCGCGAGCTGTTCGTGAGCTCGATCGCCGAGAACACGCGCATCTCCCGTGAGGGCGCGACCGATCTCGTCACGCGGATGGAGGAGGAGTTCCAGAAGCGAAAAGAGGCGCTCGCGACGACCGCGGGCAGCACGGCGATGCGCGCGGCAGAGGGCATCGGTCGCGCTCTCTGGTGGCCCTTCCTCGCCATGCTGCTCGGGCTCGGGGCCGCCGCGCTCGGTGGCGCGCTCGGCGTCCGGCAGAAGCAGCGCGTGCCGGCGGAACGTCCGGCCACGCTGCCGCCGACGCCCGCCGAGTCGAGCCCGCCGCCTTCGTCCGCGGAGCCCGTCCCGACGACCTGAGCACGGGACGCAGCCGGCGGCGCCTCAATCTCGATCGCGATGGTGGGCGCGGCGCGTGGAGGAGAGGGCCTTGCGCGCTCGCTCCACCACCGCGCTCACCGCAGGGTGCCGCACGCGACGCTCGGGCGAGACGACGTAGTAGCGCTCTTCGACGCCATCGAGCTTTCCGATCTGCTCCACGCGCCCCGCGTCCTCCACCTCCGCCTTGAGCGCCTCTCGGACGGGGAAGACGCCATGACCGTGGAGGCCGACCGTGCGCATCAGAGCGGCGTCCTCGAACTCTCCCTCGACCGTCACACGCACGCCTCGCTCGACGAACCAGCGATCGATCTGACGGCGCAGTGACGAGGGCGGGGCAGGGAGGAGCATCGGCACCCCCTCGAGCGATCGGGGGAACTCGCGCCTGAGCTGTCGGGCGAGCTGCGGCACGCCGTAGAGGAGGATGCCGGATGCGCCGAGCAAGTGGGCGAAGGCTCGGTGCGAGCTCGCCGCGGGCGGCGCGGCGTCGGACAGGATCATGTGGAGCCGGCCGCCTGCGAGCTCCTCGAGCAGGCGATCGAGGCTGCCTTGTCGGATGACGAGCGGGCGGTACTGCGGAAGCTCGAGCGCCGGCTTGAAGAGCCGGTAGGCGACGGTCCGTGGCAGCCCGGACGGGACGCCGATCCTCAAGGTCACGCGGTGCGACGCGGATGCTCCTCGCGCCGCGTCCAAGAGCTCGCCGCCGAGCCGGAAGATCTCGTCGGCGTACGACGCGACCTGCTCCCCGAGCGGCGTGAGAACGAGGCGGCGTCCGCGGCGCTCGAAGAGCTGGTCTCCGAGGGATTCCTCGAGCGCCTTGAGCTGCGCACTGAGCGTCGAGTGCGTGAGCCGGAGCTGCTCGGCGGCGCGTGAGAGGCTCCCCTCACGCGCGATCCGCCAGAAGTAGAAGAGGTGATGGTAGTTGAGCCAGTCCACGCGCCCCCCGACGAGGCCCACTGTCGTCGAGGTCGACACGATAGGGCTCTACGTCGATTCTTTCAACGAGGGCGCCCAGGCGCTCCCGGAGGATCGCCTGGGCTTCGAACATCAGTCCTTCGTCGGCCAGCACATCGGACCGACGCCCTCGAATCCGGAATTGCAGACGGGGTAGCAGAGCGCGCCGTCCTTCTCCGTGCCGCTCGGGCAGGAGTCGGGGATGGTGCCGACGCCGCGGTCGTACCGCGCCTTCACGATCATGTGCGGATCACGCCGGCAGGTGCAGCCGTCGTTCGCGTACCCGGACGGGCACTTCGAGCATCCCTTCTTCAGCGTGAGGCCGCACTTGTCGTACCAAGGGCACGAGGAGTTGTCGGCCGAGATGATCTTCGCGTCGCGGAAGCACGTGAGGCCGTCGTCGCGGTAGCCTTCCGGGCAGGGACGGGAGCAGACCGTCGGGAAGAAGACGGACGAGGTGTATCCCGGCTCGCACCGCGTATAGCAGAGCCCAGCCACCATCTCCTTTCCGGGCGGGCACTGTAGCGGCGAGCCCGCGCCGCGGCCGTAGGGGCCGACCGCCCACTTCCCCCAGCTCGTGTCGCCGATGTTGCAGTTGTCGAACGAGACGTCCGTCACGCCGTTCAGGAGCTGCGTCATCTCGAAGAGGCAGGTGCCCTCGACGAAGTCGGCGATGATGATGTTCGTCCGCTTCCACAGCCACTCGTCCCGCAGCCACATCTGGACGACGGGGTTCGTCGCCGCGGCGAGCTCGCGCACCGAGTCGGGGAAGCTCGACTTGGGAACCAGCGCGTTCTGGATCATCGTTCCGTCGGGGGTCGCAGGAGTGTCGAGGACCCAGAGGGGCAGCTTCTTCAGCTTGTCCTTCTTCTCCTCCTCGTCCTCCGTCTCTTCGGCCTCCTCCCGCGCCTTCTCCTGCTGCTCGTAGGCCGTCTCGAGAGAAGCCTTCTTCTTCTCCCGATCCCAGGTCTCTTCGTAGTGCCAGGCGAGCTCCTTGGACGAGAGGAACGCGTCGTCGCCGTGCGTATCGTCGTGGTAGACGACGGCGATCGACTTCTTCGTCGCCCAGATCTCCTCGAGCGTCTTGTCCGGCGTGATCTCCTCCGACGCGTGATCGAGCAGGTAGGGCCCGAGCTTCTGCTTGATCAGCTTCGTGAGCGCCGCATGGTGCTCGCCCTTCATCCCGGCGAACCGCTTCATGCTGACGATGACGATCTCCTTCGGGTGGTTCTTGGCGAACTCGGCGACCTGATCGAGGAGGTCGCCCACCTTGGGGCCGTACATCCCGTGGCAGATACGCAGCGTCCCGTTCTTCTCGACGCAGGGACGGAGATCGAGGAAGCGGACGCCCATCCGGAGCTGCTCGAGGAGGGTCAAGTCTTGGGTCTGGGCCCACTTCTCGGTGAGGCCCACGAACTGTCCGGCCTCGGCGGCCGTCCCGGGCACGTCCGGGGCGTACAAGTCGTCGACGGGACGCAGGTAGACCGAGACGAGCTCGTACGCACCCGAGTCATGGGTGCCGAGGATCGCGATGTCGCGGAGCTTGCGCTTGGCGAGGCCGGGCGTGCGCGCCATCCAGTGCTCCGGCGTGATGGGGAGCGGAAGGTCGACGCCGTCCCCGTAGTTTCTCTCGGGGAAGAGCTCGACGAAGGCGCCCTCCTCGCTCGGCGACGATCCCGACGACGACTCCGAGGACGGCGACGGCGTCCTCTCTCCCGTCGCGGGATCGACCTCGCTCGGGTCCTCGCTCGCGCCGCTGCCGTTCGGATCCGAGGACGAGACGGCGCCGGGCTCGTCTTGCGTCGCGTCGTTGCCGGCCAGGGCGTCGTCCTGGGGGAGGTCGGTGGCGCAAGCGAGCAGCGAGAGGAGGAACGCTGAGGCGAGTGCGGGGCGGACCATGCCCCGCCTCCGAGCAAGCGTCAGGCCATGGAGCCTCCACGGAAATCATTGGAGTTTTCGGCGTGCATGTAGCATCGGATGGCGATACACCCCTGATACACCTCTCCAAACGGTGTAGAGGCCGATACAGGTACACGTCTCGCCCTCGAGGCGAGGATGGAGCCGTCGATGAGGAAGCACGTTGCGCTGCTCACGATCGCCATGTTCGGGCCGGTCCTCTCGGCGGCGCCGTCGTACGCCGCCCCCCAGGCGAGCGGCGACGGGAGTGCTTCGGCGGCGGACGACCGCGGAAAGCGACGTGGCCCTCCCGTCCCCGAGCTCGGGGACTCCACCGAGTTCGAGCCGCGGCCGCCCAACTACGAGGTCGCCTTCTCGCTCGACGAGGCCGATCTCTCCGAGCTCGTTCGCGTCATCGCCCAGCTCACGGGCAAGCGCTTCATCATCGACGGGAAGGTCAAGCAGCTCAAGGCGAGCGTCTACAGCCCGCAGAAGGTGACGGTCACGGAGGCGTACCAGGCGTTCCTCTCGATCCTCGAGGCGAACAATCTCACCGTGGTGCCTCATGGACGCTTCTTGAAGATCGTCGAGACGGCCGGGGTGGTGTCGAGCGGGACGCCCGTGTACGGCCCGACGCAGCCCGTGCCCGCCGAGGACCGTTTCGTCACGCGCATGCACAGGCTCGCTCACATCAGCGCCGACGACGCCGCGAACGTCCTGTCGAAGTTCAAGACCCGCGAGGCGGACATCACCGTCGTCGGCCCGTCGAACATGATCATCATGACGGAGACCGGGACGAACATCCGTCGGATGATGAAGATCCTCGACGCCATCGACACCGCGGCGTCGGGCGACAGGATCTGGGTCGAGCCGATCCACTACGCGTCGGCGCAGGAGATCGAGAAGCGAATCACCGAGCTGTTCGACATCAAGGCGGCAGCTCCGACGCCGGCGCCTTCGCCCCGGGGCCGGCGGGGACGAGCGGCGGCCGCCGCGGAAGCCGTGGAGATCGCGGAGACCGAGGGAGGCGAGGGCGATCTACGCATCTCGAAGGTCGTCGCCGACGACCGCACCAACTCCCTCGTCATCGTGGCGACGGAGCGCTCGTACGAGCGACTGCTCGAGCTCATCAAGAGGCTCGACGTCCCGCAGACCGGCGAAGGCGACATCCACGTGGTGCCGCTCCAGCACGCCGACGCGACGGAGCTCTCGAAGACGTTGAACGACATCATCACGGGCGCAGGCGCCCCGGCCGGGGGTGCAGCGGCGCGCGGAGCCCGCCCCGGAGCCGCATCTCAGGGCGCGACGCCAGCGGCGCAGAGCGTCTTCGAGGGAGGGATCAAGGTCACCGCCGACAAGGCCACGAACTCCATCGTCGTCTCGTCGTCGCTCCGCGACTACGCGGCGATCCGCGCCGTCATCGACCGGCTCGATCAGCCTCGACGTCAGGTGTTCATCGAGGCGGTCATCATGGACGTCCAGCTCAAGCGCTCGAACACGCTCGGCGTGAGCTTCCACGGCGGCGCGCCGTTCGAGACGAACGCCCCGGACGACTCCGTCTTGTACGGCGGAAACAAGATCATGAACACGATCTTGCCCGTCCCCTCGGATCCCGAGGCGCTTCAGGGATTCGCCCTCGGCGTACGCGGTCCGGGGATCAGCGGCTCGCAGAACTTCCTCGGGACGGGCATCTCCATCCCTGCGTTCGGGACGTTCATCCAGGCGATCGCCACGACGGGCGACACGGACCTGCTCTCGACGCCGCACATCCTCGCGCTCGACAACGAGGACGCCGAGATCAACGTCGGCGACAACGTCCCGCTCCAGACGAACCAAGGCATCGGATCGCTCGCCGGCCTCGCGGGCGCGGTCCCGGGGGCGACGGGCGCGACGGGCGGGCTCGGAGCGCTCGGGGCGCTCGGCGGGCTCGGCTTCGGCTCGTTCGGCGTGCCGCGGCAGGACGTCGGGACGAAGATCAAGATCAAGCCGCACCTGAACGACTCGGACGAGGTACGGCTCGAGATCACCGAGGAGATCAGCGAGGTCGGCGCGAACGTGGGCGGCACCTCCGGCGCGTTCAGCATCGGCAAGCGCACCGCCAGCACGAAGCTCGTCGTCAAAGATCAGCAGACGGTCGTGATCGGAGGGCTGATCCGCAACGTCGTCGGCCGTACGGAGGAGAAGGTCCCCGTCCTCGGCGACATCCCCGTGCTCGGCGCGCTCTTCCGGAAGCGCAAGAACCAGAACGAGAAGCGAAACCTCATTTTGGTCCTGACGCCGTACATCATCCGCAACAAAGACGACCTTCGGACGGTGTTCGAGCGCAAGATGCAGGAGCGGCAGGAGTTCCTCGATCGGTACTTCGTCTTCAGCGACGCTTCGGAGTACACGCCGCCGAAGGACTGGTCACGGACCGTCGGGCTCGTCGAGAACATCCGGCAGGCCTACTTCGCCGTCGAGGAGAAGCGCCGGCTCGAAGAGATCATGAAGCCGAAGCAGCTTCGCGAGCACGAGCCGCAGCGACCGCTCGAGACGCCACACCCCGTCCAGCCGCGGACGACGACGCCGGCGGCTTCACCCGCGCCGACGCCAGCGCCGCCCGCGGGGCGGCCGGTGCGGCCGCGAGGCCAATCGTCGCAGCCTGCGGTTCAGCCTGCGCCTTCGCCTTCGCCTTCGCGTTGAGTCGTCTCGAGGCGTGATGCGCGATCAGGTTCGCGCGCCGGACGTCGAGACCGTCGGCAGGTGCCGCTCCTCGCGCATGCGGAACGCGTCGACGAGCAGGTACAAGCCTGCGAGCGCGACGACGACGTAGATGATGCGCGAGAACGTGCCGGCGCCGAAGATGGCGGTCACGAGGTTGAACCCGAAGAGGCCGATGAGGCCCCAGTTCAACGCGCCGATGACGACGAGGGCTATGGCCACCCACGTGGCCGGTGAGAGACTGGACTTTTCCGCCGTTCGAGGGGTGTTCAACGCTGCCATCGCGAGCCTCCGAACGATGGTGGTAGCGAAGCGCGTTCCACCGCGGCGGCCGTGCTCACGACGAGCCGAGGCGCGTCGTGTCCCGAGCACGGCCGCACCTCGACCGTCGGGGCGCCGTGTTCGCCGCGTGATCGTGCGCCCTGCGAGCCGCCGGGGCGCGGTCGTGGTGAGCGAGTGACCCGACCGCGGACGCGCTCGCCTCGCGGCGTGGTGCGAAACCGTCACGCGAGGCATCGGTGCTCCCCGACGGCCGAGGCGCTCGGCGCGAGCCCAACGGCGCGGCACCTCCCGTGCACGAGTCCTCCGTCCCGGAGGATCCCACGATGAAACGCCCCGCTTCCATCATCGCCGCCCTGTCCGTCGCGGTGCTCGGTGCGTGCGCCGACAAGCCGCCGCCTCCGCCGGCGACACCGAACGCCGCGTCGACGGCGCGGTCTCCGGTCGGGCAGGTGTCCCCGACCCTCGGCATGAGCGAGGACATCGCCAAGGCGTGCAACATCAGGTTCGGCTCCGTCGATCAGGCGCCGAAGTTCGACTACGACGACGACACGCTCCTCCCCGCCGATCGCGACATCCTCCAGCAGGTCGCCGTCTGCGTCACCACCGGCCCGCTCAAGGGCCGCTCGCTGCGCCTCGTCGGTCATGCCGACCCGCGCGGAGAACCGGAGTACAACATGGCGCTCGGCGCCCGCCGCGCCGGCAGCGCGCGGAGCTTCCTCACGCATCTCGGCGTCGACCCCGCGAAGCTCACCACGACGTCGCGCGGAGAGCTCGACGCCAAGGGTACGGACGAGGAGGGATGGCGCCGCGATCGGCGCGTCGACATCCTGCTGCTGCGCTGAGAGCAGCGAGGGAGATGACGGAGCTCTCTCCATCGATTGGTCGACCGGACCGGCCTGATTGCGCCGTCACGTGGCGTCGGCGCTGCGGGCGCGCGAGGAGTATCGGGGCGGGAGCGTCTCTTTTCTGGTCGGCCGGTAGAGCCGAGGACGCAGTTGCGCGAAGCGCTGCAGGGCGGAAGTGAGACTCCCTTTCCGCAGGAAATGCGGAGCATTTCCCGCGGGCTCCCTGTTCCCCCGTCTCCCTGTCGACCCCTGTCTCCCCCATTCCTCCCCGTCTCCGAAATGGGGCTGACTCGCTGCGACCCGCTAAGATCCAAGCAGGCGCCCATCCGATGTCGCCCCCTGATTCAGCGGGTCCTCCTTCGTACCTCCTCGAGAAGAGGTACCTGGCGGAGGAGCATCTCCATCGCGGAGACACGGCCGACGTCTTTCGCGGGACCGACACGTGGTCGGGCGAGCTCGTCGCCGTCCGCGTGTTGCGCGAGGATCGGCCCGAGCTCGAGTCCGTCTTCCGGAGGCGTGCCGAGCGGCTGTTCGGGTTCGCATCCTCCAGGGTCGTTCGTCCCATCTACCTCGGTGAGACGCGCGACGGGCGACCGTTCCTCGTGACCGAGCTGCTCGTCGGTCGCGGCGCGGACTCCTTCGGCCGCGTCCGCTGGGAGGTCGCCTGCGAGATCGCTCGGCAAGCGATGCGCGCCCTCGCGGAGATGCACCTGCACGGGCTCGTCCACGGGGACCTGCGCCCGTCGAAGATCTTCGTGGCGAGCTCGTCGGCCGGCGGCTCGCGCGTGAAGCTCCTCGATCTCGGGATCGGCGGAAGGAACGCGTCCGAAGAGCAGGACGTCCGCGCCCTCCTCGGGATGCTCTACCGCTTCCTGACGGGCACGGAGTGGACGCCCGAGAGCGCCGCCTCCGGCCTTCCGCCGGTCCTCGGCGAGGCGCCGCCGCGCCTCGAGGAGCTGCTCCACGCGTGGCTGATCGACGAGCACACGGCCCCGCTCACCGCGAACGACGTCGCCTCCGGCTTGCACGAGATCGTCGCCTACGCGAGCGGTCAGTTCATCATCCCGCGTCCGTCGCGCACCTCGTTCGAGCTCGTCGCCCCGCCCTCCGTCCCGCGCGTGTTCACGAGGGAGGGCGTGGACCAGCAGGGCGGGGGAGGCGGCGGGAACGAGCGCTGAGGCGTCGGGGCGTCGGGATGCTCCGGTCGGCGAGGGGCGTCACTCGTACCGCAGCCCGTCCACCGGCCGCAGGCGGGACGCCGCGTAGGCGGGATAGACGGTCGACAGCGTGCAGATCGTGAGCGCGGCGATCGCGACGGTGAGGAAGTCCCAGCCGTTCACGCTGATGGGCAGGCGATCGATGTAATAGACCTCGGGATCGAGGCGGAGGCCGAACCACTTGAGGCCGAGGCACGTCGCGAGGCCGGTGACGACGCCGAACACGGTGCCGATGCCGCCGATGATGACGCCCTCGATCATGAAGGTGCGGAGGATCGAGCCGTCGCTCGCGCCGATGGCCTTGAGGATCGCGATCTCCTTGCCCTTCTCCGTGACCATCAGCAAGAGCGTGCAGACGATGCAGAAGCTCGCGACCATGATCGCGATGGAGAGGATGACGAACGTCGCGAACCGTTCGAGCTTGAGCGCGCTGAAGAGGTTCTTGTTGATCTCTCGCCAGTCGCGGATCCTGAGCTCGGGGCGGTTCACGGCGGCGACGACGGCCGGCGTCAGGCGATCGGCGCGCTCGGCATCGTCGACCTTCACCTCGATGGCGCTGATCTTCCCCTGGGTCGAGAAGTAGTCCATCGCCTCGTCGAGCAGCGTGTACACGTACGTCGCGTCGTACTCGTACATGCCGCTGTAGAAGATCCCGGCGACGCGGAAGCGCTTCGTGCGGGGCATCACGCCCATCGGACCGAGATCGCCGAGCGGTGACACGAGCGTGACCTCGTCGCCGACGTAGACGTGGAGCGTCTTCGCGAGCTCGCGTCCGAGGATGATGCCGGGCCGATCGGGCTTCGAGACGACGACGGCGCGGACCTCGGGATCGAGGTCGTCGGAGAGCGACGGCAGCTCGGTTCCTTTGTAGTACTGCTCGCCGCCGGGGCCGATCCCGATGACCTCGTCCGGTGGCAGCCGCGTCAGCTTCTCCGGATGCTCGAGGTAGTCGAGCTTGCCGACCTCGATGTTGTGCGCGAGGTCGATGACGCCTTCGATGGTCGACGGATCGATGCCGGTCACGATGACGCCGGCGAGGTTCGACGAGCTCGACGCCATGACCTCGCCGTGGATGACGGGAGCGGCTCCCGTCACGCCGGGGACCTTGCGCACGGCCTCGAGCGTGCCCTCCCAGCCGTCCCACGGCGCGGCCGACGTCGTGTCGATGAGGATGTGCGCGTTGTTGCCGAGGATCTTGCGCTTCAGATCCTGGCTGAAGCCGCCCATGACGCTCACGACGCTCGAGAGGGCGCACGACGAGATCGCGACCCCGCAGATCGACAGGACGCTGATGACCGTGAGGAACCCGCTCTTCTGCGAGCGCACGTGGCGGGCCGCGACGAACGAGCTGAAGCGGCGGCCCTCGAGCCTGTCGAGCACGTACGGCAAGAGCAGCGCGAGCAGGACGACGACGGCCGCGACCGACGAGAGGATCGCGAGCGATCGGATGGCCGTGTCCCGGATCGACCACGCCGAGCCACGCAGCGTCGGCAGATTCTTGACCCAGATGGCGAGCGAGCCGGCGACGACGACGAGCAACGCGAGCGTCCATCGCAGAAACGTGCGGATCGATCGGCTCGCGAAGGTGCTGTCGTACCACGGCAGATCGTTGCGCCCGGTCGCGCGCACGTAGCCGTACGCGAGCCCGAGCCATACGAGCACTTGCACGATCACGCCGAAGAGCGGGAGGAGCGACAGGACGACGATCGGCGCGAGCGCCAGGAGGTAGAGGAAGATGTTGCCGACGTAGTGCTTGGACGTTCGCCAGCTCTTGCGCATCGCCGTGACGAACGATGCGTCGTCGTCGACCATGAAGAACGGCGCCCACCCGAAGGCGAGGACGTAACCGAACGCGACGAACGGCGGTGGCAGGACCGCCGCGAGCTCCCAGACGCCGTGCGGATCGGGGTTGCCTTGGGCGCGCGCGACGGCGAATCCGAGCCCCATGACGAGCGCCGGGACCGCTGCGATGGCGAGCGCGGCCGTGATCTGCCACGCGAGGATGCGCGGTGTGCGGCGGAGCGCACGGCCGAAGCGGCCCGGGGCGACCGGCTCGTCCCGCACGGCCGCGAGCGCGGCCTCCGCGAGGAACGACAGCGAGAATGCCGTCACGACGAGAACGAGCACACCGGCCACGCCCCCGGCCGTCGCGAGCGCCTCCGGCGGGGGCCGCTCCACCTGTCCGAAGGGGTTCGACGAGCGCGCCCCGGTGAGCGCGCCCAGCCCGTACTTGAGCACGAGCCAGCCGGATGGAACCGCCCCGAGCACGATGCTGGCGAGCTGGGCGAGGACGAGCGGCACCGCCAGCGAGACGAAGTGTCCGCGGAGGGCGCGCATCGCGACGCCGATCGCTTCGCCGATGCTCCACGGCTGATCGATGTCCTCCGTCGCCCACCGGCGGTGAGGCTGCGGCTCGACGGCGGCCGGCTCGGAGCTCTCTTGCTTCGTGGCCTCGGCCTTCTGCTCGGGCTCGTTCGACATGCTCAGCTTTCCACCCGGTACGCGGGGGCCGGCTCGACGCGCGCCGGCGCTCCGCCGCGCATCTCAGGTCGATTCCTTCCGGAGCAGCGGGAACAGGATCACGTCGCGGATCGACGGCGCGTTCGTCAGCATCATCGTCAGGCGATCGATGCCCATGCCGAAGCCCGCCGCGGGCGGCATGCCGTGCTCGAGCGCGCGGATGTAGTCCTCGTCGTAGTCCATCGTCTCTTCCGCTCCCGCTGCCTTCTTCCGCACCTGATCGCGGAAGCGCTCGGCCTGGTCGTCCGGATCGTTGAGCTCGCTGAACGCGTTGCAGAGCTCGCGGCCGTGGACGAACAGCTCGAACCGGTCAACGAGGTCCGGTCGCGCATCATTCCTGCGGGCGAGCGGAGACGTCTCGAACGGGTAGTCCTTGATGAAGACGGGCAGGGTCCGCTTGCCGTCCTTCGCCTTGTAGTCCTCGACGAGGAAGGGCTCGCAGAGGTACTCGTACGCGGCGAACAGGCGCTCGCCGTCGTTCTCGCACTTCATCCAGCCCTTGCGGAAGTTGCCCCAGTCGACGGCCTTGGCGCGCGGCGAGCTCTTCGACCACTCCTTCATGCTGCCGCCGAAGTCGCCGAGCGACACGAGGTGCTGGACGAGGCCCATGCCGCCGCCCTTCGCGACCGGCTCCTCCCAAGACGCGATCTTCGTGGCCCGAGCCGCGTTCGCGACGGCCTCGTTCATCGGGACGCGCGCGAACGGCTCGTCGAGCGTGAAGGGCCTCTCGGCGAGCCACCGCGCGTGCGCCTGGGGCATCGCGCGCGCGAGCTCCGCGTCGATCTCGCGGAGCATCTTCTCGGTGAAGGCCATGAGGTCCTCGTACGTCGCGTAGGACCAGTAGAACTCGAGCATCGTGAACTCCGGGTTGTGCCGGGTCGAGATGCCCTCGTTCCGGTAGCAGCGGCCGATCTCGTAGACGCGCTCGAGCCCGCCGACGAGCAAGCGCTTGAGGTAGAGCTCCGGCGCGATGCGCATGTAGAGGTGCATGTCGAGCGCGTTGTGGTGCGTCTCGAACGGCCTCGCCGCCGCGCCGCCGATGAGCGTGTGCATCGTCGGCGTCTCGACCTCGAGGAAGCCGGCCTCGTCGAAGACCTTGCGGGTCGCGCGGACGATGTGGCTGCGCGCACGGAAGACGTCCGCCACGTGCGGGTTGGCGATGAGGTCGACGTAGCGCTGGCGGTAGCGCGTCTCGACGTCCTGCAGGCCGTGCCACTTCTCCGGCAGCGGACGCAGCGCCTTCGTCAGGATCCGCACGCGCGACGGCTCGATCGAGAGCTCGCCGCGCTTGCTCGCCGTCAGCGGCCCTTCGGCCTCGACGATGTCGCCGATGTCGATCTCGTCGAGCCGCTCGTACGCCTCGCCGAGGTTCGCCTGGTTCACGAGGAGCTGGATCTCGCCCGTGCGGTCGCGCAGCCGGAGGAAGGAGAGCCCGCCGGTCGAGCGGAACGCGATGACGCGGCCGCGCACGTGGAAGACGGCGCCCTTCGCCGCCTCCTTGACCTTGTCCTCGGCGTACTTGCCGTCGTCGCCGCGGGCGCTCGAGGCCTTCGCGCGGACGTCGGCGATGTCCATGGTCACGCCGCCCAGGCGCGGGACGACGTCGTTGGCGTACGGGTTCTCACCGCGAGCGCGGATTTTCTCGGCCTTGGCGCGGCGCGCGGCGATGAGCGCTTCCTCTGCGGATGAGCCGCTGGTCTCGGGAGCACGTGCGTCGGACATCGGAAGCGGCGTTTAGCCTGGGGCCGTACCGACGTAAAGTCGGGTCAATCTCGGCCTTTCGACGTCGAACCCCGGCCGTTCGGCGCGCCTCGAAGCCGCCGGCGAGACGCGCTCCTCGGCCTCCCTCAGAGGTCGAACGCGGCCGCGCCGGAGCAGGTCGTGTCGTAGACGCTCGTGTCCGCGACGCACCTCGTGAAGTTCGGGTCGCAGATGAGGCTCGCCGACCGATCGCACTCGTCGCGCCGCGGGCAGGAGCCCTCCTCTTGGACCGCCGGCTTGCACACTCCGCTGCCCGACGCGTCGCTCGTGCAGTAAGCGTTGAGGGGGCACTCGGCGAGGTCCGTGCACGTCGCCCCGAGCGCCGCGCGCGCAGCGCATTGATTCGTGGCGGGGTTGCACCAAGCGCTGTCGGTGCACTCGGAGCCCTCCGGCGTCGGCGTGCAGGCCGCGCCGACGGCGCCTCGCTTCACGCACTTCGCGGTCGCGGAGTCGCAGTGGAGGTCGTCACTGACGAAGCAGAGCGAGCTCGCGCCGTCCGGGACCGTTTCGGGCGCGATGGTCCGCCCCTTGTGGCGCGTACCCACGCAGGCGTCTCCCTCGACTCCGCGCTTCACCTGGCGGCACGTTCCGCCGACGCAGAGACCCTCGGCGTCGCCCGCGCCCGCGCACTCGGTCGAAGAGCTGCAGGACTCGCCCGGCCCCTTCGGGGTCGGGCTCTTGAAGACGCCCGCGCAGACGAGGCTCTCCGGGCCCGATCCGCAGTACGTCGGGTTCTTGACCGCCTCGGTGAGCATGTCGAGGCAGGCCTTCGCCTTCGCGGCGTCGAAGTTCCTGCCGCGTCCGAGCGCTCCGACCGTCGTGATGCACTTGTTGCCGGCGCCCGTGAGCGGTGCGCAGCAGCGCTGGCTGAGCGCGCAGAAGTCCGTGACGAACTTCGAAGCCTCCTCGTCGAGCGGCGGCGGTCCGTCGGGCCCCGCGTCGGCCGGCGGAGCCGCAGGCGGCGGATCGTCGGAGCACGCCGTCAGAAAGGCGAAGCAAAGGAGGGAGACGGACCCAAGGGCTGCGACGAGGGCGCGCATGCGCCGAGTCTACCGAGTGCCCATGCACGCCGTCGAGACGATCGCGCCGGGCCGCGGAATCAGCGCGCATCGCCGAGGGCGAGCGCGCCCGTGCACGCCGAGGCACGGGTGCCCTCGTCTTTGATGCACGTGTTCGTGCTGGCGTCGCAGACGAGCCCGGCGGGATCGCACTCGTCGCCGCGCTCGCACGCGCCGCCCTCGCCCACGAAGGCGACGCACGCGCCGCCTCCTTCGCCGTCGTTCGCGCACTGGTGCCCCGGCGCGCACTCGAAGGCATCGGTGCACGACTCGCCCGCGGCCGTGCGCGGGACGCACTCGTTCGTCGTCGTCGGGCACCACGCGTCGTCGACGCAGGAGAGATCGCTGCCGGAGCAAGGAGAGCCGACGCCCCCGCGCTTCTCGCACTTGCGCGACTCTTCCGAGCAATGGAGGCCATCGCTCGCGTAACAGAGCGCCGTCGCCTCTTCGGGCGGAGCGACGAGCGTGTCGAGGTCGTCGGCCGCGCGCGTGCCGATGCAGGCGTCGCCCTCCTTTCCTCGCGTCACGCGGCGGCACTTCCTGTCGATGCAGAGGCCGAGGCCGTCGGGGCCGCTCCCGCACTCGCGGGACGACGTGCACGCGGCGCCCGGCTCCTTCGGCGACTTCGACTTGAGCACCGCGCTGCATGCGACGTCGGTCGGGGCGCGGACGCAGAAGGTGGACGCTTTGGCCTCGGCTCGTACGGATGCCAGGCAAAACTCCGCGGCCTGCGCGTCGAACGCATCCTTCCGTGCGCGCTCCGTCGTCGTCTCGAGGCACTCGTCCTTCGTCGAGGTGCCTTCGGAGCAGCACGATGCGTATAGCTCGCAGAGCTCTGCCACGAAGCTCGCGACCTCTGCCGGAACCACGCCTCCGTCTCCGCCGCCGTCGCTCGGAGGCGGATCGTCCTTGCACGAGAACAGTACGGCGCAGGTGGCGAGAGCCGGGATGCTCATCCGCATGCAATCTCGAGCATAACCCGCGGCTCTCACCTCGTCCCCCGTGTCGGGATCGCCCGGCGCGAACCCTCTCCATCCTTCGGTGCCGACGTGCGAAGCTCGTCCTCAGGGTCGTGGACGTTCCCCTCGTCGGTCGAGACAGCGACATCGCGCGCCTTCGCGCGCTGGTCGCGGAGAGTCCGGTAGTGTTCCTCTACGGGCCCGCGGGCGTCGGGAAGACGGCGCTCGTGAAGGCCGCCCTCGCTCGCTCGGCCGAGACGAGCGCGATCCCGGAGGTCGTGCACGTCTCGCTCGAAGGCGTCGTGGAGGCGCGCGAGGCCATCGAGCGGAGCGCTCGCGCGATGGGCGTCGTGCGGCCGTCGCGCAGCGGGTCGGAGGACGACGATCTCGTGAGGCTGTTCGCCACGAAGCCGGCGACGCTCGTCTGGGACGACCTCACGATCGAGACGTCGCGCAAGCTCGCGCCGCTCGTCGCGCGCTTCGCGGCGCAGCGCTGCCCGTCCCGCATCGTGCTGGTGTCACGTCGCTTCGTGAGCGCGAAGGAGGTCGGCCTGCGGGCGCCGGTCTTCGAAGTGAAGCCGCTCGAAGGAGACGCCGCGGTCGAGCTCGTGCGCGCGGTCGAAGCGGCGCGCGGTCGCACGCTCGCCGAGGACGTCGCGCGTGCGACCGGCGGGAACCCGCGGCTCGTCCAGCTCGCGCTCGCCGGCGACCTGCTCGGGGCGCGGATCGCCGGCGACGCGACCGACGTGCTCCGGCGCACGATCGAGGGGCGCATGCGCGGCGCCGAAGGGATCGTCCTCGCGCTCCTCTCGGCGGCGGCCATGCCGCTCGACGCCTCCGAGGTCGCTCGCGCCGCGGGCAAAGGCGGAGACGCGGCGATCGACGAGCTACGCAAGCATCTCGTCGTCGTGCGCGAAGGCGCTCGCGTCGCCATCGCCGCGCCGGCCGTGGAGCTCGTACGGGAGCTCCTCGGCGAGATCCCGACCGCGACCTGGAAGACGCTCGCCAAGCTCGCGGATCGCATCCTCGCCGCGTCGCCCGACGACGCCGCCGCGCTCCTGGTCGCCGCGCGAGCGCGCGTGGAGATCGGCGCGGCGGACGACGCGCTCGCGGTGGTCAAGCGACATCCGCTCGCGCGCGCCTCCGCCGACCTCACGGGCCTCGAGGGCGTGCTCCGCGCCATCGCCGCCGAGAGCGCGTCGCACCGCCTCGACGCGCTCCGACTGCTCGCGCGCGAGCAGCTCCGCGCGGGCGACTACGAGGCGGCACGACGAACGCTCGACGATCTGCCGAAGCCCCGCACGCGCGAGGACGCGGAGAAGGCCGCGCTCCTGCGCGCGGAGTGTCTCCTCCGCGCCGGCGAGCCGGAGGCCGCTCGTCGCGCGCTCGACGAGCTCGTGTCTCGACGTGGCGGTACCTCGCCCGGACCTGTGCTCCTGCTCGCGCAGGCGGAGCTCGCGATCCTGCGCGGGGAGCTGAGCGAAGCGCGCGCGCTCGCCGAGAAGCTCGCGCCGGAGACGGCGCGCTCTCCCGCTCTCGAGGCGCTGCGCGCGGTCGCGATCGCCGCCAGCTTCCTCTACGAGGAGCGGTACGAGCGCACGCACGAATGGATCTCGCATGCGCGCGCGGCGCTGCGCGCGGCCGGCATGCCGCTCGAGCCCCTCGTCACCATCCTCGACGTGCACGCGCTGCTCGGCCTCGGGCTCGTCGACCGGGCCGAGGAGGTCCTGGAGCGAGAGGCGCGCGGCCGACCGATCAAGCCCATGCTCGAGGTCGCGGTCCTCGTGCGGCGGGGCGAGGCGCTGCGCGCTCTCGAGCTCGGAGACGTCGCGCTCGCTGCGCTCGGGCAGCGCACGGATCTGCTCTTCCGTTCCGTCGTGACCCGCGACCTCGCGCGCGCCGCGCTGGCGATCGGCGATCTGGGGCGGGCCGGGAAGATGCTGCGCCTCGCGGAGGCGGGCGCCGACGAGCCGGGGCTCGCCGCGCTCCGGCCGATCTGTGACGCGGAGGACGCGCGGCTCGCGCTGGCGCGAGGCGATCACGGGCGCGCCATCGAGATGATCGAGCGGGCCGCCGCGAAGATCCCGTCGCCGTTCATCGCGATCGATCGCGACGTCATCCTCGGGCAGGTCCCGCGCACGAAGGACGACGCGCCTCCCGTCGTTCGCGCGTACGCGGAGCTGCGCGGCGCCGAAGGCGCCGTGATCCGGGGCGCGCTCACGGAAGCCGTCGCGATGGCCGAGTCCGCGGCCCGGTTTCACGTCGACGCCGGCCTCCACTACGAGGCGGCCCGCGCGCAGCTCGCGCTCGGGGAGGCGCTCGCGCGGCTCGGGCTCGAGCGCGCTCCCGCCGAGGGGCCGCAGACCAAGAGGGAGAAGAAGGGCAGGGCCGGCGACGCAGGCGACGGCCTCGCGACCGCTTCGCGTGACGAGCTCTTGGCTCGGGCCGAGAACGCGGTCGACACGTGCGTGCGCATCGCCGTGCCGCGGGGCTACACGATCGTCGTCGTGGGCGCGTCGCTCGTGCGCGCGGCGGTCCGCGAGGCGCGAGGAGATCTCGATGCGGCCGTCTCCGCGCTCGGCGACGCGCTACGCGTCGCCGGCGATCGGGCGGACGCGTCGCTGCTCCACGCAGCGCGCCGTGTCGGAGCGATCGCCGACGTCGATCTGCAGACGTGTCCGGTCACGCGCGGGCCGTGGGCGCCGATGATCGAGCGTCTCGGGCTCTCGAAGCCGGTCGACGTCGTCTGGCGGATCGGCACGCGCGCCTGGTTGCGGAGCGCCGCGGATCCGCCGCCCGAGAAGGTCGCGTGCGCGGTCGAGGTCGACGCGCGCTGCGTCCGCGCCGAAGACGGCCGCTCGCTCTCGCTCCCGGAGCAGCGCATCGCGCTCCTCTGCGCGCTCGCCGAGGCCGGGGCGGAGGGCGCGACGCTCGAGGAGCTCTTCGCGCGCGTGTGGAAGGGGACGTTCCATCCGCTGCGTCACCGCAACGCCGTCTACGTCGCGCTCGCGCGCCTCAAGGACAGCCTCAAGCCGTTCGCCCGCGACGTGACGATCGCGCACGACGGCGAGCGCTACCGCCTCGCGGGCGACGCTCCGGTCGCCGTGCGCAGGCGCATCGAGCTCGATCGGATGTCCCGATCCTGAGCGCCGGATCGAGCGGGGCTCAGAAGTCGGCGATCTTCGCGACGAAGTCCGGGCGATCGACGAACGGGTTGCGGTTCTTCTGGAGCTCCTCGACCGCGTCGTTGCGCCGGAGCTCGCCCTCGTCGACCGGATCCTCCTCGTGCCAGGCGCGGAGCGCGGCCTCCTCGGTGTCCGGGATCGAGTGCTCGTAGCGGACGGCGAAGTAGAACATCGCGCGCGCGACGTCGCCGCGCTTCTCCTTCCGAACCTCGAAGACCCACTTGCCGCGCTCGTCCCTGCCGAGCGCCGAGCCCGCCTTCTCGAACGAGCACTGCAACGCCTCGTCGTGCAGGCACGTGGCGGTGCCGAACGGGAAGTTGCTGCGCGAGCCGTTCGCCACGCCGTCGACCGGGAAGAGGTGGTGCAGGTCGCTCTTCGCAGGCTCGCGCGAGGCGCCCATGCTCTGCGGCCACGTGTGCTCGGTGTTGAAGCCGCCCGGGGTGCGCGTCCCGTCGGGCCGGACCCGACGACCGGTGTAGTTGCACTCGATCATCCCGTCGGGCCCGAGGAAGGCCGGCGCGTTGAAGATGACGTCGCGCGCGCGGTCGTAGCCGAGCTTCTTGTGGTTCGCGACGAGACGGTGGAGCGCTTGGCGCAGCGACCTGCCTTCGAGCTGCTCGAGGTCTTCGTACGAGTACTCGACGCGCTCGAGCGTGCTCTCGGACGACTCGGCGACCTCGTCGACCTCCGACCCGGCGGTGCACCCGACGAGCGCGACAATCGCCCCCAGGGTGAACGTGCGAAGGACGGACAGCAGGCGGGCCGGCGCGAGCATGCGCAAAGCTCTACGGGACGCCGGGTCGATCTCCTCCGTCTCGATCCCGCAACGCAGCGAAATCGGTGAGCACCTTGCTCACATGTGTTCACGAGGTGCCTGGGCCCGAATGCCCAATGACGATGGAATTTTTCGCCCTGGCTGTGATCCTGCGACGTTCCAGCCGGGCGATGCGCGACGGCTCGCGCGAGTCGCGCGATCAGCCTCGGAAGCGGTCCGTCGCGCTCACGAGCTCGTGGACGATGCCGGGCTCGCTCGCCGCGTGTCCCGCGTCGGGCACGATTCGGAAGTCGGCCTCGGGCCACGCGCGATGAAGATCCCATGCGCTCTTCGCGGGGCAGACGACGTCGTAGCGACCCTGCACGATGACGCCAGGGATCTTCCGGAGCTTCTCGACGTTCGCCGGCGCGAGCAGCTCGCGTCCGTTCGTCAGCCATCCCTCGTGCACGAAGTAGTGCGACTCGATGCGGGCGAACGCGAGCGAGAAGTCGTCGCCGGCGGTGCGTGCGATGAGCTCCGGGTTCGGGATGAGACAGCTCGTCCGCCCTTCCCAGACGCTCCACACCTTCGCCGCCGCGCGCTGCACCGCCGGATCGGGCGAGGTCAATCGCGCGTAGTACGCGCGCAAGAGATCGTGACGCTCGTTCTCGGGGATGTGCGAGACGTAGTCGTGCCACGCGTCCGGGAACAGCCAGCTCGCTCCCTCCTGGTAGAACCACCGAATCTCCTCCTTGCGCAGGAGGAAGATGCCGCGGAGGACGAGCTCGGTGACGCGATCGGGGTGGGTCTCGGCGTATGCGAGGGCGAGCGTGCTGCCCCACGAGCCGCCGAACACCTGCCAGCGTTCGATCTCGAGGTGCTTGCGCAGCTTCTCGATGTCCTCGACGAGATGCCACGTCGTGTTCTCCTCGAGCGACGCGAACGGCGTCGATCGCCCGCAGCCTCGCTGATCGAAGAGCACGATGCGGTACGCCGACGGATCGAAGTACCGCCTGTGCTTCGGCTCCGTGCCCCCGCCCGGTCCGCCGTGGAGGAAGACGACCGGCTTGCCCTTCGGATTGCCGCTCTCCTCGAAGTAGAGCTCGTGGATGTCCGAGACCGCGAGGCGGCCGGTTCGATACGGTTCGATGTCGGGGTACAGGCTGCGCAGCGCGGACATGCTCGCGCTCTTAGCACGCCGGGCGCGCTTCGCGATCGACTTGTCCTTCCCGGCCGCGGTGCGGCGGCGAGGAGCGGCGCGGAGCGTGCGGTCGGTCGTCGGGCTCGTACGAGCACGAGCACGAGCACGAGCACGACGCGCTGCTCTCGTACGCGTGGGTGGATTGGGACGCGATCGTGTACCCTCCCCGCGCCATGGCCCTCACGCGGCGCACGTTCATCGGTGGTTCTGCGATCGCGGCCCTCGGAGTGGCGTGCCGGAACGAGCAACGTCCTCCCGTCGTCCCCGTGGCGAAGGCGCAGTCCGGCACGACGCCGCAGGACGTCCTCGCCCGCGCGATCGACGCGGCGAAGAAGGCCGGCGCGACGTACGCGGACGCTCGCATCGTTCGCCGTCGAACCGAGCGGATCGCCACGCGCGAGGATCACGTCGTCTCCGTCACGGCCGGCGAGACCTACGGGATCGGCGTGCGCGTCATCGCGGACGGTGCCTGGGGGTTCGCCTCGAGCCCCGTCGTCAGCGGTCCGGCCGCGGAGGAGGCCGCGCAGAAGGCCGTCGCCATCGCGCGTGCGGCGCGACCCGCGCTGAAGCGGCCCGTCGAGCTCGCGCCCGCGCGCGTCGAGAAGGGCAAGTGGTCGACGAGGATGGACCTCGATCCGTTCGAGGTCCCGCTCGCGGACAAGGCGGAGTGGCTGCTCTCGCTCTGGCCGCTCGTGAAGGACGTGCCTCTCGTGAAGTTCGCGAGCGGCGCCATCGAGACGCACGGCGAGCACAAGATCTTCGCCTCGAGCGAGGGCACGCTCGTCGAGCAGACGGTGACGCGCATCTGGCCGTCGTTCTCGGTGACCGCCGTCGAAAACGGGCAGTTCGAGTCGGTCGCCGCCGAGATCCCGCCGATGCAGGCCGGCTGGGAGTACGTGACGAAGTCCTCGCTGAAGGCGAACGCGCGCAAGATCGCCGAGGACGCCGTGAAGAAGCTCAAGAGCCCGTCGGTCACGCCGGGCAAGCGCGATCTGATCCTCGCGCCGAGCAACCTCTGGCTCACCATCCACGAGTCCGTCGGGCATCCCACCGAGCTCGATCGCGCCCTCGGTCTCGAGGCGAACTTCGCGGGCACGTCCTTCGCGACGCCCGACAAGCTGGGGAAGCTGAAGTACGCCTCCGAGATCGTGACGATCTACGCCGACAAGACCGTCCCGGGCGGGCTCGCGACCTGCGGCTGGGACGACGACGGCGTCGCGACGCAACGCTGGGACCTGATCAAGGACGGGATCCTCGTCGGCTTCCAGACGACGCGCGATCAGGCGGCGTGGATCGGCGAGAAGGCGTCGCGCGGCACTTCGTACGCGCAGGACCACGCGTCGGTCGCGTTCCAGCGGATGCCCAACGTGTCGCTCGCGCCGTCGCCGAAGGACACGACGCTCGAGGACATCATCGCGGCGACCGACGACGGCGTGCTCATCACGGGCAACGGGTCGTGGTCGATCGATCACCAGCGGTACAACTTCCAGTTCTCGGGGCAGACCTTCCACGAGGTGAAGAAGGGGAAGATCGTGCGCACGCTCCGCGACGTCGCGTACCAGGCGAGCTCGCTCGAGTTCTGGCGCTCGTGCGACATGATCGGCGGGCAGGCGTCGTGGGAGCTCCACGGCAGCCTGCACGACGGCAAGGGCGAGCCGACCCAGTCGAACGCGGTGAGCCACGGCTGCCCGCCGGCGCGCTTCCGCAACGTCGACATCCTCAACGTCAACGCGCGAGGGAGGACATGAGCACGGAAGACATCGCCGCCCTCGCGACGCGCGCGCTCGGGATCGCCCTCGGGGTGATGCAGAAGAACGGGCACCCGGACGCCGAGGTGAAGGTCGACGTCCAGCGCCGAGCGGCCGCGAACGTCCGCTTCGCACGCAACGAGCCGACGACGTCCGGCGAGTCGGACGAGGTCACCGTCTCCGTCTGGGTCGGCATCGGCCGGCGGCACGCGGCGACGTCCGTGAACCAGACCGACGAGGGCGCCATCGCGCGCGTGGCCGAGCGTGCGCTCGCGATGGCGAAGGTCTCGCCCGAGGATCCGGAGAAGATGCCCCTGCTCGGGCAGCAGACCTATGCGCCCGTCCCGAGCGCCTACGACGATTCGCTCGCCCTCATGGGACCGAAGGCGCGCGCCGACGTCGCCGCGCGCGCCATCCGCCGCGCCGACGAGGCCAAGGTCGAGATCGCCGGCTTCTTCGAGCGCGAGGTCCGCGAGCACGTGATGCAGAACAGCGAGGGCCTCATCGCAAGGCACCGCGCGACGAGCGCGAGCTACACCGTCACGGCGCGCACGCCGGACGGCACCGGATCGGGATGGGCCGGCGGGTCCGCGCATCGCGCGGCGGACGTCGAGGACGAGGTCCTCGCGAGCGCCGCCATCGACAAGGCCGTGAGGTCGGCGGGCGCGAAGCCGCTGCCGCCGGGCAAGTACACCGTCATCCTCGAGCCGCAGGCGGTCTACGAGATGATGACGTTCCTCGTCGCCGCGATGGACCAGAGGAGCGCCGACGAAGGCCGCTCCTACTTCGCGGGCAAGGTGGGCAAGAAGCTGTTCGCCGACTTCGTCTCGCTGCGGAGCGACCCGGCGGACTCGCTGACGCCGGGCGCCCCCTTCGACGCGGAGGGCCTTCCGCTCTCGATGCACCCTTGGATCAGCGAAGGCCGCGTCGCCAAGCTACACGTCTCGCGCTGGTGGGCGCAGAAGAAGAACCTCGAGCCCACGGGTAGGCACACGGTTTACCACCTGAGCGGCGGTCAGGCGGGGTCGATCGACGAGCTCGTGAGAGAGACCAAGAAGGGGCTGCTCGTGACGCGCTTCTGGTACAACCGGCTGCTCGAGCCGCAGACGGTGATGATCACCGGGCTGACGCGCGACGGCGTCTTCTTGATCGAGGACGGGAAGATCACGAGCCCCGTCGCGAACTTCCGCTACAACGAGTCGCCGGTGAACGTCCTCAAGAACGTGGACGCGATGACGCGAGCGACCTCGCGTGTCGTCTCGTACGGCGGCGTGTGGCACGTGCCGGCGCTGCGCACCCACGACTTCACGATGGCCTCCGCCTCGGCGGCGGTGTGAGTCCTCCGCGACTGGCACCGTTCGTGCCGTGTGGAACGGGACGGAGGGGACGGAACGATCGGCGTGAACGATCTGCGCGTGAGGGACTGAAGCGCGGGCGAAGAAGTGCCGTGAAATGCCGTCGTACGGCTTGCTCTTCACGATGCCGGCGGCAAGACTGGAGAGCAAAGCGAGGAGGTCGTCATGCCCAAGATGCGCGTCTCGAAGCGCCGACCCTTTCGCCGTGACAGCGGCGACGCTTTTCTTCCGGACCCTGCGAGCGGCACGTTCATCAGCGTCGCCGAGGCCGAGTCCGTCGCCGAGGAGTTCATCGCTTCCGTGACTTCCGCGGGCTTCGTCCTCGAGGACTCGCGCAACGAGCTTTCGATCGACGAGATCGGAGGTCCCTTCATCGAGGACGACGACCTCGAGCTCTTCGACTGATTCGCGGAGAGCTCTTTCGGAGCCGGGGCGCGTCGAGCTTCTCCCTCGCCTCGACGAATCGAGGTAGTAGGGGAGCCGATGCGCCCCGAATCCATCGAACCCCTGCTCGCGACGAGCCCGGTCACCGCCAAGGACGCCACGCCCGAGCGTTGGCTCGTCTTCCTCCACGGCATCCTCGGCTCGGGCGCGAATTGGCGGACGTTCGCGCGGCAGATCGTGGCCGAGCGGCCGGCGTGGGGCGCTCTGCTCGTCGATCTCCGCCTCCACGGCGACTCGGTCGACTTCCCTCCGCCCCACACGCTCGAGGCCGCCGCCCGCGACGTCGTCACCATGCTCGAGCGGCGCGGCTGGCGCGCCTCGACGCGCGCGTTGCTGGGGCACAGCTTCGGCGGCAAGGTCGGGATCGAGGTCGCGCGCCAGCTCGCCGAAGGCGGAACCCCGCTCGATCACCTGTTCGTCGTCGATTCGACGCCGGGCCCGCGGCCCGACTACCGCGGCTCCTCCGGCGTGCGCGAAATCGTCGAGCTGCTCCTGCAGCTCCCCGAGGACTTCCCCGATCGCAACGCGTTCACCTCCTTCATGGAGCAGCACGGGGTCAGCCGTCCGATCGCGATGTGGCTCGCGATGAACGTACGGCCGGTGCCGAACACCACGCGCTTCACCTTCCGCATCGACGTACCGGCCGTGCGGACCATGCTCGAGGACTACTTCGTACGCGACCTCTGGCCCGTGCTCGAGCATCCGGGCCCGACGAAGATCCATCTCGTCGCCGGCGGCGACTCGCAGGTGCTCGACGCCGCCGACCTCGAGCGCGGCCGCAGCCTGCCGGGCGTGACGGTCGACGTCGTCCCGAACGCGGGCCACTGGGTCCACGTCGACGCGCCGGACGCGCTGCGGGCGCTCGTGCTGGGCTACCTCGACGCCTAGCGCATTGCTATGCTCCGCGCCCCATGACGTCGTTCCAGTACGAGGATCTGCTCCCGATCGGCCCGGACAACACGCCCTACCGTCTCGTCACGAGCGACGGCGTCTCCACCTTCGAGGCCCAGGGCAAGACGTTCCTCAAGGTCGAGCTCGAGGCGCTGACCACGCTGACGCGAGAGGCGATGCGCGACATCGCGCATCTGCTCCGCCCGAGCCACCTGGCGCAGCTCCGGAAGATCCTCGACGACCCGGAGGCCTCGGCGAACGACAAGTTCGTCGCGCTCGACCTTCTCAAGAACGCGAACATCGCGGCCGGCGGCGTGCTTCCGATGTGCCAGGACACGGGCACCGCCATCGTGATGGGCAAGAAGGGGCAGTTCGTCTTCACGGGCGGCGGCGACGAGGAGGCGATCGCGCGCGGCGTGTTCGAGACCTATCGCACGTCGAACCTGCGCTACTCGCAGATGGCGCCGCTCGACATGTACAAGGAGAAGAACACCGGCACGAACCTGCCGGCGCAGATCGAGATCTTCGCGACCGACGGCGACGCCTACAAGTTCCTCTTCATGGCGAAGGGAGGCGGCTCGGCGAACAAGAGCTTCCTCTTCCAGGAGACCAAGGCGCTGCTCAACCCGGAGAGCCTCCTCTCGTTCATCGAGAGCAAGCTCGCCTATCTCGGCACGGCGGCGTGCCCGCCGTACCACCTCGCGATCGTCGTCGGCGGGACGTCCGCGGAGCACACGCTCAAGACGGCGAAGCTCGCCTCCGCGCGCTACCTCGACACGCTCCCGACCACGGGCAGCGAGCTCGGACGCGGCTTCCGCGACGTCGAGCTCGAGCAGAAGGTCCTCGAGCTCGCGCAGAAGACCGGCATCGGCGCGCAGTTCGGCGGCAAGTACTTCTGCCACGACGTCCGCGTGATCCGTCTTCCGAGGCACGGGGCGTCGTGCCCGGTCGGCATCGCCGTCTCGTGCTCGGCCGACCGCCAGGCGCTCGGCAAGATCACACGCGAGGGCGTCTTCCTCGAGCAGCTCGAGCGCGACCCGGCGAAGTACCTCCCCGACACGACCCACGAGGAGCTCGGCGGCGAGGTCGTCGAAGTCGACCTGTCGCGCCCGATGAACGAGATCCGCGCGCTCCTCTCGAAGTACCCGATCAAGACGCGCCTCTCGCTCACGGGGCCGATGATCGTCGCGCGCGACATCGCGCACGCGAAGATCAAGGAGCGGCTCGACAGGGGCGAGGGCCTGCCCTCGTACATGCGCGACTACGCCGTCTACTACGCCGGCCCGGCCAAGACGCCCGAGGGCTATGCGTCGGGCTCCTTCGGTCCGACGACGGCGGGCCGCATGGATGCGTACGTCGATCTCTTCCAGAGCCACGGCGGCAGCCTCGTCATGCTCGCCAAGGGCAACCGCTCGCCGCAGGTGACGGAGGCCTGCAAGAAGCACGGCGGCTTCTACCTCGGATCGATCGGCGGCCCTGCCGCGCGTCTCGCGCAGGACTGCATCAAGAAGGTCGAGGTCCTCGAGTTCCCCGAGCTCGGGATGGAAGCGGTCTGGAAGATCGAGGTCGTCGATTTCCCGGCGTTCATCGTCGTCGACGACAAGGGCAACGATTTCTTCGCCGATCTCACGCGCCCGTCGTCCGGCAAACGTTCGCTGCCGGTGAAGTGAGCGCTGCGAAGTAACAGCGCTGTAACGAGCGCATCCGCGCGGGCCATGTAGCCTGCACCTGGAGGTGTCCGTGATGGTGCCGAACAGGGGCTTGGTCGTTCTCTCTGCGATGATGCTGGGCGGCGCGGTGCTCGTCACCGCGTGCGGCGGCGATGACGACGATTCGTCGTCCCAAGGTGCGTCGTCGGGCACGTCGGGCACTTCGGGCTCGTCCGGGGAAGCGAAGAAGAAGAACGGCGAGGCGTGCTCCGCTGCCGGAACCGGCGACGCCGAGTGCGAGAGCGGCCACTGCGTCACGCAGGGGTCCGGCACCGGCGGAGGGGGTGGCGGCGGCGGTGGAGGCGGCGCCAACCGCCGCACGGTCTGCTCGATCGAGTGCGACCCGAGCACGGAGGAGAACAACCCGACGTGCGTCGAGGCGGGCGCTCCCTTCAGCGGACGCTGTCGTAAGGACGTGGGCTACTGCTTCGTGCAGTGACGTGCGGCACGCGCCGCGGGCGTGCGCTCCACGGGATCCACGCCCGCTCGCCGTCGTCCGCGCACGAGCGTGTGGCGAACGTGCGCCAGCGTGCGGGATCGTTTGCGGCTCGCTGACGCGCGCCTCGTCGTCCTTCCGAGCCGTGATCGCCACTTGAAGCGAGGCCGGCTGTCACGAGCGGCGCGGAGGACGGGGAACGTCCCTTGAATGACCGGGGGCGTGCCCGCGATCGCTCCATCGCATGCGTCGAGGCCCGAGCCTGGCCGGCGGTTCGCCGGCAAGTACGTCGTCGAGCGGGTCATCGGTCGCGGAGGAATGGGGACCGTCTTCGAGGCGCGTCACGAGCGTCTCGGTCAGCGCGTGGCGATCAAGGTCCTCGGGGCTGCCCTGCGCGATCACCCGGACCTCGTGAAGCGGTTCGAGCGCGAGGCGCGAGCGGCGGGATCGCTGACGAGCCCGCATGCGGCGCGCGTCCTCGACATCGACACGACGGCCGACGGCATGCCCTTCATGGTGATGGAGCTCTTGAGCGGTCGCGACCTCGCGCGGCTCGTCGCGGAGAGCGGTCCGCAGCCGATCGCGCTTGCGGCGCGTTGGGTGATCGAGGCGTCCGACGCCATCGGGGAGGCCCACCGTCTCGGCATCATCCATCGTGACATCAAGCCTTCGAACCTCTTCCTCTGCGACGACGGCACGATCAAGGTGCTGGACTTCGGGATCGCGAAGCGCGTCGCCGCGAAGGAGGAGGCGCTGACTGCCGGCATCGCGCCGCTCGGGACGCCGCAGTACATGTCTCCCGAGCAGGTGAGGTGCACGAAGGACCTCGACGCGCGTACGGACGTATGGTCCCTCGGCGTCACGCTCTACGAGCTCGTGACGGGGCGGCCTCCGTACGACCACGAGATCGCCCAGGCGTGCATCGCCGCGATCGTGATCGATCCGGTCCCGCATCCTCGCTCGCTGCGACCGGAGCTGCCCGACGACTTCGCGGGCGTCGTCATGCACGCGCTCGAGAAGGACCGCGACCTGCGCTTCCAGAGCGTCGAGGAGCTCGTCGTGGCTCTCGAGCCGTTCGCGGAGCCGTCGCCGGCGAGGCGAGGATCCAGGCGCGACGCCTCGAACGACGTTCGCATCTCCTGGGGAGTCGCCTCGAACGAGCGCGAGACACGCGAGGCTCGCGATACGGTCGAGGCCCTCTGCCGAGATCGTCGCGCGCGACGGACGCTCGATCGCGATCGGTCCTCGTCCGAGAGGACGCGCTTCGCCTCGCGTGCGCGGCGCCTCCGCTCGGGGCTGGCGGTCGCGACCGCTGCGACGCTCGGGCTCGTCGCCCTGATCATGACGCCTCGACGCGCCCGGACCGGAGAGGACGCGCCGACCGTGGCGGCGGCGGCCGTCACGGCGTCGCGCGCGCAGGTCGTCGCGCGCGCAGCCTCGAGCGTTTCGCCGGCGGAGCCCTCCGGCGAGGCGCAGAGCGTCGCGCCGGAGGCGGCGAAGGAGCCCGCTCCGAACGCGACGGTGCATCATCTCCCGCCGCGTAGCGTCCCGCGCCCGCGGCCGGCGGCGCGCCCGGCCAAGCCCGTCGTCACACGGCCTCCGAGCGACGGCGCGGGCAAGGCGCGCGTCGTCGTCGGCGGGGACCGTCTCGTCCACGGCGGCATCTCGAGCCCCGGGTTCTGAGCGATCGCGCGGCGCTCAGAACTCGAAGGACGCGCCCACGTGCGCGCCTCCGGGCAGAGGAGCGACGCTCGTCTTCGCGCTGGCGCGCGTCGTCGAGCCCTTGCTCGATCGATCACCCGTGACCACCGCGAGGACGCCCACCGCGGCCGTCACGATCCCGAGCCCTCCGAGCGCCAGGCCGACCGCCTGCTTCGTGCTGGCGGTGGATGCGGCGTCCTCTGCTTCGCGGCGGAAGCGCGCGGCCTCGGCGGTCTCCGCCGTCGCCGGGCTCGTGCTCGTGCAACGCATGACGGCGCACCATCGCCCGTGCATGACGTCCCGCCTCTCGACGTCGTCCGCCGCCGACACGACGAGCGACCCGCCGCCCACGAGGAGGGCGACGCCGCCGGACACGAGGAGCCAGGGCAGGACGGGCTCGTCCCCATGCTCGCGCGCAACGCGAGCGGACGCCGATCGTGAGGTTCGCTCTTCCGTGCGTCCCGTGTTCGCCTTCGCGAAGTCGCCGTCGCCGATCTCGATCGTCCGCACGGCCCTCCGGCCGACGTAGACCATCTGCTCCACCGCGGCGCCGCCCGCGCGCTCGGCGCGGATCACGTGGGTGCCCGGGTTCACGAGCGCGGTCGCGACACCGGCTTCTCGCGGCACCTCCCGACCGTCGACGATCACGCGGGCGGGAGCGCCGCGGACGCGCACGCGGAGGACCGGCACCTCGCGCTCGAGCGCTGCGAGGCGGAGAGACGCGAGGCGCGTCACCTCGGCGCCGTCCGATCGTTCGCGACCGAGACGGACAGCGGTGACGTAGGAGGCTCTCGCCTCGAGAAGCTTGTCGTCGTTCTCGAGCGCCCATCCGAGGGCGTAGTGGAGCTGTGGCGTCTCTCTCAGACGCAACGCCGCACGGAGGCGCTCTTGCGCGTCCGCCCATCGACCGAGCCGTTCGAGCTCGCCGGCCTCGTCGAACAGAGCGCGCGCGCGCTCGGTGTCCGCGTCCGCGCCGAGCGCCGGCGATGGCGTGACCGACACGACGAAGCCGAGCACGAGGCTCCCGATCCCCGAGCGCACGCGCCGCACGGATGGACGCGAAGCACGAGACGAGCCACGCACGCATCCGCGCGGCCGCATCGCCGCCGCACGAGGGATCAGAGCAACGTCGGGTTCGTCGTCGGGTCCGCGGTCGGCGTCGTCGTCGGCTTCGGCGCCGCGCCGCCGTCTCGGCGTGGGCGCGCGGCCGGCGCCGCCGTCGGACGCGTCGTCGACGCGGGAGAGGACGGCGCCGTCGCGCTCGATGCAGACTCGGCGGCCGGCGGCGCGTCGTCGTTCGTCGACGGCGCGGCCGACGCAGGCGCGTTCGTCGCGTCGGTCGTCGCCGATGGCTCGGGCGAGCTCTCGATCGCCGTCGCACTCGAGGTCGTGACCGAGCTCGTCGACGCCTCGCGCTTCGACACGAGAGAGAGAACGACCAGGACGCCGCCGACGAGGGCGAGGATGGCGAGCCCGGCGCCGGCGAGCAGGGGGACGTTCGGGCGCGTGCCGCTCCCTTGCGAGGCGTGCGCGTTCGCCTCGGGCGCTCGCCTCGGGGTGGGCTCCGCCGGCGGCGCAGGCGCCCTCGACGCGCGCGGCGCCGAGGCGAGCGGCATCGTCTTCTTGACGTTCATCAAGAGGAGCGTCTTCCCAGCCGTCGAGTGCGGAGCCGGGAGCTCTCCATGCTCGGCGAGCAAGGCGGCGGCGCTCGCGCCGAGGGTGCCCGGCGCGGCGAAGGGAGCGAGCGCGATCGCGACGTCGCGCGCGTCGGAGAAGCGCGCCTCGCGATCGCGCTTCAGCATGCGCGCCACGGCGTCGGCGACGGGGGCGGGCACGTCGGCGTACGTGCGGAGGTCCGGCGCGTCTTGGCCGACGATGGCGAGCGCCACCTCGTGGGCGGCGCCCTCGAAAGGAGCGCGACCCGCGAGCAGCTCGAACAAGACGACGCCGATCGACCAGATGTCGCCACGGCGATCGACGTCCGTCGAGGCGCGGAGCTGCTCGGGAGACATGTAGAGGACGGTCCCCATCACCGCGTCGGCGCCGGTCAGCTTCGATGCGTCCTCCATCTTCGAGAGGCCGAAGTCGAGGACCTTCACGACGCGGTACGGACCCTCGTTCACGAGGAAGAGGTTCGCGGGCTTGAGGTCGCGATGGATGATCCCGGCGCGGTGGGCCTCGTGCATCGCGGCGCACGTCTGCAGGACGTAGTCGACGGCCTCGCCGAGCGGGAGCGTCCTGCGTGCCGCGAGCTCCGCCGCGAGGTCGCGGCCGTCGAGGAACTCCATGACGAGGAACGGGAGGCCGTCGCTCGTGGTCGCGACCTCGAGGACGTGCGCGACGTGTCGCGTGCGGAGCCGACCGACGGCGCGCGCCTCGCGATCGAACCGGGCCACGATCTCGGGGTTGCGCGCGAACTCGGGGGCGAGGACCTTCACGGCGACGCGCTGGCCGCTCCTCCGATGCCGGCCCTCGAAGACGACCGCCATCCCTCCCTCGCCGAGCGTCCTCGCGAGCTCGTACTTTCCCGCGAGGACGTCGCCGACGCGAGGCAGGTCCGCGCCCGTGCTCATCGTGTCGAGCATAGACGAGCCGAGCAGGGCGCATGGATGGTCTTCGTGCGTCGGCGAGTTATAGTGAAACGTGATGGGGCGCTTCCGGAGAGGTGCGTTCTTCGGGCTCTTGGCGGGCGCGGGGATCATCGCGGCCAGCGCCTGGAACTGTGCGGCTCCGACGCAGATCATCGTGGAGGTGCGCGCGGAGCCCGTGCTGTGCAGCGGGGCGAACGCCATCCGGCAGACGGGGATCGCGGTCTCGACGCCGGAGAGGATCGACAGCGAGCCGCTCAAGATCTTCCAGGAAGGCGGCAAGTGTCACGACGGTGACATGATCGGCACGCTCACCATCACGCCGAGCGGCGCGAAAGACGCGGAGGTCGGGATCCGGATCGTCGCGGGCGTGACGAAGCAGGCGCACCAGTGTCACGGCCCCACGTGGGACGGATGCATCCTCGCGCGACGTAGGACGAGGTTCCGGCCGAACGAGACGGAGCACATCACCGTGTATCTGTCGGCGCAGTGCATCGGGAAGGGCTGCGGCGACCAAGAGTGTCATCGCGGGGCGTGCGTCGAGCCCGAGGAGATCCAGCCCGATGGCGGGCTGGTCGAGCCGAAGGACGACGGCGGTACGATCTCCGAGCCGCCCGACGCGAGCGAGGACGTGTGGATCGTGGAGGCCGGCGCGGACGCGTGCACCGTGTGCACCGGCAATGGGCTCACCTGCTCCGCGGGCTCGTGCACGATCGACTGCAACATCGTCAGCTGCCGCTACCGGACGCTCTGCGCCGACGGCCTCGACTGCACCTTCAAGTGCGATCAGAACGGCGCGTGCGAGAATCTGAGATGCGCCACCTCCGGCACGTGCAACATCCAGTGCACGGGCGGGCCGGGAAAGCATCCCTGCACGAACGTCCAATGCGCGGGCGGGACGTGCAACGTGACCTGCTCCGACGATCCGCTCGTGTGCAACGGCCTGTACGTCGACGGCGGTACGAACGACATCGAGTGCCGCGGCAACGTCGAGCCGAGCTGCGACGACGTCCACTGCCGCGGAGGCGTCTGCAAGCGCACGTGCGGTCCGGATGGCGTCGCGTGCGGGCCGCGGGCGACCTGTGAAGGCGCGTGCGGCGACTTCCAGTTCGGGCCCGACGGCGGCGGCGGCGAAGACGACGCCGGCCCCGATCCCGAAGGCTGATCAAGGTCCCGAGACGATCCCCCTGCCGAACGTGCCGGGCGTGGGCTCACGCTCGATGTTCGTCGCGACCGCGATCGCGACGCCCCCGGCGACGACCGTGCCCACCGCGGTCCAGAACCACCACCGCGACAAGAGCGACGGCTGAGGTCGCAGCTCGATGTCGAGCTCGCGCCGATCGCCGAGCGCGAGCGTCATCGGGATCTTCTCGGTCTGCCGGCCGGGAGCCTTCGCGACGAGGACGTGCTCGCCGGGGGCCAGCCTCATCTCGAGCGGGGACCTGCCCATCGGCTTGCCGTCGACGGCGATGTCGGCGGTCGGCTTCGTGCGCACGATGACGAGCGGCTCGCTCTTCTTCGACGCGAGGCGGGCGTCGATTTTGACCACCGAGCTCGGCGCGAGATCGATCTCCTTCTTGAACGGGACGAAGCCCTCCGCGACCACCTCGATCGTCGCCGGCCCGGATCGCGTCCGGATCCGTATCTCCTTGTCGATCGTCCCGACGACCTTCTCGCGTACGAGCAGGCGCGCGTTCGGTGCGTTCGTCGTCACGACGAGCGTCGCGATCCGTTTGCGCAGATCGGCGATCAGATCGCGGAGGCCGGGCACCTTCGCGCGCAGCGCGGGGGTGGCCTCGCGATCGAACTTCTCCAGCTTCTCGACCGCCTCGGGGTACTCGCCCATCGCCTCGAGCGCGCGGCCCTGGTTGTAGAGAAGCGCGGGATCGGCGGTCAGTCCGTACGCCTTCTCGTAGAGCGCGAGGGCGTCGACGTACCGATCCTGATCCATGAGCTGATCGGCCTCCTTCTTCAGCTTGGCGGCCTCCGCCTTCTCGGCCTTCGTCGGCTTGGGCCGCGCGGCGAGCGCGGACGGCGCCGCGAGCACGGAGGCCGTGAGCGAAAGGAAGAGGATGAGCCAAGTGAAGAAGGACCGCGGCACGGGGCGAGTCTTCGCGAAGAGTTCAGATGTGCTTGGGAAGCGCCGTCGGAGTCGGGGCGGGGCTGGGGCTCGGAGTCGGCGTGGGCGCAGGCGCCGGCGTCGAAGAGGGAGCGGGCGGTGACGGTCGCGCCGCGGGCGTCGACCTCGGTCGATGCTTCGGCGGCGCCGGACGGCTCGTGGGGACCGCCGTCACGGTGGGCACGGGCGGCTCGGGAGGCGTCGAGGCTCCGAGGATCGTCGCCGGCGGCGGCGGCGGCGCGGCCGTGACCGGCACCGGCACCGGCATCGTCGCGGCCGGCGCTTCGTACGAAGCCGCCACCGACTCGATCACCGGCCGCCGTTGAGGAGGCGTCCCGAGCAGACCCTTCTTCCACATCACGAGCCCCAGCGCGGTGATCGCGGCCGCGCCGAGGAAGGGCACGAGGGCCGCGCGCGTCGCCCAGCCCTTCGGGGAGCTCGTCTCGAAGGAGAGGTTCGTTCGACCGTCGATCCTGCCGTCACCGAACGAGCGGGACGAGACGTTCCTCCGCGGCACGGTCTCCGGGGGCAACCTCGCGAGGACGTCCGTGATGGGCTCGACGCCTTCCGCGAAGGGCTCGAGCGCATGTCGCAGCTCGTCGGCGGACTGGAAGCGCTCGGCGGGATCCTTCGCGAGCGCGCGCATCACGATCGCGACGAGGACCGGCGGCAGCGTCGGCACCCAGCGCGACGGAGGCACGATCGGGTCGCTCACGATCTGCGCGATGACCGAGCGCGCGTCACCGTTGTACGGAGTCCGTCCGGTCAACAGCTCGTAGAGGATGACCCCGAGCGACCAGATGTCCGTGCGATGATCGACCGTCGACGCGGAGCGGATCTGCTCCGGTGACATGTAATCGACGGTCCCGAAGACCGCATCGGGCGCCGTGAGCTTGCGAGAGCCCTCCTCGACGTTCTTCGCGATACCGAAGTCGAGGATCTTGACGAGGCGCCGCTCGGTCATCTCGCCGAGCTCGGTCAGAAACAGGTTCTCGGGCTTGAGGTCGCGGTGGACGATCCCGAGCGCGTGCGCCTCCGCGATGCCGTTGCAAGCTTGGCGTACGTAGTCGACGGCGAGATCGACCGGCAGCGCGTAGCGACGCTGGAGCTCCGTCCCGAGGTCGTGGCCGACGAGCAGCTCCATCGTGATGTACGGCTGTCCGTCCGGGAGCTTGTCGACGTCGTAGACGCGCGCGACGTTGGGGCTTCGGAGCTTCGCGGCTGCCTGCGCTTCTTGCGCGAACCGAGCGACCGCCAACGGGTCGCGCGCCAGCTCCGGCTTGAGCAGCTTGAGCGCGACGGCCTGCCGAAGGTGGATGTGCTCGGCCTCGTAGACGAGGCACATCCCGCCCGCTCCGAGCATGCGCCCGATGCGGTACTTGCCGGCGAGGGTTTGCCCCTCCACCAGCCCCCCAGGCGGGAGTGATGCCGAGCCCACGTTCGATTAGGGTAGCGCTCTCCAAGGTAGCGGAACAAGGCAAGAGCGGCCGCCTGGAGCACACCCTCTCACCCGACGTCTCGCTTTCGGCCTCCGCCTGCGTGGTGCCGCTCCGAGCACGACGATCCGCCGTCGTCTCGCGAGGTTCCCACGGCCGAGGTGTGGGACCGCGGTGGCGTGGCGCGTGCAGCACGGTGCCTACGGCGAAGGGAGCCGCAGACCGTGGGCACCGCTCCACTCGATCTCTCGCGTCCGTTCTTGCCGGAGGCGCTGGCCGGCTTGTCGAGCATCCGCGGGCTCGACGCCGACGACAGGCGGCGGATGAACCAAATCCGCGCGGTCAGCTACCTCCACATCTTCGATCAGCTCGAGACGTGTCTCGCGGACGCGGTCCGCGTCCAGGCGACGAGGGACGTCGACGCGCGCGAGGTGCTCGCGCCGCTCTTGCGGCTCGACGCGTTCGATCACAACGAGCTGTTTCGACGCTTCGAGCGCGCCTTCGTCGAGACCTTCCCGGTCGCGCCGGCGTTGGTGCCGAGGCCGACGGACCTCGACGAGATCCTCGTCGACGCCGTCCCGCTCTCGCTGCTCGTCTTCGCCCTGCACCTGAAGCTCGTGACCCAGCAGCACTACCTCGCGTGCGTGCGCGGTGACGAGTCGCTCGAGCCGAGCTTCGTGCAGGTGTTGAAGGAGCACTGGGCGATGGAGTGCGGCCGGGCGAGCACCGCCAGCTCGGCGCTCGCGATCCAGCGCGCGCTCGCCGAGGCACCACCTGGCCGCGTGCCGTCGGCGCTCCGCGACTACCGCCGGATCGTCTTTTCATGCGATGACGTCCTGCGCCGCCAGTCGGAGCTCGACGTCGCGACGCTCGAGGTCGCGCGTGGAGCTCCGCTCCCTCCTTCCGACCGTGAGGTCATCCTCGCGGCGCAGTTCGCTGCGCATCGGAAGACGTTCATCACCGTCGCGATCGTGAATGCCGCGTTCGTCTATGCGATACGCAGCCTCGGGCCGAGCGCCCCGGCGATGCTCGCGGGCATCGTGTCCGCGCTGTCGTCGCGGTCATGAGCGCCGCTGCGTGACCGAGCGCTCGCGCCGACCGAGTGCGCGGTTCTGGGGCTGCTCGTGACAAAAGGCATCAAGAGCGTGACGCAGTCCTCGGCGCGGCGCGTCGACCGCTCGCGCTGGAACGGTGACGTCGTTCGCGAGCCCTGTTTTTCCGAGGTCGTCGAGCGATCTGCGCGAGGGATCGATGCGGCATGCAAAGTGCAGCGGCGCCTGCGCCATGACCGAACCCAGAGTCCTCGCGGTCGACGACGAGCAGGAGACCTGCGACCTCTTGAAGATGAGCCTCGAGCGGGAGGGCTGCGCGGTGACGACGTGCACGTCCGCGGAGACCGCACTCGAGCTCGTGGGCGCGATGGACTTCGATGTCGTCATCACGGATCTGAGCATGCCGGAGATGGGCGGGCTCGAGCTGTGCGAGCGCGTCCTCGGCACGCGTCCGAACGTCCCGGTGGTCGTCATCACGGGGCAGGGAAGCCTCGAGACCGCGATCGGCGCGATGCGCGTCGGCGCCTACGACTTCATCACGAAGCCCGTCGACCCGAAGCTCCTCTCCGTCGCGGTGCAACGAGCCCTCCGGCACAAAGGGCTCTCCGACGAAGTGAAGCGGCTCCGCACGGAGGTGGCGCTCGAAGACGCACAGATCCCGTCCGTCGTCGGGTCGAGCGCCTCGATGCGGCGCGTGTTCACGCTCGTGCGGCGCGTCGCCGACAGCGAGGCCGGCGTCCTGATCCACGGCGAGACGGGCACCGGCAAGGAGCTCGTCGCCCGCGCGATCCACGATCAAGGCAAACGAAAGAACGGCCCCTTCGTCGCGATCAACTGCGCGGCGGTCCCTGCTTCGCTCATCGAGAGCGAGCTGTTCGGTCACGAGCGCGGCGCGTTCACCGACGCGAAGGTGCAGCGCACGGGACTCTTCGTACAGGCGAACGGCGGCACGCTCTTCCTCGACGAGATCGGCGAGCTCCCTCTCGAGGTGCAGCCGAAGCTGCTGCGCGCGCTGCAGGAGCGCAAGGTCCGCCCGGTCGGATCGAACCGCGAGATCCCGTTCGACGCGCGCGTCATCGCCGCGACCAACCGCGTGCTGGAGGACGAGGTCTACGAGAAGCGGTTCCGCGAGGACCTCTTCTACCGGATCAACGTCGTGAAGATCGACGTGCCCCCGCTCCGCGAGCGAGGCGGCGACGTCCTCCACCTGGCGCGGCACTTCCTCAAGATCTACGCGGAGCGCCACGGCAAGCACGAGATCGACCTGTCGCCGGCGGCGGCCGAGAAGCTGATCAGCTACTCGTGGCCCGGCAACGTCCGCGAGCTCGAGAACTGCATCGACGGCGCCGTCGCCCTCGCGCGCAGCTCGCGCATCGAGATCGACGACCTGCCCGAGAAGGTGAAGAGCTTCCGTCCCGAGCGCTTCGTCGTGTCGGCCAACCAGCCCGAGGAGATCGTCACGATCGACGAGCTCGAGCGGCGCTACATCCTGCGCGTGCTCTCGCTGGTCGGCGGCAACAAGTCGAGAGCCGCACAGGTGCTCGGCTTCGACCGGCGGACGCTGTACCGGAAGCTCGAACGCTATCAGAACGGCGCCGCGACGACGACGACGACCACGCCTTCGGACACGACGCCGGCGCGTCTGTGATGTTCGGCCGTCCCGCACCGGCTCGGTCAGGCGGCGCCACCTTGCATGCTCTCGGCGAGATCGATTCCGTCGTAGACGTCGCCGAAGAGCTCAGTTCGCCATCGAGCGCGGGGCGACGAAGGCGTCCGGCGGGGCGATGACCTCGTAGTCGCCGGAGCCGGTCGCGTCGACGACGCGAGCGTGACGCTGACCGAGCTTCAGATGCATGAGACCGGACGTGCGTCCGGGCGTGCTGATCGCGAAGCCGAGCTTCGCCCAGCGCGCCGCGAGCTCCGCGTCCGGGTACGCGACGACGGCGAGCTGGCAGCCGCTTCCGATCGTGTCGCAGAGCCGGCGGACGAGCGCGAGGTCCAGGTTCTTGCTGCGGTGCGGCTCGTCGATCGAGACGTGCTCGATGAAGAGCAGGTCGATGCCGGCGCCGTCGGCGTACTCGTCCTTGTACCAGCCGTTCGCGAAGTAGACGTCGTGAAGAGACTCGAGGCGGGTGCCGTGCAGGGCCGGCCAGACCTCTCCCGCAGCGTCGGCGATCTCTCCGACGTGGACGAGGGCGATGCGGGCCGTGCCGTAGGCACGAGCGCCGTCACCGACCTTCACGTCCAGCCAGGTGACATAGCCGCTCTTCTGCGGTCCCTCGAGATCGATGTCCGTGGTGACCGAGAGCTTCATGGTCATCACCCTGTCAGAGCCGTCGAGCGAGCGTCAACGCGCCGGTGCGCTCGCGCTTCATTTTCGCCACACACGCCGCAGTGTGAGGCGAAATGGGCCGCATCACAGCGGCGCAATGCCGCCGAGTGCGACACGTAGGAAGAGTCGAGGCCCCGAGAATACGCGAGAAAAAGGTTGTATGATGCACTCACATTTCGATCGAGGCACTTCGCTACGGGGCCTCGGGTCGGGGCGCATCGCCACAAGTCGATCGGTGCTCCGAGGCGCGGATCGCAGGGTCTTCCGAGCACGCTTCACACGCCCCACGCGAGCGCGATGACGGCGTACGAGAGCAAGAGACGCGGCACGCGCATGGCCGCGAGCACGCCGTATGCCCTGAACGGCAATCGCATCACTCCCGACGCCATGCACAAGAGCGAGAACGAGACGGGCAGGAGCATCGCGACGACGAGCCCGGCGTAGCCGCGACGCTCGACGAGGCGTGCGAGCAGTCGTCGCGGGCGCTCGATGCGTTCGCGTACGAGCTTCGAGCGTCCGACGGCGCGCGCGCCGGCGAACGCCGCGAGCCCTCCGAGCTCCGAGCCGACGAGCACGCACGCGAGGACGTGGAGCGTCGCATGTCCTCCGGCGAGCCCCGTCAGCATGTAGAACTGCGGAGGCAGCGGGAAGTGGAAGCCGTCGGCGAGGAACGCACCGGCCACGATCCCGAGCGCGCCGAATCGGTCGACGAACCATTCTCCGAAGCTCGACACGTGCTCGCGGAACGCCCAGCCCAGCGCCGCGACCGACACGGCGAGCAGCGCGAAGGCTCCCACGAAGCGGAGCGTCGCGAAGAGCGTCTCGTGCTCGCGAGAACCGTCCATCGGCGTGCCGGCGAGAGAGGCCGAGAGCACGGGTGACGGCGCTTCGACGCCGCTCGCTCTCGGGCTTCGGTCGAATCGAAGCTCAGGATCCCGTCGCGTGCGAGCGCGAGCGCAGGAGCTCCCGGGCTCGAGCGTACGGCCGCGTCGTGGGCCGAGAGCGTCCGGTTCGTGTGCCCGGACGCGCGCGTCAGAAGCTCGAAACATGCCGCATTGTCGTTGGCGATCACCGCGACAACGCGCTTTGCGACGCGACGTCGCATCGAAACTGCTGGATTTCCGCTGCTAGTTGCGAAACGCTGCGCGGCAACGGCGATGCGACAAGAACTCCAATGGGGTGGTGCGCAGCGCTCGACCGGGCTGGTCGACGTGCTCGACCGCGTCCTCGACAAAGGCCTCGTCATCGCCGGCGACATCAAGATCTCGCTCGCCGAGGTCGAGCTGCTCACGATTCGCATCCGCCTGATCGTCTGCTCGATCGACAAGGCCGAGCAGGTGGGGCTCGACTGGTGGAAGTACGATCATCACCTCGCGCCGGGTAGGCAGCCCCTGCTCGCGGAGAACGAGTCGCTCCGCAAGCAGGTCCAGATGCTCGAACGGAAGGTGGCCCAGCTCGCTGCGGACAACGCCGCCGCGCGCCGCTCCCGAGGAACGACGAAACGACGACGCTGACCAACGCGCTTTCCAGAGGGGACACTCGAAATGCCCGTCGAACGCACATCCGGTGGAACGAGCCTCATCGACGTCCTCGACCGCGTCCTCGACAAGGGGATCGTCATCGACGCATGGGTTCGCGTGTCACTGGTCGGCATCGACCTCATCACCGTCGAGGCGCGCGTGGTCGTCGCCTCGATCGACACGTACTTGAAGTACTCGGAGGCCGTGGGTACGGTCGCTCCGGTCGCGAAGCCGCTCCAGCTCGAGTCGAATACGACGGAAGCCGTGATGGCGGAGAACGCAGTGCTCCGGGCGCGTCTCGCGGCGACGGGCGCCGCGCTCGGACAAACGACGCCGCCGCCCGCAGCGCCGGCGAAGCCCGCGCCGCGTCGCAACGGACGGCTCCGTGCGGCTCGCGCGTGACTTCCCCCGTAACGAGGTAACGAGTGCCCTCCGTCTCTCCGCGATCCAATCGATCCGCACGGAGCTCGGCTCCATTGGATGGAGTGCACGGAGGTCGAAGGAGGCTCGACGGCCGCGCGCATCGGAACGGATGGAGCGCGTACGACGAGACGAGCGCGAGCCGCAGGCTCGATGGCTCGCGAGCGCGTGACGACGGGCGCGCTGGCGACACGCCGGCGGCGAGGCTGACCTTCCTCGAGTCGCTGCTCGCGTGCGACGACCTCGTGCAGGCAGCGCAGCTCGGCGTCGAGTGGCTCGTCCGGAACGCGGGCATGCGGCAGATCGCGATCGTGCTCGTCGACCTCGAGCGGCCCGGCGGAGCACGCCTCGTGGGCGCGGCCGCGCAGGGCTTCGACGCCGGGCACGTCACGGGGCTCTCGATCGATCTCGAGGAACGCGAGCACCCGCTCGTCCAGGCGCTGACGGCCCAGCGGCCCGTCGCGGTCCCGCCCTCCACCTTCGAAGGGACGGGCCTCCGATTCGAAGGCGGTCGGTGCACCGCGTATGCGCTGCCATTCCCGCCGCGGCCGGATCACGACGCCGTCGGTCTCGCGCTCTTCGGCGGCGTCGCTCGCGAGCCGCAGGCGCGCTGGCTCCTCGGCGTGCTCGGTCGCAAGCTCGTCGATCTGCGCAACCTCCGCATCCTCCGCGCAACGGAGCGGCGCCTCGATCGCGAGCGTGCGCTGCTCCAGAGCATCCTCAAGGCCGTCCCCGATCCGGTGCTCCTCACGGATCCGGAGGGGCGCCTCATCATCGCGAACCCGCGCGCGGAGCTCTACTTCGCCTCGGAGGAGGACGAGAGCGAGGGGCGTCGCCGTGCGGTCGCCCTCAACAACATGCTCTTCTCGGCCGCGCTGTCGCGCAACGCGATCGACGGCGGTCAGTTCGAGCGTCGCGAGCTGCCTCTGGTCGACCCGAACGACGGCTCCGATCGCCTCTTCGAGCTGATGAGCGCGCCGATCACGACGCCGGACGGCAAAGGGATCGTGTCGGTCCTGCGCAACATCACCGATCTCCAGCTCGCCGCCCAGGAGATCGAGGAGAACTACCGCAGGCTTCGCGTCGCGGAGACGGAGGTGCGGGCGGAGCGCGACCGCCTCGATCTCATCATCGACTCCGTCGCCGATCCCATCATCGTCACCGACGCGAACGGCGGCATGATCATGACGAACGCGCCCGCGGAGCGCCTGTTCACGGCGAGCCCGGACGCTCCGATCGAGGAGATCCTCCGTGTGCGCGCGAACGACGCGCACTTCTCGTCGCACGTCGCCAACCTGTTCTTCCTCGAGCCGGGCGGACGCTTCCGTGGCGAGCTCGGTCTGCTCGATCCGAAGACGGGCGCGCCCGTGCCCGTCGAGGCGATCAGCGGAAAGATCCTCTCCGAGCGAGGCGAGGTCACCGCGATCGTCACGATCCTCCACGATCTGACGGAGCAGATGGAGAAGAACGCTCTCTACGAGGAGCTGAAGAAGGCCTCGACGCTCCTCGAGGAGAAGGTCCGGGACGCGACCGCCGAGCTCGTGCGTCAGAACGAGCTGCTCCAGCGCCAGGCGATCGAGCTCGAGGCGGCGTCGAGCGCGAAGTCCCAGTTCCTCGCGAACATGTCCCACGAGTTCCGGACGCCGCTCAACGCGATCCTCGGATACACGAGCATGATGCTCCAGGGGGTGTCCGGGCCGCTGCCGCCGAACATCGTGCGGCAGCTCCAGCGCATCGACTCGAACGGCCGCCACCTCCTCACGATCATCAACGACATCCTCGACATCTCCCGGATCGAGGCCGGGAAGATGCCCCTCAACGTGACCCGGTTCGCCGTCGCGGACCTGGTGAAGGAGGTCCTCGCCGAGCTCGAGCCGCTGATCGCCCGCTCCAAGCTCGAGGTCCGGTCGCGGCTCGGCAGAAAGCTCCCGATGCTCAAGAGCGACCGCGCGAAGGTGAAGCAGATTCTGATGAATTTGCTATCGAACGCGCTGAAGTTCACCTCGAAGGGGTCGGTCACCGTGTCCGTGCAGTTCGTCAAGCGACGCGGCGAGATGCGGATCGCGGTGGCAGACACGGGGATCGGCATCGCAGAGAAGGATCAAGAATCCGTGTTCCAAGCCTTCCGCCAGGTCGACAACTCACCCACGCGTCAGTACGGAGGCACGGGGCTCGGGCTCGCGATCTGCCGGAGGCTGGCCCACATCCTCGGCGGCGAGATCCGGCTCGTGAGCAAGGTGAACGAGGGCTCCACGTTCACGCTCGTCCTCCCCGTCAAGGGAGGCTCACGATGACGAAGAAGCGAGCTTCGGCGAACGGAGGAGGCGACGCAGCGCCGCTCGTGCTCGTCGTCGACGACTTCGAGGACAACCGCGCGATGTACGTCGAGTACCTCCAGTTCCACGGCTTCCGCGTCGTCGAGGCCGTGAACGGGGAGGACGCGGTACGGCGTACGAAGGAGCATCTCCCGGCGGTCATCGTGATGGACTTGTCCCTGCCGGTGATGGATGGCTGGGAGGCGACGCGCCAGATCAAGGCGGATCCGAAGACGGCGCACATTCGGGTGATCGCGCTCACCGGACACGCCGAGCCTGCGCACGCAAAGAAGGCGCTCGACGCCGGATGCGACGACTTCGTCGCGAAGCCGTGCCTGCCGGAGAGCCTGCTCGCGAAGATCCGCGAGCACCTCCCCGCGTCGGACGCCAACGGCTCGCGTGAAGAGGCGTCGGGCGCCGGGCGGAGCCGCGACGTGGATCCTTCCGGGATCGTCGCCGTCGGCACGGGCAAGAAGCCGCGAGGGAAGAGGTGATGGGCGCTGTCCGACGAGCTGCTGCGAAAAGGGCGGCGAGGAACGTCGACGGGGCGACGAAGCACGCCCCGAAGTCACGAACGAAGCCGTCGGCGCAGAAGTCGGAGCCGGCGGCGAAGCGGCCGCGCGCCGAGCTCGCGAAGCCGACGTCCGGCCGCGCGTCGAAGCGCGCGCTTCCCCCCGCGAAGCCGTCGAGGAAGGTCCCTCTCGCGCCGTCGTCGGAGCGCCGACCCACCAAGAAGGCCGAGGCGCGACCGACCTCGCGAGGCGACGGATCTCCGCCGCGCGTGCAGCGCCTTCCGCCGAGCGCGCCCGAGGCCCGCGACGCGATCTCTCCCGTCGCGGTGCGTGCGCTCCCGCCGGAGCCCGTCGCCGGGCCCGCAGGCACGCGTGGCAAGTACGTGTACTGCGTCATCCACGCGGACAAGCCGCTCAGCTTCGGACCGCTCGGCATCGGTACGGAGCCGGCCGAAGTGCACACGGTGAACTACAAGGACATCGCCGCCGTCGTGTCCGACACCCCCATCGCGGTTCACGAGCCGACGCGTGCCAACGTCCTCGCGCACGAGCGCGTGAACGAGACGGTCATGCGCGATCACACCGTGATCCCGATGTCCTTCGGCACGGTGTTCAAGACGCGCGACGACATCCACGAGCTGCTCCGCAGCGCCTACGACGCGTTCAAGGACGTGCTCGTGAAGATGGAGGACAAGCTCGAGTTCGGCCTCAAGGTCCTCTGGGACAGGGACCTCATCATCAAGGAGCTCGAGACCGAGAACGAGGACATCCGGCGCCTGAAAGGGGAGATCACCTCGCAGAAGGGATCGACGTACTTTGCGCGCATGCAGTACGGGCGCCTCGTCGACGCCGCGCTCCAGGCCCGCTCCGAGCGCTACGTGCAGGAGATCTTCGACGCGCTCCGTCCTGCGGCGGTCGCCTCGCGCGCCAACCGCCCCATCGGCGACCGCATGATCATGAACGCGGCGTTCCTCGTCCGCCGCGACAAGGAGGCCGAGTTCGACGCCATCGTGAAGCAGATCGGCGCCAAGCACGACAAGCTGACGTTCAAGTACACGGGGCCCTGGCCGCCCTACAACTTCGTCAACATCCGGCTGAAGCTGGAGAGGGCGTGAGCGAGGAGGCTCCAGGCTCCAGGCTCCAGGGGGCGGCCTACTGCCTTCCGTCTCCACCCGCGAGCCTCCAGCGTCCAGGGAACTTCGGTCTCATGCTGCAGGACGTCCTCTCCGTTGCCTCGAGTCTCGCGTCTCGGCGTCCGCATTCGCTGGAGAATGGGGGCTGGAGGCTGGAGACTTCTGCACCTGGAGCCTGGAGCCCGGAGCCTGGAGCCTGATCCATGCTCATCCTCGACTCCCTCCTCGTCGGTGGCCTCAAGTTCGTGCTCTCGCGGATCGCGGAGGCGGTCGAGGCCGAGATGTACGACGAGAGCGCGCTCCGCGAGGAGCTCCTCGCGGCGCAGATGAAGCTCGAGCTCGGGGAGATCTCCGAGGAGGACTTCGCGCAAATCGAGGAGCAGATCCTCGCCTCCATGCGCGCGATCCGCGAGCGGCGCGAGGCGGCGAGCGGTCGGGCGGTCGAGCAGCAGGGGACCTCCGGAACGGGACGGATCACCGTCGAGAGGATCGAGGCGGCTTTCGACGACGAAGAGCGTCGCTGACGCGAATCGAGGACGAGCACGAGCACGAGCACGAGAGAGCGCGCGTGTCTTCGTCTCGATGTCGATGGTCGTCCGTGGGAACGAGGGCACGGTTGCGCGAGGCGCGGTCGGTGGCGACGGAGACTCCCTTTTCCGAAGGAAATGCGAAGCATTTCCTTCGGGCTCCCTGTCTTCCTGTCTCCCCGTTCAAACCCTGTCTCCCTGCTTCTCCCTGTCGATCTCCGAGCGTGGTACCGTCCGCTTCGTGGGTGACGCGGCCAAGGGTCCGCGGCTGTCCTTCTTCGGCGGCAAGGGCGGAGTCGGAAAGACGAGCTGTGCGGCGGCCGCCGCGGTTCGGGCCGCGACGGAGGGCGCCCGCGTGCTCGTCGTGTCGACCGATCCTGCGCACTCGCTCTCCGACGCGCTCGGGCTCGAGCTCGGGTCGGAGCCGCGCCCCGTGCGCGACGTGGGCGGGCGCGGTGAGCTCTGGGCGGCGGAGCTCGACGCGGACAAAGCGCTTTCGCGTTGGCTGCGCGAGCGACAGGACGCGATCCGGACGATCGCCGATCGCGGGACCTACCTCGACGAAGAGGACATCGATCGGTTCCTCTCGCTCTCGTTCCCCGGCGTCGACGAGCTCGTCGGGCTCGTCGAGCTCATGCGGCTCTCGCGCTCGCGCGAGCTCGATCACGTCGTGGTGGACACCGCGCCGACGGGGCACACGCTGCGGCTGCTCGAGATGCCCGCCACGTTGAAGCGCGTCGCCGAGGTGCTCGACGACATGCACGCGAAGCATCGCTTCATGGCGTCGAGCATCGCCGGCTCGTGGCAGCCCGACGCCGCCGACGAGGTGATCGCCGAGATCGAGCGCGAGGCCGTCGAGCTGCGACGGACGCTGACCGATCCCGCGCGCGCCTCTTTCACGTGGGTGACGCTGCCCGAGGAGCTCTCCGTGCGCGAGGCGGAGGACGGTGTCCGCGCGATCGAGGCGCTCGGGATCGAGGTGAGCCCCGTCGTCGTCAACCGTGTGTGGCCGGCGCCCGAGCGGCCGTGTCCGCTCTGCACGCCGCGGGTCGACGGCGAGCGCCGCTGGCGGGAGCGCGTCGCCGAGCTCTTCGAGGACAAGGTGCTGCTCGAGGTGCCCGCGCGTCGAGAAGAGCCGCGCGGCGTGAGGGAGCTTCTCGACCTCGCGATGTCGGTCAAGTACCTCGACCTGCGCCGGCCGAGGCGGACGGCTCGCGCGCGCGCGCCGGTCTTCGAGCCGCCCCCGATCGAGGACGCGCGGACGATCCGCTTCCAGGGCGCGAGCTCGCCGATCGCCCCGACTGCGCGGCTCGTGTTCTTCGGAGGCAAGGGCGGCGTGGGCAAGACGACCGCCGCCGCCGCATGTGCGATCGAGCTCGCGGAGGCGCGGCCCCGCGACCGCGTGCTCCTGTTGTCCACCGATCCTGCGCACTCGCTCGGGGACGCGCTCGACGTCGAGGTCGGCGACGAGCCGAGGAGCCTCCCGGGCGGACCGCGCAACTTGATGGTCCGCGAGCTCGACGCGGCGAAGGCGTGGGAAGCCGAGCGCGAGCGGTATCGAAACGCCGTCGAGGATCTGTTCTCGTCGATCTTCCGTGGGCGGATGGACGCGACGTTCGATCGACGCGTGCTCGAGGATCTGGTCGATCTCGCGCCGCCCGGCATCGACGAGCTCTTCGCGATCGTGACGATGCTCGACGCCGTCGTCGGGCCGCCTCCGTCGATCCCGCCGGAGGGCGACGGCGAGAGCGCCGGCGACCCGTTGGCCCTTCCGCCCCTGTCGCCGGAAGACACGGTGGTCACCGGTGACGACGTCCGCGCGACGTCGGCCGACGTCTGGCGGGAGCTCGCGTCGATCCGCGTCACCGGAGACGACGCCACCGTCGCGATCCAGATCCCGAGCGTGCCCCGGAAGGGGAGCAGGCGCACGAAGGAGACGAAGCCTGCGCCGCCGCGCGCGCCGAACCGGCCGCCGTTCGATCTCGTCGTCGTCGACACCGCACCCGCCGGTCACACGCTCCGGCTGCTCGCGCTCCCGGAGAAGGCACTCGAATGGGTCCACGCCCTGATGAGCGTGATCCTCAAGTATCGGAGCGTCGTCGGGCTCGGCGAGTTCGCGAGCGATCTGACGCAGCTCGCTCGAAGGCTGCGGACGCTCATCCAGATGCTCTCCGATCCTTCGCAGTGTGCGTTCGTGATCGTCTCGCGTCCGGCCGAGCTCCCGCGTCTCGAGACGGAGCGCCTCGCGAAGGAGCTCCGCCGCTTGCGCGTGCCCGTCGCGGCGATCGTCGCCAACGGCGTGACCGAGCCGAGCTGCGCGCGATGCTCCGCCGCCGCTGCCGCCGAGGAGGCGGAGCTCGAGCGGCTCGAGCGACTGGCGCGACTCGCCGCCCGCTCGCCACGGCTGCTCACTGCGCCTGCGGTCTACCCCGGTCCGCGCGGAGTCGTCGGGCTCGGCCTGTGGCGGATCGGCTGGACGGAGCGCGTGCCGGCGCCGGCGACGTCGAGCGCCTCCGTCGCGCCGCGGAAGGAGACGGACGAGCCGCGCCACGCGCCGGCGACCGCGCCTCGAGTGCCCGATTCGACGGCACCGCCCGAGCCCGCGCGAGCGCCGGTCATCGACCAGGACCCGGAGTGAGGGTGCGCGGCGCCGAGCCTCGTGAGCTATCCTGAGGCCGCCCGATGACCGGCCGTTCTTGCGCCACGTACGTCTACTGCGTCGTGAAGTGCGAGCGCGCTCCGAAGCTCGTGCGCGCGCCGAAGGGACTCGAGGGGAGCGGAAAGCCGAGGCTGATCGACGCGGGAGACGGCTATCACCTCCTCGTGACGGACGCTCCGCTGTCGCTCTACGACGGCCCCGTGATCGACGCGAAGCTCCGCGACATCGAGTGGGTCGGCGCGCGTGGCGCCGAGCACGAGTCGCTCGTCGAGCACGCCGCGTCCCTCGGCACCGTCGTACCCATGAAGCTCTTCACGCTGTTCGCGACCGACGAACGTGCGGTCGCCCACGTGCGGAAGATGAAGCGCACGCTCGACCGCGTCGTGAAGCGCATCGAGGGCTGCGAGGAGTGGGGCCTCCGCATCCTGTTCGACGAGGCGCGCGCGGCCAGACGAGCCGCCGAGCAGGCGCGGTCGACGAAGGTGACCACGGGCAAGGATTTCTTGCTCCGCAAGAAGGCGCTCGTCGACGAGCGGCGCGTGACGGGCGCGCGCGGAGCCGCGGAGGTCGACGAGCTCTACGAGCGCCTCGCGAAGACGTCGCGCGATGCGCACCGGCGCGCCGCGCCGAGCCGCGAGCTCGCGGGGCGCGTCTTCCTCGATGCGGTGTTCCTCGTCCCGAAGGCGAAGGTGGAGAAGCTGAAGTCCACCGTCGCGAGCTCGGCCGAGCGGCTCGTCGAGCAGGGCTTCGACGTCTCCCTCACCGGGCCGTGGCCCGCGTACAGCTTCATCGGTGGCGCGTGAGCAGGCGGACGCGGAGGACCGTTCGGCGCCGGGCCGCCGACCCGCCGCCGATCCTCGAAGGGATCGACGCGACGCTGCTCGACATCGTCGATCACGTGCTGACGAAGGGGATCGTCCTGACCGGTGATCTCGTGCTCGGCGTGGCCGACGTCGATCTCGTGTACCTCCGCCTCTCGGCCGTGCTCTGCGCCGCCGATCGCGTGCTCGGAGCGGGCGCGGCCGATCGCTCGCGTCGGGGCGGCTCGAACGGCGAAGGCGCGCGCCGCCTCGCTCGAACCGGGAAGGTGCGGTGACGCTCTACCTCTACGCGATCGTCGACCGGCGGCCGCGCGTCGACCTCGGAAAGGGCATGGGGCGAGGACCGCTCGCCTTCGTACGTGCCGGCAAGGTCCACGTGCTCGTCGAGCGCACGGAAGCGCGCGAGCCGCGCCCGGAGCTGCTCGTCGCGCACGACCGCGTCGTCCGGCGCCTCTGTCGTGCCGCGTCCGAAGCGGCCGTCCTGCCTCTCCGCTTCGGTTCGACCGTGCCCGATCGTGCGGCGCTCGAGGCGCTGCTCGCTCCGCTCGACGCCCTCATCGGTCGCGCGTTCGATCGGGTGCGCGGCGCGGTGCAGCTCACGATGCGCGTGACGGGACGGCGCGCACCGCCGCGCGCCCCTTCGCGCGAGGCGGGGCCGGGGACGCGATGGCTCATGCGTCGGATCGCGGCGCAGAGCGTGCCGGAGATCGAGGCGTTGACGGAGGCGACGAAGGCGTTCGTCCGCGAGGCCAAGGCCGAACGCCACGATCGCCCGCCGCTCGTGGCGAGCGTCTATCACCTCGTCGCACGCGAGGACCTGTCGCGCTGGCGCGCCGCCGTCCGCCGCGCGCTGCCGGAGCTCCGCGGTGTGCGCGTCTCGATCACGGGGCCGTGGCCGCCGTATGCGTTCGCGGAGCTGGCATGAAGAAGACGCGCGCGAAGCCCACGACCAGGACGAAGGCGTCCACGAACGAGAAGGCGACCCCGAAGAGAGGCGCTCGTCGAGGGGCAAACGTAGAGGCCCGCACGAAGAGCGCTCGGTCGCGCTCGCGCGCGGAGCGTGCGACCCGCTCGACGGTCGCAGCGTCGCATGCAGCGCCCCGGCGAGCGACGGCTGCGGTCGCCGAGCTCGGCGCTCGCGAGATCGAGTCGCTCCGGCAAGAGGTCGAGCGCCGCAAGGGCGAGCTCCTCCCGCGTTGGAGCGCGAACCCCGAGGACGTGCAGAAGTCGGTCGCTCAGCTCGTCCTCGCGCTCGTCGAGTTCCTGCGCAAGCTCCTCGAGCGTCAGGCGATCCGCCGGATGGAGGCCGGGACGCTCGACAGCGAAGAGATCGAGCGCATCGGGCTCGCGCTGATGCGTCTCGAGGAGACGGTGCACGACCTCGCGGCGCGCTTCGGCCTCGCGCCCGAGGACCTCAACCTCGATCTCGGACCGCTCGGGCGCTTGAGCTGATCACTCCTCGATGACCTCGACGCGCCACGGCACGTCGTCCTTTCCCGGGTCGAGGGCCCGGACCTCGATGAGGTACGCCGCGTCCGGCACGAACGGCACCGAGCCAGGATTCTGGGGAGTGAGCTCGACCTTGGCGCCGTTCGGCACGTCCACCGTGAGCCGGACCTCTCCCTGGAAGAAGAGGCGCATCGACTGCGTCGTGGGCTTGAGCTTGAAGGTGAGAAAGTCGCGTCTGTCGTCGCGTGACAGCCTGCCGCATCGTGCGGGCGCGAGGACGTTCGCCTGTTCCTTTCTGTCGTTCGGCTCCTCCTCCGGCTCGCAGGTGGTCGACGATCCGGAGGACGAGCCGCCGCCCGACGACGACGAGCCACCTCCCGAGGACGAGCCACCCCCCGAGGACGAGCCTCCGCTCGACGAGCCGCCTCCGCTCGAGCTCGATGAAGCTGCGCCGTTCGGCGAGGCGAGCACGTCTTGCTGTTCGGCCCCCGAGCAGGCCGCCATGGCGACGGCCAGGGCGGCGAGAACACATGTACGATGCAAGGAGGACATCCGCATCTCCAGGCGGCGCCGCGAGCTCCGGCGCGTGCGTCCATCCTAGCCCATCCTGTGCCCGTCGGCGGACGTCATTCGCGCGCCTCTCGCGTCACGAAGGGCGGGTCGTCCCGCGCGTCGCGAAGGGTGTACCCTGACATCCCATGCGTGGATCTCCGCCGGACCCGCCGCCCGCGCCGACCTCCGTCATCGAGCTCACGCCCGACGACTTCATCGACGACGTCGAGGAGGAGCGCGCGTCCATCCTCGCCGCGGCGACCAGCGCGCAGACGGTCACCATGCTCACGGGGACGCACGGCGTGGTCTCTCCGCCGCTCGCGCGCCCCCGAGCGCGACTGCCGTCGCCCGAAGAGATCCACCTCGGTGCGCTCCCGCATCCGGACGACGACGAGATCGGCCGCCTGCGCGCGTTCGTGAGCGCGCGCGCGAACGATCCCGTCGGGGAGATGCGGGCTCGCCTCGAGCTCGCACGCGCGGAGCTCGACAAGGGGCACCCCGATGCGGCCCTGCGCGAGGCGAAGGCCGCCGCGGAGACGTGCGAGCACGCGCCCGCGGCGCACGCGATGCTGCGCGCGCTGCTGCTCGGGAGGAAGGACGTCAACGAGCAGCTCGCGCACGTGGCGCATCTCGCAGCGCACGCCGGACGGGACACGACGCGGGCCGACTGGCTCTGCGAGCGTGCTCGGCTGCTCGAAGCGCGCGACGGCGTCACCGCCGAGTCCGTGGCCGTCTGGAGCGAGGCGCTCGCGCTCGTCCCCGATCACGCCGGCGCGCTGTACGGCGCCGAGGTCGCGCTCGACGCCATGGGGCGCCACGCGGAGCTCGCCGACATGCTGGCGCGTTTCGCCGATCTCGTCGGGGACGCGGAGGTCGGCGCTTGGCTCCACGTCGAGCGCGCCATCATCCTCGATCGGAAGCTCGGCGATACCGCAGGCGCGCGCGCCGCGCTCGGGCGCGCCCTCGAGCTCTCGCCCGGGATTGGCCCGGTCCGATCGGCGTGCGTCGATTGGGCCGTCCTCCATCGCGACGACGCGTGGCTGGGAGCGCTCCTCGAGGCCGAGGCGTCGCTCGAGCCCGACGGCGCCCGAGCCGCTCGTCTCGACCTCGATGCCGCGCTCGCGCACGTGCGCGCGGGGACCGAGCGCGCTCGGGTCATCCGTTGCCTCGAGCGCGCGCACGCGCGCGCGCCGAGCATGCCGCTCGTCGACGTCCGCGTCGCCGAGGAGCTCGCGCGCCTGTACGACGAGGAGGGCCGTCACGCCGATGCGCTGCGCGTCCGGAAGGCCGCGCTGAAATGGCTGGGCGAGCCGCGCGAGGAGCTCGTCGCGCTCCGCGCCGTCGCCGTCTCCGCCGAGCGGGCAGGGGAGATCGACGACGCGGTGCTCGCGCTCGAGCGGGCGCGCGTCATCGACGCCGAGGATCCGACGCTCATCGCCGATCTCGATCGGTTGCTCCTGTCGGCGAAGCGACACGAGGCGCGCGCCATCCTCTGGATGCGCGAGGCGGCGCGGCTCGAGGATCCGCTGAAGAAGGCGCATGCCCTCCTCATGTCCGCCGAGGCCGCCGATGCGTCGGGCCGCGCGGCCGAGGCGGCGAAGCAGCGCGAGGCCGCGTGGCTCACCGCGCCGACGGCTCCGGGCGTCTACGACGCGCTCGCCGAGCGCATCGCGCCGATCGCGCCCGAGGGCGCCATCCTCGAGCGCATCAACCTGTACGAGCACGCGGCTCGTGTGACCAAGGAGCCCGATCGCAAGATCCACCTCCTCGAGAAGCTCGCCTGGCTCAAGGACGACGTCGTCGGAGACGTCGCCGGAGCGCAGCGCGTCTACGAGGAAATCCTCGCGATCGAGCCCGCACGTCTCAGCGCCATCGCGGGGCTCGCGTCGGCCGCGATGCGCACGCGCGACAACAAGGCGCTCGCGCGTGCCCTCGTCGCCCAGGCGGACGTGACGGTCGACGTGGCCGCGCGCGCCGAGCTGCGCCTTCGCGCGGCCGAGGCGCTCGCGTCGGTCGATCCCGAGCGCGCCCTCGCGATGGCGGAGGACCTCCGCTCCGAGCCGGCGGTCCGCACGAGGGCGTCCGAGGTCGTGACGGCGCTGCACGCCGCGGCGGGACGATGGGACCGCGCCGCCGAGATGCTCGCGCAGCGCGCGGCCGAGGCGCAGGAGCCGGGACAGAAGATGTCGCTCGTCCTCGCCGAGGTCGACATCCTCCTCCACCGGCTGCGAGCTCCCGAGCGCGCGCTCGCGGCTCTCGCGCGACTCCCCGCGAGCATCGCGGACGACGCGTCGGTCCGCGCCGCGACGCTCGAGGCCCTCGAGGCGCTCGGGGACGAGGACCGGCTGCGAGCCGAGCTCGATGCGATGGCCGAGCGGACGTCGTCGCCGATGGCATGCGCGAGGCTCCTCGTCCGCGCGGCCGAGCTCGACGAGCGCCACGGCCGCGATGCCGAAGCCGTCCGCGCCTACGAGCGCGCTCGCGAGAAGCTCCCGGACGATCCGTTCCTCGCCGAGCGTCTCCGCCGCCTCGGCGCACGCACGCGCCTCGGTCCGGCGTCCGCCGAGCTGGTGCCTCCGCTCTCCGCGGCCATGCGCGCGATCGACACCGGCGAGGCGCACAGCGCGGAGCCGCTGCTCGCCACGGGCGCACGCGACATCGCCACGCTGCGCCTCGTCGAGCGGCTCGCGCGGCGCGCCGGCTCCGCGCCTCAGCTCGCCAACGCGCTCGCGCTCACGGCGGACGCCTACCCGAGGGGCATCATCGCTCGTCGCGCGTACGAAGGGCTCGCATCGCTGGTCGCGTGGACGCTTCCGCCGAGCGACGACTACGAGCCGTGGGAGCGACTCCTCGCGCTGGGCTCGACGGACGTCGCCGGGCTCGACACGCTCGTGCGCCGCGCGCACGCACGCGTGCTCGCCGACGACCCCGCGGCCATCCAGACGTCGATCGAGGCCGTGCGCCGGCGGCTCGAGCTCGCGACGGACGACACCGAGCGCTTGTTGTTCAGTCTCGATCTCGCGCGCCTCCACCGGAGGTCGGGCGAGATCCCGGAGGCGGGAGGCGACTGCAAGCGCGCGCTCGCCGTCGATCCGACGAGCCTGACCGCCGCGTGCATGCTCGCCGAGATCGCCGCCGAGCTCGACGACGAGGACGCGGCCATCCTCGCCTCGCGCACGCTGGCGTCGCTGATGACGGACAAGAAGGCACGCGCCGAGCTCTTGCGCGATGCCGCGGATCTGTCCGCTTCGCGCGGAGACCAAGAGGAGGCCGCGAAGCTGCTCGAGGAGGCGCTGCGCGCCGATCCCGAGGGGATTCAGGTCGCCGCCCGCCTGGCGGAGCTCCAGCGCGCGCGCGGCGCCTTCGCCGACCTCGCGCGCGTGCTGAGCGATGCGCTCAGAGAGGCGTACAGCGCCGACGCGATCGTCCCGATGGCGTCGGAGCTCGCCGACGTCGCGCGGAACCACCTCAAGGATCCGCTGCTCGCGATCGCGTCGCTCGAGCGCGTCCGTGAGGTCGCGCCCACGCACGTTCCGTCGCTGTTCATGCTCGCGGAGCTGTTCATCGGACAGCGCGCATGGGACAAGGCGCTCGTCGCGCTCGCGCAGGCGGCCGAGACGTCGAGCGAGCGCGCCGACAAGCTGGTGGCGCTCGTGGGGCGCGCGAGCATCTATCGGCGCGTGCTCGCGCAGCCGGCGCTCGCGGAGGCGGAGCTCCGCGCAGCGCTCGAGATCGACCCGCACGATCCGCGCGCGATCCGCGGCTTGCTCGATCTCGGCGACGCGATCGGAAAGGACGAGCGCGCGGCGCTGCTCGGCAGGCTCGTCGTCGGCGAGACCTCGCCGGCCGAGCGACTGCGCGCGCTCATCGAGCTCGCGGACGCACGGCGCGCCGTCGGCGACGTCGAGGGGGCCGAGGGCGCTCTCGTCGAGGCGGCGGCGCTCTCGCCGGACCTCCGGATGCTCGAGCGCGTGCGGAAGGCGGTCGGCAACGACACGCAGACGCTCGCGCGCGTCCTGTCGCGAGCGGTGGCGCGCGCGCACGAAGGCGGGCGCCCGATCGACCCGGCATGGCTCACGGGCCTCGGACAGATCGAGCTCGAGCTCGGCCGGTACGACGAGGCGATCGAGCGCTTCGAAGAGGCGCTGCGAGCCGACGACAGTCGCGACGACGCGCGCGTCCTGCTCGCCCGCGCCCTCGCGGCGCGCGGTCGCCACGAGCCGGCGGTGGCCGCGCTCGCGCCCGTGATCGTGGGCGCGCACCGGCGCCTGCCCGTCGACGCGAACCTCGTGCGTCTCCTCGAGACCTCCCTCTCGGGCGCAGGACGCGCGACCGAGCAGTGGGTCGCGCGCGAGCTCCGCGCCGTCGCAGGCGACCTCGCTCCGGGCGAGCAGGCCGAGCTCGATGCGCGCATGAGCAACGTCGGCTACGCGGAGGGGCTCTCGGCGATCTCGCTCCGCCAGCACGTGATGCCGAACGGGGTCGGACATCACCCGATCTGGGACGTGGCTGCCCTCGCGCTGCCGTTCGCGGGTAAGCTCGCGCGCGTCGGCCTCGCGGAGCTGGGCTCGTCCACGCGCGAGCGCGTCAAGCCGAAGACGCCGCATCCGATCCGCCCGCTCTTCGATCGCGTCCTGCGCGCGTTCGAGCTCACCGACGTCGAGCTCGCCGTCTCCGACCACCTCACCATCCCCGCCGTCGCGTGCGAGGACGTCCCGTGGGTCGTCGTGCCCTCCGCCTTCGGTTCCTATACGGACGCGCACGCGCTCGCGGCGCTGGCGCGACCGATGGCGCGCATCGCGCTCGGCGTGCCCTGGTTCGGGCACCTGAGCGCGGCGGAGGTGCTCGCCATCCTCGTCGCGTTCGCGCGCCAGGTCGCGCCGTCCTTCAGCGCGCGGCCTGCCGAGCGCATCGAGTCGCTGGTCGCCGATTACGAGCACAAGGCACGGCGCGCGATCGACCGCAAGCGACGTCGCATGCTCGAGGAGCTCGAGCCGATGCTCGAGCGCGCCGTCCCGATCGACGAGGCCGCCTTCGCGGAGGCCGTCTCGTCCACCGAGGCGCGCGCCGCGTTCCTCCTCTCCGGCAGTCTGCGTGCGTCGCTCGACGCGGTGGCTCCGTCCGACGAGGGCCTCGCCGAGGCGCTCCGCGTCCCGGGCCCGCCGTCGCTCGCCGCCGTCTTCGGGCGGCCCTCGACCCGGGATCTCGCGTCGTTCGCGCTCAGCGGAGAGACCACGGCGCTGCGCCGGACGATCGGGACGGCCTGAGCGTGATAAGAGGGGCGCCGAGATGTCGTCTGCGAATCCCCTCGTCCTCTCCTACTCGGGCTGCGGCACCTGCAAGAAAGCTCTTCGCTGGTTCGCCGATCACGGCATCGAGGTGAACGTCCGACCGATCGTCGATGCGCCGCCCACGGCGGAAGAGCTGTCGGAGTGGATCCCGAAGAGCGGGCGACCGGTGCGCAAGTGGCTCAACACCAGCGGGCAGAGCTACCGGAACATCGGGAAGCAGAAGATCGACAGCGCCAAGGACGAGGAGATCCTCACCTGGCTCACCCAGGACGGAAAGCTCGTGAAGCGGCCCGTCGTCGTGACGTCGGACCGCGTGCTCGTGGGCTTCGACGAGGAGGCGTACGCGAGCGTCTTCGACATCGGCCGGACGCGTTCCGAGACGAAGGCGGGGCGGAAGGCCCGCTGAGACGACGCGCCTCCGGTGCGGGCGCGCCGCGCGAGCGTGGCGATCACGCGGCCGCGTCGATGACGGCCCTCGCATCGAACGCGCGTGCGGACGAGCGCGCCGCGCCGCGAGCGGCGCTCCGTCCGCGACGATGCTCGTTCGCGTCGCGATCCGTTCGCGCGTGGCACAGCGATCGATGCGTCGCCCCGTCGTGGCGAGTCACCGAACGGACCGCGTGCTACGTTCAAGGCATGCTGGTCTTTGGGCGCCGTGCCCTCTTCTTCGCGGCCCTTGTAGCTGGAATCGTCACGACGCCGAGCGCAGCCCGCGCCTACTGCCGAACGACGACGCAGCCGCTCCCGGCGAACTACAGTCCGAGCCGAGGCTGCTTCACCGCCGGCCTCTTTCTCTATTGGAAGAACGCTTGCGTCAGCTACAGCATCAACAAGGACGCGAGCCGCACCATCCCGTTCGACGTCGCCAAGGCCGTCATCGACGCATCGTTCGCGACGTGGATGAACACGACGTGCCCCGACACGGGACAGCCGCCCGGCATCGCCGTGTCGTACGCCGGACCCGCGACGTGCGCCGAGGTTCGTTACAACAAGGACGGCCCCAATCAGAACCTGATCGTCTTCCGCGACGACGGCTGGCCCTACCAGGATCCGAACAGCACGCTCGCACTGACGACCGTGACGTTCAACTCCGACACCGGCGAGATCTTCGACGCGGACATGGAGATCAACTCGTCCGGCCGCAACCTCTCCGTGGGTGACCCGGTCCCGGCGAACGGGTTCGATCTCGCGAGCGTCATCACGCACGAGGTCGGTCACTTCTTCGGGCTCGCGCACGCCACGAACCCGACGTCCACGATGTACGCGAGCTACAAGCCGGGCAGCACGGCGTTGCGCTCGCTCACGGTCGACGACGTCGCCGGCCTCTGCGCCATCTATCCGAACGAGACGATCCGCACCGCGACGCCGGTGCCTTCGGTGGGTCAGGACGAGATCGTCCCGGCGGCGGCGTGCGATCCGACTCCACGGCACGGCTACACGGCGGCCTGCGAGGTCCCGAGGACGAAAGACGGATGCGCCTTCGCCCCCGGCCCGCGCGTGCCCTGGGGAGGGCTCGGGAGCCTCGTGCTGATCACGGCAGGGCTGCTCGGGATCCGGCGCCGGCGCGGCTGACCGGACTCGCGAACGTCAGCGCCATGCTCGCGCGTGCGAAGTGCCGCATGCGCACCCGTTCGCGCGCGCGTTCGAGCCACGATGCCTCGCGCCAGGCGAGTACCGTCCGAGCGCTCGCCCAGAGCACGTGTCCGGCGATGCCGGCGAGGATGCAGCCGACGTCCGCCCCGTCGAAGAACATCACCGCGAGCGCGAGGAAGACCGTGTAGAGCGCGAAGAGCGAGCGCAAGGAACGAAGATGGCGGGTGTGGGCGTCCTCCTCCAGCGCCGCGGGCTCCGCCGTGGGCGGCATCAGCGGCAGGTGGGCGGGACGGATGGGAAGGTTCGGAAGCGAAAGGTTCATGCCTCGTCCTCCCCAGGTGCACACCTCAGACCACATGCCTCACCTCGAGCTCGGACCACGGCCCCACGTGATTTCGAGCTCTTGGACCGCGCGGTACGACGAAGCTGGATCGAACGTGAACCACAAAGGCCCACATGGGAGTCACCAGGATCGTCCTGGGGGCGGGGGCGAAGAAACGCCTCGGCGCGCGCCGCTCGCGCGCTAGGGTGTCGCGCATGCGCGGAGACGACTCGCGCGCTTCCATCGCGCCGCCCCGCGTCTTCCTTCTCTCACCGGCGCGCCTCGACGGCGCCCGCGCACGCGCCCTCTTCGAGCCGAAGCGGCCGGGCCAGCTCGCGAGCGCGCTCCGCCGTCGCGAGGGCGCGCCCATCGGTGAAGTGTTCCGCTTCCTGTCCGGTCTCTACTTCCGCGGAAAGCTCGCCTATGCCACGCGCTTCGCGCGGCCTCCCGACGGCGTGGCCTGGATCGGCAGCGGAGCGCTCGTCATCACGGCCAATCGCGGACTCCTGTCGGCAGAGACGCGCGTGTGCATCGAGCACCTCGAGGCGTTCGCCGAGACGGACATCCATCACGAAGAGAGGTCGTTCTACGCACCGCTCGTCCGTGACGCCGAGCTCCTCCGCTCCGCGATCGGCGACGAGGGCGAGGTCGTGTTGCTCGGCAGCATCGCGAACGCGAAGTACACGGCGCCGCTGCTCGAGGTGTTCGGCGATCGGCTCCTCTTCCCTCGCGATTTCGTCGGTCGCGGCGACATGAGCCGTGGAGGTTTGCTCCTCCGCGCGACCGAGGCGGGCGTCGAGCTCGCCTACACGAAGGTCCTCGGCGCGACGCTGCGCGGGAAGCGGCCTCCGAAGCTCGAGCCGAGACGATCGACGCGGGCGAGCGCCGCCGACGGCGGAGCGATCAAACCTCGAGCTGCTCGTAGCGCGTGAAGATCAGCTCGGCGCAGGCCCGCCACTCGGGATCGTCGCCGGCGTAGCACGCGTAACCGTGCACGAGGGGCAGGGCCGGGGTGGGGATGTCGTCGAGGAGCTGGACGAGCTCTGCCGGCGTGAGGGGGATCCCGGCCTTCTCCATGAGCTGACCGAGCGAGTCGCGCTTCCCCTGGCGCGTGCTCGGGAGCAGCCGCGAAGGATCGATGCGGAGTCCGGTGACGCTCCCGAGCAAGCGGAGCCGCGCCTTCTCGCGCTCGGGCAGGCGGCCGAGTCGTCGTACGGCCGAGGAGGCTGCGACGAGCACCAAGCTCACGAGCCAAGTCGGAAGCGGGACGCGCCCGGCGGCGAAGAGCTGGGCGGTCGGCAAGGCAATCGCCACAATCGGGAGCCACACCTGCGCGCAGCCGACGGCCACGCTCAGCCAATGCGGTCGGATGCGGAGACCGCCGCGTTTCTTCGTCGGCGCGTCGGGCTTGCTCGAACGATTGGGTGCAAAGTACAAGCACTCGACGGGGACGCCCGCGACGAAGCGGGTCGCGATGTAATGACCGTCCACCTCGCCGACGCGGCCGAGGATCATCGCGCGACAGCGCCCTTCGATCGCTTCGCCGCTCGCGACGAGCGCGCCTCCCTCTCGATCCTGGCGGCGCGCGCCTGCCACCGGGCGCGTGCCCGCTCGCGCTCGCCTTCACGCGTACGCGGAGCGCCCCGTTTCGGGAGCCTCTCGAGCAGCCGCGAGGTGGCCTTCGTGATCGCCTCGACGGCCCGATCCATCTCCGCGGCGATCTCGGCCTTCGCGGGTCTGCGCATCCCGCTCACCTTCCGGACGTACTGCTCGGCGGCGGCACGGATCTCCTCGGGCGTGGTCGGCGGCTCGAAGTGATGGAGGACCCGGATGTTGCGGCACATGCTCGATGAAAACGCGTACGAGGGGGCCTCCCGTATGTCAACAGCCCGTCGGGCCGCGTCCGCGTCCGCCGAGCCGGGGCCGACGATCGAGTTTCTGCGCCGTGACGCCGTCGGTGGCGGTACTGTCGTCGTGACGATGAAGCGGAAGCCGAAGCTCACGAAACGTCAGCGCAAGGCGCTCGCCCCTCCTCGCCCCGTGGTGAACCAGCCGCAGCACATCCACTGCATCGCGTGCGGCAGACACATCGAAGAGTCCGACTTCGAGGCGCCCGCGACCGCCACGGTCATCACGTGCGCGCACGGCTCGAATTTCCCGGCGTGCGTGAGGTGCATGACCCAAGCGATCGCGCTGGTGAACGAGCACGACCGCACGAACATGCCGGTGAAGGTGGCGCCGGCCTGGCACTGACGGTCTTCGCCGCGTCGTCGCCTCAGACCGCGCCGGCGCCTTCGACCTTCGGTCGCGCGACCGGGCCGAGCCGCGACAGATCGTGGTCCACCATCCGATCGCCGTCGAAGACGAAGCGCCCGCGGAATCGGTCGCCCGCGATGAGCATCGGGAGCCAGAGCGCATCGTCCGCCCACATGCGCTCGAAGGGGATCGCGTCGAGCGGGCTCCAGAGCGGCGTGGCCTCGTCGGTCTCGACCGGCTCTCCGATGCACGCGTCGGCGCGGAACACGTGGCAGTGGAGCTTGTAGCCGTCCACGAAGTGGAAGCTGAGCTCGCCGTGCTCCACTGCCCCACGTGCGCCGACACCGAGCTCCTCCTTGAGCTCGCGGAGCGCGCAGTCGAGCGGGGTCTCGCCGGGATCGATGCGTCCGCCGGGGCCGTTGACCTTGCCGGCGCCGAGACCGCGCTTCTTCTCGATGAGGAGGATCCGTCCGCCCGCGGCCGCGTCGGTCTCCACGACGAAGATCAGGGTCGCGCGGTCCGTGGGAGACCACGTCGCCCAGTCGATTTCGCTGACGGAGCGCACCATGTCGCTGTCCTAGTGCGTGTCGCTCTCGGCGGAAAGTTCCAGCAATTCCGTGGATAAGCGGCGCGTCTGGTAGCGCGCACTATCAGGGGGCACGATCCAGGAAGCCCCCTCGACGCGCCAGGGATCACCGGCGCGAGATCTCGCGGATCGGCCGAAAATGCTTGGAGGATCGCGTATCGCGCTCGACCGGAACACCGTTTGCTCGATCGGGCGGCCATGAGCGCGAGTGTTCGGCCGTCGATTCCCCGTCCCGGTTCACGCACCTCCACCTCTCCCGTCCCGCCGTCCTCGCCGCCTCCGGCCCCCGCCTCCGGGCCGTCGCTCATCGCCAAGCCCGCGCCCGCGCGCGAGCGCATGCCGACGCTCGACCTCGAAGACGACGACATCGTCGGTGTCGCCGTGGCGCCCATCAAGTCGACGCCGCCGCCCGTTCCGCGGAAGACGAGCGTTCCCCCGCCGCCTCCGGCATCGAAGGTGCCGCCGCCGCCCGCGAGCAGCGTCGTCTCGCGCACGTCCGCGGCCCCGCCGCGCGTCGCGACGCCTCCGCAATCGTTCGCGCCTGCGCCGGCAGCGTCGGTCGCGCCGCCCGCTCCGTCGGTCGTGCCGCCGCCGGCGGCGTCGGTGGCGCCGCCCGCTCCGTCGGTCGTGCCGGCGCCTGCAGCGTCGGTGCCGCCGCCCGCGTCGATCCCGCCGCCCGCAGCGTCGGTCGCGCGTCCCATCACGTCCGCTCCGCCGCCCGCGTCGGTCGTGCCGCCTGCGTCGGTTGCACCCCCGCCCGCATCGGTCGCGCCGCCTCCCGCCGTGGTGCCCGCCCCGGTCTTCCCGGCTCCGAATGCGGCCGCGAGCCATCCCGAGCCGGTGGCTGCGGCGCCCGCTCCGGCTCAGGCTCCTGCTCCTGCGCAGGCGCCCGCTGCTTCGGCGGGACGGATCTCCGTGTCGAAGATGCGTCTGTCGATCAACGACCCGACGGACCTCATCTTCGACGGGATGTACGGCCTGACGTTCGCTCGCTCGATGGGCGAGGCCGCCGAGGTGTGTGCCGAGACGCTCGCGCGCGCGCTGAACGCCCGGACCGTCGTCGTCCACACGCACGATCTCAGGACCCGCGAGCTCCGGGCCATCGGGGTGCACGGCGAGGGTGACTTCGACATCATCGGCTCGGCCGAAGCCAGCGATGACGACCTCATCGCCTCGGCGGTCATCTGCAACCAGAAGTCCGTGACGATGAAGTTCGACGGCGAGCTTCCGAAGCTCGCGCCCAAGCGACTCCACGCCGTCGGCGCTCCGCGCACGCTCGTCGCGGCTCCCGCGATCGCCTGGGGCCGCTGCCTGGCGATCATCGAGGTCATCGACCCCGACGAGCGCTACGCCGCTCGGGTCGCCGATTCGGCGGCGTACGTCGCTCAGCACTTCGCGCAGTTCATCTCGGCGCACGCTGCCTGAACGCACTTCACGCACCTCTGCGCATCCGTCCGCATACGGCCCTCTCCGATCGAGCATCGGAGGGGGCCGAAGTCATTTGGCCCGGTCCGTTGACTGGGGAGCTACAGTCGTACGAGAAAGATCCAGCCCTGGTGCGTGTTTTTCCAGTGCGACACTGGAAAAATGCCGTGAAATCAGAATCGGGTGGGGCCGGAAAGCTCGGCACGCACGCTGCAGTCTGCCGCCTCGGGACGCGACGTTGGGGACGGACCACGTCGCAGTGGAGGTTGCACGATGCGCGGAGCTCTTGCCGTTCTGGTCCTCGGTGCGATGGCGGCTTTGGTCGGGTGCGCTGACGACGATGCCGGGCCGTCGTTGCGAAGGAACGCGCCTGCGAGCGCGAAGTCCGACACGATGGCCGACGACCCGAGCGACGAAGGCTCGACCCCGACGGCCGCGGAGCTCGCTTGCGCCGCGGCGCCCGCTGCGACGGCGCTCTCGAACGCGAAGGACGCGAAGGACGTCCGGCTCGTCGGTCAGGCGGTGTTCTTCCGGCAGGGCACCGCCGTCAAGCGCGTGCTGAAGGACGGCACCAACGCGAAGGACGTCTACTCGTCGCCCAACCTCGTCAGCAGCTTCGTCGACCCCACGGTGATGGTCCTCGTCGAGACCACGGCGGACTCGCCGAACGCGACGATCCGCGTCGTCCCTGCGCTCACCCCCGAGGTGAACGACGAGGATGAGGCTCTTCCGCCCGAGCCCGCGTTCCCGGAGTTTCCCGCGGCCGAGGAGGGCGCCCCGCCCGGCGTCGCCATCGCGACCAACTTCAACGCGGCGGGTACGCGCGTCTTCGCTTCGGACGAGACGTCCTTCTACGTCCTCGCCGACACCGCGAACGGCGAGGCGATCCTCCAGTACAAGAAGGCGGCCCCCCAGCAGCCGACGGTGCTCGTCACGACCCCGCACGTGATCACGAACCCGCAGATTGCGAGCGGCGCCGTCTGGTACGTCCGTGACGCCAACCGCGTGTTCAAGGTCGCGCTCGCCGACGAAGTGAACGAGATCCCGCAGGGCGAGCCGACGGAGGTCTTCGGCATCCAGTACGCGAGCTGCAACCTCGCCGTGGCCGAGAGCGCGGCGTACTGCAGCATGGGCACGGCCCTCGAGCGGCGTGATCTCACGGGCGCGAACCCGATGACGATCCTCGACGCGGAGAAGAGCAAGGCGCAGGCGCTCTTCGGCCCCGCGGTGAACCACAAGGGCTCGATCTTCGTCCGGTCGTCGGCGCCCGACGCCAAGGTGAAGCACGTCATCCGGGCGATTCAGCCCGGAGAGGGAGGCGCCGAGGAGCGGCTCCTCGCCTGCGGGCGCGAGCTGGTGACCGACCTCGCCGTGGACTCCACGCACATCGTCTGGACCGAGGAGAACAAGGGCGTCTTCATCGCTCCTCTGCAGTGACGAAGAGCGGCGTGCGGCCGCCGGCGCCCGAGCGTCGGCGGCCGTGAGCTCTCGAGCGCGATGCGTCGCGACGGCGACGCCGAGCCGAGGCTCGACGGGTGCTGCGAAGGCTGTAAGCTGAGCGCTCCACATGAGCTACGAGTCGCTCAGCGTCACGAAGTCCGACTTCATCGCGGAGGTCGTCCTCCGGGGACCGGGCAAGGGCAACGCGATGGGCCCTGCCTTCTTCCGCGAGCTCCCGGAGGTGTTCGCGGACCTCGATCGCGACGAGTCGGTGCGCGTCGTGATCGTGCGCGGCAATGGCGGCGTCTTCACGTACGGTCTCGACCTCAAGGCCGTCGCGCCGACGCTGATGCCGCTCTTGTCGTCCGAGAACCTCGCCGCCGAGCGAATGCAGCTGTTGCGGCTCATCGGCGAGTGGCAGCGGGCGTGCGATTCCGTCGAGCGCTGTACGAAGCCCGTCATCTGCGCGATCGCCGGGCCGTGCATCGGGGGCGGCGTCGACCTCGCAGCGGCGTGCGACATCCGCCTCGCGTCGCGAGACGCGCGGTTCAGCGTCCGCGAGGTGAAGGTCGCGATCGTCGCCGACCTCGGCAGCTTGCAGCGGCTCCCGCGGATCATCGGCCAAGGCCACACGCGCGAACTCGCGTTCACCGGCAAGGACATCGACGCGGAGCGCGCGCTGCGCATCGGCCTCGTCAACGACGTGTTCGACGACGAGGCCTCGCTGCTCGACCACGCGCGCTCGATGGCGCGCGAGATCGCCGACAACTCTCCGCTCGCGGTGCAGGGGATCAAGCAGGTGCTCGCGTTCGGCGAGGAGCGGCGGATCCTCGACGGCGAGCGCTACGCAGCCGTGTGGAATTCGGCGTTCCTCGCGTCGCGCGATCTCGTGGAGGCGATGACCGCCTTCATGGAGAAGAGGCCGCCCCGCTTCACGGGGCGCTGAGCCCTTCAGGTGGACGATTCCGTCGCCCAGAACGCGACGTAGCGCGCGATCTGCTCGACGCACTCCGCGCTCGTAGCCGAGAACTCGATGCCGATCGCGCGAGGCTCGCCCCCTCCGCCCGAGCGCGGCGAGCGCGTCCAGCGGACGATTCCGGTCTCGGTGACGACGTTGCCGTCGAGGGGCAGCGCGAAGCGGACCGTGACCTCCGTTCCGTCGGCGATCTTCCCTCGCGTGACGAGGAAGATGCCTCCTTCGCAGATGTCCTCGCTCCTGCCGTCGATGACCCCCACGCCGGGCACCTCGATCCGTACGGGCGTCCGGTAGGGGACGCGCATGAAGCGTCGCAGCTCCGAGGGAAGCGGCAGCTCCACGGGCGCCGTCGTCGCGCTGGTCGCCGCCGTCACCGCGCGTCGCTCCGGGTTCGCGTCGAGGAGCTGGGACGGCTCGAACGGCTTCGGCGACGCGATCTCGAGCGCGTCGATGAACGCGCGCACCGACTCGAAGCGATCACGCGCTGTGAGCGTGCGTGCCAGGACGTTCGCGAGCTTCGGGGGCAGCGAGACGGAGCCGACGTCCTCGCCCTCGTTTCTCGCGCGTCCGGTCAGCGCGAAGAAGGTGCATGCACCGAGGCCGGCGAGATCGTGCGCGACGTTGGCCGTCGGTCCCGCCTCCATCACCGTGGCTGCCTCCCAGTGGATCAGCTTCGCTCGCTCGATGCCCCACGCGTCGCGCACGACCAGCACGTTGTCGGGACGCACGGCGCCGTGCCGGACGCCCGCCTCGTGCGCCGCCGCCAGCACGTGCGCGATCTGGTGGATGATCGAGCAAGCGTCGTCCATCGGCAGCGCGCCGCGCGCGGCGACCAGACCCTCGAGCGTGCGGCCCTCGAGCATCTCCACGACGATGTAAGGGTCGCCGAGCTCGGTCATGCCCGCGTCGCGCAGGTCGACCGCGCCGGGATGGTGCACGCGCGCGAGCGCCATCTGCTCGCGTCGGACGGCCTCCGCGTCCGTCTCGTCGCTCGACGAGCGCACGCCGACCTTCAGCATCGCGCGGCGCCCCGTCTTCTTGTGACGGACCTCCCAGCGCGATCCGGGGACGCGTCCGCCGAGGTCGCGGAGCAGCTCGTAACGTCCTTCGAGGACGGAGCCCTTCTCGTAGGAGGGGCGGCGCCAGCGGCGGAGGGCGGCGTCGATCAGGTCCTCGAGCTGTCGATCCTGGAGCTGGGCGTTCGCGACCACGAGGTGGACGCCGGCGTCGAGGACCGTCCGATCGAGGGCCAGCCGATCGTGCGCCCACGCTTCCTCGGTGACGACGAGCGCGCACGGAACGTCCTGCGCCAGCGCCTTCGGCAGCTCGGCGAGGCCGACCGCGACCGCCTCGAGGCCGAGCCGCACCGCCGCTCCGTGGATTCGGGCCATGGCGCCGCCCTTCGGATCGACGACGAAGACCTTGCCTCGCGTGGCGGACGGCGCCGGCGCGTCCGTCACGTCGATGACGTCGACCTCGTCGAGTATGGATTCCTCGCGCGGAGGCGGGGGGACGGTCGGCTTCGGCGGCGGCGGCTTCGGCGGGCGCGAAGGCGTGGCGCGCGCGCCGTCGGTCGGCAGCGCCGTCTGCGGAGGGATGACCGGCATCGACGCGGCGCGTTCCCTCGGAGGGTCGAGCGGGGGCACCGACGCGGCGACGGCGCCGGTGCCGTAGATGCGCTCGAGGGCGGCTTTGATCTCGCTCGTGAGAGCCACCATCGGCTTCACGGGCATCTTCGCGGCGCGCGACACCTCGGCGAGCGCGACTTCGTCGGTCGGGTCGTCCATCGCGACGAACAGCGCCGTCGCCCCTTTGGACGTCCCGAGCTGCACCGGGACGATGTGATGCTTGAGCGCGATCTCGCGCGGGACGCGCTCCACGGCCTCGCGCGAGATCTCGACCCTGGGAAGCGAAACCCAGGGGCATGCCAGCTGACGCGACAGGAACTGGGCGAGCTGATGCGAGCGGAGGAGCCCCCTGGCCTCCAAGAGCTCACTGAGCCTTCGTCCATCCGTCTTTTGGACCAGCAGCACCTCGTCGAGGGCTTGCTGCGTCAGCATGCCTGACGCGACGAGCAGTCGGCCGAGCGGAAGGGCTCCGTGCATTTGGGCAGATCATCGCGCTACGACGCGCGGGTTGCACTGGTGAAAGTACCGCGTTCGATGCTCGGGGCGCTCGCGCATCGACCGGCTGTGGAAAACTTCACCGAGGAGGCTTCGGGCTCCGGGGGCCAGGGAACGACGTTCATCTCGTGAGCTTGATTTTCAGCGACTGCGCCTTGCCCTCGACGACCTCGATCTCCGCGCTCGACTCCTTGTAGCCGGTCGCCTGCACGCTCACCTCGTAACGGCCGGGGTTGACCGGCCGCGCGATGCCGAGGACCTCGGCGGGCACCACGGCGCCGTTCCACTTCACGACCAGACCGGAGAGCGTGCTCGCGGCAGGCTCGAGCTGTACGCGCAGCGTCGGGACCCGGGGACGGAGCGCCGCGAGCTCCTTCTTCCCTTCCTCCTGCGCGTTGCGGAAGGCCTCGGGCGACTCGTTGGTGAGCGGGGTGCGGACGAGCGACTCGTACGTCTCGGATGCTTCGACGAGCTTTCCCGTCGCCGCCTGACACTGCGCGAGATGGAGCAGGTGCGTCGGCGCCTGATAGAACTTCTGCGCGGCCTCGAAGCGTGCGATGGCCTCCGGACAGCGGCCGCTCTCCTGGAGCTTGATACCTTCCATGTACGCGGCCCGCGCGGTGGCTTTGCGCTCGGACTCGCTCATCTCCGGCGGCGGGCCGCTCGGGGCGGTCTGTGTCGGAGCAGGCATGGAGCTCACGATCCCCGACGCCGTCGGCTGGGCCGCCGCCGTGCCCGTCGCCGGCTTCAGGCTCGCGTGATGGTCGTTCACGTCGAACCAGGCGCCCGTCGCCGCGTCGACGATCAGCGGGATGCAGAGCGCGACGGGGAACACGCACGTGACGATGTCGAGCGCGAGCCAGGCGCCGTTGATGCGGCGCTTGGTGGTGCCCTGATACGTCTCGTACCCGGGGTGCTCGAGCGTGATCTCGGTCGCTCGCTTGCGTTCCACCTCGAGGCGGGTCGGCGTGTGCCCCGCCGGCATTCCGTTCGCCCTCAGCTCGGCGCCGTTCGGAGTCGACGCGACGTTGATGGTGCCTTTCGAGCCGCGGAACGCCGCCGCGCACCCGCAGAGTGACAAGCAAAGAAGGGCGACTGCACCTGTTCGCATCGGGACGCGAAGGCTATCGCGTCCACCCGAGCGGCGGCAACGACGCGGTCGCGAGGCTACTTCGTCTTCTTCTGCTGCTTGCTCGGCCGCGAGGGACGCGTAGCAGGTTTCGCTCGGGGCTTGGCGCGCGCCGACGCGGCGGCAGCGGGCTTGCTCGGCTTGGTGGCGGTCACCGCAGGCTCGCTGACCGGAGCGGGCGCGCTCTCCGCCGGTGGCTCGTCGTTCTGAGCGGGAGATGCGCTCGCCGTGGGCGAGGACGACAGCGTCTCGGCAGGCGGGGGCGGATCGAGCGGGAGCTGCGCCGTCGCGGCGGTCTCGGCGTCCTGGCTCACCTTCGGCTGCACGAGCGCGCTGACCAGGACGAACATGCCGGCGAACGCGAGGCCCGCGGCGGCCAAGCCTGCCGGCAGCAAGATCCAGCGTTTCTTCCGGCCCGACACGACGGGCGACGCCGCGTCGGCGATGACCGGGTTCGTCGTCGCGTTCGGTGAATGGCTGCCCTCGCCAGCCGCGTCCGACGGCAGCGCCGGCGGGACGGCCGAAGGCGTCGGTGCCGGCGCGCCTTCGCGCTGCGCGAGGAGCGCGTCGATCGCGGCGATGAGCTCGTTCGCGGACTGCATCCGATCGTCCGGCTGCCGCGTGAGGAGCCGAGCGATCAGCGCGCGCGCGTCCGGATCGGACACGTTCGACATGTCGGGCGGTCCCACCGAGAGGATCCGCTCGCGCAGGATCGAGAGCGCTTTGCCTTGGAACGGGCACTTGCCCGTGATCATCTCGAGGAAGATCACGCCGAGCGCGTAGAGGTCCGCTCGTCCGTCGACGGTGTCTCCGACCGCCTGCTCCGGAGACATGTACTCGGGCGTCCCGAACACCGTGCCGACGGCGGTGACGAGCTTGCCGACGGACTGGGGCGCCGAGGCGACGGTGGGATCGACCTTCGCGATGCCGAAGTCGAGGACCTTCACGAAGTCGGGATCGCCGTCCCGCTCGACGAGCATCACGTTCTCGGGCTTGAGGTCGCGATGGACGATGCCCTTCGCGTGCGCGGCGGCGACGCCCGCGGCCATGCCGCGCAGGATGCGGAGCGCGCGGACCAGAGGGATCGGGCCCTTCGCGATCTCGTCACGCAGGCTCGGTCCGCGCAAGAGCTCGAGCACGAGGTAGCAGGAGCCGTCCTCGAGGCGACCGAAGTCGGTGGCGGCGGCGACGTTGGGGTGATCGATGTGTCCCGCGGCGATCGCCTCCCGTTCGAAGCGCGCGACGACCTCCGGGACCGTGCACATCTCCGCGTGGAGGACCTTCACGGCGACCTCCTTCCGCATGAGGACGTGCTCCGCGGCGTAGACGACTCCCATACCGCCCTCGCCGAGGACGCGCGTGATGCGGTAGCGGTCCGAGATCATCGTCCCGGCCGGGAGTCGGATGCTCTCCGGCGGCTCCGGGGGAGGTACGGTCGCCGCGGTCTCCAGCTCGTCGTCCGACTCCGGCGGATGTCGGACGAGCGAGCCCGCGCCGTCGCCGTTCGGGCGACCACGACCTGCGCCCGCCGCGGCGGCCACGGCGGCAGGGGTCGCTGGTCTGGTGGCGCTCTTCGCCATCTTCAGAGCCATTCTACCGGCGGATGCCGCGGACGCCTCCTCGGAGGCACCCGATCGTGATTTTCGATGTTCGAGCACGCACAAGTGCGGGACATCGTTCGACATCCTCAGCCGTGATCGGTGCGCCGCGCGCGTGGCTCGCCGTCGCTCGGGAACGCCGGTTTCAGCGAGAAGAGGATTTTTTTTCCGTCGTGGACGCGCGCGAGTGAGAGCGAGGGGAGGAGCTCGGTCCGACCGACGGCGTCGCGGCGTCACGCGGCTCGGAAGCGGAGGTCGTCGGAGCCGCAGCGTCGGCGTCGCCCACGACGCGCGACGCGGCGTCCGTGTCGCCGAGGAGCGTGCCTGCGTCGATCGCCGCCACGGGGGTCACGCCCGCGTCGAGCGCCGGGACGGGCTCGGGCGCGGGTGACGTCGGGGAAGGCGTCGGCGACGCGAAGGGCGCCTCCTCGATCGGCGGGGTGTTCTCGATCTGGATGGCCATCGCGGTCAGCGCGAGCCCGAGCAGCGCGAACGCGCCGACGAGCGCGAGGAGCTCTTTCGCTCGGCGGCGCCGGCGTTCGAGGAGGAGCGACGCTTGGTCCGGTGGGGCACCGCCGATCGTTCGGGCCGCCGCTGCCCGGCGCGACGTCGTGATCTGTGCGGCCGACCTCGGACCCGAGGGCACGCTCCAGCGCGGGTCCGACATCCGCGCGTCGACGGAGGGGCGTGGATCGACGGCGGGGCTGGCGTCGATGGAGGGCCGCGGATCGATGGCGGGCAGCGCGTCGATGGAGGAACGCGGGTCGACGCCGGGACGCGGCGCGCGCGACGACGGGGGCAGCCCCGTCTCCGCGAGCATGGCGGCGGCGAGCTCTTCGGGCCGCGGGAGCATCGGGAGCGAGGCGACGACGGTCTCCGCTTCCTTCTCGGCACGGGCGAGGAGCGCTTGCCGGCGCTCGTCGAGCTCCGTCTTCGCGACGCGCTGGACGAGCGTGCTGACCTCGGCGTGCGACGCGACGAGATCGTTTCGTCGCGCCACCTCCTCGAGCTCGATCGCGAACTGCTCGACGCTCCTGTGGCGGTCGGACGGGAGGCGCGAGAGCGCCTTGGCGAGCACGAGATCGAGGGGCGCGAGCTCCGGCCGCTCGCCCGAGAGCGGTCGTATCTCCGCGGCGACGATGCGCTGGAAGGTCTCGATCTCGGAGGAGCCCTTGAAGAGCCGCACGTGCGCGAGCGACTCCCAGGCGACGACGGCGAGGGAGAACAGATCGCTCGAGGCGTTCGCGTGCTGGTGGAGCACGTACTCGGGCGCCATGTACGAGCTCTTTCCCTTGAGCACGCCCGCCTCGGTCCGGTCGGAGCCTTCGAAGAGCGCCTTCGCGATCCCGAAGTCCGAGAGCCGCGCCATGCCGTCGACGCCGACGAGCACGTTGCTCGGCGAGATGTCGCGGTGCACGAGGCCGAGGAGGCGCCCGTCCTCGTCGGTCGCCAGGTGCGCGGCGTGCAGGCCCGCGGCGACGTCGAGGATGATGCGAACGATCTCGCGAGGACGACGCTCGCCGAGCTGCTCGAGCTTCGCGAGCAGCGTGCGGAGCGTGCAGCCTTCGACGTAGTCGAGGACGAGGACGAGGTCGCCGTCGATCTCGTCGACGTCGAGGACGCTGACGACGTTCGGGTGGTGAAGCCGCGAGGCGAGGCGCGCCTCGAGCTTCATGTTCTCGACGAGCTGGGCGTCGGTGCGGAGGTAGGCGTGCGCTCGCTTCAGCGCGACGAGGTGCGAAAGGCCCTCGGAGCCGACGGGGCGGCCCACGTAGACCGTCGCCATGCCTCCCGTGCCGATCGGCAGGAGCGCTTCGTAACGCGAACCGGCGCTCATCCTCGCGTGCTTCTCCCGCTGACACGGGGCACGCGTCCGGGCCAGAGAAACCGTCGCCCGCTCTCACGCCGTGGAGCCCGCATCTCGATGCGCCAATCCACCGTGCGAGTGTAGCTGGCGACGGGGAGACGAAGGGAGACGGACGGGGAGGGGAAGGGAGACAGGGTTGAACAGGGAGACGGGGAGCCCGCAAAAAATGCTCCGCATTTCTGCGGAAAAGGGAGTCTCGCTCGCGACCTACGACACCTCGCGCAACCGCGCGCTCGTTCCGACCTACCGCCCGACGACGGAGACGCCGGCCCGCGTCCAGCGACGCCTGCAATGCCTTGCAGCTACGCCACCGCCTCCGGCGACCATGGAGGTGCGGCGGAGAATTTCAGTACGAGCAAGCATCAGGCTGCGCGCTCGATCGCGTCTTCACGAGCGTCTCGGGCCGACATGATCGTGTCCCCTCTCCCTCTCGGTCGTGAGTCGACCCGAGGGGGTAGTTGCGGGAGGCGTTGCCGGTCGAAAGTGAGACTCGCACCGAAGGGGCCTCCCTGTCGCCCCGTCTCCTCGTCTCTCCGCCTCCCCGTCTCCCCGTCTCCTGCGTGCTCGCGCTCGGGTCGGAAGTGCGGCCGCAAACACGCTGTCTGGGCGCCGAACATGCGCTAAGAGAGCGCCCATGCACGCCGCTTGGTGGATGCTGGGAGCTCTGGCGGTCCTCGCGATCGCATACCGCTACTACTCCGCGTTCATCGCGGCGCGGGTGCTCTGCCTCGACGACGCGAGGACGACGCCGGCGCACCGCCTCGAGGACGGACAGAATTTCCACCCGACGAACCGCATCGTTCTCTTCGGCCACCACTTCGCGGCCATCACGGGGGCCGGGCCGCTCATCGGGCCCGTGCTCGCCGCGCAGTTCGGCTTCTATCCCGGCTTCGTCTGGATCCTCCTCGGCGTCGTCCTCGGCGGCGCCGTGCACGATTTCGTCATCCTGGTCGCGAGCGTTCGCCGCAACGGCCGATCGCTCGCCGAGATCGCGCGCGAGGAGCTCGGGCCGACCCTCGGCTTCGTGACCGGCATCGCCATCCTCTTCATCGTCGTCATCGCGCTCGCCGGTCTCGGCAACGTCGTCGTCGCGGCGCTCGCGGAGAGCGCGTGGGGCGTCTTCACCGTCGGTGCGTCGATCCCGATCGCGCTCATGATGGGCCTCTACATCCATCGCGTGCGCGGCGGCTCGGCGCGCGGGATCCGCGAGGCGACGATCGCGGGCGTCCTCCTCCTGTTCATCGCGCTGCTGGCCGGCAAGCACGTCGGCGACTCGTCGTTCGCGCAGCATCTCAAGCTGTCGAAGACGACGCTCACGCTCGCGATGGCGGCGTACGGCTTCGTCGCGAGCGTGCTGCCGGTATGGATGCTGCTCTGCCCGCGCGACTACCTGTCGAGCTACATGAAGATCGGCACGATCGCGCTCCTCGTCGTCGGCGTGATCGTCGTCAACCCGCGCATCCAGATGCCGGGCGTGACCGAGTACGTCCACGGCGGCGGTCCGATCGTGAAAGGCCCGCTCTTCCCGTTCGTGTTCATCACCATCGCGTGCGGCGCGATCAGCGGCTTCCACGCCCTCGTCTCGAGCGGAACGACGCCGAAGATGGTCGACAAGGAGCGCGATTGCCGGCCGATCGGCTACGGCGCCATGCTCGTGGAGGGCCTCGTCGGCATCACGGCCCTCGTCGCGGCCTGCGCCATGCCGCAGGAGGACTACGTCGCGATCAACACGAACCCGCAGATCGCCGTCGTCGCCAGCCCCGAGACGAAGGGAGAAGGGCTCGCTCGCAGCGTCGAGGACCTCGCGAAGCTCGACGCCGTGATGACGCCGCACGACCGGCGCCTCCTCGGGCTGCGCGAAGGCGAGTCGGCCACCTCTCTCGCCGGCAAGAAGATCGCGCTCTCGAACGCGCTCGCGATGTCGAACAAGGCCCTCGCGGCGCTCGACTACCACGTGGACGCGGAGGCGCCGCGAGCGACGATGCTCGACGACGCCGACTTCGCGCGCCTCGGCGTGAAGGTGAAGGAGCTGCCCGGCCTGCAGCGCGACGCCGACGAGGTCGTCGCGGCGCGCACGGGCGGAGGCGTCTCGCTCGCGGTCGGGATGGCGCGCGTCTTCAGCCGCCTACCGGGCATGGGGACGCTGCTCGCGTACTGGTATCACTTCGCGATCATGTTCGAGGCGCTGTTCATCCTCACGACGATCGACACGGGCACGCGCATCGGACGCTTCCTCATGCAGGAGATGCTGGCGCGGGTCTCGCCCGAGCTCGGCAAGTCGACGAGCCGCGCGGGCGCGTTCGTCGCCACGGGCCTCATCGTCGGCGGATGGGCCTACTTCATCCTCACCGGCAGCATCTCGACTATCTGGCCGATGTTCGGGATCGCGAACCAGCTCCTCGCGTGCACGGCACTCTGCGTCGGGACGACGATCATCCTGCGCGAGGCGAAGAAGAAGAGCTACGCCCTCGTCACGCTCGCGCCGCTCGCGTTCGTCGGGACGACGACGCTCGCGGCGGGCGTGGAGAGCATCCGGCAGATCTTCTGGCCGATGCTGGACAAGGAGGCCACGCGCACGACGGGAATGGTGAACGTCGTCGTCACGACCCTCCTGCTCGTGTGCGTCTCGCTCGTGATCGTCGGCAGCGCGATCCGCTGGTGGGGCCTCGCGCGTTCTCCCCGAGAGGAGGCGGCGGTCGCGTCTTGAGAGCCGCGCTGTCCTGGATCCTCGCGGTCGCGCTCCTCGTCCACGCGGCGTCGCACGTCGCCATCGCGGTCGGGCTCGCACGCCGACGCGAGTGGCGCAAAGCCGCGCTCGCGTTCGTGCTCCCGCCGCTCGCCCCGGTCTGGGGATGGCGCGCCGGAATGCGCTGGCTCGCCCATGCGTGGGCGGTCGCGCTCGGCGTCTACGCCGTGGGCGTGGCGCTGGCATAGACGGGAGGGCTCGGGCCCTCCCGGTCACGGACCTGTCGGCTCGAACAGGCCTTCTCAGGCCTTCTTCTCGGCCGTCTTCTTCGCGTCCGGAGCGTTCGGGTCGTATCCCGCCGGGTGGATCGGGAACGACGGCGTGCCGAGGCGGCGGCGCTCGCGCTTGTTGCGCTTACCGATCCTGGCCCGCTTGCGCCTGCGAATGCGCTGGAACTGCTGCGTCGACGAAACCATCGCGAAGATCCTCTCTGTCGCTGGGCCCGGTCCCGAAGCCCAGGGCCGCGCACCATGGCGAAACTGCGTGGATCTGTCAAGGCGCCGCCGCCCGCAGCGGGGATCGAGCGGGGCGGCCAAGTGCGCGAAAGGACTCGCCGGCCGGGAGGGCCGCGCCCCACGCCGCTAGAACGCCCCGAGCGGGCCGGGCGCCCATCCGATCTCGACGCTCTCGCCGATGCGGGGAGGGGAGAGCGCCTTCAGCCTGCCGTCCCGCCATGCGAGCAAGCGGATGCTCGGATCGTCGAGCGAGCGATCGAAGTGGATCTCGACCTCGGTGGGGCGGCCCGCGTCGACCGCCGTCACGCGATACGTGGCCCCGCACTGGCGGGCTTCGTCGCCCACGCGAAACGGGACGTGCTCCGCGCGGTAGAGCGACTCGAAAGGCCCGCGCAGCATCGGCCCTTCGTTCGGCCGCAGGACGAGGTCGACCTCGCTGGTTCGCGTGATCGTGTGCGTCTGCCGCGACGCGGACATCACGGACCAGCACGACAGCTTCTCGGGCTCCGTCGCCGCGCTCGCCGCCTGCACGTACATCGTGACCTCCGGGTCGGACACGCCGATGACGAACACGCGCGGGCGCCCCGGCCCGATCTCGGCCGAAGCCGCGATGGTCTCCACCTCGCGCGAGATCCGCGCGTTCATGGATGCGTTCCCGAGGCCCATGAGCGGCGCCAGCACGAGGTGGATCACCGCGAGGAGCCCGGCGCCCGCGCGCACCACGACACGACGCCCACCGAGGCCTCGCCGGACGACGACGGCGAGGAGCAACGCGAAGCCGACGTTCGGGACGAGCAGGATGCGCGCCCCGGGGAACCCGCCGAGCGCCGGAAGGAGCGCGAGCGTCGCTCCGACGAGCAGCCACGGCAGCGCCGCGCGTTCGTCGTCGCTCATCGCCGAGACGCAGGCGCGTGCGAGGGCGGCGACGACCGCCACGCCGATCGTCGCGACGACGGCGAGCGGAGCGGCAGGAACGATGTTCGCGACCTCTGCGGGCACGCCGAAGAAGGCATTGGCGAGCATCACCGGGAGCAGGACCGCTGCCTTGGCCGCGAACCGAGCGGGCCCGCTGAAGGGATCGACGTACCCTTCGCAGTCCTTCGCCCCGCCGCCGATGGCGACGTAGAGCACGAGGTAGGCCGCCACCACGGCGAGCGCGGGCGCGAGCGACGGGAGCGAGGAGCGAGCACGCTCGACGAGCGCGGTCTTCGTCCGAACCCGCTCCCCGACCAACGCGAGCGCGACGGGGAAGGCGGCGACGCCGAGCGCGCTCTCTCCTCCGGCGAGCCCGGCGGCCAGCCCCAGCGCGAACAGCCACCTCCCGCGCTTCCGTCCGGGCGTGCCGTCGCGCAGGTACGCGCCGAGCCCGAGAAGGGCCGGGAGCGCGGCGACGATCATGTGCCTGCACGAAATCCACGCATACGGGAAGAAGTGCGCCGCGCTCAGCGCGTAGACGAGCATCGCGAGGTTCGCGGTCGACCTCGAGACGATCGCCCGCAGTACCCAGCCGACGACGGCGACCAGCGCGAGGTACCACGCGATGGAGTGGAGGTGATGGCCGAGCGACGAGGCGCCGAAGAGCCGCTCGTCGAGCGCGAAGAGCAGCCCTGCGAGCGGCCGCACGAGGTGCAGCTTGAACGTCGGGGCCGTCCACCACGGGAAGACGCCCACGGAGACCAGCTCGCGGTTCGCTTCCTCGTCACCGGTGGCGAACCGATAGAGGTCCCATGCCGGCGGCGCGCCGGGAAGCGTCCCCGCGAGCGCGGCGCGAAAGGCGTGGTCGTCGTTGAAGAACCCGAGCTGGATCGAGGGAAGGGCGACGGCGAGCGCGATCGCCACGATGACCCACGGGGCCCGCGGCGACTCGAACATGCGCCGTGCCCCCTCCCGAATCGGCGGCATGCGCGCTCTCTAGGGCCGCTTCGGCGCACCGGCGAGCCCTGACGCGCGCGCGAAGCGCGCGCCCCTGGAGCCTGGAGCCTGGAGCCCGGAGCCTCGAATTCTCAGCGTCGAGGACGCGCGCGAAGCGCGCGCCCCTGGAGCCTGGAGCCTGGAGCCTCCCCTCTCAGGGGTGCCGAACCGTGATGTTCGCCGTGTACGTCGGCTCGGCGAAGGGCTGGAGCTTCGCCTTCATCAGCGCGTTCTTGATGCACGCCTCCGCCGGCTTGCCGACGGCGCCGCCCGAGACCTTCACGCGCTGCACGGTGCCGTCCGACGAGAAGACGACCGACGCGCGCGAGATCGGATCGTCGGGACCGAGGCAGGCGCGCGCCTGCGGGAGCACCGCGCCGAGGGCGCCGGTGACCGCGCCCTGCGAGGGCTTCTGCGGGACGTTGCCCGTCGGGATCTTCGGGCTGGTCGTGGCCGCGGCCGGCGTCTTCTCGGGCTCGTCACCGACGACCTTCTTCATCGCCGTGCCGAGATCGCCGGCCGGATCGGAAGGCGCCGACCCCACGAGGTCCTTCTCCGTCAGCTTCGGCGGAGCTTCCTCCTTCGGAGCCGGAGCCGGCTCCTGAGCCTTGGTCGGAGTGCTCGTGCTCGCGCGCGCGACGGCCTTGCTGGTCGCGTTCTTCGCGGTGGTCTTGCTCGGCGGAGCGGCGGCGGGCAGCGCGTTCGGATCGAGCGAAGGCTCGGTCGCCGGAGTCGGCGTGATCTCGTCGACCGGCTTGGCCTCCGCGGTCGTCGTGGTCGCCGCGGGCGTCGGATCCGGCGTGGCGGCGGCGGGCGTCGCCGGCTGCGTGGTCGCCATCGCGACGGGCTCCGAAGCCGGGCTCGTCGCCTGCGACTTCATGTAGAGGAAGGTGCCGGCCGCGGCGGCGCTCAGCGCGACGAGGCCGCCGACCACGAGCGCGATCGTCGCGCCGCTGCCCTTCTTCTTCGCAGGCATCGGATGCACGCTCGCCACGCTCGAGGGAGCGAGCCCGACGGGCGGAGCCGACGGCGTGAGGACGGGCGGCGGCGGGACCGAAGGAACGGGCTGCTGCGGGAGGCCGTGCGCCGAGGCCGGTCCGCTCACGGGCGCCGGCTGGCTCAGCGGGCCGCTCATCGGAGCAGCGCTGATCGGGCCGCTCATCGGCGGACGCTGCGAGACAGGCTCGTCGTCGAAGAGGCCGTGGCTCGCGAGCGGGGTCGACTGCGCGCGTGCGGCCGCGCCCGGATCCGCCGCGGCGGCCGCCGCGAGATCCACGATGCCCGAGTCGTCCGCCTTCGCTTCGGCAGCGCGCATCACACCGCTCGGCATCGAACCGACGGAGGGCGGCGGCGGCGTCAGGCCGGAGGCCATCTTCGCGAGGTCCTTGAGGCTTCGTCGATCCCGCTCTCGGTCAGCAGTCATCGTCATCGGCGTTCCGCTTCCCTTCTTCGCGCCGGGGGGGTGGATCACCGATCCCCCAGCGCCGGCGGAGTTATGACCGTCCTCGGGCGTTTGTCCAAGGGGGTCCGCCAACAATTCAGCGTCTGCGACATAGGCCACGGTGGCACCCCGCTCGCCACGACGCAGGCGGTCGACGACCGATTGGGCCCGGTCTTCCCAATCTTTCTGAGGTTTTTCGGCGCTGGGCCACTCGCGTAGCGCCGCGTCGAGGTTCACCCTCCCCTGGCTCTTGCCCCGCGTCTCACTCACGTCCCATCTCCCTCGAGGTCGAAGCCCCGGGCCTGCATGAACTCCTTCAGCTTGCGCCGCGCCTCGTGAACGCGCCACGCGATCGTTCCCTCGGGGGCGCCGAGGATCGCGGCCGCGTCCTCGTGGGATCGCCCGTCGATGCAGACGAGGATGAGCGTGGTGCGGAGGGTCTCACTGAGCTGGTCGATACCGGCGGCGAGCGCGGTGTAGAGCTGCTGGCGCTGCGCGCGGGCCGCCGGATCTCCGGTTTCGGGCTTGCTGTCCACGAGGACGCCGTCCAGCCGTGGATCGTCGGTATCGTGGTCGGCTCTTGCGGTCTTTCGCGATCGGATGCGGTTGAGCGACAGGTTGATGGTGATGCGATAAAGCCAGGTGTACGGCTCGCTTCGGCCGTCGAACCGAGCGAGCGCCCGGAAGGCGCGGATGAAGGTCTCCTGCGTCACGTCCTCGGCCTCGGCGCGATCGCGCAGCATGTGGACGGCGAGGCGATGGATCCGCTGCTGATGCCTCCGGACGAGCTCCCCGAAGGCGTCGGTGTCGCCGGACCGGGCGCGGTCAACGAGGTCGCGATCGGTCGGAGTCATCGTCGAAGATCGCGATCGCCTCGGCGGGGGACCTGTCGGTCGGGCATGCGAGACCGGAGGGGGCGCTGGTCGACTGGGTTCACCGCTCGAGCCGCCGTCGCCGCCCGTGAGCGAGAGGGAACCGACGAGCGGTTCGGCCTCGCCGTCGGTCGAAGGGGGGCCGGCGAAGGCAAGCGACGATACCGTGTCCACGGGCGATGTGACAAAGGGACCTCGTCACGCCTTGGGATCTTGGGGGATCGAGGCCGCTCGGCAACGACCGTGCCCGAAATTTTTCCGTCGAGACCACCAGCTGGCCGGCGTCGAAGGTCGAGCTCACACCGGTACGTCCAGCGCTTCCCCCCGGGCGTGGGTGTGAGTCCGAAAGGACGCTGGCGAGCTCCGTGCCTCGAGGGGCGACGGAGGCACCATGTCCTCATCGGGGGCGGTGACGGATGAGTGTGTGAGGCCGATGTCTCTCAGCTCGGACGAGGCAAAGCGGAAGCGCGAGCGAGGCAACGGATTCCGTGCCACTGGCATCACGAACGAGACGGCACGCGCAGCTTCCAAACCAGAAGCGGAATATCTATCGTGCGCCCCCGCTTATTGCGCGGGCGACTCGTCGCTGCTCCACCTCCTCGAACCACCGCCAACACACACATGACAGAGCGCGCTGCGATCACCCAAGATGTCCGTCGTGCCCTCGCAGCCGAGGAGGGGAGCCGCCGCTGGCTCCGTCGCGTCGCTGCCCTCGGTGTCGTCGCCGTCCTCGTCGGAGGCGGCCTCGCCTATCGCGCGAAGAACCGTCCGCCGCCGCCCGCGCGGTACATCACGCAGCAGCCGTCGATCGGTGACGTCTCCGAGAAGGTGCAAGCGACGGGCGCCGTGCAGCCGGTCCTCCAGGTGAACGTCGGCGCGCAGGTGAACGGGCGCATCGCGAAGGTGCACGTCGACTTCAACTCCGAGGTGAAGAAGGGCGACGTCCTCGCGGAGATCGATCCCATCCAGTACGGCGCGCAGGTGAACCAGGTGAGCGCGCAGGTGCTCGCGCAGAAGGCTTCGCTCGAGAGCGCGAAGGCGAACCACGCGGCCGCGAAGCTCGCGTTCGAGCGCACGGAGCGTCTCTACCAGCAAGGGCTCGCGAGCAAGGGCGAGCTCGATGCCGCGCGCGGCCAGTACGAGGTCACGCGGGCGCAGGTGGCGGCAGCGGAGGCGCAGATCGGCGCCATCGAGGCGCAGCTGCAACAGTCCCGCGCGAACGTCGGCTGGACGAAGATCTACTCGCCCGTCGACGGCGTCGTCGTCTCGCGCGCGGTCGATCCGGGCTCCACCGTCGTCGCGAGCTTCCAAGCGCCGACGCTCTTCGTGATCGCGCAGGACCTCCGCAAGATGCGCGTGATGGCCGACATCGACGAAGCGGACGTCGGCAAGCTCAAGGAAGGCATGGAGGCGGAGGCCGTCGTCGACGCGTTCCCCGGCGAGAGCTTCCGCGGCACGGTCCAGCAAGTGCGCTACAGCCCGAACAACGTGCAGGGCGTCGTCACGTACTCGGCCGTCGTCGAGGTCGACAACCCGGAGGAGAAGCTCCGTCCCGGCATGACGGCGACGGTGACGATCAAGACGAAGGAGGTGAAGAACGCGCTCCGTGTCCCGAACGCGGCCCTCCGCTACAAGCCCACGCCCCCGATGGGCCCGAACGGCAAGCCGCTCCCGCAACCTCCCGAGCCACCGCTCGCGAAGGGCAAAGGTCGCGTCTACGTCCTCGTGAACGACAAGCCGGGCGAAGAGAAGACGGAGACGAGGATCGTCGACGTCGGCGTGACGGACGGCATCCACACGGAGGTGCTCGGAGGCCTCGCGCCCGACGCGAAGCTGGTGACGGACGAGGTGGACGATCCGGAGAAAAAGAAGAAGGGGCGGCTCTTCTAGGCCTCAGGCCTCATGGGGCGGGGCCTCAGGCCTCAGGCCGCATCTCAGTCCTCAGTCCTCAGTCCTCAGTCCTCAGCTTTTTGGGGTCTCGTTGTGGGCAATTTCCTCGAGACCTGGCCGACACCCGCGGCGTGAGCCGGGATCCCACTCGATTGAAGGTCTTCGCGATGGCAGACGAGCTCGCTCTCGAGATGTACAAGGAAACGCGGTCGTTCCCGCCGGAGGAGCGGTTTGCGTTGCAGAGCCAGATGCGGCGGGCAGCGTTGTCCGTTCCCACGAACATCGTGGAGGGGTGTGCTCGGCGTTCCGCCCGCGATTTCCTGAAGTTCCTCGACATCGCCATGGGGTCGGCTTCGGAGGCCCGCTACCTCACGGGGTTGGCAACACGCCTCGGCTACATGAACGCGACGAGCGGCCGCGAGCTGCAAAAGCGTTTTGGCGAGCTCATCAAGGCGCTTCAGTCCCTGATCGGTTCGATTGATCGCCTCGCTGCTCGTTCCACGTAGGTGTGCTGGTGGGATCCGCTGAGGACTGAGGACTGAGGACTGAGGACTGGGGACTGACGAATGCAACCCCTGATCGCCTGCCGGGGCTTGTCGAAGGACTATGAATCGGGCGCCGGCATCGTCCGCGCTCTCCGCGACATCCATCTCGAGATCGGGCAGGGCGAGTTCGTCGCGATCGTCGGGACGAGCGGCTCGGGGAAGAGCACGCTCATGAACATCCTCGGATGCCTCGATCGGCCGACCCGCGGCGTCTACGAGCTGGCGGGGTTCGACGTGGGATCGCGGTCGAGCGATGCGCGCGCGATTCTGCGGAATCGGCTCATCGGGTTCATCTTCCAGGGGTTCAATCTCCTGCCGAGGACGACGGCGCTCGAGAACGTCGAGCTGCCCCTCGTCTACCGCGGGGTGTCGGCGCGCGAGCGACGGAAGAGGGCGCTCGAGGCGCTCGCGGCGGTCGGGCTCGCAGGACGTGTGCATCATACACCGAATCAGCTCTCGGGCGGTCAGCAACAGCGCGTCGCGATCGCGCGGGCGCTCGTCACCGGGCCGCCGATGCTGCTCGCCGACGAGCCGACGGGGAACCTCGACACGCGCACGAGCCTCGAGGTGCTCGCGCTGCTCCAGAAGCTGAATCGCGAGCGCGGGATCACGATCGTCCTCGTCACGCACGAGCACGACATCGCGGCGTGCGCGTCTCGCGTCGTGACGTTCCGTGACGGTCGCATCGTCAGCGACGTGCGGAACGATCCGGTCGACGCCGCGGCGGAGCTGGAGAAGCTCCCGCCGCCGGAGGTCGCGAAATCGAGCGCCCCCGACGCGGAGGACCCCGCGACGGCGGAGCGGCGCCGTCTCGGCGGGCCGGTGCCTCGCGGCATCTACGGGATGATGGTGGCCGCCGGTCTCCTCGGGATCGTCGTCGGGATCCTCTACTGCCGCGCGATCCTCGACGTGCGCTCGACGTGGATACCCCTCGCGTTCGGCTTCGTCTTCGAGGCGATGGGCGCGGCGCGCTACGCGCGGAAGAACCTGCCTGCTCCGCTCACGAGCGATCAGCGGGTGCGCGTATCGCTCGCGTATACGCTCGGCGAGGCGATCGTCGTCGGCCTGCTCACGGCCGTCGGCTGGATGCCGTGGAGCAAGGAGGTGATGGATCGCCTGGCGTCGATGCCGACGACGCTGACGCTCGCGCTCGCGATCCTGGGGCTCGCGACGGTCGGGTTGGCGCGGTACCTCGTCCTGGCGCTGGTCGCGCCGCTGGTCGCGCCTGCTCGCGCGGAGAAGAAACACGCATGACGCTGCTGCTCGGCGCCATCCGACTCGCGCTCTCCGCCATCGTCCGCAACAAGCTCCGCGCGGCGCTGACGGTGCTGGGGATCCTCATCGGCGTCACGGCCGTCGTGATGGTGACCGCGCTCGCGGGCGGCGCGTCGGCGAGCGTCGGCGACCAGATCGACAACTTCGGCAGCAACGTCCTCTTCATCAGTCCGCAGACCGTGCAGCAGTCGGGCGTGCGTGCGAACGCCACGGGGCGCCTCACCGAGAACGACGGCAAGGCGATCGCGCGCGAGGCCGTCAGCGTCACGCACGTCGCGCCGTGGCTCTCGACGATGGGGCAGGTCGTCTGGAACGACCGCAACATGTCGACGGAGATCATCGGCACGACGCTCGACTACTTCCCGGTCCGGCGGTTCAAGGTCGGCAAGGGCGAGGCCTGGACCGAGAGCGACGAGATCCTGAAGACGAAGGTCTGCGTCATCGGCCAGACGGTGGCCGAGCACCTGTTCGGTGCCGTCGATCCGGTCGGCCGGACGATCCGGATCGGGAGCCATCCCTTCCGCGTCATCGGGGTGCTCGAGCCGAAGGGGAACTCGCCGTTCGGCGACGATCAGGACGATCGCATCATGATGCCCATCGGTAGCTTCCGAGGGCGCATCATGCGGACGTCCCCGGGCCGCGTGGACATGCTCATGGCGAGCGCCTCGTCGCCCGAGACGACCTCGCGCGCGCAGGCGCAGATCGAGTCGATCCTCCGGCAGCGACACCGGATCGGTCCCGGGCAGGAGCCGGACTTCCGCGTGAGCACGCAGTCGGAGATGCGCCAGGCGCAGGAAGGCATCGCCCAAGTCCTCTCGGCCCTCCTCCTGTCCGTCGCCGCCGTCAGTCTCGTCGTGGGCGGCATCGGCGTCATGAACATCATGCTCGTCAGCGTCGCCGAGCGGACGCGCGAGATCGGGATCCGCATGTCCATCGGCGCGCGGCAGCGCGACATCCTCCTGCAGTTCCTCGTCGAGGCGATCGTCCTGTCGATGACGGGCGGCGTCCTCGGGATCGCCATCGGCTCGGCGGCGACGATCGCCCTCGGCCATGCGCTCGGGTGGAACGCCATCCCGACGCCCACGGCGATTGGCGTCGCGGCGGCCACGAGCGCGTTCATCGGCGTGGTCTTCGGTTTCTTGCCCGCGCGGCGCGCGGCCTCGCTCGACCCCATCGAGGCGCTGCGCACGGAGTGACGCGATGCTGGCCGCGCTCTACACGGGGATCCGTCTCGCGCTGAGGGCAATCGCTCGGAGCACGCTCCGCGCGGGGCTCACGATCCTCGGGATCCTCATCGGCGTCGCCGCGGTCGTCACCGTCACGGCCCTCGGCGCGGGGGCACGCGACCGCGTCGCGTCGCAGATCCAGGCGATGGGGTCCAACGTCATCGTCGTCATCCCGCAGCAGAACACCACCTCCGGCGCGAGGAGCGCCCTCGGCGGGGGCGCGCGGCTGACGGAGGACGACGGCAAGGCGATCGTGCGCGAGGCGGTGAGCGTCGCGGCGGTCGCGCCGGCCCTTCGCACGCGCGCGCAGATCGTCGCCGGCGACAAGAACTGGTCGGCGCAGGTGATCGGCTCGACGCGGTCGTTCTTCGTCGTGCGCAACTGGCGCGTCGCCCGTGGCGCGGAGTGGGAAGAGCACGACGAGGCGACGAAATCGAAGGTCGTCGTTCTCGGCACGACCGTCGCGGAGAAGCTCTTCGGGGACGAAGATCCCGTCGGGCGGCACGTCCGCATCGGGCCGTACGCGTGGCGCGTCGTCGGGGTGCTCGAGTCGAAGGGCGAGGCGGCGTTCGGCGGCGATCAGGACAACCTCGTCCTCATGCCGATCGGCTCGATGCGCGGGCGCGTGATGCGGACGGCCCCCGGCTTCGCCGGCGTGCTGATGGTCTCCGCCACGAGCGCCGAGACCACGGATCGCGCGGTCGCGCAGATAAAATCGATCCTCCGCCAGCGCCATCGGATCCCCGAGGATCGCGACGACGACTTCTGGATCCGCACGCAGAAGGAGTTCCAGGAGATGCAGGCGTCGATCTACTCCCTGCTCACCGCCCTCCTCGTGTGCATCGCCGCCATCAGCCTGGTCGTCGGCGGGATCGGCGTCATGAACATCATGCTCGTCAGCGTGACGGAGCGTACGCGTGAGATCGGCATACGCATGGCGATCGGAGCGCAGAAGGCCGACATCATGACGCAGTTCCTCGTCGAGGCCGTCGTGCTCGCCCTCATCGGCGGCGTCGCGGGTGCGATCGCGGGCGTCGCGGCGATCGGCGCCTTGGCCGACGGGCTCGACTGGCCGATGAAGCTGGATCCGACCGCGCTCACGGTCGCGATCATGACGAGCGCGATCACGGGCATCACGTTCGGCTTCTTCCCGGCGCGTCGCGCCGCGAGGCTCGATCCCATCGTCGCGCTCCGGCACGAGTAGCCGTCCCGAGCGTGAGGAACGGGATTGTCGCTCGCTGAAAGACGGCGACGCTTGATCCGTCATCGCGGCCGGGTAAATGCCGCGCGCGATGGCGAACTCGGCGAACTCGACGACGCTGCCTCGGCTTCCGATCCGTGGAACGATCACGAGCTGGCTGCCCGACGACTCGATCGGGCGCATCAAGCTCGAGTCGGGCGAGGAGATCCGCTTCGGACATTCGGCGTGCGTGGACCTCATGCCGAAGGTCGGCGCGGAGGTCTGGGTCGTCGAGGTCGCGCCGCATCCGCTCGGAGGCCTTCGCGCGAAGGTCCTCAACACGACCGGCGAGCGAACGCCCGATCGCGCGACGGCCGCGCTCGCCGCGCACGAGCGGCGCGAGAAGCTCCGTCCCGCCGTGGAGGCGGAGGTCGAGGCGATCAAGGCCGAGTGCGCACGGACGCTCGACGCTCGGCCGGCGCCGTGGGTCGTGGCGGCCGCGGCGGGCGCCGACGGGATCGCCGACATCGAGGCTCTGCGCGAGAGGATGCCGCGCGACGAGATCGCCGCGCTCGTGTCCACGATCCCCGCGGTGGTGGACGGCGAGCCCGGCGATCTCCGGCTCTACGATCTCGAGTGGGCGGACACGTGGCGGCATCTCGAGATCTGGACGGACCCGTGCTTCGTCCCGTTCGCCGCCGAGGGCAGCAACCACCTCGGCCTGTTCGCGCACCCGCTCGCGATCGAGGCGGATCTCCCGGCGCCGGTGCTCTTCCGCTTCCACGATCACGACCCGATCTTCGCGTGGGTCGCCGAGAGCGCGGAGCACTTCGTCCGCATGATCGAAGCCGCCGCGCGCGGCGACGACGTCGAGTCGCTCCGCGGCGACCGTCACGCGATGATCGACGCGCTCGTCGACGCGACCATGCGCGAGGACGTCAGCGACGACGTCGAACGCAAGGACGTCCACGCGCTCTTCTGGAGCGGCTCGCGCGTGCTCGAGTCGGCCGCCGCCGAGCGCCTCGAGGCGCTCTATCGTGAGCGCGGCTGGGCGTTCCCGCTCGCCTCGATCAACGCGCAGCGCGCGCTGTCGGAGTGGCAGGACCGCATCGACGCCGCGTGGGCGAAGCTTCGCTGACCCCGTGGAGCCCGACGCCTCCTACGGGACCGCGGCCATCTCGTCGTCCGTCAACGCGCGCGCGTAGAACTTGATCTCGTCGAAGGCGACCTTCGCGTTCGACCCGAAGTAGCAGGACTGCTGGTCCGCCTTCCAGCGCTGGTCGAAGGTCACCGTCACGGGCTCCGTGCCCGAGCCGATCAGGATCCGCGCATCGTGATCCGTCCAGCTCACGACGACGCGCGTCCAGACGCCCTTCTCGACCCTGAACGGATGCGTCCCGGCGTAGACGGCGGGGGCGTTTGCGTCTTCCTTGGCGAGCTGGAAGGCGACCTCGAGCTCTTGCGGCTGGCGTGTCTTCGCACGCCAGATGAACAGGTGATTGCTTTCGCTGTTCTGGTTGGAGAAGTACCCCGCGCTGTTCTGGAGAGTCGGAGGCTCGTCGTCGTCGTCGCGCATCCAGAACGACAGCGCTCCATTGTCGCGGAGCTCGACCAACGTCGCCCAACAGACCAGCCTCTCGTTGCCCCTTCGCGCGAAGACGACGCCGCGCCCGTACTTCCCCTCGCCTCGGACCACGTCCGGGTTCGGAGCGTCGATCTCCGCGTTGTGCCCGGCGCCGCTCCGGTCGAGGACGGTCGCGCCGGATTCCTCCTCGAAGTCCCAGTAGGCGAGGAGCGGCGGAGGCACGTACGCGGCGTCGGCGTCCGGCGGGGCGTCCTCGCCGTCTGCATCGACGGCAGCGTCCGGAGACGGAGAGGGAGGGGGCCCGGGGTCGCCGTCGTCGCTCGTGCCGAACGCAGCGCACGCGACGAGCGCACCCGCCGTCGAGACAATGAAGAATGCGCGACGGCCGAGGTGCTTCGTAAGCCGTGCGCCGTGCTCGTTCGGGCTCACGGAGCTCAGATTATCGTAGACGGCCCCGCGCGGCTCGCCTCGCCTCCGTCGGAACGAGGACGCGTTCGTAATCACTTGCGAAACCCCAGGGGGGCGAGGAGCGTTTCGGGCGCGTCGGCGGTGACGCGCAGGCGCGCGGACGGTTGCATCGTTGTCACGTCGGTTACATCTCGGCGCCGTCGTGAAATGCCGCTCACCGGCCTCGCGAGCGTGTGACAGGCTCCCCTTCGAGCTCCGAATCGGAGGATGGCCATGCGGAGGATGCTCTCGCGAGCCGCGCTCTGCTGCTTCATCGTCGCGTCCTCGTTCGTCGGGCAGACCGCGGCGGCCGCCGATGGCGACCCGTGCGACGCGCTCACCGACGAGGACAACGGCGTTCCGACGCTCTACATCGAGAACGGCGACACGCAGGAGCCGCTGGTCAAGAAGATCGGCAAGCTGCTCATGCAGTCGAAGGAGAAGCTGCGCGTCGTCTACCGGAACCGACCGACCTGCAATCTCCGGAACAGCCTGTTCACCGGGGCGACGATGCAGACGGTGGTCGACGGCACCACCGCTCGCCCCGTGCGCTACATCCCGGGCAGGGCCGACTGGGATCCGTCGGGGCCCGCGCCGACGTGCACGGTGCCCGATCCGCCGACGCCGGGGGAGCCGATCGTCCTCGGCATCGGGGCGACGTATCTCTCGAGCTGTCCTGCGACGCCCGCTCAGCCTCCCGACGTGAAGGTCTTCGACGGCCCCGTGCAGGCGTACGGGTTCGTCACGCACAAGAACAGCAGCCAGGTCGCGATCACCGCGGAGGAGGGCTACCTCGCGTACGGCTTCACCGAGGGCGGCGGTGAGGCGGCGCCTTGGGTGATCCAGAACCTCCGCTTCAAGCGCGGCAACACGGCGAGCACGACGCTGACGATGGCCGCGGCGATCCGGCTCCTGCCGTCGCAGATGAAGGCGGCGCCCGACTCCGGGACCTCGGAGGCGCTCATCGCGTCGGTCATGGGTAGCCCGAACCCCGAGGCGACGATCGGCATCCTCGGGACGGAGCTCTACGACCAGCGGCGCGCCGACATCAAGCTGCTCGCGTTCAAGGGATTCGGGCAGCGTTACGCCTACTACCCCGACTCGACGCCGACGAGCTTCGACAAGCAGAACGTGCGCGACGGGCACTACCTCCCGTGGTCACCGACGCCGTACATCGCGAAGGTCGACGCGAAAGGGAACATCGCCGACCCGAACGCGCGCCGCTTCTACGAGCTCGTCATGGGCACGCGTGCGGGCGACGACGTCGACGGGCTCCTCCAGGTCGTGACGAGCGGGCTCGTCCCGCGTTGCGCGATGAAGGTGACCCGCGCCGGTGAGGGCGCCGACCTGACGCTCTACTCCGATCCGGAGCCGTGTCACTGCTTCTTCGAGAAGAACGTGCCTGGAGGCTCGACCACGTGCACGCCGTGCACGGACGACGGGCTCTGCGGCGGCGGAAAGTGTCGCCACGGCTTCTGCGAGGCGCGGTGATGACGACGACGAACGGGACGATCCGCTCGGTGCTCGCCGGAGTCTTCCTCGCCGAGTGCGTGTCGCTCGCGGCGTTCGCGTGCGACGACTCGACCGCCGTGAAGGAGTCGCTCGTCGACGCGGGCGTGCCGGCGAACGACGCGGGCACGTCCGGCGGTGACGACGCGGGACTGAAGGACTGCTTCGACGATCCGAAGACGCACTTCGAGATCATCAATGCCTGCACGAACGCGGTCCGGATCGAGAAGAACCCCCAGCTGAGCAAGCTCCTCCCCGACGGCGGGCTGCCGCCCCTCGAGTGAAGGAGACGCATGCAGGGAGAGGTCTCGGTGGAGTGCGTGCCGTGAGGGCCACGGGCTCTGCTGCGTTCATCGCGCTCCTCCTCGGGAGCGGTGTCGCTTCTGCGGACGCTGCTCGAGAGCCGTCCGCTGACGATCGATCGCCGCCGGAGGCGTCGAGCTCGCTCGAAGAGCGCGTGCACGCCCTCGAAGAGAAGCTCGCCGCACGCGAGCGCGACGCGGCGAGGCCGGTCGTCGTCTCGGGCTACGTCCACATGGACTGGGTCGCCTTCCGGCAGTCGTCGCAAGACGAGGTCTCGCAGGACGGCGATCCGCTGAACGAAGAGCGCTTCGTCCTCCGCCGCGCGCGCATCCGTGTCGAGCGGGACGAGGGGCTCTTCCACGGCGCCTTCGAGATCGACGGCAACACGATCGCCGGCCCGCAGCTCCGGCCGATCAACGCGGAGGCGTCGTTCAAGTGGCCCGCGCGCCGGCCCTACGCGCGCGCCCCGTGGGCGCTCGAGCCCGCCGGCTCGAGGAACACGAGCGTGGACGGCCCCGATCCCAAGAGCTCGACGGATCGCGCCGAGCCGCCCTCGCCGTACGACCCGTGGTTCATGGTGACCGCGGGGCTGTTCCGCACGCCGTTCGGCTTCGAGGTGCAGGAGTCGGAGCGGCAGCGGCCCTGGCTCGAGCGCGCGACCGTGTCGAACGCGCTCTTCCCGCAGTCGTTCGATCTCGGCCTCCGCGTGGTCGGCGGCTTCGCGTTCGTCCGTTATGCGCTCGGGTTGATGAACGGCGATCCGATCGGCGAGCGCACGTTCCCCGGCCGCGATCCGAACCGGAGCAAGGACCTCGTCTTCCGGATCGGCGGCGCCACCCGGGTGACGGAGCGCGCCTGGATCGAGGCCGGCTTCTCCGCGCTCACCGGGCGCGGCTTCAGCCGTGGCCAGCCGGCGACCAAGGACGTCATCCAATGGCAGGACGCCAACGACGACGGCGTCGTCGATCCCGCCGAGCTCGAGATGATTCCGGGAGCGCCCGCCACGCCTTCGCAGAGCTTCAAGCGCTTCGCGCTCGGCGCCGACCTCCGCGCCGGAGTCGTGCTGCCGGTCCTCGGAGAGCTCGGCGCACGCTTCGAGATCGTGCGCGCGCAGAACCTCGACCGAGGGCTCATGGTCTCCGATCCGATCGCAGCGACGCGCGATCTCCGCCAGCTCGGCTTCTACGTCGGCGTCTGGCAGGAGCTGACCCGCTGGGCGATGATCGCGGTCCGCTACGACCGCTACAATCCGGACGCCGACGCGCGCGAGCAGACGCCGTTCGCGATCGTCCCGCGCGATCCGTCGCTGTCCACGTGGTCGTTCAGCGCGACCGGCCGTGCGGGACCGGCGCGGCTCGTCGCACAGTACGATCGGCGTACGAACGCCCTCGGACGAACGCCGTCCGGAGCGCCGACCACGCTGGCGGACGACTCGTTCACGCTGCGCGCGGAGGTGCGCTTCTGATGCGGTCCGCGCGTCTCGTTCTCGCGATGCTCGCGACGTGCGCGGCGTTCGCCGCGTGCGACGGCACGCGCGCCGACGAGGGACGCGACGCGCTCGTGCAGGTCGAGGGCGGGCAGTTCTTCCGCGAGGCGATGCCCGCCGAGCAGGGCGGCCCGCGCGTGGTGAGCGCCACGGTGCGCGGACGCCTGCGCGCGGGGACGAGCACGCAGAGCGCCGTCGGCGACCTCGAGCGATCGGCCACGGCGATCGCCTTCGGCCTCGCCGGCGACGTCGGCTATTGGGTCGTCCCCGCCGGGCTGCCGAATCCGTCGTCGCCGGATCTGCCGACCTTCTCCATCGTCTTCGGCGTCGCGGATCGGCTGCCTCCGGGGCCCCGCGAGCTCGTGTTCCGCGCCGTCGACGCCGAGGGGCGCTTCGGCCCGCCTCTGATCCGGCCGCTCGAAGTCGTGTCCGACGTCCCGAGCGGGCGGCTCGTCATCTCGCTGACCTGGAACAACCGTGCGGACCTCGATCTGCACGTGGTCACGCCATCGGGGATCGAGATCTTCAAGCGCAACCCCACGGAGTACGAGCGGCCGCCGCCGAGCGCGGGGCCCGTCCCGATGGGAGCTCCGACGGACGGAGGCGTGCTCGATCGCGACTCGAACGCGCAGTGCGTGCCCGATGGGCGCCGCGCCGAGAACGTGATCTGGACCGAGGCGCCGCCGCCGGGACGCTACGTCGTGCGTGTCGACACGTATTCGCTCTGCGGCGAGCCGAGCGCGTACTGGCGCGTGACCGCGCGGCTCGACGGCGCGGTCATCGGCGAGGCGGCCGGGACGAGCACGGAGTACGACGTGCGCTTCCCCCACAACCGCGGGGCCGGCGTGCTCGCCCTCGAGCTCGACGTGCCTTGAGGCGATCATGCGCGGACGACGTCTTCTCGCGCTCCTCGCCGCCGCGTCGCTGCTCGGTGCGAGCCCGGACGCGCACGCGCAGGAGCGCGGCGGCGTCGGAGGTCAGCCCGCGAAGCGCAAGCTCACGAAGATGCCGCGGCTCGTCCGCTTCGTCGAAGCGGAGTACCCGCCCGACGAGAAGGCCGCCGGGGTCACGGCGTCGGTCGTCCTCACGATCGAGATCGCGGCAACCGGAAAGGTCACGAACGTCACCGTGGCCCGCTCGGCCGGCGCGGACTTCGACGAGGCGGCGGTTCGTGCGGCATCGCAGTTCGAGTTCGAGCCGGCGGAGGTCGACGACAAGCCCGCGCCGTCGAAGATCACGTATCGCTACGACTTCGTCATCACGGAGGAGCCCGCGCCCGGGCCCGCCGAGCCTCCGCCAGCGCCCGCTCCTGCCGAGCCCGCGCCCGCGGAGCCCGCGCCCGCGCCTCCGGTCGCGCCGAAGCCGACCGCGCCGGAGGGCGAGATCCAGGAGGTGCAGGTCCGCGGCCGCTCGCGTGCGCGCCGCGAGACGGTCGACTACGTCGTCCGAGCCGAGCAGGCCAAGAAGGTCGCGGGCACGCAGGGCGACGTCCTCAAGGTCGTGCAGAACCTACCGGGCATGTCGCGACCGCCGATGGCCTCGGGGCAGATCGTCGTCTGGGGTTCGGCGCCACGAGACACGCGCGTCTACGTGGACGGGGTCGACGTGCCGGCGCTCTATCACGGGAGCGGCCTCCGCGGGACCATCAACTCGGACCTCGTCGCGACCATCGATCTCGTGCCCGGCGCGTTCGGCGCCGAGTACGGCCGCGGGCTCGGAGGCCTCGTCCGCGTCGAGACGCGCGCGCTGCCGCGCGGGACACACGGCTACGTCGGCGCGGACACGCTCGACGGATCGGCCTTCGTCTCCACCGAGATCGGGCCTCGTGTCCGCGCCGGCGCCGGCTTCCGTTACGGCTGGCTCGATCGCCTGCTGCCGCTCGTGACCGATCGCGACGTCGGCGACTACTTCCCGATCCCGCGTTACGCCGACGCGCAGGTGAAGGCGACGATCGACCTTCGCGAGCGAGAGAGCGTCGACGCCGTCTTCCTCGTGTCCTCCGATCGGCTCGACCGCACCGTGCCGTCGCCGGACCCCGCGAAGCGGCGCGTCGAGGCCACGCGCTCCGGCTTCTGGCGTGCGTATGCGCGCTACACGAACGTGTCCGAGATCGGCACGTCGGTCGTCACGCCCTTCGTCGGGCAGGACTCGTCGTCCCTCGTCCAGCGCTTCGGAGAGACGCCGGCGCGCCTCGTGATCGACTCCGATCGGTACGGTCTGCGCGGCTCGCTCCGCTCTCCCATCGGGCGTCACGTCTCGCTCGTCACCGGGATCGACGCGCTCGGCACCTCGTCGCGCATCGCGCGCGAGGGATCGCTGACGCTCCCGCCGCGCGAGGGCGACATCACCGTGTTCGGGCAGCCGCCGGGCGACGAGTACGCGTTCGACTCGTGGAGGACGCACGTGGTCGACGTCGGGCCGTATGCGTACGCCGACGTGCGGCTCGGACCGGTCACGCTGACGCCGGGCGTGCGCTTCGACGCGTATCTCGTCGAAGGCTCGAAGAAGCTCCCGCCCTCGGGCAACGTCCCTCCGCTCGGCTTCTCGCGGATGAACACCGCCGTGGCGCCGCGCGCCAGCGCGCGGTGGAACGTCACGCGCCGCTTCGCGTTGACCGCCGGCTACGGCAACTACCATCAGCCGCCGGAGCCGGAGGAGCTGTCGGCGATCTTCGGGACGCCCGATCTCGGGCTCTCGCGCGCGATGCACGTCACCGTCGGCGAGTCGCTGCGCATCACGGACACCCTCACGCTCGACGTGGTCGCGTTCGACAAACGGATGAAGGACCTCGTCGTTCGGAGCCGCCTCGTGAACCCGCTTCGCGCGCGTGCGCTCACGCAGAACGGAGAGGGACGCAGCTACGGACTGCAGTTCTTCGTGCGCCAGGAGCTCTGGAAGGGCTTCTTCGGTTGGGTCTCCTACGCGATCAGCAAGAGCGAGCGACGCTACGAGGGCGACGAGCGTTGGCGTCCGTTCGACTACGACCAGCCGCACGTGCTCTCGGTCGTGGCGAGCCAGGAGATCGGCCGCTTCGGCATCGGCGCGCGCTTCCGCTACGCGAGCGGCAACCCGAGGACGCCGGTGGTCGGCAGCGTCTACGACGCGCGCTCCGATCGGTGGGACCCGGTGTTCGGCGCGCACAACGCGATCCGCATCCCGGACTTCTGGCAGCTCGACCTCCGCGTCGATCGGACGTTTCCGATCGGCGATACCGCGAAGCTCCTCGTCTTCGTCGACCTGCAGAACGTGACCGGTCGCGAGAACGCCGAGGAGATCGTCTACTCGGGCGACTTCCGCACGCGAGGCACGATCCGCGGCCTTCCTTTCATCGCCGTGGTCGGCGGGAGGCTCGAGCTGTGAAGGCGCTTCGTCGATTCGCCCCGCTCGTGCTCCTCGCCGCCGGCGCACAGGTCCACTGCCGTCCCGATCTCGGGGATCGCGAGTCGCTCGTGACGCGCACGCAGGTGCTCGCGGTGCGCGGCGATCCTCCGGAGGCGAAGCCCGGCGAGACCGTGCGCTGGTCGCTGCTCGTCGCGACGCCGGACGGCCCGATCGCGACACCGCTCGCGAGCTGGGCCTTCTGCGCCCAGCCGAAGCTCCTCACCGAGAACGGCGCGGTGAGCGCCGCGTGCCTCGCGGACGCCGTGCGTCCCATCGCCGAGGGGGCGCCGAGCATCGAAGCGCCGATCCCGGACGACGCCTGCAGGCTCTTCGGACCGGAGGTGACGTCCGCCGACCTCCGGCCCCGCGATCCGGACGTGACGGGCGGCTACTACCAGCCGTTGCGCGTGACGGTCTTCGGCCCGCGCGCCGACGTCGAAGGTCCGACCGTCGCGTTCGGGCTCGAGCGCATCACCTGCAACCTCGCCGACGCCGCCGCGGACGTCGCCCGTGCGTTCGGCGAGCGTCACGCCCCGAATCAGAACCCCACGCTCGGCCTGCTCTCCGCGCGCCGAGGCGACGCGCCCGTCGCGCTCGACGCCGTCCCGCGCGGCTCCACCGTCACGCTCCGCGTCGAGTGGCCGGAGACGTCCGCGGAGCGCTACGTCGCCTACGACCTCGCCACGCGCACCCTCGTGGATCGGCGCGAGTCGATGCGCGTGTCCTGGTTCGCGACCGCCGGCTCGTTCGCGAACGATCGCACGGGCCGCGCGGAGGACGAGCTCGAGACCTTCACGGAGAACGAGTGGACCGCGCCGGACGAGGCGCGCAGCGTCCACCTCTTCGTCGTGCTCCGCGACGCGCGGGGAGGCGTCGCCTTCGCGAGCCACGAGATCGTGACGCGGTGACGTCGAGTCGAAATGGACTCATTGCACCGTCAGCCGCACGTCGTCGACGGTCATGGTGATCGGACGATCGACGCAGTGCGGTCCGAGATAGAGCGCGACGGGCCCCGAGCGGATGCACGCCTCCGGACCGCCCGTGAGCGAGCCCGCGGGCTCGCCGTCGATCGTGGCCTCGATCGTCGGCGTGCTGCGCACGTCGAAGGTCAAGCCGACGCGCGAGAACGTGCCCGGCGTCGCGCGTCGGTTCAGCGGGGCCGTCCGTAGCGGCGTGCCGGAAGGATCGTCCTGTCGAATGACGACCGGGTTGTTGCTGTACGGAACGACGAGGGCGGAGCACTGTCTGGCGATCTGGAGCATCACGATCGTCGCGTCCGTCACGGACTCCACGAGGACGGCGAAGGACAGCTCGGCGCGGCTCCACTGCCCGGGGATGGTCCGCACGAGTTGCGCGAACCTGCAGTCCGAGCTGCCGCCGTTCGGCACCGTGATGCGTGCGGCTCGCGGACGAGAGAAGAAGAGCTCGTCCTCGAAGGTGACGCTCGCATTCGCGCGCTCGTTGCGAAACGAGTCCCATCCGTCGAGGACCGTCGAGACCCCGTCGAAGTCGGCGCAGAAGGCGCCGGCCGCGCCGGGGACGCATGTGGCCTGCGCTCCGCCGTCTCCCGGCGGAGGGAGCGTCGAGTCGGGCCCGGGTCGTCCTGCGTCGTCGACCGGGGGAGCGGCGTCGCTCGCGCCGCCAGGCGAGCTGAGTCCGTCCACATCGACGGCGAGCGAGCAGCCTCCGACGACCGCCGTGCACGCGAACGTCCGAAGGCCCCGCCCCATGCTTCGAGGGTACCACGGACGTCGCTGCGATCGACGGCGAGGTCAGTCGCTCCAGACCTGCGCTGCCCACGTACCCTTGCCGCTGCCGACACCGACGAGCAGCGAGACGTCGTCGGCCGTCGTGAAGCACACCGCGCCGTCCTGCGGGACGGCGGGCGCGGGCGCCTCGGCGACGACATCGCCGGCGGAGTCGCGCAGGACGACGACGACGTCCTTCACGCCCTCGTCGCTCGCGACGTAGACGCGGTAGCAGCGGTTCGCCTCCGCGTGGAACTTGTTCTCCTGGTGCGCGTCCTTGTCGGCCTGCTGTCCGCGCATCGGCGGGCCGAGCGGCTTCATCTTCGAGGCCGACGCGCAGGCCTCGCCGATCTTCTGCACGTGGGCAGCCGGATCCTTGGCCTGCGCCGCGAACGTCACGCCGCACGCCGCGAGCGCGTCGTCCGGCTTCCGCTTGGCGCGCTTCGAGCCGGCGACGCCCGGCGGTGGCATCGCCGCCATCGGGGGCAGGCCGCTCGGTGGCGGGCTCGTGGCGAGGAGACCGGCGCCGGCCTCCGCGCCGGCGTCCGCGGCGCCGACGCCGGACGGTGACTTGGCGCCGCCGCCGCCACACGCTGCGGCTGCGATCACGAGGCTCGAGAGCACGACGGCCGCGATGGCCCGACCGGAGGGCGAGGACGATGTGACGACGTACGCCATGGGCCCGGCCAACGTAGCTCGGGAGGGCGGCGTCTTGGAATGCCCTGGCCGCCGCGCTCAGTAGAAGGTCTCGACCTCCGGCGAAAACGCGCCCTGCTTCACCTCGCCGAAGTCGAAGAGGGCATGGAGCATCGCGCATCGCGCGCTCTCGTCGTTCTCGCGCGTGCACGTCTCGTGGAAGGCCTCGAGCTCGGCGACGGTCACGAGCGTGCCCGGGTTCGGCCGGAACGCCATCGACACGAAGGCCTTCGGGATCGAAGGGTGCGCGGACTCCTCGCGATGGCACGTCGCGCACACCGTCCGATCGTCGCCTTGCAGGATCTTCTGGAAGGCCGCGTCCGGCGCGAGCTTCGACGTGACCGGCAGCTCGAGCTCGCCCTTGATCGTCCGCGTGGTCGTGACCCACTCGCCGAGCTCGAGCAGCTTGCTGCCGTCTCCCTCGGGCACCGCGCTGATGACCAGCTTCGGCAGGAGGAAGAAGAGTCGAGGGCTCTCCCTTCCTGCCGCAGGCTGCGCGCTCGTCACGCTGTGGGTCGCGACGACCTCGAGCGGTCGGGGCAGGGCGGCGACGAAGCACGGGCCGTCCGCGCTCGGAGCGAGGGCGTTCAGACGGGCGATGACGTCGCCGATCGACGCGATCGCGCCTTGCGCCTCCGCGCACTTCCGGAGCGCCTCGCTCGCCACGTGCGTCGATCCCGCGTCCGCGGAGGGCGACGTCGGAGACGACGGCGCGGCCGACGGCGACGGCTTCGAGGGCGAGGACGGCGTGGACTCTTCCGCGTCGCACGCACCGAGCGCACCGAGGACGAGGAGCGCGAGCACGCTGCGCATGGGGAAGCGCATGAGGTGATCAAGACACGGATTTTCGCGTCGCGCTCGCGAAAAGCTTGCGCGTCGCGCGCGGCGCGCTGCGCGCTGCGCGAGTCCTCGGTCCTCAGTCCTCAGCTTTGGGGCTCGGGGTTTTCGTTCCGCCGTCGTCTACTTCGGCGGTATAGGCGCTTCGCAAGGCATGAGAAGTGTTCGAGCGGTCGGAGGGATCGTCATCGCCCTCTCGCTCCTCGCCGGCTGTCGCGAGCGAGAGCGTCACGCCGTCGGTGGAACGGCGACCGGGGCGTCCACGGCATCCGTAGCGTCCTCCGCGGTCGGGCCCGTGCCTCGCGAGGCTCCGCCGCACTCGAGCGACGGCGGCGCGTCCGACGTGATGGATGGTGCCGCCCCAGCAGAGCCTGCGTCCGAGTGGGAGACGGAGAAGGCCTGGGCGGAGGCGCGCGGGGTGGTCATCGAGCCGAACGCGACGACCGTCGTGGCGAAGCGGCGCGGGAAGCTCGCGCGCTCGAGCCGTTACGAGGACACGGTCGTCGTCTTCCGTCCCGATCGGAAAGTCGTCCGCTTCGTCGCGACGACGAAGCCCGCGCAGATGCCGAACGAGAGCATCTCGAGCGTCCCCGACGTCGACGGGGACGGGCGGAAGGATCTCGGGATGGTCCGGCCGGGCGTGTATCGCGCGATCGGCGACGTCACGTTCGGCGTGCCGGGACACCCGCGGACGGCGTTCAAGCTCGTGACGGAGGACGGCGACGGCGCGCTACCCGCATGGCGCGACCTCGACGGCGACGGCGTGTTCTCGCCTCGAGAGCGAGCCGTCTCCGAGCAGCGCGGCTACACGATCACCGGCGTCTACATCCACTACGGCTTCGAGCCCGAAGGTCGCGTCATCGGTGATCGCAAGCGCTCCGGGCCGTGGACCGTCGGTTGCCAGAACGTCCGCTACGACGAGCTCGACGCCTTCGTCGAGGCGGTCGGCGGTCCGAAGGCGAGCTTCCGCTACGCGATCGTCCACGAGTGACGACCGCGTGGCGATCAGCGCGCGACCTTCTGGACCGTCTCCCACGTGCGGGTGGTGATGTCCTTGCCGAAGGTCCGCTCGAGGAGCGTCATGAAGACGGGGCCCTTCGGGTTGGGGACGTAGGTCGTGAAGACCTCGGATCCTTCGATCGCGAGGATGCGCGCCCCGTCGACCTCGATCGGCAGATCGACCTTCTTCTTCGGCGCGGATCGGAGGAACGTGACCACGCGCTTCTCCGCCGGCGCCAGCCGAAACGCGCGGTACGGGTCGGCCTCGAGGATCGCGCGGAGCGCGTCGACCGAGCGCACCATGGTCATGAACGTCCGGTCCAGCTCTTCGGCCATCGCGGCCTCGATCTTCCGCTCCAGCGACCTCTCCGGCGTCTTCCGCGTGGAGAAGACCACGTTGCCGCTCGTGAGGACGGTCTTCACGTCCTCGAAGCCGGCGGACTCGAAGCAACGTTTCAGCTCGGGCATCTTCGCGTTCATCGGGCTGACGCCGCGAAGGAAGGCCGCGTACCGTGTCATCTCCGCGAACCTAACACGAGCGGTCGCGAGCGACGCGTGTGCTCGGAGCGCGGCGGCGCCCCGAAACGCGCTAAGGTGGCGCCGATGCCCCGTGTGCTCCGTGTCGATCCGGCCGCGCCCGATCCGGCGGTGATCGCCGAGGCGGCGGCCGTCTTCGCTCGAGGCGGTCTCGTCGCCTTCCCGACGGAGACCGTCTACGGGCTCGGGGCGCGCGGGCTCCACGCGGACGAGGTCGCGCGCATCTTCGCCGCGAAGGGGCGCCCGCCGGGCCATCCCTTGATCCTCCACGTCGACGGAGAGCGGATGGCGAAAGAGCTCGCGCGCGAGTGGTCGGACGCGGCCTCGCGTCTGGCGAAGGAGCTCTGGCCTGGACCGCTCACGCTCGTGGTCCCGCGCGCGCCCGTCGTGCCTCCGGAGGTCAGCGGCGGGCTCGACACGGTCGGCCTCCGATCGCCGAGCCACCCGATCGCGCTCGCGCTCATCCGCGCCGTCGGCGAGCCGCTCGCCGCGCCGAGCGCCAACGCGCATACGCACGTGTCGCCGACGACGGCCGCGCACGTCGTGCGGTCGCTCGGCGAGCGCATCGATCTCGTGCTCGACGGCGGGCCCACCGCGCACGGGATCGAGTCGACGGTCGTCGCGATGACGACGCCGCCGCGCGTGCTCCGGCCCGGCGCGGTTTCGCTCGAGCGCCTGCGCGCGATCGTGCCCGAGATCGCCTGGGAGCCGGTGACCGTGCACGGCGACGCCGCGCGCGCGTCTCCGGGCATGGCCGCGAAGCACTACGCGCCGCGCACGCGCGTCCTCTTGGCTCCGCGCGGCGCCGAGGGCGTCGGCGCCGCCGTCGCGAGCGCGCGCGCCGAGGGCGCCGCCCGTCTCGGTGCGATCGTCGCGACGGAGGGCGGCAGGATCGCAGCCACGGGAGCCGCACCGCTGATCGTCTTGCCCGACGAACCGGAGGGGTACGCGCGCGATCTGTTCGCCGCGCTGCACGCCGTGGACGAAGCCGGCGTCGACGCCGTCGTCATCGAGCAGGTCCCGGCCGAGCCTGCGTGGTGGGCCGTCGCGGACCGGCTCTCGCGCGCGGCGAAGGCGTGAGCACGGCCGGTCGCGCGATCCTTTACAACTCAAGGATTTGCGCCTAAGCGTTCTGGCGGTTCGCGCGCCCCTCGAGACGACCTCGCGAGGCCCGCTCACCGACGGCCGACTCAGGAGCGACCCATGGCACATCAGGTCATCACTCCGTCGCACTTCCCCAAGCCTCGCGGCTACTCGAACGGCATCCTCGCGCAGGGGCGCATCCTCTACATCGCGGGGCAGATCGGGTGGGACAAGGACGCTCGCATCGTCAGCCCCGACTTCGCGACGCAGTTCCTCCAGGCGCTCGACAACGTGATCGCGGTCGTGCGCGAGGCGGGCGGCGCCACGGAGCACATCGTCAAGCTCCTCGCGTTCGTCACGGACCTCGACGCGTACCGCGCCGCGACGGCGGCCATCGGCGAAGGGTGGCGCGCGCGCATGGGCAAGTACTATCCGGCGATGAGCCTCGTGAAGGTCGCGGGGCTGCTCGAGCCGGGCGCCCTCGTCGAGATCGAGGGCGTCGCGGTGCTCCCCTCCTGATCGCGGACGCGCGTGCCTGCCGCTCAGGGCTCGCAGCGGCGCGGCCGTTCGAAGGCCGAGCTCGACGGCAAGGTCGGCGTCGGGCGGCTACGTGCCGAGGAGGAGTCCGTCAGCATCTGGTTCCGGCTCCTCTCGTGCCATGCGCTCATGCTCGCGGAGCTCCGGCGCCACCTCGAGGATCGGATCACGCTCGCGCGCTTCGATCTGCTCGCGAGCCTGTACCGCGAGGACGGCCAGACGCTCGCCGGGCTGAGCCGTGCCTTGCTCGTCACGGCGGGAAACGTGACCGGGCTCGTCGATCGCGCCGAGCGTGACGGCTTCGTCGAGCGGCGACCCGAGCCGACGGATCGGCGCGTGTTCCGCGTGTGGCTGACGCAGAAGGGCCGGGCGCTCATCCGCGAGCTGCTCCCGCTGCACGCGCGTCACGTCCACGAGCTCATCGGCTCGTTGCCCGCGAGCGATCGCCGCGAGCTTCGGCGGCTGCTAGGAAGTCTGCGCGACCACCTGCGCCGTCCTCCGGCCGGAGCGACGTCCCGGCCGAACACGTCGAGGAGCACGAGGAGCCGAACATGACGATCCAGCCGAAGACGTTCAAGTACGAGCTCTCCGCGAGCGGAGTCGCGACGATCACCCTCGACCGGCCCGAGCGGCTCAACTCGCTCACGTTCGAGGTCTACGAGGAGCTCCGCGACACCTTCGCCTCGCTCGATCACGAGGACGCCGTCCGTGCGGTGATCATCACCGGCAGCGGGCGCGCGTTCTGCTCGGGCGGCGACGTCGAGAGCATCATCGGCGAGCTGTTCTCGCGCGACATGAAGGGGCTCCTCGCCTTCACGCGCGTGACGGGCGCGCTCATCCGCAACATCCGCGCGCTGCGCCGGCCCGTCGTCGCGGCGGTCAACGGCACGGCCGTCGGCGCCGGCGCGGTCATCGCGCTCGCGTGCGATTTCCGCATCGCGAGCTCGACGGCGAAGATCGGCTTCATCTTCCCGAAGGTCGGCCTCTGCGGCGCCGACATGGGCGCGGCGTACCTGCTCCCGCGCGTCGTCGGACTGGGGCGCGCGAGCGAGCTGCTCTTCCTCGGCGACATCATCGGCGCGGAGGAGGCCCACCGCATCGGGCTGTTCGGTCGCGTCGTCCCGCCGGAGGAGTGCTTGCCCCAGGCGCGCGCGCTCGCCGAGCGCCTCGCGTCGGGTCCGGCCTTCGCGCACGCGATGACGAAGCAGATGCTCGAGAGCGAGCACGGGATGACGCTCGACCAGGCCATCGAGGCCGAGGCCCAGGCGCAGGCCATCTGCATGCAGCACCCGGACTTCCGCGCCGCCTACGACGCGTGGGTCGAGAAGCGGCCGGTCGTCTTCGCGGGCTCGAGCGTCCCGTTCGACGACGGGCGCCCGCGGCGCGATCCGGAAGCGAAGAAGTAAAAAGAAGCGGAAGCAGCGAAGGGAGAGGCGAACGATGGCCGACGACAGCGGAAAGACCAAGCGCAAGGTGCGGGCGTCGTGGGCCGCGCTGCCGATGTTCTTCGACGATGCTCACCGCGAGCTCGGACGGCAGTGCGACGAGCTCCGCGACGACGACACCGCGCTCCACGATCCGCCGCGCGTCGTCCCGCGCCTCGGGGAGCTCGGCCTCCTTCGGCTTCTCGTCCCCGCTCGCCACGGCGGCGGCGCGTGGGGCGAGGGCGGCAACGCCGTCGACGTGCGCGCGCTCTGCGTCGCGCGCGAGGCGCTCGCGTACGTATCGCCGCTCGCGGACGCGATCTTCGCCGTCCAAGGGCTCGGCTCGTACCCGATCCTCCTCGCGGGCGAGGCGGAGCGTCGCGCCGCGGTCCTCGCCGAGGTCGTGCGCGGCGAGCGCGTGTGCGCGTTCGCGCTGACCGAGCCCGAGGCGGGCAGCGACGTCGCGTCGATGCGGACGACCGCGCGCCGCGAGGGCGACGCGTTCGTCCTCGACGGCGAGAAGGTCTTCATCTCGAACGTCGGCATCGCGAGCCACTACGTCGTGTTCGCGAACGCCGACCCGTCCGCGGGCAAGAAGGGCATCAGCGCGTTCCTCGTCGATGCGCACGCGGAGGGGCTCGTCACCGAACCGATCGCGATGAGCGTCGACCACCCCCTCGGGCGCATCTCGCTCCGCGGATGCCGCGTCCCGGAGTCGGCGCTGCTCGGTCAGGTCGGCATGGGCCTGCGCCTCGCGCTCGGCACGCTCGACGTCTTCCGCACCTCGGTCGGAGCGGCGGCCGTCGGCATGGCGCGGCGCGCGCTCGACGAGTCCATCTCACGGGTCGGGCGGCGCGTGCAGTTCGGCAAGCGGCTCGCCGAGTTCCAGCTCACGCAGGCCGCGATCGCCGACATGGCGACGGAGCTCGACGCTGCGCGCCTCCTCGTGTGCCGCGCGGCGTGGGAGAAGGATCACGAAGGAGGACGCCGGGGCGACGGCGTGTCCGTCGCGATGGCGAAGATGTTCGCGACCGAGGCGGCGCAGCGGATCATCGATCGCGCCGTGCAGCTCTTCGGCGGGCTCGGCGTGACCGAGGGCAGCGTCGTCGACCGGCTCTATCGCGAGATCCGCCCGCTCCGCATCTACGAGGGGACGACGGAGATCCAGAAGCTCATCATCGGCGGCGCGCTCACGGCGCCGTCGGCTCAGACGTGAGCCGGCGGCCGTAGAGGCTGGCCGAGCACGACGCGTCCGTCGGACGTGAGCGCGCGGACGCGTTCGGGCGAGGCGTGGATCGCCACGATGGGCGGGTCGCCCGCGAACGGCGGGTTCATGCGCTTCCAGCGACCTTCGACGCGCCGAAGGATGCGCCCTTTGCTGCTTCCGGCCCACGCGTGCGTGCCGTCGCTCGTCAGGCAGCACAGGTCCGAGAGCGTCTCCACCGGCTCGAGCCGTGCCGTGAGCGGTGACGTCGTGACGGTGAAGGCCCAGGCCGCTGCGCCCACGACGACGGCCTCGCCGCCGACGACGAGCGCCCCGAACAGCTCGGCTTCGCACGGGCGCGCGGCCTCGAGGAGCTTCCCATCGCGCACGACGGCGATGACGCCGCCGTCGGCGAGCACGAGCAGCGAGCCGTCCAGCAGGCGAGTCGCGGCGTGGAGCGGGGGCAGATCGAGCGCGTCGGTCACGATGGTGATGCTCTCTCCGGCGAGCGTCGCGATGACGGCACGCGCGCCGTCCTTCGTGCCGCCGACGAGCACGAAGCGCTCCGGGGCTCCGTCGTCGGACGTCGGCGTCCCGTCGGGGATCGCCGCGCGGAACGCGTAACGGTCGAGCGCCACGCCCCACGGGACGAAGCCGCCGGTCGGCCCGAGGCGCAAGAGCGCGCCGGACCGGGTGAGCGCGAGCCAGGCCTCTCGATCCATCTGCGTCAGGGCGACGACGTTCGCCGCGACCTCGCGAGCAGGGGCGACCGTCCACTGCCCCGTTCGATAGCGCGCCACGGCGTCACGTCCCACGGCGAGGATCTCGCGGCCGTCGCGCGCGAACGCCGCGACGGACACGACGTCGATCGGGCAGCGCGAGGGCGAGATCCCCATCTCCCAGACGGCGGACGCGGGCGGGACGGCCCCGCCGCCGGCGAGCAGCGTCGGCGCGTTGGCGGTCGGCGGATCGACGCTGTGACGGGCCGGCGCCTCCGAGCCGAGCTTCATCGCGGGCGGCGCGGACGTCCGCATCGCGGCCGGCGTGCTCCGAATGCGCGTGAGCTCGCGTCGCAGGTCGGCCGTCTTCATCCTCGTGCCCGTGAGGATCGCGTGCACGAGGTCCGAGATCTCGGCGGGGACGTCGCTCCTCCGCGCGCCGAGCGGCGTCGGCATCCCCATCCACGCCTTCGCGAGCGAGTGCTTCGTCGTCGGGAAGGGAAGGCGGCCGGCGACGAGCTCGTACAGCGCGACCGCCGCGGACCATGCGTCCGCGTACTCGCCCTCGGTCGGTCGTGCCTTCATCCCGAAGGACCGGACCTGCACCATCGCGTGCGTCAGCACGGCAAAAGAAGGATGGCCGGTCGCCTGGTAGCAGTGCTCGAGCGAAAAATCGGAGGGCGATCCGTAAGCCTTGTGGATCGCCTCCGCGCCCCAGAGGAGCTCGTCGATGGTCTGCATCGCCGCGTCGACCGACAGCGGCGCTTCGCTCTCGAGGCGCGCGCGCTGCGTCCGGGAGAGCGGCTCCATCACCATGAACGGCGTGCCTTCGTGGGCGCCGAAATCGAGGACGCGGACGACGTGCTTGCTCTGCACGCGCGCGAGGAGGTCGGCGTGCCTCGTGAAGAACGCGTGATCGGCGTTCGGGCCGGCGACCTTGAGGATGCCGGAGACGCCGCTCTGGCTCTTCACCTCGTAGACGGTGGCGCGCAGCGTCTCCGAGATCCTCTTCACCACCTCCCAGCGCTCGATCCGCGCGCCCGGATCGCTCGGCTCGGGCGTGTGCGGCGCACCCGCGAGCTCGAGCGCCTTGCGCAGCTCGCGGAGGTCCGACGGCGGCTTCCAGGCCATCGTCGGAGCCGCGCGGCCGGCGGCGGGGAGCCCGTGCTCGAGCGTCGTACGGAGCACCCGCAGCGCCTCTTCGTCGGCCGCGAGATCGGGCCCCCGCCCGTCCGGGACGAGCAGGCGGAGCATGCACAGCCTGCCGTCGACGCCGTCGGCGAACATCAGGTTGTCGATCGACAGATCGCAGGGGCCCGAGCCATTGTCCCGCGCCTCGTGGGCCGCTGCCGCGAGCGCCACGACGAGCTCGATCGCGCGACGCTCCGAGAACGTCGACTGCGCGAGCGCCTGGCGCAAGGTCGGCCCGGCGAGCCGTTCGGCGACGCGATAGGGCCGGCCGTCCGGGAGCCATCCGGCGTCGTGAACCCGAGCGACGCACGGGCTCGTCATGCTCGCGAGCGCGACCGTGTCCCGCTCGAAGTCGGCCGCACGCTCGACCGCCGCGACCTTCAGCACGACGGGAACGTCGGGGAAGCGTACGTGCACGGCCGCGTAGATCTGCGCCCGGTCGCTCGCGGAGATGGTCGACAGCACGCGATAGGTCGCGTCGACCACGTAACCGACCGGGAGGAGCTCCATCGCGTCGGGCCGATATTCGCGTAGGGCACGGCGGCTGACAACCATGCCGGGGCCGGCTCGCCGCGCGTGCTAAGGTCGCCGCCGATCGCCGGCCCCACGTCCCGAAATGAGCGTCCTCTTCGAGCCCTTCGCGCTGAACAACCTCGTCCTGCCCAACCGTCTCGTCCTCCCGGCGATGGTGACGCGCCTCGCGGGCGAGGACGGGCACGTCAACGACGACATCCGTGCACGCTACACGCGGTTCGCGAGGGGAGGCGTGGGGCTCATCGTCGTCGAGGCGATGGCGGTGCACGGGTCGAAGAGCGGCCCTCTCCTTCGCATCTCCTCCGACGAGTTCAAGCCGGGGCTCACCGATCTCCAGAAGCGGATCCACGACGCGGGGCCGAGCAAGGTCGTCCCGCAGATCATCCACTTCCTCAAGATCTCGCGGTCGGGCTGGCGCCAGACGATCGACATGCTCTCCCTCGAGGAGATCGACGGCATCGTCGAGGCCTACGCCGCGGCCGCGGTGCGTGCGCGCGAGTGCGGGTTCGACGGCGTCGAGCTCCACATGGCGCACGCGTACACGCTCTCGTCGTTCCTCTCGCGCCTCAACCCGAGGAAGGACGAGTACGGCGGCGCCTCGCTCGCCAACCGCCTTCGCCTACCGCTCCGTGTGGTGCGCCGCGTGCGCGAGCGCGTCGGCCACGACTTCACCGTCGGCGTTCGCTTCGTCGGAGAAGAGTGCATCCGCAACGGGTACACCGTCGTCGACGCAGGCCCGATCGCCGTCGAGCTCGCGCGCGCGGGCGTCGACTACGTCTCGCTCTCGGCCGGCGGCAAGTTCGAGGACGCGCGCGTCATCCCGGGCGAGCCGCTCTACCCGTACACGGGCTACTCCGGCGACCGCTGCATGCCCGGGAGCGCATACCCGGACGGCGCGAACCTCTACATCCCCGAGGCGGTCCGCGCCGCCCTGCGCGCGGCGGGCTTCGAGACGCCCGTCATCGCGGTCGGCAAGATCGGCACGCTCGCGCTCGCCGAGCAGGTGATCGAGCGGAAGCAGGGCGACCTCGTCGGGATGGCGCGCGCGCTCCTCGCCGATCCCGATCTGCCGAAGAAGTGGCGGAGCGGCCGCGAGGACGCCGTCGTGCGCTGTCTCTACGGCAACGTCTGCAAGGCGCTCGACGAGAGCTTCCGTCGCGTCGACTGCACCCTCTGGCCGAAGAAGCTCGGGCAGGCGCCGGAGAGCGACGACACCATCCCGCCGTCCTGGCCGTCGACGGGGCCGAATCTACGTGCAGAGTGCAAGGACGGACGCGTGCTCCTCCGTTGGGACGCCGCGACCGACAACGAGGCGGTGTACGGCTATCAGGTCTTCCGCGGCGAGCGCGTCACGACGGGCGGAGCGCTCGTGCACTACGCGAGCGTCCGTGGCGTCTCGACGCGCTACGAGGACACCCGCGTCGTCGCGGGCGGCGAGTACCGCTATGCGGTGCGTCCGTACGATCTGGCCGGTAATCGCGGCCCGATGACGGAAACGATCACGGTGCAGGTCCCGGCGTGACGCGATCAGCGGCGCCGCGAACGAATGCGCCGCGCCACCGCCGCCACGCCGACGAGCGCCGCGACGACGACGCTCGCGGGCGGGCGCGCGCCTGCCCACCCGACCGCGCAGCCCGAGTCCTCTTCGGGCGGCGGGCTCGGCGGCGCGTCGCCGTAGCCCTCCGGCGGAGACCATCCGGGGTCCGGAGTAGGCTCCGGCTCGGGCGGCGACGGCAGCGGCCGGTCCGGGCCGTTGATCTCGACTTCGAGCGCGGTCGCGTTGGCCTGGTCGCCGTCCGTGTTGCCATTGCCGTCGCACGCGTTGCCGGCGGCGTAGATCGCGATCTTTCCTCCGTAGGGCGGCGCCGTCACCGAAAAGGTGTAGACCGCCACGCCTCCGTCCGGAGCCATCGGCGATGCGTGCACGATCTCGTTCTCGTTCTCGCGCGTGCCGCCGTCCGGGTCGCCGGTCATCACGGCGTCGTCTGCGCTGACGGCGGCGTTCATCCCCGTGATCGCGGCCGTCGTCTCGATGCGGAACGTGTAGGTTGCAAGTGCCCCCGCGTCGAGCGACGTCGGCCCCTCGAGCGTCACCGTCGGCGCGACGCCGCCTTGGTGGCAGCCGTTGCAGGTGCCGCCTTGCTTGCCGGATCTGCGCGTGATGCCGCCGCTGAACGGCGACGCGATCCCTGCGAGGCACACGAGGGCGAGGACGGCGGCGACCGATACGCCGAGCCGGGCGAGGGCGGGGCGAGGCATCAGCTCATCCTATGAGAAAGGTCGACCGGAGCGGAAAGGCGAGCGACCTCTGGCGCCGAGCCCGGTTTCCGTGTCGCGAGAAGATTTCACTTCTGCGGAAGTCCGCGGGTTTCCGGGGTTTCGGGCGATTGGATGATGCGATCCACCCACGAGAGCGGACGCGACCGGAGCAGAGCTCGGAGCGACCCGCCATCCTCGCGCGATCGCGTGCTGTATCGAACGGACGGACCGAAACCTCTGCGCGCATGGCTCGGTCCGTGCGTCGGTGCGCTTCGTGCAAGCTACACTGACGGCATGATGGGCTTGCGTGGGCTCGGTCGAGGTCCTGCGCGCACCTTGCGTGTCGCGGGTGTCGCTTTCGTCTTCTGCTCGTTCCTGATCGCCGGTGCTTGCACGTCCGAGGGCGGAGTCCCGAACCCGGACGGAAAGCCGGCGGGCGAATCGTGCGAGGACGACTCCGAGTGCCAGTCCCTCACGTGCAAGGACGGCAAGTGCACGCCCGTGACGGGAGGCAACCCGAAGGACGGCATCAGGAACGGCGACGAGACGGACGTCGACTGTGGCGGCCTGAGCGCGCCGCCCTGCGCCGACGGCAAGAAGTGCAAGGTCGCCGACGACTGCCAGAGCGGCGTCTGCAGCGGCGGCGTCTGCAAGGCTCCGTCGCCCGACGACGGGATCAAGAACGGCGACGAGACCGACGTCGACTGCGGCGGCTCGAGCGCCCCGAAGTGCGCCGCCGGCAAGTCGTGCGAGAAGCACGAGGACTGCGCGAGCGGGGGCTGCAACTACGCGAAGAAGTGCGCCGACTTCCCGAGCTGCACGCTCCACCACGGCGGCGACACCTGTGGGCCGGGCGAGACCGGCGATCCGGACGCGCAGCACGAGAGCTGCTGCGCGGTCGTCGACGACCCGCACACGGGGCTGCGCGTCGGCAAGTACTACGTCACCGCAGGCCGCATGCGCGCGTTCGTCGAGCGCTTCGGCGGCAACCTCCAGGCATGGGCCGAGACGGCTCCGAACTGGAACTCGTCCTGGACGAGGTTCTTGCCCTCCTCGATGGACGAGGCGTTGTACCTGCTCGGACCGTACAACAAGCGCGGCTGCAGCGTGCCGAACCAGGGAGGCCGGACGTACTGGCAGCCGCCGGTCGACGGAAGTCAGGACGAGCGGAGCGACTTCTCTCAGGACGTCCTCGACGAGAAGACGCTCAACTGCGTCACCTGGTACATGGCGCAGGCGATCTGCCACTTCGACGGCGGGCGGCTCATCGCCAGCAACGAGGCCTTTTCTCTGCTCTCGAATGGCGGGACCACGGCCTTCCCGTGGGGGAATTCACCGAGGTTCCAGAACAAACAGCAGAACGACCTCTACGTTCACTACTACAGCTACCACACGCCGAATCCGCCCGGCGACATGCGGGTCTCCGGCGGCAGTCCTCTCGACAAGGCCTTCTTCGTCCCGCCGCCCGGCCGGCGCCCGGGCAGCAACAACCAGATCGGCGTCGCAGATGCGCTCGGCAACGTCCTCGACTGGGTGAACGACGGATACAACGTCTTCGCGTGGACCGGCTCGTGGGAAGAGCACGGCGTACCGGGCATCGGCGTCGGGAGCCGCCAATACACGGACAACTGGCCTCCGAGCGGAAGGAACGACTGGCGAGACGGCTACTACGCGATCGGCGCTCGCTGCGTGTTCGAGTAGCGCTTCCTCTCGACGCTCACGACTCGGCCGTTGGCCCCGAGCGGCCGCAGCCCTTGTGTCCCGGCCCGGCTCGGGGGTACGAGAGCCGCCGTGACGACCTTCCCCGAAGACCTCAGCCTCGCACGCTACTTCCTCTTCGATCGCCTCGACGAGGGCCTCGGCAAGAAGACGGCGGTCCGCTTCGGCGACCGGAGCTGGACCTACGAAGCCGTCGCCGACAAGACGAAGCGCATGGCAGGGCTTCTCGCGTCCGCCGGCGTGCGGCGCGGCGAGCGCGTCCTCATCGTCCTGCCCGACGTCCCGCCGTTCGTGTGGACCTTCTTCGGGACGCTCGCGCGCGGCGCGGTCGTCGCGATGGGCAACCCGCTCGCGCCGCCGGAGACGCTCGAGTACCTCGTCGGCTACACGCGCGCGACCGCGATCGTGACCGTCCCGGAGGTCGCGAAGCGCCTCGCGCCGCTCGTCACGTCCGCGTCGAGCGAGGTGCAGGCGATGTTCGTCGTGCCCGACGCCGCCACCGGGAGCGATCCGGAGGCGCCGATCGGCGATCTGCCGTCCTCGGACAAGATCCGCGAGCTCGCGCCCGCGCTCGCTTCCACCGCGCCGGGGGCGGAGCCCACGCGCGTGCATCGCGACGAGCCGGCGATCTGGCTCTTCACGAGCGGATCGACCGGCGAGCCGAAGGCGAACGTGCACACGAACCGCGATTTTGCGTTCAACACCGAGGTCTACGCCAAGCGGACCGTCGGCTACCGGCGCGACGACGTCACGATCAGCGTGCCGCGGCTGTTCTTCGGGTACGCGACCGGCACGAACCTGATGTTCCCGTTCGCCGTCGGCGCGACCACGTGTCTCTTCAGCGAGCGGCCGACGCCCGAGACGCTCGCGAAGGCGATCGCGGACTATCGCCCGACCGTGATCACGAACGTGCCGACGATGCTCGGCAAGCTCCTCGAGCACGACGACGAGCTCCGCAAGGCGGGCAAGCCGGGCCTCGATCTCTCGAGCGTCCGCTTCTCGCTCTCCGCCGGCGAGGCGCTCCCGGAGCCGCTGCTGCGTCGCTGGCTCGAGCGCTTCCAGAGCGACGTCTACGACGGCATCGGCTCGGCGGAGATGTTCCACATCTACGCGTCGAACCGTCCCGGGGACGTCAAGCCCGGCTCGCTCGGCAAGGTCGTCGAGGGCTACGAGCTCCGGATCCTGCCCGAGGACGCCGAGGGCCCCGGCGCGACGCCGTGCGCGCCCGGCGAGATCGGCGTCCTCTGGGTGAAGGGCGACAGCGTGAGCCTCGGGTACTGGCTCGATCGCGACAAGAGCTGGCGCACCTTCCACGGGCACTGGTGCCGTACGGGCGATCTCTTCCGCATCGACGAGGAGGGCTACCTCTACTTCGCGGGGCGCGCCGACGACCTCCTCAAGGTCGGCGGCCAGTGGGTCGCGCCGCTCGAGGTCGAGGAGTGCCTGCTCGAGCATCCCGCCGTGGCCGCAGCCGCCGTCATCGGGATCGAGGAAGAAGGCCTCGTGAAGACGAAGGCGTACATCGTCGTGCGCGCCGGGCACGAGCCGTCGCCGGAGCTCGCCACCGAGCTGCAGGAGCACGTCAAGACGAACCTCGCGCGTTACAAGTACCCGCGCGTCGTCGAGTTCGTCGACGACCTCCCGAAGAACGATCGCGGCAAGGTCGACAAGAAGGCGCTGCGCGCGCGCCACGCCGCGGGATCGCGGGCCGGATGATGGCGCGCCGTCTCGCCGAGCTCACGTACGAGGAGGTCGCGGAGCTCTGCGCCGCGTCGCGGGCGGTCGCGATCGTGCCCGTCGGCAGCGTCGAGCCGCACGGCCCGCACCTCCCGCTCGACACGGACACGACCATCAGCGAGACGTGCGCGATCCGCGCGGCCGAGCGCCTCGAGCAGGCCGGCGTGCGCACGGTCGTCGCGCCGACGGTCCCGTACGGCGTGACCGACTACGCGCGCGGTTTCGCGGGCGCCGTCGGTGTCCCCGCCGAGGCGCTCACGTCGTTCCTGCGCGCGATCGCCGTTCGACTCCTCGACACGGGCTTCGCCCACGTCTGCTTCGTGAACAACCACCTCGAGCCCGCGCACGACGCCGCCGTCCGTGCGGCCATCGCGGAACTCCCCGACGGCGCCGCGTCGGTGGCCTGCCCGCTCACGCGCCGCTGGGGCCGCACGCTGAGCGACGAGTTCAAACGCGGCGACTGCCACGCCGGCCGCTACGAGACGTCGCTGGTCCTCGCGGCGGGCAAGCCCGTCCGCGACGTCGCAAAAGAGCTCCCGACGCTCGGACTGAGCCTGAGCGACGCGATCCGCGCAGGCAAGTCGACGTTCACGGAGATCGGGATGGACCGCGCCTACACGGGCGCGCCGTCGGAAGCGACCCGCGAGGAGGGCGAGGAGCTCTACGAGCGGTTGGTGACGATGGTGGTGACGGAGATCACGGAGGCGCTCGCGAGACGCAGCGAGGGCTGAGTCGGCTGTCAGGTTTCGGCTCTCGGTTTTTCAGAGGCTCCAGGCTCCAGGAGGTTGTTGCAGTCGCACGCGTCGCAGTCGCACGCGTCACGGCGCGCTTCGTTTCTCGACAGCGAGCCAAGGGGCGGCCCGGTTCTCTCTCTGGAGCCTGGAGCCCGGAGCCTGGAGCCTGAGCGAGGCTCCGCCTCGCTCACATCGCCGGGCTGACGCTGCCGCCGGGGGCGGGCCGCCACCGCATGAGCCCCCTGTCCACCGACGCCCTTCCGCCGCCTGCGAGGAGCGTGACGAGGGCGAGGCCGATGACGAGCAGGTGGACCTCGAAGCCTTCGCCGGCCTTCGTGCCGGACCAGTTCATGAAATAGCCGTGCGGGGCGTGCACGGTCGCGATCGCGCCGATCATGATGGCGATGATCACGGCGGCGCCCACGCGGGTCAGCGCGCCGAGGATGAGCGCGACCGAGGCGAGGAGCTCGCCGATGATGGCCAAGAACGCGAGCGGGCCGGGGATGCCCATCGACAGGAAGGCTCGGTACGTCGCGGCGAAGCCGGCGCCGTCGAACCAGCCGGTCGTCTTCTGGAGCGCGTGCGGAAGCATGAAGAGGCCGAGCGCGAGGCGGGCGACGGCGGCGTGCGTGGTGGCGTCGGTCGCGACGAGGCGCTGGAGGAGCGAGCCTTCGCGCAGGATCGCGTGGGTTCGGGCGTGGCCGAGGACGTCATCCGTGTCTCCGGCAGCAGCTTGCGAGCTCGTCGCGCTCATCGCGGTACCTCCTCCGTGGGCGGCTGATCCACGCCCTCGGAGGGCTTCGAGATCACGGCGCGTGCCACGCGCTTCGGCGTCGGCCGGCGCGGCTTTACGACAGACCGGAGCGGCGGTTCAATGTCGGGCGTGAGCGACCGAATCATCCCGCGGAGAGGCGAGCAGCCGATCTTCGACTTCAACGCCGCGCGATCGTCGATCGTCGACGAGGTCGTCCATCGCGTCACCACGCAGACGCGGGATCCGCTCTTCGCGCTCAACGAGGCGGCGTACCTCGAGACCAAGCGCCTCCAGAACACGGGGCACCCCGACCTCGCCGAGTGGAGGGCGCTCGCGGCGCAGCTCGGCCGTATGACCGACGCGGAGCTGCGCGAGCGTCTCGAGGAGTACGCGAGACGGTACGCGTGGGACGTCGCGGGGAACTTCGACCGCCGCGTCTACAAATTCGCGTCGCGCGTGACGGCGCCGCTCCTCGGCGCGCTGCTCTCGCCCCGCGCCACGCTGAAGAACCTCCCCGCGTCGCTCGACCTGACGGCGCTCGACGGTCGCATCCTCGTCCAGGGGCCGCGCGAGCACATCCGCAAGCTGACCGAGATCGGCACGGTGGTGTTCGTGCCGACGCACCTGTCGAACCTCGACTCGGTCGTGTTCGGGTTCGCGCTCGAGCGTGCGGGCCTGCCGCCGGCCGTCTACGGCGCCGGGAAGAACCTCTTCACCAACCCGGTGCTGAGCTTCTTCATGCACAACCTCGGCGCCTACCGCGTCGACCGGCGCCTCAAGCACTCCCTCTACAAGGACGTGCTCAAGACGTACTCGTGCGTGCTGATCGAGCGCGGCTACCACTCGCTCTTCTTCCCGGGCGGGACGCGCTCGCGCTCGGGCGGCGTCGAGCGGAGGCTGAAGCTCGGCCTCGCGGGGACCGGTCTCGAGGCGTTCGTGCGCACGACGATGCGGGGGCGCACGCAGCTCGTCTTCTTCGTCCCGGCGACGATCAACTATCTGCTCACCCTCGAGGCGGAGACGCTCATCGACGACTTCCTCCAAGAGGAGGGCAAGGCCCGTTACATCATCGAGGACGACGAGTCGACGCGCATCGGACGCATCGCCTCGTTCATGAACAAGCTCCTCGGCCTCGATGCGGCGTGCGTCATCCGCTTCTCACGCCCGCTCGACGTCTTCGGCAACTTCGTGGACGACGAGGGCAGGAGCCACGACAACCGAGGGCGCATCGTCGATCCGACGAGCTACATCATCGGACGCGACGACAAGCCCACGCTCGATCCGGTGCGCGACGCGGAGTACACGCGCGAGCTCGGCGAGCGCATCGTGGACGCGTACAAGCGCGATACCGTCGTGATGGCCACGCACGTGGTGGCCGCCGCCGCCTTCGAGCGGCTGCGTCGCGCCGTCGGGAAGGCGGACCTGTTCACGGTGCTCCGGCATCGGGACGACGTGACGGTGCCCCGCGCGGAGCTCGCGGAGGACGTCGACCTCTTGATAGAGCGGCTCGACGCCATGGAGGCGCGCGGGCAGATCCTCCTGTCACCGACGGTGAAAGGGAAGCGCGGCGACGCCATCGTCGACGACGCGCTCCGCGCCTTCGCGGGCTACCACACGAACGAGGTGCTCGCGCCCCGCGGGGCCGAGCTCGTCCTTCGCGACACGCGGCTTCTCTTCTACTACCAGAACCGTCTTGCGGCGCACGGCCTCGCTTACGACGCCATCGCTCCAAGCGGGATGCGCCCGGCGCATCTCCGCTCCGGGCCGGCGCCGTCGGCCCCGAGGCCCGCAGAGCCGCGAAATCCTTCGCCACGCGGCCCGAACGTAGGGGTTGCATCGGCGGCCGGAATGGGCTCTGCCACTTAATCCAACCCCAGCGGCCCCGGGGCCGACACGGCCCTGGCGCCACTGCCTTTCCGTGCGCTAAGGTGCGCCCCGCTTTGAAGGGCGATTTCTGCCCGTTTTTGTCATGACCGATCCGAACACGCCCGACCCCAACACCCCTCCCGCCGCCGACGTTTCGTCGCCGCAGGCACCGGCGCCCGCGCCGGCGGAGGGCTCGAAGTCCCCCGAGACCGCGACCTCGACCGAGACCGCCACGGCGACCTCGACCTCGACCGAGGCCGCGCCTTCGAACGGCTCGAACGCGGAGGCGTCTGCCTCCCCGAGCGCTGCAGCGGAGGGCGCCTCGGCCCAAGAGGCTGGCTCCGACGGCGAGGGGGCTCAGGAGAGCGGCGAAGGGCAAGGCGAGGCCGCGAAGGCGGCGGACGGCACGCCGGCCGCCGAAGGCACCCCCGCGAAGAAGCGCCGCCGGCGCCGCCGGAAGAAGAAGTCCGCCGCCGCGGCCGCTCAGGCCGACGGACAGGCGGCCGAGGGAACGCAGCCGGCGGAAGGCTCCTCCGACGACGCCCAGGCGAAGGGCGGCAAGAAGAAGGAGCGCGCGGAGCGTGAGCGCCCGGCGTTCAACGTCGGCGACGTCGTCTTCGGAAAGGTCATCGAGTTCACCGAGGACGCGCTCTTCGTGGACCTCTCCGGCAAGGCGAAGGCGATCTTCGACCTTCGCGAGCTCCTCATCACGGAGGACGACGTCGAGGAGTACACGCGCGCGGACAAGAAGGAGGCCGAGGAGCTCGCGGCCGCCCGCGCCGCGGCAGCGACCGAGGACCCGACCGCGAGCGCACCTGCCGATGGTGCGGCAGCGTCCGCGGAAGCGGCCGAGCAGAAGGCGGAGGGCGAGGCCGGTGCCGCGCCCGCGGAAGGCGCTCCGGCCGAGGCCGCGCCCGCGGAGGGCGCCCCGGCGACCGCGGCAGCCTCCACGAGCGGCGAGGCTCCGGCGCCCGCGCCATCCGGCGAGGCTTCGTCGACGGACGACAAGTCCGAAGACAAGAACCCGCAGCTTCCGCGCGTCATCCTCGAGCCCGGCGCCCCGTTCGTCGGCCTCGTGCACAACGACGGCGGGCGCGGCGGTCTCGTCGTCCTGACGCACCACCCGAAGCGCGTGCAGAAGACGAAGCCGATCGTCGCCGAGGCTGCCAAGACGGGTTCGCTCGTCTTCGGCCTCGTCACCGGCACGATCAAGGGCGGCGTCGAGGTCGACGTCGACGGCCTCCGCGCGTTCGCGCCGGCTTCGCACGTCGAGCTCCGGCCGGGTGCCGATCTCTCGCATCTCGTCGGCAAGCGCCTGCCGTTCGCGGTCACGCAGTACGCGAAGCGCGGGCGTGACGTCGTGCTCTCGCGTCGCGCCATCCTCGAGAACGAGGCGAAGGAGCGTCGCGAGGAGGCGCTCAAGAAGATCGAGATGGGTTCGATCGTCGACGGCGTCGTCCGCACGGTGGTCCCGTTCGGCGCCTTCATCGACGTCGGCGGCGTCGAGGGCCTCGTCCCGCTCAGCGAGATGAGCCACAACCGCGCCGATCAGCCGAAGGACGTCTTCAAGGTCGGCGAGACGGTCAAGGTCAAGGTGCTCCGTCTCGACGAGCGCGGGAAGCTCTGGCTCTCGCGCAAGGCGGCCATGGAGGATCCGTGGGACAAGGTCGCGGAGAAGTACGCGGTCGGGACCCGGCACAAGGGCAAGGTCGCTCGCCTCCAGCCGTTCGGCGCGTTCATCGAGCTCGAGCCCGGCATCGACGGCCTCATCCACACCGCGGATCTCTCGATCAAGCGCATCGAGCACCCCGAGGAGGTGGTGAAGGTCGGCGAGGAGATCGAGGTCGTCGTCGCGAGCCTCGACGTGAAGCAGCACCGCATCGCGCTGCATCCGGCGCCGACCGGTGAGGCCGCCAACGAGGAGCCTCAGCGCGTCCAGCTCCACAAGACGGTGAAGGTCGCCGTCGTGAACGTCGAGCCCGGCGGGCTCGTCGTCCGCGTCCTCGGCGCGACGGGCCGCAACGCGCGCGGCTTCATCAGCGCCGCCGCGACGGGCACGCCGCGCGGATCGGAGCTTCGCAAGCTCTTCCCCGTGGGGATGCAGCTCGAGGCGAAGGTCGTCGAGCACGATCCTCGTCGCGGCGAGCTCAAGCTCTCGATCAAGGCCCTCAACGAGGAGAACGAGCGCAACGCGTTCCAGCAGTACCGCGCGCAGGTCAAGCGCGAGGCGAAGTTCGGGACGCTCGCCGATCTGCTCGCGAAGCGGAACATCACGCCGAGCAGCAAGTAGCCCCCGTACGCGGGCGGGCGCGTGCCCGTCCGCGTGCCGGTCACTTCTTCCGCGCCGGGGGCGTGACCGTCTCGATGCGGATGCGGTTCCGGTACGTGCCCTCGGCGTGCCCGACGGACTGCCAGCCGCGGCCGGGCCCCGTCTCGGCGAGCGTCAGCACGATGACGGCCTCCGAGCCGCCGCGTGTGAAGAACTGGATCGAGTTCTGCGGCAGCCCCCAGCCCGCCGTCGGCGAAGGCTCGGTGCTCACCTGCGCCGCCCAGTCGGCGAACGTGAGCCGGCACGAGCCGGAGGTGCCGTCCTTGCGACGGAGCTCGATGGTGAGCGGCTCGTCCCTCCCGAGGTGGCCCTTCGCGATCTCCGTGTAGGGCCCCTTCTCGGCGTCTTCCGCGCGCACGACGTGGAACGCCATGTCCGCGCCGAGGTAGGCGAGCTGCGCCGGCCGACCCGTCGGGTAGTCCATGGGCTCGATCGGAAACTCTCGAGGCGCCGTGGGGCCGAACACGATCGTCGCTTCGAACGGGACGTGGATCGTGGTGAACGTGTTGAGGTGCGAGTAGACGGGGCGCGGCAGCGTCGAGACGGCTTCGATGTCGATGCCCTTCGCGTCTCTCGTCGCGACGAGCGACGTCTCTCCGTCGTCGGAGTAACGCGCCGAAAATCCGTTCTTTCCCTTGGCGAAGGCCTCGAGCTTTCGGCGCGGGCCGAACGAGTCGGGCGGCGCGAGCACCGTCCAGGTCCGGTCGGGCGAGCGGCTCTCGAAGGTGAGGAGCGGTCGCAAGCGGACGTGCTCCTTGCCGCACGGGAACGTCACCTGTCCGCTCGCCGCTTCGTCCTTCGTCGCGGTGCCCTTCACCTCCGCGAGCGTCCCGCCGGCGGGTCGCGTCGAGGGCGGCGGCGCGCGCTGTCCGACGATCACCACGACGCCGACGATGGCGCCGGCGATCGCGCCGACGACGGAGAAGAGCGTCGACATGCGCGTCGCCCAGGCGAGCGTCGCGAGCGCGAGCGCGATCGACAGTGGTCCGATCGCGCGCTCGAGCCCGAACGAGACCGGGAACAAGAGGTGACCGGTCATGACGGCGGCGAGCCATCCTCCCGCGATCGCCGCCGAGGCGACGGAGACCGGAAGCCCCGACGACTGCATGAAGACGAACCGGACGAGCGTCGCGACGAGCACGAGCCCGGTCGCCGCAGGCAGCAGCGTGTTCGTCCAAGCGTGGATGTCGTCGAGGCCGAAGCCGCGCGGCAACGCCACGACGGCCACGACGCACGCAGCCGCGTGCACGGTGAGCACGATCACCGCCGAGCCGAACACGAGCGTCCGGATCCAAGGCCTCCGCCAGCGCGACACCTTCGGGCGCCATCGCGACCGCTGCTGCTTCGGAGCGCTCCGCCCGGTCATCATCGGCTGGCGGGGATGATACTCGCGTCGCAGCTCGACCCGCAGAGGCCCGACGCCTCACCGCCCCATCTCTCGTGCTCGCACGAAGCGCGTCGCCGGCGACCCGAGCCCGTCAGAACGTACCCCCGATACCGATCGCGGCGCGGTCCCTGCCGACGTTCATCGACGGCGCGAGCGTGATGCCGCCGACCCGCCGTCCCGTCGACGCGGTGTCGGGCTCGATCCGCTGCCGTTTGTAACCGAGCGCGAAGACGTCGACGAGCGTGCAGCCGCCGGCTCCGACGTAGGCGCCGATGATGGCGCCGGTGCCTGCGGCGTCCGCGACCTCGTCGCCGCTCCGCTTCCCGGCCGTGGCGATGACCCCCGCGATCGCTCCGACGCCCGCGCCGAGCAGCGGGAGCATGATGCGCATGCCGATGCTCCCGAAGCCACGGCCGACCTCCGCGTGGGCCATGTGGATGATCGGTGTCCCGAGCCCGAACGTGATGAGGCCGAGCGCGACGGCGCCGTCCGCGTCGGCGAAACCGCCGGTGAGCGTGAGCACGTAGGCGATGGAGTCGGGGATGAGGGCCTGCCAGCCGTACCAGACCTTCTCGTAGCGCGGCGCAGAGTAGTTCGGCGGCGGCGCGAGCACGGGGATGCCCGATGCCTGCGCGGGCTGCGTCGGCTGAGGCCGCGCAGGCGCAGGCGTCACGCCGGGCGGATACACGACGAGCGGCGGCTGCTGGGGGGGCGGAGTCGTGGGCGCCGGAGCAGGCGTCGGCGTCGCAGCGGGCTTGGGCTTCGGGCAGCCGTACTCGCAGCGGATCGCGGTCTCGTTCGGATTCTGGAGCTGGGTGAGCTTGCCGGCGACCTTGGCGACGCAAGCGAGGTTGTCGTAGCCGGGCGCCTCGACCTTCACGGCGACGGCGTTGCCTTCCGAGTCCCATCGCATCACGACCGCCGGCGTGACGTCCTTTCCGCCCGCCGCATCGAGGCACTTGCGCAGGTCGCGCAGGAGCGGGTCCGTCACGGCCGTGACGCGCGCGAGGTCGTCCTTCGACGCGTAGTAGCCGTTCGTCCCTTCGCAGGTCGTCGTCGGCGTGGTGCACGCCGCTTGCGCCGCGGCGTCGCGTGCGCCGAAGACGATCGCGCAAGCCCCGATGGGCAGGAGGAGTCGAAGCGAACGCCTCATCTCTCGACTATTCCTATCATGTCAGAGCAGGCGGCGGGCTTTGACCTCGAGGTAACGCTTCACGAGCAGCGGGGTGACCTCCTCGGGACGTGCGTCGAGCACGAGGGCGCCTGCGTTCCGGAGCGAGCGGACGATCCCGTCGCGCCAAGCGATCGATTCGGCGGCGGCGGCGCGGACGAGGACGTCGTCCTCGTCGAGCGGCTTCTCGATCGCGAGGCGCTCGACGTCGACGTCGCGCATGAGCACGCAGAGCGGGAGGTGGCGCGGCAAGAGGCTCTTGACCGCGGAGGCGAGGTCCTTCGCGCTGCGCGGGTCGAGCAGGTTCGTGAAGAGGATGAACAGCGAGCGCACCTTCACCTGCGTCTTCAGGAACACCATCGCGGCGCGGTAGTCCGTGGCCGCGAAGCCGGCATCGAGGGCGTAGACGGCGCGCGTGAGCTTGCGCCCCGCCGAGCGCCCGCCCGTCGGCCGGAGGAAGCTCCGCGGCCGGTCGTCGAACGTGAGGAGCCCCGCGCGATCGCCGCCGCGGAGCGCGACGTCCGCCGTGAGGAGCGCCGCGGCGAGCGCGTGATCGACGCTCGTGAGCCCGCCGCTCTCTCCGCGCATCGCGCGGCCGATGTCGATCGCGAAGACGACGTTCTGGTTCGACTCGGCCTGGTACTGGCGGGAGACGAGATCGTCGCGCCGCGCCGTCGCGCGCCAGTCGATCCGGCGGATCTCGTCTCCGCGCTGCCACGGCCGGAGGCGCTCGAACTCGGTGTCGCCTCCGCGGACGCGCAAGGATCCGAGCCGAGCGTCCTCGCGCCCTTGGCGGCGCAGCATCTCGAGCATGCGAGCGGCGTGCACGTCGGGGTAGACGTCGACATCCTCCGGCAGCTCCGTCCGCTCCTGCGCCTGGAGCAGGCCGAGAGGCAGCGCGTATCGGACGGTGACGGCGCCGAGCTTTCGCGCTCCGCGTCGCTTCGGCGTGATCTCGTACCGGAGCTGCGCCGTGCCGCGCGGGGGCAGCTCGAACGTCGCGGGCAGGCCGCTGACGACGGCGTCCTCGATCGGGTCGTCCATCACGGTGCCCGAGAGCGCGCGGTCGCTCCGGTTGACGAGGACGATCGAGACCGCGTTCGGCCGCCCGACGGAGAAGATGTCGGCCGCGCGGCGCTCGACCTCGATCCGCCGCCGGCGTCCCGCGATCGCGTCCGCGCCCGTCATGGCCACGAGGAGCGCGTCGATGCCGATCCACGCGGCGTCGACGCCCGGGACGAAGCCTGCGACGAGCGCGACCGCCGTCGCGACGAAGGCGAGGGCGACGAGGCGCTTCGTCGGGACGACGCGCAACTCAGGCCCCCGCGGCGACCGCGGCCGCGCGCGGGACGGGCGCGGAGCGGAGGATGTCCTCGATGCGCTCGTCGGCGCCAATCCCTTGGAGCTCGGCGTCGGGGTGGAGCATGACGCGGTGGCGGAGGACGGCCTTCGCGATCGGCTTGACGTCGTCCGGCGTGACGTAGTCGCGGCCCTCGCTCGCGGCGACGACCTGCGCGGCCTTCATCATCGCGATCGAGGCGCGCGGCGAGGCGCCGAGCTCGATGGCGCGGTCCTCGCGCGTGCGTCGCGTGATGTCGACGATGTAAGCGACGACGGCGTCGTCGACGCGCACCCGGCGCGCGAACGCGGACATCGCGAGCAGCTCGTCGGGCGAGGTGACCGGCGCGAGGCCCGAGATGTCCGTCGGATCGAACCCCGCCGCGTGGTTCTTCACGATGCGCTCTTCCTCTTCGCGCGGCGGATCGGCGACGGTGATCTTCATGAGGAAGCGGTCGAGCTGGGCCTCCGGGAGCGGGTAGGTGCCCTGGGACTCGACCGGGTTCTGCGTCGCCACGACGATGAACGGCTTCGGCAGCGATCGGGACGTGCCGTCGACCGTGACCTGGTGCTCCTGCATCGCCTCGAGCAGGGCCGACTGCGTCTTGGCGGGCGCGCGGTTGATCTCGTCGGCGAGGAGGAGCTGACAGAAGATCGGCCCGGGTACGAACGTGAACGTCCCGCTCTGGCGGTCGAGGATGCTCGAGCCGGTCACGTCGCTGGGCATGAGGTCGGGCGTGAACTGGATCCGCTTGAAGCTCGCGCCCGACACGCGCGCGAACGTGCGGGCCACGAGCGTCTTGCCGAGGCCGGGAGCTCCCTCGATGAGGACGTGGCCTCCGGCGATGGCGGTGACGAGGAGCCCGAGCACGAGCTCCTCCTGGCCGACCACGACCGTGGCCATCTGCGATCGGATGCGATCGAAGGTCTGCTGGAACGCCTCCGGGGTCATGAGCTCCTCTCCTCCTGCCCGGCGCCGCGAACCTAACATCTGCTAGCTTCGCAGGCGATGGCAATGGCTACGAGCGAGCGAGGCCCGAGGTGAACAGCACGAGGACCCTGATCATCGGAGCCGGCGTGACCGGGCTCGCCACGGCCGCCGCGCTGAGCGAGCGTGGCGATGACGACTACCTCGTCGTCGAGGGCGACCGCGAGATCGGAGGCTATTGCAAGACGGTCAAGAAGGAGGGCTTCGTCTGGGACTACTCGGGGCACTTCTTCCACTTCAAGCACCCCGAGATCGAGCGCTGGCTGCGCGAGCGCATGCCCGGCCAGCGGATCCGCACGGTCACGAAGAGGTCGTTCATCGACTACAAGGGCCGGCTGATCGATTTCCCGTTCCAGAAGAACATCCACCAGCTCCCCCAGGACGAGTTCATCGACTGCCTCTACGACCTGTACTTCGCGCGCGCTCCGAAGGAGCTGCTCGGAGCGCACGCCCCGCCGCCGACGCCGCCGTCCGAGCGCTCGCTCGAGGCCGCGGCCAAGGCGGAGGTCGAGGCCGCGGCGAAGGGCGGCGCGGAGCACCCCGTCGCGAGCGGCGACGACGAGAGCTTCGAGGCGATGCTCTACTCGCGCTTCGGCCGCTCGATCGCCGAGAAATTCCTCATCCCCTACAACGAGAAGCTCTACGCGTGCGACCTCGGCTCCCTCGACAAGGACGCGATGGGGCGCTTCTTCCCGCACGCCGATCTCACGGACATCATCCGCAACATGAAGGTCGCGAACAACGCGAGCTACAACGCGACCTTCACGTATCCGGAGGGCGGCGCGATCGAGTACGTGAAGGCGCTCGCGAGCGCGGTCCGTCCGGACCGGATCGCGCTGTCGGAGCCGGTCGTCTCGATCGACCTCGACGCGCGCATCGCGCGGACGGACAAGCGCGAGATCCGGTTCGAGCGGCTCGTGTCGTCATCGCCGTGGAGCCGCTTCCTCTCCATCGCGCACGTCCCGCACGACGAGTCGGCCTACTCGTGGAACAAGGTCCTCGTCTTCAACCTCGGCTTCGATCGGAAGGGGCCGCGGGACGTCCACTGGATCTACTACCCGGACCGCGAGATCGTCTTTTACCGCGTCGGCTTCTACGACAACATCTTCGACACGGATCGGATGAGCCTCTACGTCGAGATCGGCTTCGCGAAGGACGCCGTGGTCGACGTCGAGGCGACGCGCAAGCGCGTGCTCGCCGATCTCGAGAAGGTCGGCGTGACGAAGGGCCATCGCCTCGTCGCCGAGCACAACGTCGTGATGGATCCGGCCTACGTGCACATCACGAAGCGATCGATCGCCGAGTACGCCCGCATCTCGAAGGACCTCCGCCAGCGCGGCATCCATTCGATCGGCCGGTACGGCGGATGGACGTACTGCAGCATCGAGGACAACATCGTCGAGGCGCGCGCGCTCGTAGCGAGCTGGGCGGCCTGACCCCCTCGGATCATCGACTCACGAAGCGGACGCCGAGCTCTCCGCGGCAGCCGCCGGCTGCGAGGGCCTCTCCTTCGTGGCGGCCGGCGCCTCGGCGGCCGCCGGCTCGCTCTCGCGTTCGTTCTTCGAGATCCAGCTCCGGCCGAGCCAGATCCCGACGGGGCCGATGATGGTCGAGAGCCCGATGATGGCCCAGAGCATCGCGGCGTTCCGCGGTCCCTGTTCGGGCACGAACGTCGCGAGCAGGTAGCCGGACGTCGGGCCGACGAGGAACTTCGCGAGGAAGTACGGCAGCGACGCGAGGCTCACGTAGGTCGCTTCGCGCCCGCGCGGCGCGATCGACACGTTGTACTCGTACAGGCGCGGTGACCAGAGCGCCTCGCCGATCGTGAGGAGCAGGATCATCGCGATTTGGAACGGCATCGCCGAGCCGAGGCAGAGGACGAACGGGCTCAGCGACGAGATGAAGGCGCCGAAGAGGAGCACCTCGAACGGCTTCCGGTTGCGCGTCAGCGCCGTGCCGAGCGGGGCCAAGAACAGGATCAAGAACGCGTTCAGCGACCAGACCGTCCCGACCGGGAAGCCTTCACCCTGCTCGCGCAGCACGTACTTCGGCCACGTGAAGTGCATGTGCTGGAACATCATGCGGACCAGCGACAGGAGCACGAGCAGGACCATGAACCGCCAGAAAGGACGGTCCTTGAGCACGTCGCGGAGCGCGACGAGCGGGTTGACCTTCTGCGCTTTGCCGGCGCCGGCGGCCGCGTCCTCGGGGTCGACGCGATGCTCGAAGTCCTTCCGGACGAGCATGATCACGCAGAAGGCGATCGTGGCGAACACGAAGCCCAGGGCCATGATGGCCGTGTTCGCGGAGAACGTCGTCTCGCCGAGGAGCGGGAGCGCGATCGCACGTTTTACGAGCTTGCCCGTCGACTCGTCGAGGAACGCTCGGCGGGTGAGGTCGATGACGAACGGACCCGTCAGCGCACCCGCGAGGTTGAAGCTCACGTACCAGAACGAGAAGGCGAACGACCGCGTCCGCTTCGCCGAGGCGCGCTGCACGGCCGCCTGGAGCACCGGCGACGTCGTCGCGTAGGCGAAGCCGAAGGCCAGCAGGGTCACGATCGCCATGTCCGTCGACGGCGCGATCGCCATCCCGAGGCGCGTCGCGGCGGCGAGCGCGAACGAGATGAGCAGCGTCCGGCGCACGCCGAGCGTGTCGGCGATCGATCCGACGAGGAAGACGAACAGCGTCACCAGCGTCGAGAACGTCGCCGCCCACCAGCCGGCGCGCTTGTCGTCCATCCCGAAGTCGTTCGAGAGCCACAAGGGCAGCGTCGGCAGGAAGGAGAAGATGCCGAGGTACTCGAAGAACGTCGCGAGATAGATGAGCCAGAGCTCGCGCGGGCTTTGGATGAGCGCGCGCAAGTCTTCTCGGAGCGTCGTCTTGGGAGCGGTCGCAGAGGAGGGTCCGGCCACGGCGGCCGGCACGCTAGCCCATGCCGCGCGTTGCGCAAAATGCGATCGCCATCTCTGCCGTGCGGGCGACCCGGAGGCTCCGAGGAGGGTGGCCGGTCGGCGGCCTACCGGCGCCGCCCGGGCGTTGCGCGACGCGACGCCGAGGGACGGGACGAGGGCGTGGCGGTGCGTGTAGCATGGGGCGGTCGCGCGAAAAGTTGCGCAATGCCCGGGCGGATCGGCGGTCGACCAGGCTTGAAGAATTCCGATGGGACCGGTCGCGCTCCGATCCGTTCCTCGAAGTGATTGTCGAGGGTTGCGCGCTCGCCTGGCGTGGCACGCGGGCTGCTGTTCGGAGGGTGGATGGAGAGGGTGTCGAGGGTGGTGTTGGCGTCGGCCTTCGTCGCGGCCGTCGCCTGCGGGAACGACAGGGAGGCTCCTCCTCCGTTCGAGGCCGACGTCTACGCGGAGGCGGACGCGGAGCTCCGCGAGCTCGATTTCGGTGACGACGAGCTCGTCGCCGACGAGTTCACGGAGGACGAGCTGGCGGATCCCAATCTCGTGCTCCCCGAGCAGAACCGCGAGGGGCTGGCGGAGGAGGATCTCTCCGAGCTGAGCGACCTCGAGGAGCTCGAAGCCGACGACGGCGTCGACGACGAGCTCGAAGGCGACGAAGGGCCCGTCGAAGAGGAGGGGGATCTCGGGACCGCCTCGATCGGAGCGCCGTCGCTCCTCCCTGCCTCGATCGACCCCGCCTCGCTCGCGCCGCTCGCGGTCCCGACCGATCGTACGTGGTTCGCGGAGCGCTACCCGTGCCCGAACAACGCGAAGAAGTGCGTCTGCCGCGGCTCGATGCACAACTGCCAGTTCCCGAACTCGCAGCCGGGACGGAACCGGTACCTGCCGCCCGAGGCCATCAAGGCGATTCGATCGGTCACCGGCACGGAGACGAGGAAGCGCCTCATCAGCGCCCTCGGCAAGTGGGGGATCGAGCCTGGGACCGCGCTGTACGACGGAAGGGGCGTTCGACGCGGCGTGATTCAGACCCTCCCGTATCGCGAGGGCGCCGTCGGGAGCGTGACCGAGGAGTCGTCGTCGAACCGCTGCTTCTACCTCGACGGGAACGTGCTTCGGCAGAAGAACGTCGACTTCCCGTGTGTCCGGATCAACGCCGGGCAGAGGAAGAAGATCGGCGGTCAGGAGTACGTCTATGCGTTCGCCGTTCGGCTCGACAATGGGATCAACGCGAGCGGCTGGATCCCGCGTTCGAGCATTCGCAGCGGCGCGTTCAAGATGAAGGCGTCGAAGCCGATCGGCGGGAACGACTTCGCGTCGACCGAGTACGTGGTCAAGGACGTCTCGGACTACCCCTGCGAGCCCTGGCGGGACCCGCCGTGCCTCGCTCGCTTCCGCTACAAGGTCCGTCCGCGGAGCCAGCTCGAACGCGGTGAGGATTTCGACGACTACGTGCTCCGGCCGGGCAGCGTGATCAACCTCCTCTACCAGACGCCGCTTCTCGGCGGTGCGTCGACCGACACCTTCCTCGTCGAGAAGAACAAGCTCGCGTTCAAACGGCTCAAGTCGCGCGACAGCAAGCACCGCACCGCGGTCCGCGTCCGGCTCTATCACAAGGGCGGGACGCGTCCGGTGGGCAGCGCCGCCTTCGTGTTCGGGAGCATCAACGGCCGCTTCGGGTGGATCGCCGCGAGCGCGATCAGGAAGGGCAAGGTCGCCTCGGCTTCGTCGACCAACCCGACCCCACCGGGAGGCGAGACGCCGGCGAATCCGGACTTCGACTGCACGAACAATCCGACGGGCTTTTTCTGCCAGACGTGCAAGGACAAGCCGGACGGCTTCTACTGCACCGAGGTCGCCCCCAACGCGGGCGTCTTCTGCAAGAACGGCCTGCCCGAGAAGGGCCTGAGCTGCGCATCCGCTGCCCAGAAGTGCAAGGGCCTGTCCGAGGAAGGCACCATCGTCTGCGAGTGACGTCCGCGTTCGCCGGCGTCACTTCGCGTCGCGGGAGATCGCGACGAGCATCTTCCGGAGCTCCTCGATGATCACGAGCTCGTCGCCGCGCAGCGGATCGCCGGCCTTGGCGGTCGTCGCGCGCGTCCAGAGCTCGGCCGCGCGCTCGGGCGTGACGCCCGTGCGCGCGGCGAGGAACGCCGCCGGATCGGCGCCGCGCGGGAGGATCTCGCGCATCCGGAGCTCGAAGAACCTCCCGTAGGCGGCGAGCGCGTGGGCGTGCGCGCGTGCGCGTGCGTAGAGCGCGCCGGTCGCCCGCACGTGCTCGGTGAACGCACGTCGCGCCTTCGTCACGTCCCGCCGCGGACGAGCGTGGCGGACCCCGTAGGCGAGGAACAGGATCGCCGCCGCCGCGAGCGCGTGCCACGCGCCCTTCCCGAGCCCGGCGGCGACGAGCGCCGCGAAGGGATTCGACGGCGGCGGGATCCCGTCCTCGGCGCGGGCCACGCGGATCTCGCCGAGCGTGGAGAATCCGTCTCGGCCCATGCTCGCGAGCCGGAACGGATCGTACGCGGCCGCGCGCAGGAGGGTGACGAGCGCGGCCGCATTCCGGCGAGGCATCACACCGGCATTCGTGAACAGGTCGGCGTTCGCGACGCCGAGCACGACGCCTCGCCCGACGCGCTTCTTCGCGGCGTACGTCCGATCGCCGAGGAAGGCGATCGCCTGGGCCCCTTCCCACGACAGCGCGTGGCGTCGAGCCGTTCGCGCGCCCTCGACGACGAGCGAAGGTCCGAGCGCCTCGACGTCGTCGTCCTCCTCCTCCTCTTCCTCGTCCACCTCGTCGAGCACGTCGCTCGGGCCGGGGATCCGCACGACGAGGTCGCGCGTATCGGCGTCGTTCTGCTCGGCGCGGAGCTCGGAGGGCCATCCGGCCACGCGCCCGAAGAGCACGAGAGCTCCGCCGGCCTCGACCCACCGCATCATGTGGGCACGCGCTTCGTCTTCGAGCGGCACGCGCTCCACGTCGACGATCACGACGGGTGCGCCTTCGTCGTCCTCGGGGATCGGCATCGTCGCGAGGGAGCTCTCGAGCCTCGCGACCGAGAAGCCGTTGCGCTCGAGGATCGCGATCGGCAGCTCGTCGCCTGCGGGATCGGCGCCGGGCTTCGTCGGCACGCACCCCGCGCCGAGGATCACGAGCAGCGCGACGGCCGCCGTGCGCACGATCGCACGCGCCCGTTCGGCGACGCGGTCGACGGCCTCCACGCTCGCGCGAGCCCCACCGAACTCGACGGCGTCGACCTCGCGCACGATCTCGCGGAGCGACGCCTTCGCGTCTCGCTCCGTGCACGCGCGCACGTACTCGCCGTTCGTCCGATGGCGCGCGAGGCGAATGGCGCCGCGGCGATCGAGCGCCACGAGGCACGCGGCCAGGTAGAGCGAGAGCGCCCGATCGAGCTCGCCGCGCGTTCGATGGGCATTGGCGAGGCCGAGCGCGGTCTCGGCGTCGTCGAGCTCGTGCTCCGGCCTCCGCTGGCTCTCGACGACCGCGGCGCGTCCTTCGGCCGGCTCCGTCTCCGCCGCCAGTCGGCGATCGCGTCGCAGCTTCGCGAGCGCGCGGACGACGGGGATCGCGATCGCGAGGATGATCCCGATGACGAGCGCGAAGAGCAGGACCTGGGCGACGGGGCCCATCCACGCGACGAGGCGCTCCAGCCAGTCGCTCTCCGTCAGAACGGACTCGCCACACGCCCTTCGGAGCCCTTCGCAGGCCTCGATCTCCTGGGCGAGCGGGCAGAGCGCGCGCTGTCGTGGGCCGAGCGGCCGGCTGGGCGCGCTGCAGAACGAGTAGTTGCCCGCCTCGTAGGCCGCCTTGCCGCTCGCATCGATCGCGTCGAGGTACGCGTCCGCGGAGACGCCGGACGGCTCGACGGCTGCGGCGGGAGCGGCGAGCGACGCGCAGCATGCGAGGAGGGCGAAGACGGCGCGCGCCTTCATGCGGCCTCGTCTTTCGGTGCGATGCTCGTGCGCTCGGCGCGCTCTCGTTCCATCCGCGCGGCGAGGCCGGCGAAGCGTGTCTGGATGTCCCAGCCCTCGGTGCGCGTGCGGATGTTCAGGTAGAGGAAGAACCGAGCCGTCGCGACCCAGGGCACCTGGACGAACAGGCCGATCGCCGCGAGCGTGCTCCATCCGCTCGACCAGACGGGATGGGGAGGTCGGAACTGGAGGAGCTCGCCGATGGCGGCGCGCCCCGTGACGTCTGCGAAGAGCGCCGCGCCGACCGGCACGAGCGTCGTCACGAGGACGCCGATCAGCGCCTCCGACATGGCGTTGCTCCCGAGCCACTGCGAGCGACCGAGCCCACCGGCGACGTGGCTTCGCTCGAGCAGCACCACCTCGCTCGTGAACAGGAACAGCGCCGCGAGCCAGACGCCGGGGATCACGAACACGCCGAGCCCGAGGAGCACGATGACGAGCACGATCGCTCGCATGGCGAGCACCCGCGGCGCGTCGCGGAGCGCGGCGCGGAGGACGTCCGCTGCGCGAACGTCGTCTTGGAAGACGAGCCGCGAGGCGAGCACCGTGAACGGGATCTCGGCGACGGCCGCGAGCGTCGCGGCGACGACCCACGCGGTGAACGGGTGGAGGAGGTGGCCCGCCGCGAGGGAGACGACCGCGAGCGGCACGACCGAGGCGAGGCCCACCTTCGCATAGGGACGGCCGTGGACGGCGACGAACCGCAGCGCGAGATCGAGCACGTCGGACGCCGAGCGGTCGCGGAAGACGACGCGCGCGCGGAGGAGGTCGAGGCTCATCGTCGCGCCTCCTCCTTCGACGGCACGTCGCCGGCGTCGTCGTCCGAGCGGCCGGCGAGGAGGATGTACGCGAGGACGAGCACGAAGAGCGTCGCTCCGACGACGAGCTTCACTTCGCTCGCCACGCTCGATGCCGACCAGAAGGCCTCGATCGCCGCCGCCATGAGGAGCATCACGGACGCGCCGCCGACGATGACGAGCACCTCGCGCGCTCGCCTCTGGAGCGAGACGAGCCTCGGGAGATCACCGGGCGCGACGAAGGACCAGCCCAGCGAGAGCCCCGAGCCGCCGGCGAGCACGATCGCGCCGAGCTCGAGCGACCCGTGCCCGACGATGAACGAGCCGACGTTCGCGCCCGCGCCCTGCGATGCGACGTAGCCCAGGATGGCGCCGATCGAGAGGCCGTTCTGCACGAGGTAGAACGCCGACCCGATGCCGCCGAAGAGGCCGAGCGCGAAGCATCGCAGCGCGATACCGACGTTGTTGTAGACGTAGAAGCCGGCCATCAGCGCGCCTTCGCCGGCCTCGCGGCCGCCCTCGAAGCCCTTCGCGTACGCCTCCGCGAGCGGCCGGAGCATCGCCTCGGGCACGACGCGGAACGCGAAAGCCGGATCGCGCGAAGCGAGCGCGAGCCCGAGCGCGAGCGGTACGAAGAAGAGCGCCGTGGCGAGCAGCATCTCGGGCTTGCGCCGTCGGACCGCGCGAGGGAAGGCGACCAGCCACGCGTGACGGAGGCGCGCTCTGTCGCGGTCCTCTCGCGTGGCCGCGTGGGGACCGTACACGACGCCGTGCGCCGCCGCCGTCAGCCCGCGCAGGTAATCGACGAGCGGCGCGCTGTATCGGGCGGCCTGCGCCGCGGCGAGATCGGCGCAGACGCTCCGGTAGAGCGGCGGGAGCCGGACGATGCTCTCCGTGTCGAGGCGACGAAGACCCTTCGAGGCCGCCGCTCGAGTGAGGGCGTCGAGCTCCTCCCACTCCGCGCGACGGCGCTCGACGAACGCCTTCTCGGTGAGCGTGGACGCGAGGCTCACCGCGCGCCTCCTCGATCACCGGCGAGAGGCTGCGGCCGCCACGAGCGCGGCGCCTCCTCTCGGCCGGTGTTCACGGCTCGGTCGTAGACGAGCGCGAGCAGACGCGACGGATCCTCGTGCGAGACGCCGAGCCGCTCGCCGAGAGGGCGCGCGATCATCTCCGCGAGCTCGCGCTCGCGCGCGACGCCCAGCGTGTGACGGCGGCGGAGGAAGAGCTCGATGGCGGCGCGCTCCTCGGGGTCGAGCGATGGGTGGCTCGGCAGCATGGCGAGCTCGCGCGGGTGTGCCGGCGGCGTCAACACGAGCGGCCGCGCGGCGCGCGCGCGCTCGGGCGCGACGACCATCGTGCCTGCGACGAGATCTCCGAGGCGCTGGAAGCGCGACGAGAGCGTCATCGACACGAGGCCGACGACGTAGCCGATCGGCAAGAGGTCGGCGGCTCGGAGCAGGTTCCGGAGCGCCGCCGCCCTCCACCCGATCGGCCGTCCCGACGTCGTGACGACCCGCAGCCCGAACGCCATCTTGCCGGGCGAGCGCCCGGTCGCTCCCTCCCAGACGAGGAAGTAGAGCCACTGGGCCGCGAAGAGCGTGACGAGGACGAGCCCCGTCGCGGCCTTCGCCGTCGACCCGATGTTTCCGGTCTCGAAGGCCGTGCCTGCCACCACGAGGAAGACGAGCACCGAGAGGAGCGTGACGGCGCCGTAGCAGACGAGGAGGTCGAGCGCGTGAGCGAACGCACGGCGCGCCGGTCCGGCGACGCGGTAGTGGAACACGATGTGCTCGGGCGTCTCGATGGCGACGACGGTGTCGAGAGGCTCGCTCACGCCCTCATGCTATCAAGGGAGCGCTTCCCCCTCGCGCGTGCCTCAGCGGCGTAGGACCGGCCGGTCGCGTGGCACGTCGGCGTCGTCGCTCGTGCGCGGCGGATCGATGGTGATGCCCTTCACGATGCGCGTGCTCGCGATCGCGAGGCGGGAGGCGAGGACGTCTTCGTCCTTCGCGGAAGGTACGGCCGTCGAGAAGTGCACGAGCAGGCAGCGGCGCAAGAAGGCGCCGAACAAGAAGACGTGCCCTTCCACCCCGCCGCCCGGCCGGAGCGGGTCGAGCGCGACCCAGACGCGCGAGTCGTAGGCCGCCGGGCCGACGTGCACCTGGTCCTCGACCGTCATGAAGGAAGACGCGCGCGAGAGCCAACCGATCCGCTCCGCGCGCTCCTCGCAGCGCCGGCGGTTCACGAGGTCCGGCTCGTCGGTCGTCAGGATCGCGATGCGCGAGCTCGTCGGCGGATGCACCGCGACGAGCTCCGGGCTCCGGTGGTCGTCGATCGTCCAGGCCTTGCCGTCGGGCAGAGGCAGCGTGAGCTGGAAGCGCTTCGAGTGGAACGTCCCCCACGTGGCGTCGTCCGCCGGCAGCTCGGGCGGCCGCCCGGCGATCTCGGACATGCGCACGCCGTCGCCCGCCGGCTGACGAGCAGGCGCTCCCGAGCCGGTCTCGGCGCACGCCGCGAGGCTGACGAGCAAGCATGCGCCCACCAGCGCGCCGAGTCGCCCCATTCCCTGGAGCCCGGAGCCTGGAGCCTGGAGCCTCAAGAGGCCCCGAGCCTCACACCGCCGTCAACCACTCGGGATGGCTGTCGTCGCTGCCGCGCACCACGTCGAAGAACTTCGTCTGCAGCTTCTTCGTGATGGGGCCGACGACGCCCTCGCCGATGGGCCTGTTGTCGACCTCGCGGATCGGGGTGATCTCGGCGGCGGTGCCGGTGAAGAAGGCCTCGTCGGCGAGCCAGAGCTGGTCGCGGGTGATGCGCGTCTCCTCCACCGTCAGCCCCATCTCGCGCGCGAGCGTGATGACGGTGTCGCGCGTGATGCCCTCGAGGATCGACGAGGAGAGGTCGGGCGTGAGGAGCTTGCCGCGCTTGACGATGAAGATGTTCTCGCCGGACCCCTCGGACACGTAGCCGCTCGAGTCGAGCAGGATGGCCTCGTCGTAGCCGCCGAACTTCGCCTCGCGCTTCGCGAGGACGCTGTTCGTGTACTGGCCCATCATCTTGGCCTTCGCCAGGCTGACGTTGATGTGGTGCCGGGAGAAGGAGCTGATCTTCGTGCGGATGCCGTTCTTCAGCGCCTCGTCACCGAGGTATGCGCCCCACTTCCAGGCGATGACGGTCGTCCGGACGGGGTTGTCGGGCGCGTAGATGCCCATCGCGCCCTCTCCGAGATAGACGATGGGGCGCAGGTACCCCTCGGCGAGGTCGTTCGCCTTCAGGGTGTCGATGCATGCGCGCATGACCTGCTCGCGCGTGAACTTCGGCTGGAGCAGGATCATCTTGCACGTGTCGAAGAGCCGATCGATGTGCTCGCGCAGCCGGAAAACGTAGCTCTTTCCGTCGGCGCGCCTGTAGCAACGGATGCCCTCGAACGCGCCGAGCCCGTAGTGAAGCGAGTGGGTGAGAACGTGAACCTGGGCGTCGTCCCAGGCCACCATCTCCCCGTCGACCCAAATCTTCTGCAGCTTTTCGACCATCGACAGCCCGGCTTACAGAGGTTGGAGAGGTGGCTACCGCCGTTTTCCCGGGGGGGAGACTAGTCGTGACCTTCGCGTACGGCCAGCCTAATGCGCTCCGGCCGGTCTCCATCGCATGCTGCGGAGCGTCACCGGGCCCTCGACAGCGACGATGCGCCGCTCCACACGCCGTCGCGAAGGCGGAAGGCGGTCAGCGGCGGAGCGCGACGTAGACGGCGCCTTCGCCGCCGTCGTCCTCGCGTGCGGTCGCGAAGGCGGCGACGTGCTCGCGCGCGGGCCCTTGCGACAGCCACGCCGCGATCTCGCCGCGGAGCACGCCGCCGCCCACGGAGTGCTCGCCCTTGCCGTGGATGACGAGCACGCAGCGCTCGCCGCGCGCCCGCTGCGCGCGCAAGAACTCGAGCAGACGCTCGCGTGCCGCTTCGACGCCGAAGCCGTGGAGGTCGAGCCGGCCGTCGATCGGCAAGAGCCCGCGGCGCAGCTCGCGGACGAGGCTCGGCGGTACGTCGAGGCGACGGCCCTCCACGCGCCTGCCGTCGTCCGTGACCTCGAAGCGCACGGCGTCGTCGACGAGTCGGCGCAGGTGATCGAGCACCGCCGCGGCCTCCTCGCTGGCCTTCTTCCGGAGGTCGACGGGCTCTGCCTTCGTGCTCTCGACGCGCGTCGCGTCCGAGACCGGGATGCGGCGATCCCTTCCCGGGAGCGGTGTGACGCCGCTCATGAGCCGGTGGAAGGTGAGCTCGTCGTCGCGATCGCTCTCCGTCGTGCGCTTCGGCGGAGGCGCAGGCCGTGGCGCCGGCGGCGGAGGCAACGGCTTCTTGCCTGCCGCGCGCCGCGCCTCTTCCTCCTTCTGCCGCTCCTGTTCGAGCTTCGCCTTCAGATCCCCGAGGCCTGCGGCGAGCGGCTTGAAGCCGGAGAACTTCTGGGCTGCGCCGCTCGTCTCGGGAGGATGCTTCGGCCGCTTCTTCTTCGACATCACCCACCTCGCGACCGCCCGAGGAGCGCGGCGAGCGCGCTCTTCACGGACGCGATGCCCGCGAGCACGCCGTCGGCGTAGTGCCAGTCGGGATCGTCGAGCTCGGGGAAGTCGTGCGGGTTCTGCACGTCCTCGAGCGTGAGGCCGGGCTTCAGCCGCCTCGCGAGGTCGAGCACCTTCTGACGCTGCAGGTCGTGGAGCGCGTCGATCTCGCGGCGGAGCTCGTCGAGGACCGTCGCAGGCTCTGCCGCGGACGGCGCGTCGCCTGCGTGCTCGAGCAGCGCGGGGACGTCGCGCGGCTCGACCTCCGTCTCGATCGGGCCATGGCTGCTGCGCGGCGGATACCGTGCGATCGTCGCTCCCTGCTTCGGGCAGATCCCGAGGCAGTGCGTCTTCGTGATCCACACGTCCGAGACGGCTCCGCTCCGTGCGACGGCCTCCTTGAGCGCGTCGTAGACCGCATCGCCGCGCTCGCCGCAACCGGGGCCGAGAGGAGAGCTTTCGCGGCGGTTCGCGCAAACGAACAAATGAAGACGAGGTTGAATCGCGTCGCGCACCAGCACGTCGTTTACCACCGGTGAGTCGTCTGCGAGGCGCTCTCGCGCCTCCGTACATGTGCTTACATACAGCGCGGCCGTTTCGAGTGGTGCTGGATCTCCATCCGCGGATCGCGTGCGATCCATGAACGACGCGGGCCCGTCGTGATTTCGATGGAAAGGCGGCGGCGGGCTTCGGTTCGTTCGTTGCATCGCGCTTCCGTGGCAGTTCCATGCGCGCGGAGCCGAGAGACTCGAGGGCCCAGTTGCTCGATCTGGGTGGCGGCCGGCAGCTCGTCCCGAAGGACGTGCTCGGCAAGGGATCGTGCGCCACGGTCCATCGCGCCCTCCTCGTCAACGACGACGGGATCCGTCGATGGGTGGCGCTGAAGCTCTTCTCGTCGGTGTCGAGCGACGAGTCCGAGAACATCCTCGGCGTGCTCCTCCAGATGGCGCGTCGGGTGGCCTGCGTCGATCACCCGAACGTCGCACGCGTCTACGAGTGCGGCATGTGGCGAAGCCAGCCGTACGTCGTCTCGGAGCTCGTCGACGGCATCTCGCTGCACGCCCTGCAGAGCGCGTATGCCGCGAAGCAACGGCGCTTGCCGCTCGACCTCGCGCTGTTCGTCGCATGCGAGGCCGCGGAGGGCCTCGCGGGCGCCCGCATCGCCCGCGATCCCGACGGTGTTCAGCTCGGCGTCCTCCATCAGAGCTTCTCCGCACGCGAGGTGATGCTCTCGTGGCGGGGCGAAGTGAAGGTCACCGACTTCGAGACCAGCATGGCGCGGGGCGCCACGTCGAGCGTGCGCAACCTCCGCGCGTTCGCCTCTCGCGCGGCGACGATGGCGCCCGAGGTCGCGCAGGGCGCGCCGGCCGACGCGCGCTCCGACGTCTTCTCGCTCGGCGTGATGCTGCGCGAGCTGTTCATCGGTCCGCGCTTCCCTCCGGGCGTCGGGAACGCGGACGCGATCCGCCTCGCGCGCGAGGGATACGTCCACCCGCTCACGTTCCACCCGCATCTCCCCGACGGGCTCGTGTACGTCATCGAGCGCGCGCTCGAGATCGAGCCCGAGCAGCGGTACCCGAACGCCGGCGCGCTCGCGAACGATCTCCGTCGGGTCGCCTTCGCGATGGGCGTCGGCGACGGTCGCTGGTTCCTCCGCAGCGCGCTCCAGCGCGAGTGGGCCGAGCACGCCGAGGAGATCACGGCCGAGAAGACCTACGCCCCTGCCGGCGACGAGCGGGGGCGCGTCTCGAGTCAGGTCGTCGACTTTCCGAAACGGCGCAGGTAGGTCTCGAGCGCGCTGACCACGAGCGCGTGCGTGATCTGTCCGCGATCGAGCAGCGCGGGCAGGCGTGCCTTCGGCACGAGCGCGACCTCGAGGTCCTCGAGATCGTCGAAGGCGGTCGGCCCGACGAGGCGCGCGCCGCGCGCCAGGAACGTGAAGCACCGGTTGCCCTGCAGCGCAGGGTTCGGCTCCACCACGCTCATGAGCTCGAGCGAGCGGGCCTCGTAGCCCGTCTCCTCGCGCAGCTCCCGCGCCGCGGCCGCCTCGGGCGTCTCGCCGGGGTCGATGACGCCGCCCGGGATCTCGAGCGACAAGGCGTCGGTGCCGAAGCGGTACTGCCAGACGAGGACGATCTCGCCCGCGTCGGTCTCGGCCACGATGTTGCACCAGTCGGGGCACTGGAAGACGAAGACGTCCCGCGGCAACGCGTCGTAAATGAGCCGCTCGACGCGGAAGACGCCGTGGTCGGCGACGTCGTGCCGTTCCTCGAGTCGCAGCTTGCGAACGCCCTTCGGCGGAGGGACGAGTGACATCTCGCCGGTCTTTTACGCTAAGCTCCGGCGGCTCGCGACCCGGGGGCCCTTTCCCCCGAGAACGACGACGACGACGATGGGCGCACCGGCAAAGAAGGTCGATACGGACGCGATCGAGAAGGTCATCGTCCAGAACCGCCGCGCCACGTTCGACTACGCGATACAGGAGCGGTTCGAGGGCGGCCTCGTCCTCGTGGGCAGCGAAGTGAAGTCGATGCGCGCCGGAAAGGTCGAGCTCGTCGATGCGTACGCGGCCGTCGAGGGGGGCGAGCTCTGGCTCAAGCAGATGCACGTCGCGCCTTTCGAGCAGGCGACGGCGTTTCCGCACGACCCGCGGCGCCCGCGCAAGGTGCTCGTGCATCGCTCCGAGATCGCGCGCATCGAGCGCGCCGTCGCGCGCGAGGGCATGACGCTGGTCCCGATCCGCCTCTACTTCAAGCGAGGTCGGGTCAAGGTCGAGCTCGGGCTCGCGAAGGGCAAGAAGTCGATCGACAAGCGCGCCGACATCAAGGCGAAGACCGCCGAGAAGGAGGCCCGCGCCGCGATGGGGCGGGCGCGCAAGGGACGCTGATGGCACCGGGAGACGAGCAGGGAACGAGCGAGCCGGCGGCGCACCTCGTGTGGGCGAAGGGCGGGGTCGCGACCGTGCTTCGCGTCGACGACGACGCGATCGTCCTTCGATCGAGCACGCCGGCGCCGCCGGGGGCCAGGCTCGAGGCCGTCCTCACCGGCACGAGCACGGTCGTGAAGATCAAGTCGCACGGCTCGCACAAGGAGGCGGACGGCTCCTTCACGCTGAAGGGCCGGCTGATCGACGCCACGCGCGAGCTCCGCGACAGGCTCTCTTTACTCGCGCCGGCGGCTCGCCCATAACTGCTCGTCATGGCGAAGCGGGCTGGCGCGAAAGAAGCCACGAAGGCGGAGGTCCCCGCGCGCGAGGTCGATCCGGCCGCGCAGAGCGAGGACATCACCTTCGAGCGCTCGCTCCGGCCGCGGACGCTCGACGATTACGTCGGGCAGACGAAGCACAAGGAGAACCTCCGCGTCTTCGTCGAGGCGGCGCGCCGGCGCGGCGAGCCGCTCGATCACCTGCTCCTCTCGGGACCTCCCGGCCTCGGCAAGACGACGCTCGCGCAGATCCTCGCCCACGAGATGGGCGTCGAGCTGCACATGACGAACGGCCCCGTCGTCGAGCACAAGGGCGCGCTCGCGGGGATGCTCACGAAGCTCGGGAAGAACGACATCCTCTTCATCGACGAGATCCATCGGCTGAATCCGGTCGTCGAGGAGAGCCTCTACCCGGCGATGGAGGACTTCCGCATCGACGTGATGACCGGAGACGGCGCGTTCGCCTCGTCGATCCAGGTCCCGCTGCACCCCTTCACGCTCATCGGCGCGACGACGCGTACGGGCCTGCTCACCGCGCCGCTCTTCTCGCGCTTCGGCCACATCATCCGGCTCGACTTCTATCCCGAGGAGGACCTCGCGCGGATCGTCCAGCGGAGCGCCTCGCTGCTGGGCGTTTCGATCGCCCCCGCCGCTGCGCTCGGGATCGCACGCCGCTCGCGCGGCACGCCGCGCGTGGCCAACCGCCTCCTGCGGCGCGTCCGCGATTTCGCGGAGGTGCTCGGCAGCGGCGCGATCGACGAGAGCATCGTCGCGCGCGCATGCGAGCGCCTCGACGTCGACGCGGCGGGGTTCGACGAGATGGACCGGCGCCTCCTCCGCGTGATCATCGAAGATTACGACGGCGGGCCGGTCGGCGTGGAGACGCTCGCGGCCGCGCTCGGCGAGCCGCGCGACACGATCGAGGACGTCTACGAGCCGTACCTCCTCCAACAGGGCTACATCGGCCGGACGCCGCGCGGCCGCGTCGCCACCCGGAAGGCCTACGAGCACCTGCGTTTGCCTTTCCCGGGCTCCGCCTCCTCGACGCCGAAGCAGAAGCCGCTCTTCGAGGAGTGATCGGCGGGCGCGGGGCCCGAAGACCCACACCATTGCCTATTCGTTGCCGTCGGCTCTGCCGGACCGATAGACTCTGCTCGTGAGCGGCGGACCTATCTTGGTCGTCGATGACGACATGGTGAGCCGCCATGTCCTCGGGCAGGCGCTTGCCAAGGCCCAGCTCGACTACGTCGCGGTCGGGTCGGGGGCGGAAGCGCTCGCCCAGATCGAGAAGGTGCATCCCGCGATCGTCCTTCTCGATCTCGTGATGCCGCCGCCGGACGGCTACCAGATCCTGCGCATCCTCCGGGCCCGGCCCGAGACCCGGGAGCTCCCGGTCGTGGTCCTGACGGCGCTCGACGCCGACGACGAGATCGCGAAGGCGTTCGAGGCGGGGGCGGACGACTTCTTGCGCAAGCCCTTCAAGCCGGTGGAGCTCGTCGCGCGCGTCCGCGGGCAGCTCCGCCTCCGCGCTGCGATGGAGCAGCTCGGCAAGAAGGAGAAGGACGCGCAGGTCGTGCTCGAGCTCACGCAGGCGCTCGCGTCGAACCTGGACTTCCGCGGCATCCTCTTCACCGTCGTCCAGCGCCTCGCCGAGGTCGCCAGGGTCGACCGCGTCTCGATCGTCCTCGTCCGCGACAACGAGAACATCGGCTACGTCGTCGCGGCCTCGGACGACGAGCACCTCCGCGACCTGCCGATCGATCTCACGAAGTACCCCGAGATCCAGCAGGTGCTCGCGAGCAACAAGCCGTGCGTCATCGAAGACGCGGCGACGCACCCGCTCATGGAGATCGCGCGCAGCTCGAAGCAGGGCGCGACGTTCTCCTCTCTGTGCATCCTGCCCATCCTCTACGAGGACAAACCGATGGGCGTCCTGTTCCTCCGCTCGAAGCGGCCGGGCGCCTTCGGGGAGCGGGAGGTCGCGCTCTGCCAGACGATCGCGAGCGCCATGGCGATCGCGCTGCGCAACGCGCGCGTGCTCCAGTCGCTGCGCGATCAGACGCAAAAGGTCACGGTCGCGCGGTTCGAGGCCGAGCGGCGGATGCGCTCGCTCCAGCGCTACGCGGACTTCTTCGAGAGCTCGGCGGACGGCATCGTCGTCGTCGACCTCGAGGGGCGCCTGCTCTTCTCGAACCCGAAGGCGCGCGAGATCACCGGCTACGACGAGGAGGATCTCCGCGGCCGCAAGCTCGGGGACATCTTCGCCGACGAGGACGGCGCGCGCGCCCACGACCTGCGCAACGCCTTCCTCCAGGGCAAGTTCCCGAAGGACGTCGACATCCGCATCAAGACGAAGAGCGGAAAGCACGTCATCGTCAACGTGAACACCGCGGGCGTCCTGCGCGAAGAGGGCGCGGTCCTGGCGTCTTTCCGCGACGTCACGAGGCAGCGCGCCGTCGAGGCCGAGCTCGTCAACACGAAGGACTTCCTCCAGCGCGTCATCGACTCGTCGTTCGACGCGATCATCAGCTGCGACATGGAGGGGAAGATCCTCCTCTTCAATCGCGCGGCCGAGCGCATCTACGGCCGGAGCTCCGCGGAGGTCGTCGGCACCGACGTCCGTACGCTCTATCCCGAGGGCACCGCCCAGGAGATCATGAGGCGCATCCGCGAGGGGGGCGGGCGCATCGAAGATCTGCAGATCACGATCATCGATGCCGCAGGGGAGGAGGTGCCCGTGTCCTTCGCAGGGGCCTTGATCATGGAGGGCGACACTCCGGTCGGGAGCGTCGGCATCTTCACGGATCTCCGCGAGAAGATGCACATGGAGCAGAAGCTCCAGCAGGCGCAGGAGCAGCTCCTCGCGCAGGAGCGCCAGGCGATCGTCGCCGAGCTCGCCGGCGCCGCGGCCCACGAGCTGAATCAGCCGCTCACGAGCGTCCGCAACTACGCGACGCTGCTTCGTAGACTCTTGGAGGCGGGAACGCCCGCCAGCGCGGCCGCCGAGGTCATCGAGGGCGAAGCCGAGCGCATGGCGGAGATCGTCCGCAAGATCGGGAAGATCACGAAGTACGAGACGAAGAGCTACGTCGGGAAGCAGAAGATCCTCGATCTCGATCGAGCGAGTGAGGAGGGGGTTCCCGTCGCGCCGACCGCGAGCTTGGAGGGGAGCTCCTCCGGTCCGCTCACCGAGTCGCGGCGTGCGTCGGGTGACGAGGGGGGATGGGGCCTTCAAGTCCGAACGACCAGAGAACGGGAGTAGGCCACGATGGCGATATCTCACTCCGGCAAGGACGAGAACGACGCACAGGAGCGGGTGACCATCTCTTCGGTCCCCATCAGTCGCAAGGAGCGAGTCGGCGTCGTCTCGCTCGGGGTCGAGGCCGCGTGGCTCGACCGGCTCGTCGTCGCCGTATGCGAGATGCCCGTCGCCGATGGAGAGGCCGCCGTCGTCGAGTTCCTCGTCCGGGCGCTCAGCGAAATCTTCCCCGACTGCGGCGTCGGCGCCTGCTTCGTCCCGCAGCCGCCGTCCTCGCCGTCCACCCCCGATCTCCCGCCTGCGGAGCAGCGCCTCTTCAAGTACGTCCCCGAGGGCGAGGAGGGGCGCGCGGTCGGGATGGACCCGACGCGCCTCTTTCCCGGCTACCAATACGAGCGCGTCCTCGAGGTGGAGGAGGGATCGACGACGCTCCACCTCGCCTCGGACGATCCGCAGCTCGAGCAAGACGGCTCGCCGAGGATGCACGTCGCGCGTCGCGCCGCGTTGGCCATGACCCGCGGCCTCGCCTTCGCACGCAGCCATGCCCGCGCCACCGCCGACGCGAAGGAGCTCCGCGCGCTGAGCTCGCACATGATGCAGGCCGAGAAGCTCGCGAGCCTCGGTCAGCTCGCCGCCGGCGTCGTCCACGAGCTCAACAACCCGCTCACGTCGATCGTCGCGTACACCGATTGGCTCATTCGCAAGCACGGGCCGAACGGCGACCCGGACAGCCTCGAGCGCCTGCGCCGGATCAGCGAGTCGTCCTCGCGCATCCTCCGGTTCACGCGCGATCTCGTCGCCTACGCCCGGCCTTCGAGCGAGGTGCCGGTGCCGGTCGCGATCCACAACGTCATCGAGCAGGCGCTCGCGTTCTGCGAGCACGTCATCGCCGAGCACGGCGCGACCGTCGAGCGAGGCTTCGCCGAGTCCCTCCCGCCGGTGAAAGGGATGCCGGAGCAGCTCGCCCAGGTGTTCGTCAACCTGTTCACGAACGCCTGCCACGCGATGCCGAAGACCGGCGGGCGCCTCATCATCAAGAGCGAGCTTTCGTCCGACGGCCGCGTGGTCGTGATCGTGGAGGACAACGGCCACGGCATCGCGAACGAGCACTACGCCGCGATCTTCACGCCGTTCTTCACGACGAAGGGCGACGGGCGCGGCACCGGCCTGGGCCTGTCCATCGTGCGCAACATCATGGACAACCACAAAGCGGAGATCCGCGCCGAGCGCGGCTCGGAGGGCGGAGCGCGCTTCGTCCTGACGTTCCCGGCGGGAACGTGATTCCGCGTGTTTTGCGCGGAATCAGTCCTCGGTCCTCGGTCCTCAGTCCTCAGCAAGAGCTACTCGTCGCCGAAGAACGAGCCTACGGCGATCTCGATGGCTTCGAACGGCTCCGCACGGACCGTCTCGCCGCGTGCGGCGCGCAGCGCGATGAGATAGCCGTCCGGCGTCCAGCGGTGGGCGGTGAGCGTCTCGGTGTCGGGATCGACGATCCAGTAATGAGGGATCCCGGCTTTTTGGTACGTGACGAGCTTGTCGACGAGATCGGTCTTTGCGTTCGACGCGGAGAGCACCTCGCAGACCCAGTCCGGCCGGACCCGGACGGGACGTCCCCGCGGACGCTCCGGCATGTGATCGCGTCGCCAACCCACGAGGTCGGGACGGTAGACCTCGTGCTCCGAGAGCTCGACCTCCACCTCGACGAGGATCCACCAGCCGCCGGGCCCCTTGGGACCGCCGGGCGGCCCGTGAAACCGCGAGCGGAGCGTCGCCGCCAGGCTCGCCTGGGCATCGCCGTGCTCGGCGCTCGGCTCGGCCTTGTGAACGACGACGCCGCGAACGACCTCGCAAGGCGCATCGCCCAGAGCAGCGAGCGTCTCCCACGTCGCGAGCGGCTTCGACGCAGCGGACATGCCCCGAGTCTAGCGCCTGCTCGGGTCTCGGGCCCCGGGCCTCTCTTCGAATCCTCAGTCCTCAGCAATGAGGGCTCGTGCGTCTCGGCGCCGTATCGCGAGCCCTTGCGAGTCGTCGAGTCTTCGCGTGCTTCGTCGCAACGCTGCTCGGCCAGCCGATGTGTTCTTTCAATCGCGAGACGGTGGCACGATGGAAGTGGACCGCGAAGCGCTGGATGAACGGCGGAGGATGACCTGCCGAGGCCCGAGGCCTGAGGCCTCGGGCCTTGACCGACCGAGGACTGAGGACTGAGGACTGAGGTCTGGATGCTCCCCCGCCTGCACCTGTTCGAGTTCAACGACGCGCCCGGCGTGCCCGGGTTCGTCAAGGACACCATCATCGAGTCGTTGAGCCGGATGCTCGCGTGGGGACGCCTGCTTCGTGGTCTCGTCGGGCCGTTTTACGACTTCGTCCGCAAGGCAGGGGTGACCGAGGTTCTCGACGTCTGCGCCGGCGCGGGCGGGCCGGCGGGGATTCTCGTCGACGAGCTGCTCGCCGCCGGCGTCACGCCGCCGCGCTTCGTGCTGACGGATCTGAACCCGCAGGTCGAGAGCTGGGCCGCGCTCAAGCGCCGGCATCCTCGGTACATCGACTTCGTGCCCGAGCCGGTCGATGCCACGCGTCTGCCACCCGAGCTCGCGCGCGGCCGGGGCGCCGTCGTCATCAATGCTCTGCATCACTTCCGCCCGGAGCTCGCCTCGCGCATCCTCTGCTCGCTCGCCGAGGGCTCCGCGGGCGTCTTCGTGGCCGAGCCGTTCGAGCGGACGCCGCTCGGCTTCGCGCTGATGGCGCCCAAGGGCGTGCCCGCCCTCCTCGTGAACCCGATCCTCTCGCCGAGAGACAACTTCAAGAAGGCGGTCTTCACGTGGTTCACGCCTCTGGCCATCGGGGTGTCGATCTGGGACGGCTTCGTGAGCACGTTGCGCATCTACTCGGAGCTCGACCTGCGGGCGCTCGTCGCGCCGCTCGCGCGCGAGATCGAGTTCTCGTACGGCCATTACCCGGTCGGGCGCTTCGGGCGCGGGTACTGGTTCCGCGGGACGAGGCGGGCGGCGTCGTGAGCCGCCGCCGCGCAAGCGTCACTCGGTCGTCTTGCCGTCGAACTCCTCGGTGTCTCTCTCGGCGTCGGCACGCGTGCGATGGACGACCCCGTCGCGGTGGTGCGGCGGCGCGTAGAGCGTGTAGAGCTTGAGCGGCTCGTCGCCTCGGTTGACGACGTCGTGCTTCGCTCCGGCCGGGATGACGATCGCGGAGCCCGGGCCGATGGGGCTCGGCACGTCGTCGATGACCACCTCGCCCGTGCCCGTCTCGACGCGGATGAACTGATCGGTGTCTTCGTGCGTCTCGAGCCCGATGCGATCGCCGGGAGGGATGGCCATGAGCACGAGCTGGAGGTTCTTCGCCGTGTAGACCACGCGCCGGAAGTCTTCGTTCCGCTCCGTGATCGCGTGGATGTCGTCCACGAACCCTCGCATGACCTTGCCCTCTTCTCCGGTCTGCTCACCGGTTCCCGTGGCGCCCGGGAGGCGCGCAGTGGTCCGACCCTCGGTCGCGGTGTCACGCTCGGCCTGTGCGTCCGCACCACGATCGCACGCGAGCGTAGCCAGCGCAGCGACGACCACCGCAACGAGCTTCACGTTGCAACGGCGCATGTCACTCTCCTCACGCCCCACGAGGTGCAAGCCCGGTACCGTGTCCGAGCCTTCGCCGCTGCGCTCGACCGGGCGACGGCGAGCGCGGCCTGTCGCGGAGCTCGGGCGGCGCGCGGTGGTCGCTCGCGTCGTCAGGCGCCGAGGCGGTAGACGCGCTCGAAGCCTTCGTCGAGGTTGCGGATCGTGACGGCGACGATGCCGTGCTCGTCGAGGACGTACTCCTCCTCGATGCGCGGTCCCGCGCGGTCGAAGCGCTCGACGCGGACGTCGTCGAGCGCGCCGCCGACGAGGCTGCGATCGAACGGGAACAGCACGTCACCGGAGAAGACCATGTGCCCGCGCGGCTTGCCGTCGTCGCTCATCCCGCTGCACTCGAGGAAGCGGAAGTGCCCGACGTTGTGCGCCGCGCGGTAGCGGCGCCGGCAGGCGACGCGGGCTCCGCCCGAGGAGGGGAGCACCGTGTCCGGGGTGAAGATCGGGTCGAACGTGATCTCGCTCCCGGCGTGCGCCTCGCGGAACACGCCGAACGTCCGCGAGTAGCGGTCGACGAGCTCGAAGCCCGCGGCTTCGTCGCACGCGATGGCGAGGCCGATCGCGATCGCGGCCGAGGCGTACGGCGATCGATGCACGCGCCTGCCGTACCGCTGGCGGAGCATCCGGCCGACGATCGGCAGCTCGCTTCCGCCGCCGACGACGTAGATCCCGGCGATGTCGTCGCGCATCGCGCCCTGCTCGCCGCCCTCGGCATCCGCGAGGCGCGTCATCACGGGGAGCATCGCGTCGATCGACCGCTCGACGAGCGGACTGCACGCCTCGTAGATCTCCGCGACGGGGAGCGTGACCTCGGGGACCGGCGCGGCCTCGCCGAGGGCGGCCTCGAGGTCGATGCTCGTCTTCTTCGAGCTCGGGTTCAGGCGCTCCTTCGCGTCGCGACACTGATCGCGCAGCCGCGACAGGGAGACGGGGTCGAGCGCCTTCTTGTCGAGCTTCGCACGCTCGAGGACGAGGTCGACGATGACCTCGTCGAAGTCGTCGCCGCCGAGCTCGTTGATGCCCGCGGTCGCGAGGACCTCGTGGCTCACGCCCTGCATCCGGACGAGCGAGGCGTCGAACGTGCCGCCGCCGAGATCGTAGACGACGACGTGATCGCGCTTCGACGTGAGGGTGTTGCGGTGGCGATGCGTGTACTCGAAGCCGGCGGCGGACGGCTCGTTCAACATCGCGAGCGGGGAGAGCTCGGCGCGGCGGAAGGCGTCGAGCGTCAGCAGGCGCTGCGCGCCCGATGCGTTGGCGGGGACCGCGACGACCGACTCGATGGGGCCGGCCCGGAGCTCCTCGGCGAGGGTCGAGCGAACGAGCACGGCGTCGCGGACGTACGCGAAGAAGCGCGTGAGGAGGTCGCCGAGCGTGACCGACACCGAGCCGATTCGGACCTCGCGGCCCGGCGTCGCGTCGGCGCTCGCGAGGAGGCGCTTGAAGGAGCGCACGACGCACGCGCGCTCACCGGCCGCGAGCGCGTCGAAGCCGAAGCGGAGACGACCTTGCTCCTCGGCGACGATCGACGGAATCCAGTCGTGGGAGTCGCCTGCGTCGTCGACGAACGCGAGGACGGGGTAGTTGCCGCGGTCCGCGCAGGCCACGACGGTGCGTGTCGTCCCGAAATCGATCCCGAGTCTCAACGTGAGCCCTCCTCGTCGCTCGAGGCGCCCGGGCGGCCGATACGTGCTTCCGGTCGCCGGGGGTCGGCCCGATACAGCACAGTCGGCCGAACGTGGGCAAGAACTCGTGGGTTTCGACGCGCTCGACGGCTCGCGCGGACCGAAGGATTTCTCTCAGTTCCCCGGCGCCGCGTCGGCGCCCGCGTCGCCGGCGAGCGGCGCGGGCGTCGTGCTCACGAGCGTGAGATCGGCGTCCTCCGTGTAGTACGCGCTGAAGAACGCCGTCGGAAAGGCGATGCTGGTCTTTCGGACGAGGCGCACGAGCAGGCCGTCTTCGACCGCGAAGTACCAGTCGACGTTGTTCGTGCCTTGCTGAGAGCCGGTGACCACGAGCTCCTCGCGGAAGTGTCGCGTGCGAATGGCGGCGCCTCCGACGACGACGTCCTCCTCACCGACGTACTCGTAGGGGCCGCCCGACGTGAACTGGGACGTGCCGGTCTCGCTCTCTTCGTTGCGACCGGTGCAGATGTGCGGCCATTCCTGCTCCGGTGCGGGCGAGAGGAGCGTCATCGTGTCCCCCGGCTTGCAGGTCATGACGGTGCTGACGAGGATGCCGCCGAGGACGGCGAGATGCTGGGATCGGTGCACGCCGACGCGGATCGTCTCGCTGCCACGGAGGCAGAGATCCATCTTCTCCGTATAGCCGGTGCGCAGCGTGAGCTTCGCAGAGTAGCAATCGGCGTCCTCGTGGACGATCGCGACACTCGCGGTCGGTCCGTACGGTGCCGTCCTCGTGTTACCGAGGACGTTGATGGAGTCCTTGCCCGTCGCGACGTAGGCGTAGATGCCCTCGTCCGGGCGTCGTTTCCCCACGGCCTCCGCGTCCGCGGCGTCTGCGGGCTCGGTGGGGGCCACCCACACGTCGTCGGTCTTGCCCGCGTCGTCGGTGAGCGGTGCATGCGGCGGCGGCGTCTGTTCCGTGTAGCCGTCGTCGAGGAGAAGCGAGCAACCCGAGGCGATGGCGGCGGCGAGCACCGCCGTCAGGGAAATCGATCGACGCTTCGCCATCGCCATCGCGCGCTTCCTGTCGCTTGCGTCGAGCGTACGGCCCGGCGCCGTGCCGCGTGCGCATTATCTCGAATGTATCATTCCGGTCGGAATGCGTCAGGAAGTTCGTGCCGGCGCCAGCCTCGAGAGAAAGGCCGCTCTCACGAAACGGGGCGCAGGCTCGGCCGTGGGGGCGGCGCTGGTCCGGGGTCCCACACGAAGTGGTCGATGAGCATCGGATCGCTCCCGTCGAGCACGTCGTCCTTGCCGATCGTCCAGCCTTCGATCCGACCGCTCGGGTGAACGCAGAGGCGCACGAAGTGCTTGTAGCCGGGGTGCCCGAGGACGGTGAACGCCTGCTGGTGCTCGATGCCGAGGAGCATGAGGACGGTGAGGTAGACGCCGAAGACGAGCGCGCCCACGAACGCGGAGGCGACGAGGACCGCGCCGTCGGCCGCGTGGAAGGGGAGGTGAGGGACCACGAGCCGGAGGCCCATCGGGAAGAAGCCGAGGACGACGCCGAACGGGATCGCGAACGCGGCGCGCGCCGCCCGGCTGCCCTGTCCTTGATGCGAGACGAGGTAGAGGACGAGCGACAGGCTCGCGGCGACGATGGCCGAGGTGATGGCGAGCGTCGTCGGTCCGTTGTGCGCGGCGCCGAGGACGATCGACACGACGACGCCGTACGCGAGGTGGACCAAGAAACCCGCGCGCCCGATCATCAGCTTCGCGGGCGCCTGGAGCACGAGCCGGCGTGACGCCGCCGCGCTCGGGTACGCGACGTCCGGCGGCCCCGAGGACTCCGGGTAGGGCGCGACGCGCGTGCCGTGCAGGAACGCTCCGCCGCCGCCCGCGATGACGTGCATCGAGCGCCCGATCGTCCGCCGCTCGTAGTGGTGGAAGTCGCCGGCGAGATAGAAGACGCGATCGCGCTCGAGGCTCAGGCGGCAAGCGGCGAGCATGCGCGCGCCTGGCTCGTTCCGGTGCCCGTACGCCATCGCGGGATCCCCTGCCACGAAGAGGACCGCGCGGGTCGGCGCCTCCTTGCGTCGCCTCGTGAAGTACGCGCGCTGGCGGAAGTCGACGCGCCCGAGCTGGCGATCGGCACCCCACAGATCGAGCTCCGGGGTGAGCGGCAGGCAGAAGTAGCTCGCCTCCTGGATGGGCTCGTAGCCGCGGAGCACGAGGCGTCTCCGGCGCTTGATCGTGGTCCCACCGAAGAACGCGCGCACGGACCGGAACAGGCCGAGCAGCATGCCGTACAGGCCGCCGACCTCGTCGAGGTGGATGGTGCGCGCGACGAGGCCGACCTTGCGACCGGGGCGCTTGCGCAGGCGCTTGCTGATCTTCGGTGTCGGGTCGCGATCGTCCGCACGGAACGGCTCGTCGATCCGGCGCCGGAACAGGCGGCCGAACCCGTCGAGCCCGTCGTACCAATCGTGGTTGCCGGGCGTCCCGAGGAGCACGCGCTTCTTGGAGCTCGCGCCGATCTTCCGGAGCTCCTCGTTCCACGGCAACACGAGCCGGTTGTAGATCTCGTCCGCCGTCGCGACCGGGTAGGAGATGTCGCCTCCGAAGACGAGGATGTCTCCGCGCGGGAGCAGCATGCGACCGCCGTTGCCGTCGTCGACGTCGTAGGTCGACGCGAGCATGCGGCCCACGCCTGCGCTGACGTCACGGTCGTCTCCGGTGTCGGCGGCGAAGTCGATCCAAATCGGCCGCCCGAGCAGCTCGCTGAGCGTGGTCGCTCCTCCGGCGGGCTGGCTGTCCGGCGCCAGGATGCGGCCCGCGGCGGCGACGAGCTCGGCGGGCTCGTTGGGGCGCATCCAGTCGCGCGCGTCGACCGACTCCGTCGCGATCGCGCGCGCGGCGAAGTTACGAAGATGCCCGAAGAGTGAAGTTATGCCGTACCAGCGAATCCCGAAGGGCGGATGTGCGCCTTGCCGGAAGACGAGGGGATCCGGCTTGTCGCCTCGGGGACGGAGGACCACCGGCGGGCGCGTGAGGGTGGAGCTGGGCGGAGGCGCAAGCTCCTCCGAACGGCCCTCACGGGAGCGGCGGTCCTCGCCGTCGAGCAGCACATGGAAGAGGATAGCCTTTTTGGGTTACCCTCGCTGGCAACCATGCGAACGAAGACTGCGCTCACGTTTGCGGTGCTGTCTGCGATCGCGCTCCTGACGGCCAGCGGCCGCGCAGGGCCGCCGAACGTGAAGGGACGCATCGCCGGTCACGAGAAGCTCGTGCCGGAGGTCTACGCCGAGGCGGCCAAGCCCGAGGCCCGGCGCTGGACCTGGCGAGAGCCTTCTCCCTCCGTGAGCGCGCAGTTTCGGACGCTCTCCGCGAACCCGTCGCGCGACATCTGCATCGCCGCGATGACCGCGGCGAACCAGGAGAAGCAGCAGTTCTTGATGACCGTCACCGGTGGGCGCGTGTTCCCCACCACCATCGTCGTGACGCCCAACACCGAGCTCGCCTTCAAGAACTTCGACCCGTTCAAGCACCGGATCCACATCACGGGGCCCGGCGGGCAGAAGCTGCTGCCGCCGGACGACCTGCAGCCGAACGCCGTCCGCAAGTGGGCGGCTCCGGGGCCGGGCCGCTACGAGGTCCGCGACGAGCTGTTCCCCAGCATCCGCACGTTCATCATCGTCGACCCGCAGGTCGTACAGGTCGCCTACCCGGGTCGTGACGGCGCCTTCGGATTCAGCCTGCCGGCCGGCGATTACGTGCTCAAGGCGTTCTTCAACGGAAAGCAGGTGGGCAAGCCGGTCAGCCTCACCGCGAAGGATCGCGGCGTGGTCGAGTTGAAGGAGCCGTTCAGGCTCGACGAAGAGGCGGGCGCGCAATGATGATCCTGTCCCGCATCTGGTACGTCATCCTGGCGATTCTCCTCGCCGCCGCTTACTACGTCGTCGCGCTCGCCGTGGGCCAATACAACCGGCGCAACCAAGCGGCGATGGAAGAGACGCTGAAGGCCGACAGCCAGGTCGTCAGCTGGGCGATGCAGGTCGACGCTCGCCGCCGCCTCGATGTCCTGCTGCTCGCGGCGGTCGATCAGAGCGTCGCCAAGGCGATCAAGGGCGCGAACGGGCGGGAGACGATCCCGGCCTCCTCCAGGGAGGAGGGCGCCAAGGCGCTCCGCGCCTTCAACGAGAAGCTTCCGCCCGAGTACAAGAACGACGTCCTCTTCATCACCGATCGCGAGGGCCGCCTCGTTGCGCAGATCGGATACGACGTCGTCAACGGGTTCGCGGAGTTCGAGCTCGGCGGATACCCGGCCGTCTTCGACGCGCTCCACGGCTTCCTCCGCGACGACACCTGGGTGTGGGGCGGAAAGCTCGCGCGTGTCGTCACACGTCCGGTCGAGGACGAGGTCGGGCAGCCTCCGCTCGGCGCGGTGGTCGGGCTCCGCTGGATCGACGCATCGTTCGCGAAGGAGATCGCGAAGCGTACGCGCACGAACCTCGCGTTCTTCGCGCTCGGCCAGCGCGTCGCGTCCGCGGCGACGACGGACGGGTTCGAGGAGAACTCGCTCGAGGCGCTCGGCAGCGATCTGGCTGCGTTGAGCGAGGACAAGGGGTTCAAGGAGAACGGTCGCACCGACGTCCGGCCGCTCGGCGACGGCAAGGGCGGCGTGCTCTTCGTTCGTCTCCCCGGCGAAGCCTGGGAGCTCAACGGCGGCTTCGCCGTCGCGCGCCCGAAGGTGGCGCTCAGCTCGCCGACCGGCTTCATCACGGGCGCGGACGACACCGACAAGAGGAACGTGAAGCTGTGGCTCGTCGCGGTGATCGCCGGCGCCGCGGCGATCTTCGGGATCCTCTTCTCCTATCTCGAGCACTCGCTCCCGATGAAGGAGCTGAAGGTCCAGGCGGAGAAGCTGAAGAACGGTCAGCTCGACACGTTCACGCTTCCGCGCTTCCGCGGCGGGTATCGCCCGATCGCGGCCGACATCAACGCCGGCATCCAGCGCGTCGTCGAGAAGGGCGGAGGCACGGCGCGCAAGCCCGCCGATCTGGAGTCGATCCTCGGTCCGGTGCCGGCGCAGCCCAACATGAGCGCGTTCTCGTTCCCGCTGTCGGACGGCTCCGGCGTGCAACAGGTCCCGCCGCCCCCGCCTCCGGGACCCGCGACGCCGGCGTCCGCGAACAACCCGCCGCGCTTCGGTGCGCCGCCGCCTGCTCCTCCGTCTCGTCCGGGCAACACGGGCGCCAACGCGCCGGCCGCGACGAGCGCGAATCCGCCGGCGGTGCCGGGTGGGCCGCGACCCCAAGGGTTCCCGCAGTCGGATCGGACGATGGCGATGTCGGGGGGCGGTGGCTATCCGCCGCCGCCGCCTGCGCCGGGCAGCTCGCCCGGAACCGGTACGGGGGCGCACAGCGCGACGGTCGCTGCGACGCCTGCCGCTTCGAAGCGCACGCAACCGGCGTCGCCGCCTTTCCCGAACCCCGCGGCGAAGCTCCCGAAGGGGGACGACGAGGATCAGACGGTCGTCGCGAGCCAGAGCAACCCTGCGGCAGCGGCGTCGCAGGATCCCTCCGAGGAGTGGCAGCGCGTCTACGAGGAGTTCATTCGCACGAAGCGCGAGTGCGGCGAGCCGACCGAAGGTCTCACGTACGAGAAGTTCCAGCAGACGCTGAAGAAGAACCGCGACGCGCTCATGCAGCGTCACGGCTGCAAGCGCGTGAAATTCTCGGTCTACATCAAGGAAGGTCGCGCCTCGCTCAAGGCCACGCCCGTCCGAGAGTGAGCGCTCCCGTCCGGGCGCGCGCGCACCGGGGTTCGGGCACCGTGGCGTGTCCGATTGCGTGACGCGCCACACCGGTCTAGCGTGGCGACGTGCTTCGCCCCACGCTCCGCCGCCTCTCGTGGATGCTCCTCGTGCTCGTCCTGGGCACGCCGCGCGCGGCGCTCGCGACGAACGTCACGGAGACGGCCGACAACGGCTCGGAGCAGATCGCCCGTGGTGGCGCGTGGGTGGCCCGCGCGAGCGATCCGCTCGCGACGACGTTCAACCCCGCGGGCCTCGCGGGCCAGCCCTCGCGGATCACGATCCAGAGCAACTTCCTCGTCCACCGCACGTGCTTCACGCGGCTTCGGGCGGCGAACGACACGAGCGTCGATCCGCTCGTCGACGCCACCGGCCACTTCCCGCGCGTGTGCAACGACATCGAGGTGGCGCCCAACCCACAGATCGGCGGGACCCTCCGCGTCACGGATCGGCTCGGGGTCGGGCTCCTCGTGATCGGCCCGTCGTCGGCGGGCGAGAAGAACTGGCCCGAGTTCGTCGAGGACGCGACCGGCCAGAAGCGCGCCGCTCCGCAGCGCTATCTCCAGACGCGGCAAGCGAACATCGTCGTCTTCCCGACGGTGGGCGTCGGCTACGAGGTCGTCGACGATCTGCGCCTCGGCGTGAGCTTCGGCTGGGGCCTCGCGAAGATCAAGAACACGACCGCGACCGTGGCCCTCAACAACGACGGCCTGACCGCGGACAACGACGTCCGCGCGAACCTCCAGGTCAGCGACTGGTTCATCCCGCGCGTCAGCGCGGGCGGCATCTGGAGCGTGACGCCGAACCTCGACATCGCCGGCTGGTACCAGTGGACGGACGCCATCCGGGCGCGCGGCGACGTGGGCACCGCGACGAGCTACTACACGGCCGCGAACGCGCGCGGCGACGACAGCAACGTCGGGTGGGCGGACACGATCTTCAGCGACTGCGGCACGGGCCGCCCTCAGGACGAAGGCAAGTGCGGCGACGGCGGCAACGCGCGTTTGAAGTTCGTGCTGCCGATGGAGGCGAAGATCGGGCTTCGCTTCCACGAGCCGCGCTCCTCGTCGGCGGAGCGGGCCGGCAAGACGTTCGAGCGCGATCCGCTGGCGAACGACGTGTTCGACGTCGAGGTCGATCTCACCTGGGCGAACAACTCGGCGATCGACTCGCTCCAGGTCCGCTTCCCGAGCGATCCCTCGGGAGCCGGTCTCCTCCCCGTGTCCGGCATCAACGCCGAGATCCCGCCGAACGCGGATCAGCCTCGCAAGTACAAGGACGTCTTCGGCGTCCGCGTGGGCGGCGACTACAACGTCCTGCCCGACCGCCTCGCGCTCCGCGCCGGCGCGTACTTCGAGACCTCGGCGGCGAACCCGCAGTTCCAGCACCTCGACTTCCCGGCGTCGCACCGCATCGGCTTCGCGCTCGGCGCGACCTATCGCATCCGCTTCGGCTCCGACCCTGCGCGCAGCGACGCCCTCGAGCTGATGCTCGGCTACGGCCACACGTTCTTCGGCGAGCAGTCGCGCGAGGATCCGAACGCACGTGGCATCGGAGCCCTCGCGGGCACTTCCTGCCCCGCCGACGCGACCGTCGCCTCGCCCGACCGCTGCAGCGACGGAACGCAGCGGTATCGGACGCGGTGGCCGGTGAACCTGGGTACGATCACGAACTCGTTGAACGTCGTGAACGTGGGGGTCGCCTATCGCTTCTGAGGCTCCGGGCTCCAGGGTCCAGGCTCCAGGGGGCTCGGCCGAGACGCCGGGGCAGGGCGGGCGCAACGAGGTGAGGGCCCAGCTCGTTGTCGATTGCGCGTCCTCGCTGCGAGCGCGTGCTCATGCTCGCTCGAGCGAGCGATTGGCGTGAGAGAAGCGAGACCCGAGCGTTGGTTTTTCGCGCATGCGCGCATGGAACACGCGCGCGGATCGCGCACGAGCGAGCGTTCGTCGAACGATCGCGGATCGTGCTCCCCCGGAGCCTGGAGCCTGGAGCCTCCGTCTGCGGTCGAGCTCTTTCGAACCCGGAGCCTGGAGCCTGGAGCCTGGAGCCTGTATCCTCGTTCCATGAGCGAAGCGCCGCGTAAGGTCATCATCATCGGGTCTGGTCCGGCGGGGCACACGGCGGGCATCTATGCTGCTCGCGCCAACCTCAAGCCTCTCATGTTCGAAGGGCTCACGCGCGGCGGGATCCCCGGCGGGCAGCTCATGATCACGAACGACGTCGAGAACTACCCCGGCTTCCCCGAGAAGATCGCGGGGCCGACGTTGATGAAGGCGTTCCGCGATCAGAGCATCAACCAGGGCGTCGAGATCCGGACGGAGGACGTGAACAAGGTCGACTTCTCGACGCGACCCTTCAAGATCTACGCGGGCGACGACAACAAGGAGTGGCTCGCCGAGACGGTCATCATCGCGACGGGAGCGCAGGCGAAGTGGCTCGGCTTGCCGAGCGAGACGGCGCTCCAGGGCAAGGGCGTCAGCGCCTGTGCGGTGTGCGACGGCGCGTTCTTCCGCAATCAGCCGGTCATGGTCGTCGGCGGCGGCGACACCGCGATGGAGGAGTCGATGTACCTCTCGGGGCTCTGCTCCAAGGTCACGCTCATCCATCGCCGCGACCAGTTCCGCGCGAGCAAGGCGATGCAGGAGCGCGTGCTCAAGAACCCCAAGATCGAGGTGCTCTACAACACCGAGGTCGACGAGATCCTCGACGTCGCGAAGGGCGAGGTCACGGGCGTCCGGGTGCGCAACAACAAGACGGGCGAGAAGGCCGTCGTCGACGTCACGGGCGTCTTCATCGCCATCGGCCACACGCCGAACTCGGACCTCTTCAAGGACTACCTCGAGCTCCACGACAACGGCTACATCAAGACGAAGCCCGGCACGACGCAGACGTCCGTGCCCGGCGTCTTCGCCGCCGGCGACGTCCAGGACTTCGTCTACCGCCAGGCCGTCACGGCCGCCGGCAGCGGCTGCATGGCCGCGCTCGAAGCCGAGCGCTGGCTGGCGGCGAACGGGGCTCACTAGAGAAAGGCTCCAGGCTCCGGGCTCCAGGCTCCAGAGCGCAGTCTCCTGACCGTAGTCTCCAGACTCCAGTCTCCAGCTTGGGAGACCTCCAGTCGGCTCGAGAGGCCTCCGTCAGCTCGAGAGGCCTCCGTCAGCTCGGGAGCACTTCAGCCTTCAGCTGGGGAGGATTGCAGGCTCGAGCTCGGGAGGCGTTCAGCCTTCAGCTCGGGAGAGGACCGGGCCGCCTTTGGACAGCGCGACCATTTGCGCGAAACCGCGGAAATCCCGGAGATCGGTGCAAAACGTCCGGTGGCGCCCGGTCGAGCCATGCCGTGGGGTCTTGAAACGACCCGTCGGGTGGAATCCGCTGAGGACTGAGGACCGAGGACTGAGGCCGTGCCCCTGGAGCCCGGAGCCTGGAGCCACATCGCTGAGCCCGGAGCCTGGAGCCCTGATCCGGGACTGGAGTCTGGAGTCTGGAGACTGAAGTCAGATCCCTGTTAGGCTCCTGCCGTGGCGGAAGACTCGGCAGAGGCCTCACGTCCGTCCGGTGATGCGGCGACCGGCAAGGTCAAGTCGCAGCCTCGCGTCGAAGTGCCGAGCGCCGAGCGGGAGGCGCAGCTCGCGAAGGTTCCGTTCTTCGACGGACTGACGCCCGAAGCGCTCGCGATGATCGCCCAAGTCACGACCGAGGAGACGTACGCGAGCGGGACGCGGCTCTTCCAGTACGGCGATCCGGGCGACAAGCTCTACATCATCCTCGAGGGCAAGGTCCGGATCTCGCGCGAGGTCGGAGGCATGGGCGAGGAGGCGCTCGCCGTGCTCGGGCCCGGCGAGGTGTTCGGTGAGATGGCGCTGCTCGACGAGTCGCCGCGTTCCGCCGGCGCCCTCGCGCACGAGCGCTGCCGGCTGCTCGTGATCACGAAGGACGCGTTCGACGACCTGCTCTTCTTGCACAAGGATCTCGCGTACGAGGTTCTGTGGAGCTGCGTCCGTATGTTGGCCGCCCGTCTCCGTGAGACGAACGACAAGCTGACGTTCCTGTCGACGAGCGGTCGCTTCTGAATCTTGCTCATGATGTCTCGACGCTGGAGCACGACGAAGTGGTTGCTCGCGACGGTCCTCGCGGTCGCTTGCGGCCCCGCGCCCGAGCCACAGCCGCCGGGCGGCCTCGCGTCCTCTCCGGACGGAGGAGCGCACGCGCACGTCCCGGCGCCCTCCACCCCGTCGGAGCCTTCGACCGCGCCGAGCGGGGCGGCGACCAGCGTGACGCCGCCGCCCGTCCCCAAGCCGATGAAGCCCATCGTGGCGAGCGCGATGGAGGCCGAGCTCCGCGAGATCGGGCTCGATCCGAAGGCGCTCCCGCCGCTGGACAAGATGGACCCGGCGATGCTGCGGAAGGTGATGAAGCCTTTCACCAAGGCGCTCGGCGTCCAGTGCAGCCACTGCCACGACACGAAGAGCTTCAAGGCGCCGACGCCGAACAAGAAGATCGCGGCCCGCATGTGGAACGACTTCGTCCGCGGCTTGGCGATGTCGGACGGAAACGCGGTCTTCTGCGATAGCTGTCATCAGGGCAGCGCCACGTTCCTCGATCGCTCGAGCATCCCCGCGCTCTCCGACTGGATGAGCGAGAACTACACGGGCAAGCTCGTCCGAACGGACAACAAGGAGCACGGCTGCGAGACCTGTCACGGCGATCCCTTCGAGGGGAAGGTGTTCGCGAAGTTGTGGAAGTGAGATCAGGCTCCAGGCTCCGGGCTCCAGGCTCCAGGGGAAATGCCCAGCGAGCCTCGTGCGCGGCGGCCGAGCCACTCGCTCTCCGAGCGCGCGAACGCAACACGATGAGGCACGTTTCGAGCTCCGGCCGGACGAGAAACAGACGATCGTGTCCGTTGCTGCGCTGATCCTCGTGCTGACGGCGTGTCGGCACCTCGCCGTTCCTCATCTCTCGCTGTCAGCGCACTCTCCCTGGAGCCTGGAGCCCGGAGCCCGGAGCCTCTGTTGAAAACCTGCGGACCCCGATCCCACAACGTGCGAAAACCGCGAGGGAAATAGGTCAGGGTAGGGCGTTCCTTGACTCGGGTACGCGTGTTCAGTACGCTGAACACTGTGCAAGGGCTCACTCAGCGCCAACAGATGGTGCTCGACTTCATCCGTCAGTCGATCGCCGACCGCGGGTACCCGCCGACGCTGCGCGAGATCGGTGCGCGAATGGGGATCCGCTCGACGAACGGCGTCAACGATCACCTCCGTGCTCTCGAGCGGAAGGGGTACCTCACGCGCGAGGACATGAAGTCGCGCGCGCTTCGGCCCACCGCACATGCGAACAGTAATGCGGATGCGGCTCCGGCGAAGGACAACTCGGCGCGTGGGCCCAAGACGTCGAACGAAGACGATGACGTGATCGACGTCCAGATCCTCGGGCGCGTCGCGGCGGGGCTCCCGCTGTTCGCCGAGGAGCACGTCATCGACACCGTCCGGGTCGATCGCGGACTGCTCAAGGGCGGCCGCGAGGTCTTCGGTCTCCGTGTCCACGGCGACTCGATGATCGAGGCCGGGATCCTGAACGGGGACTACATCTTCGTCCGGAAGCAGCTCACCGCGAACCGCGGGGACATCGTCGTGGCGCTCATCGGCGACGAGGCCACGGTCAAGTACTACTACCCGGAGAAGGACTACGTTCGCTTCCAGCCGGCCAACAAGGCGATGGCGCCCATCCTGGTCCGCGCCGTCGACTTCAAGCCGACGATGCTGCTCGGCGTCGTGGTCGGCGTCTTCCGCCGGCTCTGAGGGGCAACGCCGGAAGTCCTTGTCTCACCGCACGCGCCGCTGATAGGTCTCGTAGGCGTCGAGATGCGGGGTTGTCTTCTGGCGGCCATGCTCTGCCTGGCGTCGCTCCTCACGGGGTGCGGCGGGGTTTACTACGCGATCACCATCAACGCGGCCGAGGCTCGTCTCGAGCAGGCGCGCGCCATGGGTGCCGAGACGGCCGCCCCGTACGAGTACTACTACGCGCGGGAGCACCTGCGTGAGGCGCACATCCAGGCGGCCGAGGCCAGCTACGGCGATGCGGCGACCTATGCGGAGACCGCCGAGGCCTATGCGCAGAAGGCCATCGATCTGATCCAGGCCTCCAAACGCGGCGAGGCGCAGAAGTGAAAAGCCAACGGTTGCCTCTCGTCGCGGAGCGCCGGCGCCTCGAGAGGCGCGTCGCGCCGCGCACGCTCCGGACGCGATCCGCGGTCGCCGCGGTCCTCGCCGTCGTCGTCGGCTCTTCGTGCTCCGCGGGACACGTGGCGCGGGGGCGCATCGACGGCGTCAGCGCGGTCGTGAAGAAGGCCGAGGAGAACGGCGCGATGCGCTGCGCTCCTCGAGAGCTCGCGCTCGCCAAGTCCCACCTTCTGTTCGCGCAGGTGCGCCTCGACCAAGGGAGGTTCGAGAACGCGCAGGAGCACCTCGCGATCGCGGAGCCGAACGCGCGCGCGGCGCTCGCGATGAGCCCCGCCGACAAGTGCGCCGAGGAGCCTTCGCTCGCGCGCGAGGGCGATCGCGACGGCGACGGCATCCTCGACGGCTTCGACCAGTGCCCGGACGAGCGCGAGAACTACAACGGCTACGAGGACCTCGACGGTTGTCCCGACGATCCGGACACCGACAAGGACGGCATCCCCGACTCGCGCGATCAGTGCATCCTCCAGCCGGAGGACAAGGACGGCTACCTCGACGAAGACGGATGTCCGGATCCCGACAACGACGGCGACGGCATCCCGGACGAGAAGGACAAGTGTCCGAACGAGCCCGAGGATCCCGACGGGTTCCAGGACGACGACGGCTGCCCCGAAGACGACAACGACAACGACACCGTCAAGGACGTCGACGATCAGTGCCCGAACACGCCGGGCCAGCCGAGCGGCGAGCGGCCGGGCTGCCCGAACCTCGTCGTCGTCACCGCGAAGGAGATCCGGATCACGCAGCAGATCCAGTTCGACACCAACAAGGCGACGATCAAGCCGGTCAGCTTCCCGATCCTCGACGCGGTCTACGACGTGCTCGTCGCCAACCCGCAGATCACGCTCGAGGTCCAGGGCCACACGGACAACGTCGGCAACGCCGCGTACAACCAGAAGCTGTCGCAGCAGCGCGCCGACGCCGTGAAGGCGTACCTCGTGAAGAAGGGCATCGCCGCGTCGCGCCTGGTCGCGAAGGGATACGGCATGACGCAGCCCCTCGTGCCGAACACCACGGCGGAGAACAGGGCCCTGAACCGCCGCGTCCAGTTCATTCGCACCGAGGCCACGAGCCCGTGAGGCGCTGACGGCCGAGCATCGGGGCGGACGCGCGCGCGAGTCGTGCGGACGCTTGCAGATCGCAGCGAACGTCTCGACCACGTCTTCCGGGCCGCCGAGGCGCCCGGCGGGGCGCTTTGTCAGCCCCAAAAATCCGAATCCGGTGTAATGGACCGGCCCGTGAACGTTTCGAGACACGACCTGCGTCGGGGCAAGCCCGACCTCCGATCGTTGCGCCCGTTCGCCGTCTTCCTGTCCCTGGCGCTCGCGCTCTCCGTCACCGTCCTCGCGCCGAACGCAGGGGCGCAGGGCAAGGCCGAAGCTTCCGCCAAGGCCCTTCAGAAGAAGGCGATGGAGGAGGACTACCTGGCGACGGACTTCACGAAGGCGGCGGAGAAGCTCGAAAAGGCCATCGCCCAGTGCGGCACGGATCAGTGCTCCGCGCAGCTGCGCGCCCTCTTGAGGCGCGACCTCGGCGTCGTGCAGATCGGAGGCGGTCTCGACAGGGAGAAGGGCATCGCCAACTTCGTCGAGGCGATCCAGATCGACCCCTCGGTCGAGCTCGACCCCGATCTGAAGACGAAGGATCTCGAGGCGGCCTTCGCCGAGGCGAAGAAGCGCGCGGGCGGGGGCGGCGCGGCTCCTGCGCGGCCGTCGGCCGGCGCGGCGACCGGCGAGCAGCCCGAAGGCGACTTCAAGCACACGCCCGTCGAGAAGCAGCAGGTTCGTACGGCGATCCCCGTCTACGTCGAGTACGAGGGCGACGAGCAGCTCGTGAAGGTCATCGTCCGATACAAGGGCTTCGGGATGACCGAGTGGAAGAAGGTCGAGCTCCAGAAGATGGGTGAAAAGGGCTGGGGCGGCCTTCTCCCCTGCGGCGACGTCCAGCAGGGCACGACGCAGTACTACATCCAGGGTTTCGACGCGAACAACGACCCGGTCGCGGTCGGCGGCGATCGCAACAACCCGTACAAGGTCCCGATCACGAACGAGCCGGTCGAGGAGCCGCCGCACCTGCCGGGCGCCTCGCCGCCCACGCAGTGCGCGGACACGGGCGACTGCCCGCCCAACTTCCCCGGCTGCAAGAAGCCGAGCAAGGACACGACCACGCCCTCGGACGGCGAAGAGGAAGAGGAGCCGTGGGGCAAGGACGGCGGCGAGTTCTGCGAGGAAGACAGCGATTGCAAGAGCAACAAGTGCGTCGACAACAAGTGCACCGACTACCGCAAGAAGAAGGGCAAGCGGTGGTGGGTCGGCATCGCCGGCGCGCTCGACTACTCGTTCGTCCCGACGGCGGAGGACGTCTGCAAGCTCAGGGACGATACGTACCCCGTCAACGACAAGAACTACTACTGCACGCGGAGTGACGGTAGTGACTACCCGTCGCGTGCGCGCGATGCGAAAGCAGAGAACGACGCGATCCGTCCCTCCGCGGAGCGAGGCTCCGACAAGGTCTCCGGCGGCGGTGCGCTCGGCAACATCCGCCTGATGCTCTCGCTCGACTACGCCGTGTCGCCGAACGTGCTCATCGGCGGGCGCCTCGGTCTGGCGTTCAACACATACCCGGGCGAGGCCGCGGGGCAGGATGGTAAGCGTCTCGCAGTGCCTGTGCATCTCGAGCTCCGCGGGACGTACGTCTTTGGGAAGGACGCGCTCTTCAAGAGCGGTTTCGCGCCCTACGCCTTCGCCGGCATCGGCATCAGCCAGTTCGAGACGAGGATCCCCGTGCAGGTCATCGAGGAGCAAGCGACCGGTCTGCAGCGGCGCGAGGTCGACGCCTGGCACCTCGCCGGACCGGCGTTCCTCGCGCTCGGCGGCGGCGGTCGCCTCACGGTGAAGGACAACCTGGCCTTCACGTTCGGCCTCCGGGGCAACCTGGCCTTCCTCAACGCGTTCGCTCCGAGCATCGGCCCGGAGATCGGAGCGCAGCTGGGATTTTGAGCCTCCAGGCTCCAGGCCTATCGAGGCTCCAGGCTCCAGGCTCCAGTGGGTCCTTGCGAGACTGCCGGCGTCCTCGCCGGCAGCGGCGGGGATCTTCTCTTTGGAAAGTGCGCCTGAACCGCGCGGTTGGAGCACGATGGCGGCGATCGCCCGTACTGGAGACTGGAGTCTGGAGACTGGAGACTGAAGTCTGGACCTGAAGTCTGAAGCCCCTCTAGCCCGGAGCCTGGAGCCTCCTCGTATGCGCCCCCTCTCCGACGTCGCACGTCGCATTCGTCCGGCCGTCTTCGCCGAGCTGCAGGCGCGCATCGATCGCATGGCGGAGAAGGGGGCGGACCTCATCCCGCTGCACATCGGCGACACGCACCTGCCGCCGCCGGTCGAGGCGCGGCGCGTGCTCGGGGGATTGGATCCCGACGACGCCTCGCTGCATCGGTATGGGCCGACCGCCGGGATCGACGCGCTCCGCGTGGCGATCGCGCGCGTGCTCTCACGACGCGGCATCGAGGCCAATCCGGCGACCGAGGTGCTGATCGGCAACGGCGGGACGCACGCCCTCTACTGCGCGGCGCAGACCGTGCTCGATCCCGGCGACGAGGTCGTCCTCGCATCGCCGTACTGGCCGCTCGCGCCGGGGGTCTTCACCGCGTGCGGCGCGATTCCGGTCGAGGCGCCGCTCACGCAGCGGCTCTACGAGGACCCGTCGCTCGATCCGGCGGCGTTGCTCGCCGAGGCGGCGACCACGCGCACGAAGGCCGTCTACTTCATCACGCCGAACAACCCCGACGGCAAGGTGCTCACGCGCGCGCAGGTCGAGCGCATCGCCGCGTTCGCGCGCGAGCGCGACCTCTGGGTCTTCGCGGACGAGGTCTACTCCGACGTCGTGTTCGGGCCCGAGGCGGGGCCTTCCATCGCGACGCTCGACGGAATGCGCGAGAGGACGATCGTGCTCGGCTCGCTCTCGAAGAGCCACGCGCTCGCCGGCTTGCGCGTGGGCTTCGTCGCCGCGCCGGAGCCCGTCGTCGCCGCGGGCCGACGGATCTCGACGCACACCGCCTTCAACGTGTCCGTCGCGATGCAGCGCGCAGCCGTCGCGGCGCTCGCCGACGACGCCTTCCCGGCGGCGGCGCGCGAAGCCTACCGCGAGGCGCGCGATCTCTCCGTGCGCGCGCTCGAAGGTGCCCCCGTCCGCTTCCACCTCGCCGAGGGCGCGACGTACCTCTTCATCGACTTCGCGCCCGCCATCGAACGACGACCGGCCGATCGCGCCCTCTACGCCATCCTCGAGCGCGCCGTCGATCGCGGCGTCCTCCTCGCACCAGGCGAGGCCTTCGGCGCCGGCTACACCACGTTCGCGCGCCTCTGCTTCACGAGCGTCCCGCCCGATCGCGTCGTCGCCGGCATCGAGCGCCTGCGGGATGCGGTCGAGGCGTATGTGCGGGGACAGTGACGTCGGGCTCCAGGCTCCAGGCTCCAGGGGACTTCAGTTCTCCGGTCTCCAGCAGGGGCGAACCGCAGCCGGCTTCAGCCGCGCCGTCCCCGAGGCTCGAGAGCCGTGCTGGAGATCGGCAGTCTGGAACGAGCTGGAGGCCTGAGGCCTCCCGAAGGGAAATGAGGCCCGAGGCCTGAGGCCCGAGGCCTGATCCGACTGGAGACCGAAGGCCTACAACGGTCGCGCGCCCGGACGGGCGAGCACCCGCGCCTCGCAGAGCGTGTCGCTGCAGGACACGAAGATGCGCTCGTCGCCCCACAGCGCTTCGAAGATGGCGCGAACGGGGAGCGCTTCGTCCGTGCCCAGGTCGAGCCACCGGACCTCCTCGCCGGCGGTGGTGCGCGCGGCGGCGCGGGCCTCGGCGAACGGTGCGACCGCTGCCGCGGGCGAGGTCGTCCCGTCGATGAGCGCGCCGACGGCGTGCGCGTGGAGGAAGGCTGCGAGCGCCGCTCCGAGCGGCACGGCGTACGAGGCGACCCTGCGGAGCACCATGGCGATGGAGCTCACTGCGATGACCGTGCCGGCGCGAAATCGCCCGGATCTGCGCGAGCTCTCACGGTCGAGCCTGCAATCTCCGACATCTTGGCGTTCGAAGAGGCCTTCACGAGCGCAGCCGATGACAAGGTGTCAACGCGAGGTCGCACCGCGGGTGTGGCCCGCGGTTGACCCAAATCGACCCAATCCGAACGACCGAGCGGCATCCGGATCGTCCCGGTCGGTGGTTGGTTTCGCCGACACGTCGCGGTAGAAGCGCCGGCGTGATGCGTCGCCTCGTGAATTCTTTCGCTCCCGTCGTCGCATTCGCTCTCGCCGCCGCTTGTGGCGGTCAGCCCCCGCCTGCCGCGCCGTGCCCGAAGTGTCCGGAGCCGGTGACCGAAGCGCCGGTCGCTGCGCAGGCGCACGTTCCGACGCCCGACGAGGCGAGGAAGTTCATCGCGGAGGTCGACAAGGAGCTCCGGAGGCTCTGGGTCGCGCGTGACCAAGCGGCGTGGGTGAACCAGAACTTCATCACCGAGGACACCCAGGCGCTCGTCACCGCGGGAGAGGAGGCGACCGCCGCGTACGTCGCGGACGCCATCCAGCGGGCGCGTCGATTCGAGGGCGTGCCGGGGCTCGATCCGGTGACGGCGCGCCAGCTCATGCTCCTCAAGCTCGCGCAGCTCGTGCCCGCGCCCACGAACCCGGAGGAGCGTCGCGAGCTCGCCGAGGCGCAGGCGAAGCTGATCGCGATGTACGGCAAGGGCGAGTACTGCCCGCCGGCCGGCTCGCCGCTCGCGAAGGCGGCCGCGAAAGGCGGCAAGGCCGACGCCGAGAAGAAGTGCCTCAAGCTCGACGACCTGTCGCGCATCCTCAAGAAGTCGCGCAACTACGACGAGCTCGTCGAGGCGTGGACCGGCTGGCACGCGATCGCGCCGCCGATGAAGGACACGTACGCGCGCTACGTGGAGCTCGGGAACAAGGGCGCGAAGGAGATCGGCTTCGCGGACATGGGCGCGCTCTGGCGATCCGCCTACGACATGTCCCCCGAGGAGTTCGAGGCCGACATCGAGCGCCTCTGGCAGGACGTCAAGCCGCTCTACGACGACCTCCACTGCTACGTGCGCAAGAAGCTGCGCGCGAAGTACGGCAAGGAGAAGGTTCCGGAGAAGGGACCGATCCCGGCCCACCTGCTCGGCAACATGTGGGCGCAGCAGTGGGACGGCATCTACGACCTCGTCGAGCCGTACCCGGGTCAGGGATCGCTCGACGTCGACAAGAAGCTCGTCGCGAAGAAGTACGACGCGAAGAAGATGGTCGAGCTCGGTGAGAAGTTCTTCACCTCGCTCGGCCTCGATCCGCTGCCGAAGACGTTCTGGGAGCGCTCGCTCTTCACGCGACCGAAGGATCGCGAGGTCGTCTGCCACGCGAGCGCATGGGACGTCGGCTGGAACGACGACCTGCGCATCAAGATGTGCATCGAGCCGACGGAGGAGGATCTCGTCACGATCCACCACGAGCTCGGGCACAACTACTACTTCCACTACTACAACAAGCTGCCGATCCTCTTTCAGCAGGGCGCGAACGACGGCTTCCACGAGGGCATCGGCGACACCCTCGCGCTGTCCGTCACGCCGGAGTACCTGAAGAACCTCGGTCTGCTCGACACGCTGCCGAAGGGCGACAAGGGGCGCATCAACTTCCAGATGAAGATGGCGCTCGACAAGATCGCCTTTCTCCCGTTCGGCCTCTTGATCGACAAGTGGCGATGGGACGTGTTCTCCGGCAAGACGCCGAAGGACAAGTACAACGAGGCGTGGTGGGCGCTCCGTACGAAGTACCAGGGCGTTGCGCCGCCGACGCCGCGCAGCGAGGCCGACTTCGATCCCGGCGCGAAGTACCACATCCCCGGATCGACCCCGTACATCCGGTACTTCCTCGCGCGCATCTATCAGTTCCAGTTCCACCGCGCGCTCTGCAAGGCGGCCGGTCACAACGGCCCGCTCGATGCGTGCAGCATCTACGGCAACAAGGAAGCGGGCGCGAAGTTGAAGGCGATGCTCGAGCTGGGACAGAGCAAGCCCTGGCCCGAGGCGCTCGCCGTGCTCTCCGGCGAGACGAAGGCGGATGCGTCCGCGCTCGTCGAGTACTTCGAGCCGCTCCGCGCGTGGCTCAAGGACCAGAACAAGGGAGAGCAGTGCGGCTGGTGACGTGCGTCGACACGTTCGGCGCGCGTCGCTGAGAAGCGGCGCCCCGCGCGCGCTCACGCTCTCGAGGCGGGGCGCGCGCGTCGGTATTTGTGCGTGACCGGCGCGGCGGGTTGGATCCTTCGATCCACCCTGCTCGCACGACTTGGGGTGGAGAGCCCGCGTGCGTGGTCGCGCGCCCACAGCGACGCGCGTCGACGCTCATGCTCGTCACGCGCGCTCACGTGCGTACGAAACGCGTCGACGTGCGCGGCTCGAGAACGCGCGTGCGCATGGCGTGCGCATGGATCGAGCCCGCCACGTCGCGTCCGCGGAGGACGAAAAGTTCCGCCCGATTTCGACTGCGTTTTCCGAGAGAAAACGAATGGCGCGACCTTTCCTCTCGTCGTTCGTCCGCTATCTTGTGAAAGGTGGCTGAGCTCGCCCCGTTCCGAGGAACGCAGTTACCCGTGAACGTCGGCGACGTGGTCGACAAGTACCGCGTCGAGCGCGTCGTGGGCGTCGGTGCCATGGGCCTCGTGGTGGCTGCGCGCCACACGACGCTCGATCAAGTCGTCGCGATCAAGTTCCTCGTCGAGCACGGCTTCGGATCGAAGGAGGAGTCGATCGCGCGCTTCCTCAACGAGGCTCGCGCCGCTGCTCGGATCGACTCCGACTACGTGTGTCGCGTCTCGGACGTCGCGATGCTCGCGAGCGGCGTCCCGTACATGGTGATGGAGTACCTCGACGGCAACGACCTCGAGGAGGAGCTGGAAGCGCGCGGTCGGCTCGAGATCGTCGAGGCGGTCGATTACGTGCTCCAAGCGCTCGACGCCATCGCCGCCGCGCACCAGCTCGGCATCGTGCATCGGGACCTGAAGCCTGCGAACCTGTTCCTCGCGCGCAGGCCCGATGGATCGCGGCGTGTGAAGGTCCTCGACTTCGGGATCTCGAAGACGACGAACACGTCGGCGACGCGGTCGCAGCGCCGGCAGATCAAGAGGCTCACGAAGGAGACGCGCAGCCTCGGGACGCCGGCGTACATGGCGCCGGAGCAGGTCACGGATCCGATGCACGTCGACCATCGCGTCGACATCTGGGCGCTCGGCGCGATCCTCTACGAGCTCCTCACGGGACGGATGGCGTTCGCCGGGGACACCGTGAAGGAGGTGCTCGATCGCGTGGTCTCCGAGGACCCGTGTCCGATCCAGGCGCTCCGTCCGGACGTCCCGCACGCCCTCGTCGCCGCCATCTCGCGCGCGCTCACGCGTGACCGCGAGCAGCGTTGGCAGAGCGCCGCGATGTTCGCACGAGCGCTCGCGCCCTTCGGATCGATCGGCGTCCTCGGTGGGCTGACGAACGTCACGCGCGAGGTGGGATCGCTCTCGTCGATCTCGCCGTTGGGCGTGGCGACGCCCGCGTCGAGCATGGTGCCCGTCGCGCCGACGGACGTCGAGGTGACGGAGCCGGAGGGGACCGACCTCAGCTACTACGTGGCGCAAGACTGGGCCGCGCTGCAGAAGCGCAAGCGCCGCGCGAGCACCGCGGTGCTCGGTATGGGCGCCGCCTTCTTCCTCGCCGCCACGGCCGCTTTGCTCGCGTACCGTGTCGCGCAGCCGCGGCCGGTCGCGGCGCGCGAGGTGTCTGCGGTCGCCGCCGTGGTCGCTCCTTCCGAGCAGCCGGCCAAGACCGCTTCTGCGCCGCCGCCCGCCGTGTCGGCGCTGCCGCCCGCGACGCCGTCCGTCACGGTGTCCGCCGCCACTGCGTCCGCCGTCCCCGAGCCCGCGCCGCCCCCGACGGGAAAGCAGAAGGCATACGTGCAACCTGCAAAGAAATACGTGCATGGTGCACCGAAGCGCCCCGCTCGTCCGCGCGCTCCGACGAAACGCTGACCGGCTTCTCCGGGCCTCTCTTCGTGACGCCGGCACCGACGAACGGCGCCGCTCATAGAAGAGGTTTGATGGTAGAAGCCGCAATTTCCGTTGTGATCGTGCTGGTGGATGCGTTCGGCGATGTGCTCGCGAACAAAAGGTGATCGCAATAGCGAAGCCAGCGTAAGATAGCCACATGAACCAACCCCCCGGTGGCAACTATCCCCCCGGCTATCCGCCTGGCGGCGGCTATCCCGGACAGCCTCAAGGCTTCGGTCAGCCGCAGCAGCCTGGATATGGTCAACCTGGTGCGCCGCAGCCTGGATATGGGCAGCCCGGTGCTCCGCAACAAGGCGGCTACGGTCAGCCGCAGGGCGGATTCGGGCAGCCGCAACCGGCTCCGCCGGGCTACGGTCAACCGCCCCAGCCGGGCGCGCCGCCTGGATATGGTCAGCCCCCGGGCGGACAGCCTGGGTACGGGCAGCCGGGCGCACAACCCGGCTTCGGCCAGCAGCAGCCCGGTTACGGTCAGCCTCCTGGGGGAGCGCCGGGATACGGCCAACCTCCGGGCGGGCAGCCCGGCTATGGTCAGCCGCCTGGCCAGCCTGGCTATGGTCAGCCGCCTGGCCAGCCTGGCTACGGTCAGCCGCCGCCCGCAGGCGGCTTCGGCGCCGCCGCTCAGGGCGCGTTCGGCGCGATGCAACAGGGCATGCAGGGCATGCCCGGCTTCGGCCAGGCGCCCGGGGGAGTGCGTCCGACGCAGCGCAACGCCGTCATGACGATGTTGATCCCGTTCGGGATCGGTTTCGTCGGCAACATCATCGCCACCATCCTCGTGATGGTCACCGAGGTCGCGGCCCTCGGTTACATCGGCAACCTGTTCGGCCTCGTCGCGTTCGTCATGGCGCTCATGTCCGTCATGAAGATGACGAACGAGCTGAAGAGCGTGACGGGGAACGCCGCCCTGGCCTGGTGGCCGTTCATCGTCCCCTTCTACAACTGGTACTGGATGTGGGTCGTCATCCCCGGGGAGATGGCGAAGGCCAAGCAGATGCGCGGAGTCCAGAAGCCGCCGCGCGGATTCATCGTCTACTTCTTCTTCTTCCTCTACGCGTTTGCCGCAGACCTGAACGACCTGGCAGGCGCTCCCTGATCCTCGCGCGGCGACGCGCCGTCGTGCTTTGTGCACGCGCGCAAGCACCTGTTACGCTTGAACGGTCGTGACAGACGCCGCCGCGCCGCGGGCGGATTCCGATCCGCTCATCATCGGCCGTTATGCACTGTTCGACGTGCTCGCGTCGGGCGGCATGGCGACGGTGCATCTCGGGCGTCTGCTCGGGTCGGTGGGCTTCGCGCGCACGGTCGCGATCAAGCGACTGCACACGCACTTCAGCAAGGATCAGGAGTTCGTCACGATGTTCATGGACGAGGCGCGCATCGTCGCGCGCATTCGCCATCCGAACGTCGTGCCGGTGGTCGACGTCATCGACTCGCCCGAGGGGCTGCTCCTCGTCATGGAGTACGTGCACGGCGAGTCGCTCTCGAGGCTGCTCCGCCAGTGCCGCGCCTCGAACACGGAGGCCCCGCTCAAGGTGGTGAGCGCCGTGATGCACGGCGCGCTGCTCGGCCTGCACGCGGCGCACGAGACCAAGGGCCCCGACGGAGAGCTGCTCGACGTCGTCCACCGTGACGTCTCGCCCCAGAACATCGTCGTCGGTGTCGACGGCGTCGCGCGCGTGCTCGACTTCGGCGTCGCGAAGGCCGCCGGCCGCGCGCAGGTGACGCGCGAGGGGCAGATCAAGGGCAAGCTGACGTACATGGCCCCGGAGCAGATCCGGGGAAAGGTCGATCGTCGCGCGGACGTGTTCGCGGCGGCGATCGTCCTCTGGGAGGCGCTCGCGGGGCGCCGGATGCACGAGGGCGCGAAGGACTACGACGTCGTCTCCCGCGTCATGAAGGGCAACTTCGACCCTCCGAGCAAGTACCGGCCGGAGGTCCCTCCGGAGCTCGACGCCATCGTCCTCCGAGGACTCTCGGTGGACCCCGCGACCCGATTCCAGACCGCCCGCGAGATGGCGGTCGAGCTCGAGCGGGTCGTCGGTCTCGCGTCTCCGAGCGACGTGGGCGAGTGGGTCGAGGAGCTCGCCCGCGACGTCCTCCGCGCGCGCGCCGAGAGGATCTCGGCGATGGAGCGGGCCTCGAGCAGCATCACGATCCCGAAGTCGACGCCGCCCCCGGCGATCGAGAGCGCGCAGCCGTCGTCTGCACGCCTCGCGGCGGCGCGCACGTCGGGCCAGCATCCGCCGTTCGGCTCGAACGGAGGCGAAGCCGCGGTCGGTGCGGTCGACGCGACCATGCAGACGTCGACGCCGGCAGTCGCCGAGGTCCCGGCTGCGCGTACGCCGGACCCCCGCAGCGTCGGGGTGATGGTCGCGGTCGTGAGCTTCCTCGGAGCGCTCGCTGTCATCGGCGTCGTGCTCGGCGCCTGGGCGCTCCTCGAGCGCGGCGAGGGACCGGCGGCGTCGTCGGCCGCTGCGGCACCGCCCGCACCCACGCCGCGCTCCGAGTCCAGCGCTGCGGCGAGACCCGCGCCGAGCGCTCCACCGGCGAGCGCCTCCGCGCCCGTGGCCGCTCCGTCGGCGTCGGTAGTATCCGAGCAGGGCAACGGGGCCGTCGCGTCGGCGACGGCATCGATCCAGCCGACGACGAAACCGCGTCCGACGCCGGCGCCGACGTTCCGACCGGCGAGCACGGCGGTCGCCGGGAAGAACGGCTGCAACCCGCCGTACATCGTCGACGAGGCGGGGCACCGCAAGTACAAGCGCGAGTGCTTGGACTGAGCGCCACACGTCAGGGCGCGACCGCCGCGAGCGCGCTCCGAGCGATCGCCCGCTGGAGCTGGACGTCGAGATCGAAGTCGAGCTCGGCCGAGAGCCTCGGGCCCTGGGCGAGGGCGATGGGACCGTCGAGATGTGCCGGCAGGTACGAGTACTCGATCCGGCGAGAGCTCGATGCTCGCACGTCGCCGGCGCAGACGACCCGGCGCTCGGTGAAGTCGTAGACGTACGCGCGCCCCTCGATCTCGCCGGGCTCGTACGTCCGCACGTTCGTGCGGACCGGACGCTTCATGGAGGTGGCGACCACCACGACGTCCTGCTTCAAGCGTGTCTTCGACTCGAGCGCGTTCGCGTAGAGGATGCCGTCCATCAGGCGGCCGCGATCGAGGTGCTCTTCGGCGCGCTGGACGTCGGCGAGCAGCGCGGCGATCGACGGGCTCGGCACGTCGTGGTCTCCGCGCGCGACGACGAGCAGCGGAAAAGCCTGCGAGCCTTGGACGAGACGGTTCGCCTCGGGCAACCGGACCGGGCACGGGCCCTCGGCGGGGAGCTCCGCGGTCTCCGACGCCGCGATGATTGCGGCGGCGAAGCGTGCCTGCTCCTCCGCCGCGCGTGCGCGTACGGCCGTGATCCGCTCGCGCGTCTGCGCGAGGCGAGCCGCGAGGAGCTTCTCCGCGGCCTCGTGCTTCACCGCCTTCGGAGGAGGGGACTCCAGCAGCGCGACGGCGGAGAGTGCCCCGATCACGGCGACCGTCGCGGTGACGACGAGGCGCGCGCGCAGCGCCCGCGCACGGAGGAGCGCTTCGTATTCATCCACCGGATCGGGCGCCTCCGGCTCCGGCGGTGCGGCGATGCGATAGGGCGCGAGCACTACCTTCAAACTTAGTGCATCGGGCGGACAAAGCGACTCGACCGCGTGGCTCGGTAGGACGTTTCCCGGTGTAGGCCCTACACTCGTCGGCGATGCCTTGGAGGACCGAGGACGAGGATCTGCTTCAGCGACTCGAGGACGAGGTGCTGACGGAGCGGCTGTTCGCGTTCCTCGTGTCGTCCGCTCCCGGCGCGACGCCTCCTCCCGCGCTGCCGGCGCGCGCGTCCGGGCTCGTCTCCGAGCTCCGGCGGCTGCCTTCCGGAGCGGAGGTCGTGTCCGCGGTGCTCGCGGGGCGCTCCGAAATCGAGGCGCTCGCCCGCTTCGTCGAGGCCGTACGCCTCGACGGCTGTCCACCTGCGCTGCTGCACCACCTCGCCCTCTTCTACGCGAAGGTCGCGGCTGCGCTCGAGCACGGAGCGCCGGAGGTCGCGGCGACCGCGTGGGTCAGGTCGCTCGCGGCGTGGCTGGCGCTGGCGGAGGAGCACGATTACCTCTCGCGGCTCGAGAACGCGGTGCTCGGCGACGCTGCGCGGCGGCCGCGTGGGCCGCAAGACATCGGGATCTCGCCCGAGCGCGTGCCCCTCGAGGTCCTCGCGGACTTGGCTCGACGCGCCGAGGCGGCCGCTCGCGACCTGACCCCGTCGGGGAAGGCCGCCCTCCTCGCGCTCTCGCGGACGGACGAAGCGGTGCGTCTCGCCGGCGCCTCGCCTGCGACGGCGAAACGAGTGCGCGCAGACGCGGAGCGACGTCGCAACGGTGTCATCGAGGCCGCGCTCGGCGTCATCGGCGAGGCGCTCGACGACGCGAGCGCTCGCGGCGAGCTCGCGACCGCGGGACCCACCTTGCTTCCTCGCGCGATCGATGTCTGGGCATGGGCGTCCAAGGACGAGGCGGTCGAGCAGTTCGTCGTCGATCGCATCGACGACCTCGGCTGGGAGCTCTATCGCGCACGCGACTGGGAGGCGCTCCGCCGTCTGCTCGACCCGTTCCGGCCGATGTTCGACAGCCTGGCGGCGCGGATCGAGACCGATCCCTCGCGCATCGCCTATGCGGCGGGGTGCGCTCAGATGTTCGTCTTCCTCGCCGAGGTCGAGCCGGGGCTCGACCGGAAAATCGAGCTGGCCGAGAAGGCGGTCCGCATCTGTCCGACGCATCGGAACGGGCGCCTCGTGCTCGCGACGTTCCTTTGCGCGCGCGCGATGGACGCGCTGCGGACGATGACGTTCTTCACGCACAACAGCGAAATCGAGCGTGCCGCAGCGCTCATCGAACGCGCCGAGTCGCTCAATCCGAGGGCGAGCGAGGTCGCGGCGGCAAAGGAGATTCTGGAGCGCGTGAAGCGCGCGCGGCACGGCGCGTGATGGTGCAGGTCAGCGGACCCAACCGATCTCCTTCGCCGTGAGCGGTCCCACGGCGAGCTCGTCGAGCGACTCGGGGATCGTGTCCTTGCCGGGCGAGAGCGGGCGGTTTCGCGCCATGACCTCGGCGAACGGCTGCGGGTAGAGCGGAGAGCGATCGGGCTCGGCGAGCCCCTCGGGGACGCGCGGGCGCCCGAGGTCGTCGTACTTGTCGGTCGCGCCCAGCGTGTGCATCAGCTCGTGCGCGACGACGAACAGGGTGACGTCCACCATCGCCGCGTCGAGGTCGACGCCGACGATGCCGATGCGTCCGTTCTGCTGGCTCCGACCCTCGACGAATGCGGGCGCCTTGCGGCCCGCGGGCCGGCGCACGCGTACGTAGATGCGTGTGTCCCAGTGCTCCGGGACGACCCCCGCCCGCGGATCCACGTCGCGCAGCCATGCGGCGAGCCGCGCCGTGTGCTTCACGAGATCCAGGGCGCCGTCGCCCTCCGGCTCGGGCGGCGCCGACGCGACGTCCACCGGACCGAAGACGCGAAACCGGAACGGCTTCGGCGAGCCGGGACGGTAGCGCGCGGCCTCCGCGTGGAGCCGCTCCTCGAGCGCACCGGAGCGCTCGACGAGCAGCCCGATCGCCTCCTCGTCGACACGACGTTCGCCGTCCACGCGGACGAGCACGACCGCCACGTCGAGGGTGCGATTCCAGCTCCGCCGCTCCTTTCGGCTCCACCAGTCGCGTACCGCGTAGAGCACGACGACGAAGAGGACGAAGAGGAGGATCGACACGCGGATCAGGAAGAAGCGACGCTTCCGCCGCGCTCTCGCGTCGCCGTTCGGTCCCCCGTTCGCACCCACGATCCGCAGGCTACGCACCGCGCGCGAACGGCGCTATTCCTCCTGGCGTGGGAGACGCGAACCGTCCGCGCCGCTCCGCCGATGCGGAGAACCCGTTCGAGCGCTACGACCTCGATCCACGCGAGGGTATCGAGGCGATCACGCAGCGGCTCCGGGAGCTCGCCGAGGACGCGACGGACGAAGCCGAGAGGGAGCGCATCCGTTCCGCCTGGGAAGAGCTGACGCTCCATCCGGCCCGCCGCCTCCGGGCCGCGCTCTTCGCGCATCCGGAGACACGGCCGCCGCTCGGAATGCCGCCGCCGCTCGCGCGCAGGCGCGTGCCGAGCCCTCGTGCGCTCGGCCTGCGCGAGCTCGCGCCGAGGCCGAGCCTCTCGGCGGCGCTCGCGGCCGGCGCCGATGCAGGGCGAGGTGTCGCGCCGAGCGACGCGGCAGAATCGGATCGACCGCCGCCGCTCGACGACGATCCATGGCTCTAGCGGCCGCCTCTAGCCGGGGCCTTTCGCGCTGACTAACCTCTTCGCATGCCCTTTCTGGATCGCGCCGTCGGAATCGACCTCGGGACGACCAACTCCGAGGTCGCATGGTTGCCGCCGTCGGAGCGTGAGCTCGTCATCCATGCGGATCGCTTCGGGCGGCGGACGGTCCCGTCTGCGGTCGCTTGGGACGAGAAGTCCGGCGCGTTCGTCGTCGGCCATCAGGCGCGCAGCAAGCGCGGCACCTCGCAAGCGCCGATCGAGTCCATCAAGCGCAAGATGGGCCAGAAGGCCAAGGTGAAGATCGGCCCACACGAGCTGTCGCCGGAGGAGGTGAGCGCCAAGATCCTGGCCGAGCTGCGCGATCGGATCCGCGAGACGCTCGCGCAGAAACCGCTCAAGGCGGGGTCGAGCACCTTCGAGCTCCCGGTCACCCGCGCGGTGATCACCGTGCCCGCGTACTTCGACGCTCCGCAGGTCGAGGCGACGCGGCGGGCAGGCGAGCTCGCCGGGCTCGACGTGATCGGCATCCTGCAGGAGCCGACGGCAGCGGCCATCTATCACACGTGGAAGCGCCGCCTCGGCGACGGCAACTTCCTCGTCTACGACCTCGGCGGAGGCACGTTCGACGTCTCGATCCTTCGTTGCGTCGGGGGCGAGTACCAGGTCCTCGCGATCGACGGCGACAACTACCTCGGCGGAGACGACTTCGATCGGCGCTACGCCGAGCATCTCCGCAAGCAGCTCGCGGAGAGGGGCTACGCGCTCGACCTCGACGTGAAGGGCAACGAGGACGACCGGCGTCTGTTCGGGCGGCTCGTCCATCTCGCGCAGGAGATCAAGGAGTCGCTGTCGACGACCGAGGTCGTCCACGTCAACAAGAGCGAGGTCGCGAAGGACAAGGCGGGCGAGATCATCTCGTTCGAGAGCGAGGTGGGCCGCGCCGAGTACGAGCAGATCATCGGCGATCTCGTCGACACCACGATCGCGTGCTGCGAGCGCGCGCTCGCGCGAGCCCGCGAGGTCGCCAACGTCGGCGTGGAGGACATCGATCACGTCATCCTCGTCGGCGGCTCGACGCGTGTGCCGCTCGTGGTCCGTCGCGTGACGGAGGCGTTCTGCAAGAAGAGCGAGGAGCCGCTCCGCGACGACGTCGACACCTGCGTCGCGCTCGGCGCGGCGGTGCACGCGGCGCACGTCGGAGGCACCCTCATCGGCGATCAGGGCGTGCGCGTGCGGGTGACGACGCCGCTCGTCGCGCAGACGAACAAGCTCCGTCTCGGCCTCACGGTCGAGGAGGCGCCCGCGAACGCCGCCCACCTGGCGGTCTGGCAGGAGGAGCACGCGCTGGCCGAGCGCCCGCTCGCGAAGGAGCCGATGCGCCTCGAGCTGCCGCTCGGCGAGACCGAGGAGACGCACGTGACGCTCGCGCTCCAGAACTCGATCGGCGCGCCCGTCGCCGAGCTGCCCCTCGTGCTCCACCGAGGCGACCTTCGCCCGCGCCCGACGGCGCTGTCGCGCGCGTCCGTGGTGGCGAAGGACATCGCACTCGAGGTCGTCCGTGGCGGGCGGCGCGATCGCAAGGTGCTCCTCGCGCGCGGGACCGGCTTGCCCGCGCAGGTGGCGCACCTCTTCTTCACCGCGGATCAGAGCGGCGCCGTCGTCCTGCGCATCCTCCAGAACCGGCTGCCGATCAAGACGCTCGCGATCGACGTGCCGAAGGATCTGCCGGTCGGCAGCCCGGTCGAGATCGTCCTCCGGTGCGACGAGTCGATGCGCCTCGAGGCGCAAGCGACGGTCGGCTCGCAGCAGATCCAGGCGCACATCGAGCCGCCGCCGAGCCCGACGAACGACGCGAGCGACGTCGAGGCGCTGCTCGAGCGTGCGGAGAAGGCGCGCCGCTCGTTGTGGGGCGGCCTCGGATCGGAGTTCGCGCGCGAGGCCGATCATCTCGTCGTCGGGATCCGCGAGGTCCTCCACACGGATCCGGACAAGCTCGCCGCGCTCTGCGACCGGCTCCGCCATCTCATCGAGGAGTTCCACGGCGGCGTCGGCGAGCAGCTCGTGCCGCCGATGTCGCGGATGGAGGACGCGTTCGATACGCTCCGCCGCGTCGTCTATCGCTCGAGCGGCATGCTGATGGGGATGGACCGCTCCGAGTGGGAGCAGCGCATCGACGCGCTCTACGACAAGGCCATGGAGGCGCACGCCGCGGCCGACGGTCCGACGTGGCGTCGCGTCTACAACGAGGTCCAGGCGCTGTGCGAGACGGCGTATCAGGAGGAGTTCTCGCGCATGCGCCTCGACGATCCTGCGTACATCGCGCGCAGGACGATGTCGCTCACGTGGCGGGCGCAGCGCGTCGAGCAGACCCTCGCCGAGCTCGTCCCGAGCACCACGGAGGAGATCCGCGCGATGCAGCTCGCCGAGCAGGCTCGCATCGCGCGGTGGCTGCTCGAGAGCGTGAAGAAGCCGCTCGCCGCCGTGAAGGAGGCGGAGGGGAAGAAGGAGCCTGCCGAGCTGCGCCGTTCGCTCGAGAACGTCGACGCCGAGATCGAGCGAATCGAGGCCGCGGTGGAGCGCCTCCCGTCGATCGGCCTCGTGACGGATCGTGGCGCGGGCGGTTCTTGATCGCTTCTTTCGTCGATGGGTGTCACGGGAACGGTCGCGATCGCGCTCGCGGAGCGCGTCGAGCGGAGAGGGGGGCCGCGCGCGGGGCTCGTCGCGTGGAAGGCGCTCGCGAAAAAATCGTCCGATCCGGCCGTGCGCGGGGAGGCGCTCGTCGCGGCGCTCCGCTGCGCGCTCGCGCTCCGCGACCGCGATACCCTCGGAGAGCTCACGACGCTCTGGGAGACGGTGGACCGCGGCGTCTGGGACGACGCCATCGCCGAGCTCTGCAAGCAGATGATGCGCGCCCAGCTGGTGCCCGAGGCCGTCGCGCTCGCGGGCGCGGAGGCGCGTCGACACCGAACGGCCCGGTCGCTCTACCTCCATGCTCGCTGCCTCGACGTCGCGCGCGATCCGGCGGCAGCGGTCGCGTTCCGAGACGCGGTCGAGCGCGCCGTGAAGGAGGGGGCGGACGACATCGCGGCCGCGGCACGTGCGCGCCGGAGCGTGCTCCTCGCGCGATCCTGGACGACGATGGCGGAGGCTCTCGAGGAGGCCCGCCAGGTCGATCTCGCGAAGGTCCCGCCGCGCACGCGCCTCGCGATCGCGCGCGTCTTGCTCTCGTCTCCGAGTCGCTTCGTGCGCGCGGGCGCGATCGGGACGCTCGACGAGCTCGCGTCCGGAGAGGAGCCGGCGCTCGCGGCGCGTGCGCTCGCCGTCGCCGCTCGCTTCGTCGACGACGCGGGAGAAGCCCTGACGCCGCTCGAGCTCGATCGGCTCGTGGCGCTCTTCGGGCGAGAACGCGTCGTGAAGGTCGCGCCGCGAGCGCTGCCCGTGCTCCGCGCCATCGAACGGCTCGTCCGCGCGAGCGATGCCGAGCTCGAGCCCGCGCTCGCCGAGGCGGCGCGCGTCGATCCGTCGATCGAGCCGATCCTCGTCCGCGCGCAGGACATCGTGCGAGGACGCTTCGAGCCCACGCGCGAGACCGGCGAAGACCCGCCGCCCGCGGCGGGAGCCCGCCATGCCTACCGCCTGCAGCAGATCCTCGATGTCGCCGTCGCGATGCGCGACCGCGCTCCGGCGCGTGCCGCCAGCGCTCTCGGTGCGCTCGCGGAGGCGGAGGCGTCCGGCGAGAGGGCGCCGCGCGCGCTCTTGGCCGTCGCGTGGTCGGCGCTGCTCGACGAAGACCCCGAGCTCTACGACGCCGCGGCCCGGTGGTTCGAGGCGCGGCTCGCGCGCCCTGCGCCGGGCGCTCCGCCGGACGGCTTCCTCGCGCTCGCAGACGTGCTCGCGTCTCGAGGAAGGGAGCGCGCGTCCGAGCTCGCGAGGCGTGCGGCGGTCGTGTCGAAGGAGGCGGGCTCGGCGGAGGTGCTGGGCACGCTCCTCGCGCGACAGGGGTGGGAGCACGCCCGCACCGGCGATCGCGCGCGCGCCATCGAGAAGCTGCGCGAGGCGAAGGCGCTCTTCGAGGGGCGCCGAGCGGGGTGAGCCCCGCGCGCCGGGCGAGCCCGTCCCGGGAGTGGGGAACGCGTACACCGAAGTGTCCGCTCCAATGATCCAGGGGCGAGGTGCTCCCTTCTCCCCCTTGTCGCCGTCCGTTCTCCTCCGCTCGCCGATCCCCGCGCGCGCCATCTAGGCGACTCCCATTGGAATTTTCCGGTCGGACCGAACTCGGGCGAGCCGTCCGACGGGCTCGGCGCGGCCCCCCCAAGCGTCCGGAATCGCGGGCGTCTGCCGTCCCGTCGGGCGGCACACCGACTGCAAAAGGACACTGTCAGCGGAACGGAGACTGGGGAGGCGAGGTCGATGGAGAAGACACGACGAGCGTTCGCCGCGATGCTGCTGCCGGCCATGGCGATGGTGGCCGCCTGCGTCACGCCGGAGGTCGTCGATCCGCCGATGCACTCGATCAACGGGACCAGCTGCACGCGGACGCGCGCGATCAACGCGAAGGAGGTCGCGGGCTCGCAGATGGCCGATCAGACCCTCTCGCTCACGTTCGACGACGGTCCCTCCGAGGTGACCGCGGAGCTCTCCAAGTACCTCGCCGAGCAAGGCATCAAGGCGACGTTCTTCATCAACGGCGCCTACGTGAACGGTCGCGAGGACGTGCTCGAGCAGACGATCGCCGACGGGCACCTCCTCGCGAATCACACGCACACGCATCCCGCGCTCACGACGCTCGACACGCACGACATCCTGAAGGAGGTCGCCGAGACCGACGCGATCCTCTCGAAGTACGTGCCGAAGGACAAACTCTACTTCCGTCCTCCGTACGGCGACTGGAACGAGTTGGTCATGAAGACCCTCTCGGAAAGCGAGATGAACAAGTACCACGGCCCCGTCGGTTGGGACATCGGCGACCAGCTCACCGACTCGACCGCCGCCGACTGGGACTGCTGGGACGAGCAGAACGGCACGCGCACCGTCGAGGAGTGCGGCGACCTCTACATCAAGGAGATCGAAGCGAAGAAGCGCGGCGTCGTCCTCCTCCACGACGGCCCGCCCGGCGGCAACGGTCAGAAGACGCTCGAGATGGTCCGCTACATCGTCCCGCGCCTGAAGGCCGCCGGCTACGGGTTCGCGCGCATCGACGAGATCGAGCTCCGGCCCCTCGGCGCTCCGCGGTCGTCGGTCGCGAGCGCGCCGGTCGACGATCCCTGCGCCGACTGATCGTCGTCACCGCACCGGAGCCGCCGCGGCTGCAGGCCGTCTGCTCGACGGCGGGCGGACCGATTCGGGGATCGCCTCGGGCGGAGGAGCCACCTCGGAGATGCGCGGGCCGACCTCGGCGCGGGCGGCGGCGTGGCTCGGGGCCCAGCCGGTCGACGTGATGAGGCGCGCGCCGCGGGCGTACGAGACGTAGGACCAGAACCAGTTCAGCAAGACGACGATGCGGTTGCGGAAGCCGATCAGGTAGAAGATGTGGATGAAGAGCCACGCGAGCCACGCGATGAAGCCCCGCATCTTCAACGTTTGGCCGACCATCGCGATCGCGCGCGAGCGGCCGATCGTCGCCATCGAGCCCTTGTCGAGGTAGCGGAAGGGGACGCGCGGCGGGCGGCCGTCGCTCTCCGCCTCCCAGCGGATGATCTTCGCCACGTAGCGGCCCTGCTGCATCGCGACCGGGCTGACGCCCGGGAGCGGTCTGCCGTCCTCCTCGAAGCGGGCCATGTCGCCGATGGCGAACACCTCCGGGTGTCCGGGGATCGAGCAGTCCTTCCCGACGACGACGCGGCCTTGGCGATCCAGCTCCACCCCCGGGAGCTTGCGCGTGAGATCGTTCGCGCGCACGCCGGCGGCCCAGAGCACGGTGCCCGCGTCGATGCGCGTGCGCTCGCGACCGGAGCCCAGGCCGGGCACGTCGTCCTGACCCGGTCCTTCGAGCTCGACGCCGTGCTGATCGATCGCGACGACCTTCGCGTGCGTCTGCACCTCGACGCCGAGCTCGGCGAGCTGCTCGACGGCGCTCGCGGCCAGGTCCTCCGGGAAGCTCGGCAGGATGCGCGGCCCGGCCTCCACGAGGACGACCCGCGTCTTCCGGGGATCGGCGTTGTGGAAATCCTTCGACAAGGTGAACCGCGCGAGCTCGGCGATGGCGCCGCTCATCTCCACGCCCGTCGGTCCGCCGCCGATGACGACGAACGTGAGCAGCCTCTTCCGCTCGCGTTCGTCGTCGGCGAGCTCGGCGCGCTCGAACGCGAGGAGCACGCGGCGCCGGACTTCGAGCGCGTCCTCGACGCCTTTGAGGCCGGGCGCGTGCAGCTCCCACTCGTCGTGACCGAAGTACGAGTTCGTCGCGCCGATCGCGAGCACGAGCCAGTCGTAGGGCTCCCAGGTCCGCGTGACCTCGCGCGGCGGGGGCATGCCGCAGGCGCCGGGCTCTTTGTCTTCGACGAGGATGCGCTTGTTCGCGAAGTCGACGTCCGAGACCTCGCCGAGCACGACGCGTACGTTCTTCTGCCGCGACAGGATCCCTCGGATCGGCGATGCGATGTCCGCGGGCGAGAGGCCAGCCATCGCGACTTGGTAGAGCAGCGGCTGGAAGAGATGGTAGTTCCCGCGATCGACGAGGAGCACCTCGACGTCGGCACCGTCGAGCGCTTTCGCGACCTCCAGGCCACCGAAGCCGCCTCCCACGATCACGACGCGGCGTGTCCTTCGTTCCATCTCGCTACTGGAGATGGGGCCATGCCGCGGCAAGTCAACCCGCGCTCTTCGGTCGAGGTGCTCGTGTCGTCTACGCGCTCGCGTTCATCGCTCACGGCACGGCACGCGCACGAAGCTGAGGCATCACGCGCAACGCGGTAAGCTGGCGCGTGGATGTCGAAGAAGAAGAGGCCGCGTACCCAGCGTCGCGAAGCGCAGCGGGCGATGGTCAAGCTCGCCGAGGCGCGTGCGAAGCTCGCTCGGCTCGAGGCCGGCGGCGCGCCCGATCGACCCATCGAGGTACCGAGCGCGTCGGTCGTCGAGGTCCACGCCGCCGGCTTGGAATGCATCGGATGTGGCGCCGACGGGACGCGCGTCGAGGAGCACGTCGTCGTGACGGTGAGCGGCAGCGAGGCCGGGCTTCCCGAGGGCGAGTCGCGATCGCTCCGCGTCGCGCGCACGCGATGTCCTCGCTGCGGGGTGCGGCGTGACGTCTGGTTCCGCCTCGGGACCACGCTGTCGAACTGAGCCGCTCGAGCGGCTTTGCCGCCACGCGGGTCGCGTTTGCGCCGTAAGCTGTGTCGAGCGGATGAAAGCTCGCAAGATCGTGGTCACGTGCTCGACCCTCGTGGCGCCCGTGGTCGCCGCCTTCGTCGCGTGCGGCGGCGAAGAGCTCGCGTCTCCGCCGCCCGACGGCAACGACGCATCGTCGGATGGCTTCTCCTTCGGAGACGCGGGCGCGCCGCCTGCGCTCGACGCGGATCCGCCTCCGGGCAACGTCTGTGGCGATCGCTCCGGTCTGTCACCGTCCGCGGCTTGGCCTCTGCGTGGAGGCTGCCCGACGCGCGCGGGGTGGTCACCCGTCGGCGGCCCACAATCGTCCACGACATGGTGGACGCTGGCGGTGCCCGCGGCCGACAGCTCGCCCGCCGTCGAGGGCGGAGGCGGAGTCGCGTGGATCGGGACCGCCGACGGCTGGGTGATGGCCGTCCAGTCCGGAGGCGTCGTGCGCTCGGCGCTGTGGACGGGGCATCCCGTGCAGTCGTCGCCCGCCATCGATGCCGAGCGGAACGCCGTCATCGCCGGCGGCGACGGGATCCTCTACGGCGTCGCGCTCGGGCCCCTCGACGCCGGCGACGCGGGCGCTTCCGAGAGCGACTCCGGGCCGCCGTACCCGCCCGCGATCGTCCGGTTCTCGGTGCCGATCGGACCGATGGCGTCGTCGCCGGTCATCGGCGGCGACGGCACGATCTACGTCGGGACGCTCGACGGGAAGCTCGTCGCGGTCGCGCCGAGAGGGACCGCGACGAAGTGGTCCGTCACGACGAACGACAAGGCCGGCTCGTCGCCCGCGATCGGTCAGGACGGCACGATCTACGTCGGCAGCACCGATCACGGCCTCTACGCGATCAGGCCCGAAGGCACGATCGCATGGCGGACCGATCTCGGCGCCGAGGTCACGGGGTCGCCGGCGGTCGGCGGCGACGGGACGATCTACGTCGGCGCCGTCGACGGCAAGCTTCACGCCGTCGAGCCGACGGGCGACGTTCGGTGGTCCTACGCGACGGGCGGGCCGATCACGGGCACACCCGCCGTCTACGCCGGCGTCGTCTACGTCGGATCGGCGGACAAGAAGCTCCATGCCGTTTCCGTGGTCGACGGCACGGGGCGCTGGACGTACGAGACGCAGGGAGCCGTCGCGACGCCGGTGATCGCCGCCGACGGCACCGTGTACGTCGGATCGGCGGACATGCGCGTGTACGCGATCAAGCCGACGGGGACCCTCTTCTTCGCCGTGAACGTGAGAGGGCGGGTCAAGAGCGCGCCCGCGCTCATCGCCGGCCCGACGCTCTACGTCACGACGGACACGGGCCTCGTCGCGCTCGGCCCATGACCCATGAGCCGGCGGCCGGATCCGATCCGTGCCGCCGGCCCGCCGTGTTACCGTGCCGTCATGCGAAGGCTCGCGCTCTCGTTCGTCCCGCTCGTGTTCGCCTGCCAGGACGGTCCACCCGCGAAGACCGCTGCCGGCGAGCACATCGATCGCGTCGTGATCGAGGAGGAGTTCGCCATGAGCGACCAGGTCAAGAAGACGACGCTCAGCGGCGACAAGCTCCGCACCGCGCTCGAGCTGATGGACAAGCACGGCGTCACGAAGCTCGAGGGGACGTTCGAGTCGAAGTCGGTCGTCGCCAAGGGAACGGTGACGATCGTCGTGAAGCCGACGAGCGGCGCGGAGCGACGCATCGTCGTCAACAGCTGCGTTCACGAGACCGTCTGCCCGTTCCTCGAGGCGGCCGTCGCGCAGAAGCTCCTCGACCGCCAGCCGGTCGCCTGCAAGAGCGAGGCGCCCTGCGGGTCCTGAGCCCGCTCGACGTCACCAGGGCAGCTCTTGCCCGTTGGCGTGGAAGAAGCGCCCGCTCCTCTCGGGCGTGAGCTCGTCCATGCGCTCGATCAGGCCCTTCGCGGCGACCGGCGGATCGTCGTTGCCGGCGCCGCCGGTCATCCGCGTCCTGATGAAGCCGGGGTGCAGCGCGACGACCAGGATGCCCTTGCTCGAGAGATCCCGTGCGAGGTTCGCGGCCACCATGTTGAGCGCGGCCTTCGACGCCCGGTAGCCGTAGTTGCCGCCGCCCGGGCCGTCGCCGATCGAGCCCGCGCGGCTCGAGACGAAACCGATCTTCGAGCCCTTGCCGAGGCGGTGCAAGAGCGCCTTCGTGAGCCGAAGGGGGCCGACGACGTTGACGTCGAACTGCTTCCGCATGGCCTCGAAGTCGAGGCTCTCGAGCCGGTCGGGGAGCAGGATGCCCGCGTTGTGGAGGAGCACGTCGATGGTCGCGCCGCCGAGCGCCTTCTCGATGGTGGGGCCGGCGGCGTCGCTCGTGACGTCGACGCCCTCGACGATCTTGCAGCCCACCGCCTCGAGCTCCGGCGACCGAGCGCGACACGTCGCGAAGACGGTCTCGCCCCTCGCGTGGAGCTGACGGCAGACCTCGAGCCCGATGCCGCGATTCGATCCGGTCACGACCCACGTAGCCATCTTCGTCCCTCCGCAGTGTCGATGTTCGAGCCGGCGAGCCGTCGGTCCGAGGGCCGGCGTCTCGCATGGCTCGGCTTCATAACCCAGGATCGCGACGCCACCTACGCCCTGCAGCGCCGCGACGTCCGTGCGAGCGCCGCCGAGGTCGGCTAGCATGCGGTGCGAATGACGGACGGCATCGAACGGGCCGAAGGCAAGCGGCGGAACCTCCAGGCCATCTGCGTGTTCTGCGCCTCACGGCCCGGGAACGACCCTGCCTTCTCGGTGGCTGCCGAGCGCCTGGGGCAGGCGATCGCCTCGCGTGGGCTCACGCTCGTCTACGGCGGCGCGCGCGTCGGGCTCATGGGCTCGCTCGCGAACGCCGCGCTCGCCGCTGGCGGTCGCGTCGTGGGCGTCATCCCCAAGTCGCTCGTGTCGAAGGAGATCGCGCACGACGAGCTCACCGAGCTCTACCTCACGGAGTCGATGCACGACCGCAAGGACAGGATGATCGCCTTGTCCGACGCGTTCATCGCGCTGCCGGGCGGCTTCGGCACCTACGACGAGCTGTTCGAGACGCTGACGCTCGCGCAGATCGGCCTGCACGAGAAGCCGAATGGGCTTCTCGACGTGGGCGGCTACTTCCAGCCGCTGCTCGCGCTCTTCCGGCACGCCATCCAGTACGAGTTCGCAGCGCCGCAGCACGAGGGCCTCATCGTCGTCGAGAAGGAGCCGGAGCGGTTGCTCGATGCGCTCGCCGCGTGGACGCCGCCTCCGCTCGGCCCCAAGACGATCGACCGCCGCGGGATCTAGCCGCCGAGCGCGTGCTCACGGCCTCTTCAGGTACTGTCCGCCGATGACGAGCTCCACCCAGGACCCGACCCGCATCCCGGCGCCTCGCGGCCTCGACGCCGCGCTCTGGACGCGCCTCGCGGAGCACGCCCGCTCGCGCGCGCGGAACGCCGAGCCGGCGCACGACTTCTTCCACGTCGAGCGCGTGACCGCGAACGCGCTCCGCATCGCCCGCGCGGAGGGCGCGAGAGAGGACGTGTGCGCGACGGCGGCGCTCTTGCACGAGCTGTTCACGTTGCCGAAGTCGCATCCCGACTCGTCGCGTGCCGGCGACATCTGCGCGGAGCACGCGCGCGCGCTCCTCCTCGAAGAGCGAGCGCCGGCCGACCTCGTCGATCCGGTGTGCGCGGCCATCCGCGATCACGCCTTCTCGAAGGGCGTCGTCCCGGAGGCGCTCGAGAGCCGCGTGCTGCAGGACGCCGATCGCCTCGACGCGCTCGGCGCGATCGGGCTCGCACGCATGTGGGCGACGTGCGCGGACATGAAGCGGCCGTTCTACTCGCCGGAGGATCCATTCTGCACGTCGCGGGCTTCCGACGACAAGGCGTGGGGCCTCGATCACGTCTACAAGAAGCTGCTCGTCGTCCCCGAGCGCCTCCACCTCGAGACGTCGCGCGCGATCGCGCGGTCGCGCGTCGCGTTCATCCACGCGTTCCTCGAGCAGCTTCGCTCCGAGATCGCCGTCGAGCCGCCTCAGGGCGAGTAGGCCTTCGACCAGGTCTCCCGGTAGCGCGCGAGCTCGGCCTCCCACTTCGCGTCGTCCCAGCCGAGCTCCGGCTGGGCCACCGCGCGGATCTGGTCGGCGAGATCGAGCCCGCCGTTGGGGAGGAGGAGGCCGAGGCGGACGCGACGGAGGAGGAGATCGGAGAGCGTGACGACGCCCTCCGCCCGCGCCGCGTGACGGAGCTCGCTCCAGAGCGCGATCGTGCCGTCGATCCGGCGGCATCCTTCGCGGTCCGCGACGACGTCGACGACCTCGGCGCCGAACCGCCCGAGGAGGCGCAGCTTGTCCTCGTCGCCGATGGACGAAGGCCAGTCGATGCCTTCGACGTTGGGCGCGAGCACGCGCGTGCGGTCGGAGAGCGGGCCGAGCTCGGCCTCGGCGGCGGCGAGCGCGTCGCGGGCCATGACGGCGAAGGTCGTGAGCTTGCCGCCCGTGATGGTGTAGAGGCCGTTCTCGCGCCAGATGGCGTGCTCGCGGGACTCCTTCGACGGATCGGACTTGCCCGTGTTGATCACCGGACGCACGCCGGACCACGTCGAGATGACGTCCTTCTCGGTGAGCTCCGCCGAGGGGAACGCCTTGCGCGCGGCCTCGAGGAGGTAGTCGCGCTCCGCGTCGCTGATCGCGGGCTCCTCGTCGAGCGCTCCGTGATCGACGTCGGTCGTGCCGAGGATCGTCACGCCCTCCCACGGGATCGCGAAGACCGCCCGCTGATCGCGCGGGTGCAGCATGCTGACGGCCTCGGGGAGGGGGAGGCGCTCGCGCGTGAACGTGAGGTGGCTCCCGCGGATGCGCCGTAGCCGCTTGTCCTGTCCGAGCTGCTCGCGGAGCTCGTCCGCCCAGGCGCCCGTCGCGTTGATGACGACCTTCGCCTGCACCTCGGCGGTGCGGCTCGCGCCCGGCGCGACGTCGCGGAGCACGATCCCGCGGACCTGCCCGTCGGAGGTGCGGAGCAGCTCCTCCGCGCGAGCGTAGTTGATCGCGGTGCCACCCTGCTTCACGGCCTCGCGCAGGACGCGAAGGACGAGGCGCGCGTCGTCGGTCTGGGCGTCGAAGTAGCGGTAGCCGCCGAGCACCTCCGAGCCGGCGAGCGGCGGACACCGCTTGATGATCTCTTCGCGCGACTGCTTCTCGTGCGCCCACTTCCAGGCGAGCGCGTCGTACATGGCGAGGCCGACGCCGTACATCCACTTCGGCATCTGGTCGCCGGGGAACGCGGCGAGCGAGAAGCCGAGCGGGTTCACGAGCCCGACGCCCTCTTGCATGAGCCGCTCGCGCTCGCGGACGGACTTGCGCGTGACCAGGAACTGGCCCTGCCGCAAGTAACGGAGCCCGCCGTGCACGAGCTTCGTCGATCGGCTCGAGGTGCCCGAAGCGAAGTCCTGGGCCTCGACCAGGAGGCATTTCTTGCCGTGGCGCACGGCCTCGCCGAGGATCCCGGCTCCGGTGATGCCGCCGCCGATGACGATGACGTCCCAGGGCTGATCCAGGCGACTCCAGATCTCGTCGCGAAAGCCCTTCAACCACATGACGCTGCTCGCATGGTCGAATCGAGGCTAGTCGACTCTGGACCCACAGGAAATGAGTCGACCACGACCACCCGCCTCCACCGCGCATCCTAGGATGCCGCCGGCGGGTGCGGGGAAGCAGCCCGAGACGCTCGCGGCCCGGTTTGCTAGGCTCCGTGCCAAGAGAAGCCATGACGCTCGCCGATGCCGCCGTTCCCTCCATGAAGGTCGCACCCGTCGGCCCTGCCGCCGAGCTCGCCTCGATCCTCGGTCGGATGCGTGCGGCGGCGAGGAAGAGCGGTCCGCCCGACTACGACACGCGCATCGAGCACCTCGACAAGCTCGAGCAGGCGCTCCTCGCGAGGAAGCACGAGCTCGCGAAGGCCGTGTCGATGGACTTCGGCAACCGCTCGAAGCACGAGACGCTGGCCGTCGAGATCCTTCTCGTCCTCAACGAGATCAAGCACGCGCGCACGCACCTCCACGAGTGGATGGAGACCGAGCCGCGCGAGGTCGCGTGGATGTTCCTGCCGGGTCGGGCCGAGGTCGTGGTGCAGCCGCTCGGCGTGGTCGGCATCGTGTCGCCGTGGAACTACCCCGTCCAGCTCACGCTCTCGCCGCTCGTGAGCGCGCTGGCGGCCGGCAACCGCGTCATGCTCAAGCCGTCCGAGCTCTCGGCGGACACCGCGGATGCGCTCAAGGCGCTCATCGCCGAGACGTTCTCGCCGGATCACGTGACCGTCGTCACGGGCGGCGTCGACGTCGCCGAGGCGTTCACGCGCTTGCCGTTCGATCACCTCCTCTTCACGGGATCGCCGCGCCTCGGGAAGATCGTCATGAAGGCCGCGGCCGAGAACCTCGTGCCGGTCACCCTCGAGCTCGGTGGCAAGTCGCCCGCGATCGTCGGCGAGGGGTACTCGCTCGAGGACGCGGCGCAGAAGATCATGTTCGGCAAGTGTCTCAACGCCGGGCAGACCTGCGTCGCGCCGGACTACGCCCTCCTCCCGAAGGGGCGCGTGGATGCGTTCGTCGAGGAGTGCCGGCTCGCCGTGAGCCAGATGTACCCGCGGCTCGGCCAGAACCCGGACTACACGACGATCATCAACGACGCTCACTACGAGCGCCTCCAGTCGTACTTGAAGGACGCGCGCGATCGCGGCGCGAAGATCGTCGAGATCAATCCGGCGAAGGAGGAGCTCGACCCGAACTCGCGCAAGATGGCGCCCACCATCGTCCTCCACCCGAAGGACGAGATGATCATCATGCAGGAGGAGATCTTCGGGCCGATCCTCCCCATCCTCACGTACGAGAAGCTCGACGAGGCGATCGCGTACGTGAACGACCACCCGCGGCCGCTGGCGCTCTACTACTTCGACACCAACCAGGGCCGCATCGACAAGGTCCTCCGCGAGACCGTCTCCGGCGGCGTCACGATCAACGACGTGATGGTCCACGTCGGGCAGTCCGATCTGCCGTTCGGCGGCGCCGGCCCCAGCGGCTTCGGCGCGTATCACGGGCGCGAGGGCTTCGAGACGTTCTCCCAGCGCAAGCCCGTCTTCTACCAGAGCCGCTTCTCCGGCCTGAAGTTCCTGCGCCCGCCGTACCGCGAGCGGATCGACTGGATCCTGCGGCAGCTCATCGGGAAGTAGGAGCGACCGGCGCGGCGCGATACGCCACGTGGGCCGAGAGGCGGCGCAGAGAGACAGCGTCGCGCCTCTCGGTCGCGCGGCGCGATCCCGCGTGGCTCGTGCCTCGTCGTCGAGGTACGTCGGCGGAGAGCCATGATCTCGAACCCGACGCTGCCCCGCCGGGCGCTCCTCGGATCGATCGCGGCGCTCGCCGCGGCGTGCGCCCGACGCGCTCCTCCCCGATCGACGGCGCTCGCACCGCGCGCGGGCGAGCTTTCCGCGAACGACTGGGCCGCCGTCCGCGATCTGTTCCCCCTCTCGCGCGACTGGGTGCATCTGACGAGCTTCCTGATCGCCTCGCACCCGAAGCCGGTGGCGGAGGCGATCGAGCGATACCGGCGCGAGCTCGACGCGAACCCGGCGCTCGTGATGGAGTCGGAGCTCGAGAGCCACGAGCACACGTCGCGCGCCCGCGCGGCGGCGGCGCGCTACGTCGGCGGCAAGCCGGACGAGATCGCCCTGACGGACAGCACGACGGAGGGCCTCGGCACGCTCTACGTCGGCATGCGCCTCGGTCCCTCCGACGAGATCCTCACGACGACCCACGATCACTACTCGACGCACGAGGCGCTCCGCCTCGCTGCAGAGCGCACGGGCGCGAGGATCCGGACCGTGCCGATGTACGAGCACGGATCGAAGGCGACCGTGGAGGGCATGACGAAGGCGATCGCGGACGCTCTGACTCCCCAGACCCGCGTCGTCGCGATCACGTGGGTCCACTCGTCGACCGGCGTACGGACGCCCGTGCGCGAGATCGCGGAGGCGATCGCGCGCTCGCGCGTCTCTCCGCGGCCGCTCCTCTGCGTCGACGGCGTGCACGGCTTCGGCGTCGAGGACGTGTCGGTCGCCGACCTCGGGTGCGACTTCTTCGTCTCGGGCTGTCACAAGTGGCTCTACGGTCCGCGCGGCACCGGGATCGTGTGGGGCCGCGCCGAGGCCTGGCGCGGTCTCCTTCCGACGATCCCTCCGTTCTTCGGACGGTGGTGGACGGCGAGAGAGTTCGGCGGTGTGACGCCGCCGGTCGACGGCTGGGTGATGTCTCCCGGCGGCTTCAAGCCTTTCGAGCACCAGTGGGCGGTCGCGGACGCCTTCGAGATGCACGAGCGGATCGGCCGCGCCGCCATCGCCGCGCGCATCCACGAGCTCGCACGTCACGCGACGGAGGGGCTCTCGAGGATGAGGCACGTGACGCTCCACACGCCGGCATCGGACGAGGTCTCCTCCGGCATCATCTGCTTCGAGGTGGCCGGGATGGAGCCGAAGGGTGTGGTCGAGTGGCTGCTCGCGAAGCGAGTCGTCGCCTCCGTCACGCCCTATCGCCCGCCGCTCGCGCGCATCGCGACCTCGCTCGTGAACGACCACGCGGACGTCGAAGCCGCCCTCGAGGCCATCCGTGGGCTCGGCTGAGCCGAGGCCTCAGGCCTCAGCGCAGTCCTCGGTCCTCAG
>CALFEQ010000055.1 GCA_937949945.1 uncultured Myxococcales bacterium
CGACGAGGGACAACTCTCCTGTCGCGCCGTGATGGAGCGAAATCCAGGCTCAGTCTTCGGTCATCGAATCGCTTCGAAGCCCCCGCTGAAGGGTCGGCGTCCCGAGCGACCGAGATCGAGGATGTCCCATTCGAGCGTCCGGCAAACGTGGGGCTGCCCGCGTTGCGACAGCTGTGAAGCCCGCATCGACGCTTTCACGCTGAGGACTGAGGACTGAGGACTGAGGACTCACCTCCGGAGAGCTGCAGCCTGGCCCCTGGAGCCCGGAGCCTTGCCACTGAACATTTGTATGGTATCCTCCCCGCGTGCGCCGCCTGCCCGTTGCGAATCCGCCGAGCCGGTACCAGTCGACGTCGCTCGAGTACGACGACGGCGAGGCGCCGCTCGCCGAGCTCGAGGTGTACGAGGACCAGTCGCGGAGCATCCTCGCGTCGAACGACTCACCGGACGTCGGGTTTCGGTGGAGCGTCAACCCGTATCGAGGCTGCCAGCATGCGTGCAGCTACTGCTACGCGCGACCCACGCACGAGTACCTCTCCTTCGGCGCGGGGACGGACTTCGAGCGGAAGATCGTCGTCAAGCCGCGCGCGCCCGAGCTCCTGCGCGAGAGCTTCGACAAGCCGTCGTGGAAGGGCGAGCTCGTCGTGTTCAGCGGGAACACGGACTGTTACCAGCCGCTCGAGGCGAAGATGCGGCTCACGCGGGGATGCCTAAAGGTCTGCGCGGAGTACCGAAACCCCGTCGGGATCATCACGAAGTCGCCCGTCATCGAGCGCGACATCGACGTGCTCCAGGAGCTCGCGCGCGTGGCGAGCGTGCGCGTCAGCGTCAGTGTGCCCTTCTGGGAAGCGTCGGTGGCCAAGGCGATGGAGCCGATGGTCACGACGCCGGAGCGACGGATGAAGATCGTCGAGACGCTCGCGAAGGCCGGCATCCCCGTCGGCGTGAGCGTCTCGCCGATCGTGCCCGGCCTGAACGACGAGCATCTCGGCGACGTGCTCGAGCGCGCCGCTGCGGCAGGCGCGCGCCACGCCTTCTGGGTCCTGCTCCGGCTTCCGGGTCCGGTGAAGGACGTGTTCGAGCACACGCTGCGCGAGAAGCTGCCGCTTCGCGCCGAGAAGGTCCTGCGCCGGATGCGCGAGGCGTATGGCGGCAAGCTGTACGACTCGACCTTCATGACGCGCGGCCGCGGAAACGGCGTCTACGCCGAGACGATCCGCCTGCTGTTCGAGCGCACCGCGAAGCGGCACGGCCTCGTCGCCGACGAGATGGCCCACTACGCCGTGCCCGCCACGTTCCGCCGACCGTCGAAGGGCAAGCAGATGAGCTTTGGGTTTTGAGGCTCCAGGCTCCAGAGAAAAGCCTCGAGGCTGGGCTAGAGTCGGCGCGCGCTTCTTGCGCGCGCATGTGCTGCGGAGCGCGACCCCCTTGCCAGCGTGCGCGACAACGTCCATTGTTTGGGCCCGATGAAGAACGCGACCATCGCCTCCGCGCTCGCCATCGCCTTCTTCGTGGGCGCCTGCGAGCAGAAGTCCGAACGTCCGAATCCGACGCAGCGTGAAGCCGTCCCGTCGGCGACGGCTTCGGCCGAGCAGCGCAAGGTCAACATCGATCCTTCGCAGCTCGCCGTCTTCGCGCAGCTGCCCGCGAAGTTCGAGTCGCCGTCGAACCCGATCACGGACGACAAGGTCGCGCTCGGCAAGATGCTCTACTTCGAGACGCGCCTCTCGAAGAACCACGATCTGTCGTGCAACTCCTGCCACGACCTCGCCAAGTACGGCGTCGACGGCGAGAAGACGTCGGAGGGCCACAAGAAGCAGCGCGGCACGCGCAACGCGCCCACGGTCTACAACGCCGCCAACCACGTCGCGCAGTTCTGGGACGCCCGCGAGAAGACGATCGAGGATCAGGCGCTCAAGCCCATCACGAACCCGGTGGAGATGGCGCTCAAGGACGAGAAGACCATCGTCACCGTCCTCAAGTCGATCCCGGGCTACGAGCCGCTCTTCAAGAAGGCCTTCCCCGAGGACAAGGACCCGATCACCACCACGAACGTCGCGAAGGCGATCGGTGCGTTCGAGCGCACGCTCGTGACGCCGTCGCGCTTCGACAAGTTCCTCGCCGGTGATCAGTCGGCGCTCACCGAGGAGGAGAAGGCGGGGCTCGCCAAGTTCATGGAGGTCGGCTGCCAGACCTGCCACCAAGGCGCGAGCGTCGGCGGCGGACAGATCGAGAAGCTCGGCAAGGTGAAGCCGTGGACCCGGTCGACCGACGACGTCGGTCGCATGGAGGTCACGAAGCAGGAGGTCGACAAGTTCTCCTTCAAGGTGCCGAGCCTCCGCAACATCGAGAAGACGGCGCCCTACTTCCACGACGGCTCGGTCGCGACGCTCGAAGAGGCGATCAAGCTGATGGCCGAGCACCAGCTCGGCAAGACGCTCTCCGACGACGACGTGAAGTCGATCGCGACGTTCCTCAAGGCGCTCACCGGCGACCTGCCCGCGGGCATCGGCACGAAGCCGGAGCTCCCGCCGAGCGGCCCCAAGACGCCGAAGCCCGATCCCAACTGACGCGGCTCGCTCCGGCGCTTCGACGGAGGCCGCCTCCCCGACGTCGCGTGGGTCATTCCACCGACGTCGTGAGGGAGAGCGGCCTTCGCGCTTTCTGGCTCGACGTCAACGTGAGGCGGCGCGCGTAGGCAGTCGCGCGCGCGAGAACGAGCACGAGCACGAGCCGAATGGCCCGGCCTCGCTCCCCCTCCCTGCCCCCGTGACCTGAGGGGCGACCGATCCAGGGTTAGAGCGCGGCCTCGCACCGACGTTACCGGCATCTACCCGAAAACACGTAGCTGGTCGGCCGCCCATTCGTACCGACGTTGCGTGCATCTCCTCGAAAGCACGTGGTATCCGGCGGGCTCGTGGGCTCGTCGCACCGACGTTGCGTGCAACCTCTCGGAAGCACACGGCATTGTCGGGAGCCGGGACGCATGTGGCACCATGTGTGCTTCGTCGTGGGCGCCATGCGGTGGTTGGCGGGTTGGCTCACCGTGCTCGGCGCGGTGGTCGCGTGCGGAGGCGATGGCTCGGGTGCGGGCTCGCCCTCGCCCGATGCGCCCGAGGGCGAGAGGCCCGGTGTGACGGACGAGACGCCGTCGGAGGAGCGGCCGGGCGCAGGAGACGACGGGCCGATCGGGACTTTCCCGAAGGGCTTCCTCTTCGGGACCGCGATCGCCGGCTTTCAGGTCGACATGGGGTGCCCGACGATCCCGGCGGACGTCTGCGAGGACCGCAACAGCGACTGGTACCAGTGGATCACCACGCCGCGCATCCTCGACAACCCGCTCCTCTTCATGTCGAAGCACCCGCCGTCGGCGGGGCCCGGGTTCTACGAGCTCTTCGAAGAGGACATCGCGCGCGCGGCCGGCAAGGGGCCGGCGCAGCTCGGCAACGATGCGCTCCGCCTGTCGATCGAGTGGAGCCGCATCTTCCCTGGCCCGACTTGGGACGTGCGGAGCCACGAGTCGCTCAAGGCCATCGCGAACCCGGACGCCCTCGCGTTCTACCACCGCATCTTCGCCGCGATGAAGGCGCGCGGGATGAAGCCGCTCGTGACGCTCAACCACTACAGCTTGCCGCTGTGGGTTCACGACGGAAACGCGTGCAACGAGAACCTCGACGCGTGCATCGCCGCCGGCAAGGGCGGGTGGGCCGACCCGAACCGTGCGCGCATCGTCAACGAGATGACCAAGTACGCCGCCTTCGTGGCGACGGAGTTCGGCGGCGAGGTCGATCGCTGGGCGACGCTGAACGAGCCGTTCTCCGCCGTCGTCTTCCCTGGGTACCTGCTCTCGACGCCGATGCGCTCGAACCCACCGGGGCTGTCCGGTCCGTGGGCGAGGATCGACGCGGCCAAGACGGCGGCCACGGCGATGATCGAGGCGCACGCACGGATGTACGACGCCGTGAAGGCGTTCGACAGGGTCGACGCCGACGGCGACGGCACGAGCGCCGAGGTCGGGATCGTCTACGCGTTCTCCGAGATCCAGCCCGCCAGCGACTCCGAAGAGGACCGGCTCGCGGCGGAGCACGCCGAGTACGTCTTCCACGACATGTTCATGGACGGCGTCGTCTTCGGACGCGTCGACGAGAACTGGGACCGAGGGCCCGGCAAGGCGCGGGTGCGACCGGAGATCGCCGATCGCGTCGACTTCATCGGCGTGAACTACTACTTCCGCTTCACCGCGAGGCCGGGCTCGCTGCCGATCGGGTTCGTCTCGCCGTTCCTCGACTTCGATCCTCTCGCGCCTCTCGAGTCGGTCCCGCGCGGCATCTACCCGACGCTGATGCGCGTCGCACGCAGGTACGGGAAGCCCATCTACGTCACCGAGACGGGCACGACGCACGAGGACGAGGCGCGCGGCGCAGCATGGATCGTGCAGACGCTCTCGGAGGTGCGGCGCGCCATCGCCGACGGCGCGGACGTGCGCGGCTACTTCGCGTGGTCGCTCATGGACAACTACGAGTGGAACCACGGCATGGACATGCGCTTCGGTCTGTACGCCGTGCATCCCGAGACGAAGGCCCGCGCGCTACGCGACGCCGGCGAGGTCTTCGCCGAGATCGTGCGTACGCGCGACGTCTCCGCCGACCTCGAGAAGAAGTACGCCGACCACTTCCAGTAGCCGGCGCTCGCCGGCCGCCGCCGGCCGTTCGCCGCCTCGAGGACGAGCTCGAGCGAGACCCGTTGGCGCACGGCGCGGAGCTCGAACGTCGCTCGGCGCGTCGGGCGAGCGCCCGACGTCGACTGCTGCTAAGTTGCGCGCCCATGCGATGGCGATCGCTGCTGACCCTGACCGCTCTGGCGCTCGTGGTCGGCGCGGGGGGTCCGACCGCGATCGCGGGACCGCCCGCGACCACCCCGAGCGCGCCCGACGTGCCGATGCTCGAGCACGCCGACGAGGTCGCGAGCTACACGCTCCGGGCGAAGCTCGATCCGGCCAAGCACACGGTGCACGGCGAAGGCACCATCGTCTGGAAGAACGCGAGCAAGAGGTCCGTCCAGGAGCTCTGGATGCACCTCTACCTCAACGCCTTCAAGAATCAGAGCTCGGCGTTCATGCGTGCCCCGATCGGCGGATTCCGCGGCGGCAGCGTCCCGGCCGACTGGGGCACGATCGATCTGAAGAAGCTCGTGCTCGTCGACGGAGAGCAGCGGCACGACCTGCTCGCCACGATCGAGCTCCGCCGACCGGGCGATCAGGACGAGACCGACGCGCGGGTCCCCCTGCCCCGAGACGTGCAGCCGGGCGAGTCGATCACGCTCGAGGTCGAGTGGGAGGACAAGCTGCCGGCGGTCGTCGCGCGGACGGGCTACGACGGGACGTTCCACATGGTCGCGCAGTGGTTCCCCAAGATCGCGCGGCTCGAAGAGGACGGATCGTGGGCCCACTTCCCGTTCCACCGCCTCGGCGAGTTCTACGCCGACTTCGGACGCTACGACGTCACGATCGACGTCCCGTCGGGGTTCGTCGTCGGTGCGACGGGACAGGTCGTCGAGACGCGCGAGGAGAACGGCCGGCACATCGAGCGACGCGTCCAAGCGGACGTCCACGACTTCGCATGGACCGCGTGGGATCGGTTCCGCGTTCGCAAGGAGACGATCGAAGGCGTCGAGGTCACCGTCCTCGCACCGCCCGGCTACGACGATCTCGTCGAGCGCCAGCTCGAGACGATCCGTTTCGCGCTCCCTCACTACGGCGCGCGCTACGGCAAGTATCCCTACCCGGTCCTCACGCTCGTCCATCCGCCCGCGACGGCGCCCGAGGCAGGCGGCATGGAGTACCCGACGCTGATCACCACCGGCCAGCCCTCGTGGCTTCCGCGCGGGGTCCACAGCGTCGAGGCCGTCACGATCCACGAGTTCGGGCACCAGTACTTCTACGGCCTCTGCGCCTCGAACGAGGACGCCTGGCCCTTCCTCGACGAAGGGCTCAACTCGTACGCCGAGGCCGAGGCGATGGCGGCGTGGAAGGGCAAGGGCTCCGGGCTCGACTTCGCCGGCATCCGCGTCGAGGAGACCGCTGCGCACGCGCTGCGCGCGCGGCTCCACGGACACGACGAGAAGATCGCGCAGGGCGCCGGATCGTTCGCCACCGGCGCGGCGTACGGCGCGCTCGTCTACAGCAGGACGGCGACCATCCTCGAGACGCTCGCGCGCGTCTACGGCAAGGAGAAGATGGACCGCGCGCTCGGCGTCTACGCGCGCCGGTTCCGCTTCCGCCACCCGACGCCCAACGACCTCATCGAGACGATCAAGGCCGAGATCGGAGCCGAGGCGGCGGAGAACCTCCGGACCGCGCTCTTCGAGAAGGGCTGGGTCGACTACGCGATCGTCCAGACGAGCTCGCACGCGTCGCACGGCCCGGCGGGCATCTTCGATCGCGACGGTCAGCGCGAGACCGTCTCGCGCGACAAGACGCGAAACGCGAACCGCTACGACGGCTACGTCCTCGTCGTGCGCCGCGGCACCTTGCGCTTCCCCGTCGAGATCGAGCTCGTCGCCGTGGACGGATCGCGGTCGCGCACGAGATGGGACGGCGCCGGCGAGACCTTCCGCGTCCCCTACTCCGGCACCTCGCCGCTCCGCGCCGCCGTCGTCGACCCGGACGAGCGCATCCTGCTCGACGACGATCCACACAACGACTTCGCGACCGTGCCGGGGCACTCGAAGGCGGGCGCACCGCGCGTCCTCGAGCGAGCCACCTACTGGGCAGCGGCGCTCCTCGGAGGGCTGACCCCGTGACGACGCTTACCGACGACACGGCTACGACGCCCGACGCAGAGGCGGCCCCCGACGCAGCGGCCACGCCCGACGCAGAGGCGAGGTCCGACGCAGCGGCGAGCCCCGACGCAGAGGCGAAGTCCGACGCAGAGGCGAAGCCCGCCACGCCCGCGCTGCTCGACACCGTTCTGAAGGGACCCGACGAGGCGGCGGACGACGAGCCGCCCCACGCCCTCGAGCCCCGCGCGATCCGCGCGCGGCGTCGCCCTCGCGCGGTGCTGCTCCTCTGGGCGTGGGAGCTCGCCGGCGCGTTCGTCATCGCCACGCCGGTCTACGCGTGGGCACGTCGCGTCTGGGGCACCCATCCCGACGGGGACGCGGTCCTCTTCGAGCCCGGCGGGCACGCGCTGCTCTCGTGGCTCGCCGGCGGCGATTCTGCCCTCGCGATCGTGACGTCGACGAGCTTCGTCGCTTTCGCGACCTTCCGCCTCCTCGGCGTGATCGTCACGGGCACCGTCGTCGCGATGCTCGCGACCGGCAGAGGGGAGCGCGACCTTCCGGTGCGCGCGTCCGCGGCGCTCCGGACGGGGATCGAGGCGTTCTTTCCTCTGGGCGGCGTCGGCGCGGTCGCGAGCATCGTCCAGGCCGTCGTCGTGGGCATCGGCTTCTTCGCGTCGTCGAGCGTCGAGGCCTGGGCGACGCCGCGATTCGGCGACGCCCGTGCGTTCACGGCGCGCGTCGTGGCGCTCGTCCTCTTCCTCGCCGTCGCGGCGATCACCGGGATCGTCGCCGACCTCGCCAGGGTGGCCGTCGCGCGCGACATCGCGATCGGGTCACGCTCGAAGTCGACGCTCCGTCACATCGCGGACGGCATCGGCACCGGCATTCGCGCCGCCCGCGCATGCCTCGGCAGAGCGACGCTCGCGTGGAGCTGGCGCTCGGCCGCGTCGCTCGCGCTCCTCTGGATCGGCGCCGCCGCGAGCGACCTCGTCGGAGCACGCGGAGGTGCCGTGCTCTTCGCGCTGTTCCTCTTCCACCAGCTCGTCCTTCTGGTGCGCGCCGGCCTGCGCGTGTCGTGGCTCGCGAACGCGCTGCGCCTCGTGCTGCGCACGGAGCGCTGAGCGCCCGTCGGGCCGCGGCACCTCCGCGGCCCGGCGACGGCTCACTGCCGGAGCGACTTGTACGCCTGCTCGTACTGGCGCGCCGCGCGCTCCCAGCCCCGATCGAGACGCATGACGCGCCTGCGGAGGGCCGGCCATCGCGGCGAGGCGTAGGCGGAGAGGGCGCGCTGCACCGCCGAATAGAGGGCGTCGGTCGTGGGCTCGTCGAACAAGAAGCCCGTGCCCGTCTCGAGCTTCGCGTCGCAGTCGACGATCGTGTCGACGAGCCCGCCGGTCGCCCGGGCGACGGGCAGCGCGCCGTAGCGCTGCGCGTACATCTGCACGAGGCCGCACGGCTCGAACCGACTCGGGACGAGCACGATGTCGGCGGCCGCGAAGATGCGGTGGACGAGCGCCTCGCTCGCCTCGCCCGTGTAGATCGCGTGGCCGTGCGTCTTCTGCACGGCGGCCGTCATCTTCGCAACGATCTCCGGGTCGCCCGTGCCGGCGATGACCACCTGCACGTCGCTCCCGCGGACGATGCGCGGGACGATCTCCGCCACGAGGTCGCTCCCCTTCTGAGGCACCATCCGGCCCACGTAGGCCACGATGGGCACGTCGGGCTCGAGCGGGAACCCGAGCTCCTTGCGGAGCGCGCCTTTGCAGCGCGCCTTGTTCGACGCGTCCTCCGCGTCGTACCGGGCCGCGAGATGCGAGTCGGTGGCGGGGTTCCAGACGCCGTAGTCGACGCCGTTGAGGATGCCGAGCACGCGTCCCTTCGCGCGGAGCACACCGTCGAGGCGGTACCCGTGCTCGGGCGTCTGGATCTCGCGCGCGTACGTCGGGCTCACCGTCGTGACGAGATCCGCGGAGATGACGCCCTGCTTGAGCAGGTTGATCGATCCGTAGAACTCGATCCCGTTGACGGTGAAGTCTTCCCACGTGAGGCCGAGCTTGGGCAGAAGCTCCTTCGGGAAGACACCCTGGTGCGCCACGTTGTGGATCGTCAGCACGACCGGCGTGTCGACACCGAGGTCCTTCATGTACTTGGCGACGAGCGCCGTGGGCCAGTCGTTCGCGTGGACGATGTCGAACGGAGCCCCGTCTCCGGCGCGCTGGCGCGCGAGCTCCGCGGCGGCGCGCGAGAGGACCGCGAACCGGAGCGGGTTGTCCGGGTAGTCCTCGCCGCGCTCACCGTAGATGCCGGGCCTGTCGAAGAGGCTCGGGACGTCGACGAGCGCGAGGTCGACCTGCGAGGAGAGCCGCCCGTCGTAGATCGTCACCTCGTAGGCCGTCTCTCCCAGCGTGATCCGCAGCGGCGTCAAGCGGCGAGCCATGAGCAGGCCCGACTCGTCGAACGCCGCGTACCGCGGCATCACGACAGTGACGCGGTGACCGAGGGCCCTCAGCGTCTTCGGAAGGGCCGCGCTCACGTCGGCGAGGCCTCCGACCTTCACGTAGGGAGCAAGCTCGGTCGTGACGAACAGGATGTCCATTCCGGACAGGGCTCATAACACGGTTGGCATCGCGCCGGCAGCACTCGGGCGCCCTCGCCCGCTCCGCCCGCTTCCGCGCGCTCGGATCGGCCTCCGCCTTCGGCGGCGGAGCACGTGGATGAGCCTCGAAGCGCGGACGGCTCGGCTCGGCGGCGCACGTGCTAGAAGACCGTCGTGAGCCGCCTGCGACTCTCGGACGTCGACGTCGAGCGCATCGGGCGCCCCGAAGGCGTGCCCGAGGGGTCCGTGCTCAGCGTCTTCCGCGTCCCGCCGGAGCTCGCCGGACAGCGCCTCGACGTCTTCTTGCAGGGGCAGCTCCGGCGCACGAGCCGGACGCGCGCGAAGTTCATCGTGAAGAACAGCGCGTTCGACGTCCGCGGCAAGCGCCTCCGCCCGAACCACCGCGTGCAGGCCGAAGAGCGCGTTCTGCTCTGGCGGCCGCCGTGGGACGAGGATCCGGTGCCGACCGAGGTGCCCATCCTCTACGAGGACGAGCACCTCTTCGCCGTGGACAAGCCGGCGATGCTCCCGGTGCACCCGACGGCGCGCTACCACCGCAACACGCTCATCAAGATCCTCAAGGACGCGCGGCCGGGCACGTTCATCTCGCTGGGCCACCGCCTCGATCGCGAGACCAGCGGCGTCTTGCTCTGCTCGAAGACGCCGGAGTGCGATCGCGCGCTCAAGAAGCAGATCGAGGCGCGCACCGGCGTCGACAAGACCTATCGCGCCATCACGTGGGGCGTGCCCGACCCGGAGCGCGCGGCGGAGGTCGGCGGCGTGGTGACGCCGACGAACGACGGCCCCGGCGCCTTCCGGTTCGAGCGGTCGCTCGAGCTGGACACCGAAGGACGCTACCGCGTGAAGATGCGGCTCGGCCGCACCGAGGAAGCGCTCTACGCCTCGACGCGATTCGTCGTCGAAGACACCCGCACCACCGCGGACGGCCGCTCGTACGCGCTCGTGCGCTGCGAGCTCGAGACGGGACGGCAGCATCAGATCCGTGTCCACCTGGCGAGCCTCGGCGCTCCGATCGTCGGCGACAAGCTCTATGGTCCCGACGAAGGCTGCTTCGCACGGGGCGCGGACGGGGAGCTCACGGAGGAGGACCTCGCCTTGCTCGAGCTGCCGAGGCACGCGCTCCATGCCGCGAGGCTCGCGCTCGCGCACCCGATCACCGGCGCGCCGCTCGTCGTCGAAGCGCCGCTGCCTCAGGACCTGCGCGCGTTCTGGGACGGCCTCGGCGAAGCGCGACGCCCGACGCCGTCCGCGCACGAGCGCTCCGCCGACTCGCTGGCGTGAGCCGTCACGGGCAGTCGGGCGGCGCGCCCGGCGTGCCTCGGTCGGCCTCCGGCGCCCACGGCGTCGTGGAGACGCACCAGCTCGTGCTCTGCCCGCTCGCCGCGAAGCCGAGCGTGTGGAGCTGGATCGAGCTGCCGCTCGCGGAGAACCAACCGCCGTAGTCCGCCTGCGCGATCACGACGTCGCCGTCGCGGAGGAACACCGCGCCGCTCTTGCCGTTCGCGAGCAGGATGCCCGTGCCGTCCGGTAGCCCGGCTCCGTACTCGTAGACGATCGAGGCGTCCGGCACCTTCGCGGCGATCGCGGCGGCGGTCGACCTCGCGAGGACGACCCAGGCGCCGGCGGGGACGACCACGCCCGGCCCGATGTCGTGCGTGCGGTTCGCGCCGTCGACGATCGTGAGCCCGCTCAGCGATCGGGCCTCGCTCGTCGTGTTGTGGACCTCGAACCACTCGGTCGCCGGCTCGCTCGTCGACGGGTCGTACATCACCTCGGTGACGAGGACCTCGCCCGGCACAGGCTTGGGAGGCTCCGCCGGGGGCAGCGCCGGCGGGGGCGAAGTCGGCGGGGACGGCGCCGACTCCGGTACGCCGGGGCTCTCGTCCGGACCGTCGTTCGCGCGCGGCTTCTCCTCGCCGTACGCCTCGTCCTCGTCCGAAGCGCCCGCGTCGGGATGCGCCGGCTCCGGGTTCCAGGAGGCGTCGATGACGGGCAGCGACGGATCGACGTCGACGAGCGGCTCCACCTCCGAGCCCGCCGCACAGCTCCACGCGAAGGCGCCGAGCATCGCCGGCGCCCACAGCAACGCGGAGACGCGGCGAAGCGAGGGCGTCATCGACGGTCGCGTATTTTCACGTGGGCCGCGCGGAGGCAAGCCGAACCGTAACGCTGCATCGCGCGCGGACCGACGTTCCGCAGCCGACACGCGCGCTTGCACGCCCCGCGAGCGGGCGCTCGCCGAGCGCCGTTGGTCTGCGGGGCGCCGGGGAGACCCGCTCCCCGGCGCGGCCGTCACAGGCCGCGCGGGACCTTGTCGAGATCGAGCTGCTCGAGCGCCACGCGGATGAGGGCGCTGCGGTTCGCCTTCGTGATGCCGCGCGCCTTCAGCTCCTCGACCAGCTCGTCGAGGCGAGCGAGGTCCTTCGTGTACATCGAGATGCAGATCACCTTGTAGTGCGTCGGCTTCGCCTTGTCCTCGGCGGTGCGCAGCCTGCGCTCCGACTCCGGCGCAGGCTGCGGCTGATAGAACGCCCCGGAGAGCACGCCCTGCACCTCGTCACCGTCGAGCACGCGTGCCGCCCCGAGCCCCGCTCCATCGTCTCGCGCTGCCATCGTCATCCTCCTCGTGTTCCGTCAAGTCCTCTTCGCAGGCTCGTCGCGACCGCGGCTCACCCCGTCATGGCCTCGTCCTCTTCGGCGCGTCCGTCGAGATCGAGCTCGGCGCTGCGCCCGGTGATCAGGCGCTCGACGACGCGTAGGTAATCGAGCGCCGCGTGCGAGTCCGGCGCGTGCTCGAAGATCGTCTTGCCCTGCGCCGGCGCCTCCTTCACGCGCGTCGCCGAGCGGATCGGCTGGAAGCACCGATCTCCGAAGTGCTCCTTGAGCGTCGCCCACGCGTCGCGGCAGATGCGCGCTCGAGCGTCGTAGAACGTCGGCAACACCCCGTGGATCGTGACGGGGTGGTGCAACAGCGAGTTGACGTTCTTCACCGTCTTGATCACCTGCCGGACGCCGACGAGCGAGAGGAAGTCGCACGCGACCGGCACGAGCAGCCCCTCGGCGAAGACGAGCGCGTTCTGGTTGAGCAGCGACAGCGACGGCGAGCAGTCGAGCAGGATCACGTCGTACTGCTGCGTGGCCGCCGCGAGTCGATCGCGAAGGACGCGATCGCGGTTCTGCCGACCGGCGAGGTACAGCTCCGCCGCCGCGAGCGTCTCGTTCGACGGGAGCACGTCGAGGTTGTCGCGGACCTTCACGGCGACGTCCTGCACCTTCAGGCCCATCACGAGCACGTGGTAGAGCGTCTTGTCCGCCTTCACGCCGAGCGAGACGCCCACGTTGCCCTGCGAGTCGGTGTCGACGAGCAGCACGCGGTAGCCCTTCATCGCGAGGCCGGCCGCGACGCTGACGCTCGTCGTCGTCTTTCCGGTGCCGCCCTTGTGATTGAAGATCGCCATGCGCCGCGGACCGGCGAACGGGCGGAGCGCCGTGACCGGCGCGCGATCGGTGGTGACCGGCTGCGGAGCCGGCGTCGGCGCGAGCTTCGCGCCCGACTCGGGCGCGGCGGGCGCGGCGGGCGCGATGGGCGCACCGGCCGGCGTCCGCAGCGTCGGACGTGCGACCGCGGGAGGGATCGGCGACGCCGGCCCGTGGCCGAAGGACGGCGCCGAGGACGGCGGCGCGGGGACCGCTCCCGGCGCCATGGCGGCGCCGAGGCGGAGGCCGCCGGCCTCCGCGAGGAGCTGAGCACGACAGCCCTCGGAGCAGCAGTAGCGCGTCTCGCCCTTGATCCGGATGACCTGCGAGACGAGCTCGACGACGAAGCGCTTGTTGCAGCAGTCGCAGACGACGCCGCTCGTCGTCTCGCCGCGGAGGCTCTTTCCGTGGCACGCCTGGGAGCAGAAGAAGGAGAACGCGCCGTCGCGTTCCTCCATCTGGTAGCGGAACTGGACCTCGAAGTTCCGCCCGCACACCGTGCAGGTCTCGCGAATCCCAGCCATGCACCACCGGTCGCACAAGTACGAGCGGTGGGCCAAATAAGTGGCAGTCGGTTTAATCGCGGACGCGAGACCTCAGGCGGTCGAGTGCTTTTGGCATCACGTCGCCGGGCGCGTGCAGCGCCCGAGCCTGTCCGTCAGTGACGGAAGTGGCGGACACCCGTGAGGATCATCGCGATGCCGAGCCGGTCGGCGGCGGCGATGACGTCGGCGTCCTTCACGCTTCCGCCCGGTTGGGCGACGGCCGTGACGCCGTGCTTGGCGGCCGCCTCGACGCCGTCCGGGAACGGGAAGAACGCGTCGGACGCGAGGACGGCGCCACGCGCCTCGGGGCCCGCCTTCTCGCACGCGATCTGGACGGAGACGACGCGCGACATCTGACCGGCGCCGACGCCGACCGTGCGCTCGCCCTTCGCGAGCACGATCGCGTTCGACTTGACGTGCTTGCAGACCTTCCACGCGAACTCGAGGCTCTCGATCTCCTCGGGCGTGGGCGCGCGCTTCGTCACCACCCTGCCCTTCGCGACCTGCCCGGCCGCGCCGTCGTCACGGCTCTGGACGACGAGGCCGCCGGAGACGCGCTTGAACTGGAGCGGCGCGTGCTCGCGATCGGGAGCGCCGGTCGAGATGAGGCGGAGGTTCTTCTTCGCGCGGAGCGTCTCGAGGGCGCCCGCCGAGAAGCTCGGCGCGACGATGCACTCGAGGAACGTCTCGGCGAGGATCGCCGCGGTCTCGGGATCGACCTCGCGGTTCAGCGCGACGATGCCCCCGAAGGCGGAGAGCGCGTCGGCCTCGCGCGCGAGACGATAGGCCTCGGCGAGCGTCGCGGCCGAGGCCACGCCGCACGGGTTGGTGTGCTTGACGACGACCGCCGTCGGGCGCTCGAACTCGCGCACGGCCTCGAGCGCCGCGTCGACGTCGACGAGGTTGTTGAACGAGAGCTCCTTGCCGCCCGCGCCGAGGCTCTCCGCGCGCGCGAGCGTGCCGAAGGGCGCGTTCCGCTCGACGTAGAACGCGCCCGTCTGGTGCGGGTTCTCGCCGTAACGAAGCCCGTACGCGCGCTCGAACGAGAGCTGCAGATACTTCGGGTACGGGTTCGCGCCGACGGTCGCGTCGGCGTCGGCGCCGCGCGGGCCGGAGAGCACCGCGGCGATCGCCGCGTCGTACGCCGCCGTGTGCGCGAACGCCTTCGCGGCGAGCTCGCGCCGCGTGGCGGCCGAGACCTCGCCGTCCCTCTCGATCTCCGAGAGGACGCGCTCGTAGTCGTTCGGGTCGCATACGACGGTGACGCGCGCGTGGTTCTTCGCCGCCGACCGGACCATCGACGGACCGCCGATGTCGATGTTCTCGATGAGCTCGTCGAGAGACGCGAGCGGGTTCGCCGCGACCTTCTCGAACGGGTAGAGGTTCACGACGACGAGATCGATCGGCCGCGCTCCGAGACGCTCGAGGTCCTGATCGTCGACGCCCTCGCGCGCGAGGATGCCGCCGTGGACGCGGGGGTGCAGCGTCTTGACCCGACCGCCCATGACCTCGGGCGAGCCCGTGTACTCTTCGACGGTCTGCACCGGGATCCCTTCGGCCGCGAGAGCCTTCGCGGTCCCGCCGCTCGAGAGCAGCGTCACGCCGCGCTTCGCGAGCGCAGAGGCGAAGCCGAGCAGGCCAGTCTTGTCGGAGACGGAGAAGAGCGCGGTCCGGATGGGCATGCCCGGGGGGATAGACACGCAACGATGCGAGGTCAATCGACGCCGGGCGTTCGCGGCGAAAGGAGAGAAGCGGAGCGCGACGCTGCGCTAAGATCGCAACCATGGGGTTGGGGGGGCGCGCCTCCGCGCGGAGCGGAGCCGACGATCGTGACGCTCTGCGAACGGGAGCCGACGGCATCGCGGATGTGCCGTATCCTGCGGAGAAGCGCGTGAAGAAGGTCCGGCCGAAACAGCACGATCCTCGGAGCTTGAGGCTGTCGGCGGAGGAAGGCTTCGTCCTCTCCCGCGTCGAAGGCGCCACGTCGTTGAAGGAGCTCGTCGCGCTCACCGGGCTCGCCGAGAGCCGTGTGGTCGAGATCATCGACCGCCTCGAGGCCGAGGGCGCTCTCGAGGTCGACTCGGAGGAGACGGCCGCGACGTCGTCGGGCACGCCCGGGATCGGCGCCGCCGCCTCGAGCGGACGGACGGCGGCCACGTCGAGCTCGTCCGCCGGCACCGCGAGCTCACCTGGCGCTCGCACGAGCGGCGGTCTTCCTGCGATCCGGCTCGAAGAGTCTCCCGAGATCGAGGCCGAGCTCCTCGCCTTCTTGCGTGACGAGGACGTCCCGACCACGTCGGAGACCACGACCGAAGCGTCCGAGACGCCGAGCGAGGCCGGAGAGAGCAGCATCCGTCCTGCGGTGCGGCTCGAAGAGTCTCCCGAGCTCGAGGCCGAGCTGCTCGCCTTCTTGCGCGACGAGGACGTCCCGACCACGTCGGAGACCACGACCGAAGCGGTCGAGACGGGAGAACCGGAACGCGCGGCCACGGCGGCGGCGGACGACGACGGGACGACCGACGCCGACGCTCCGCCCGAAGAGGGCGCCGAGGACGCTGCGGGCGCGCCCGAGCACGCGACAGCCCCGACTTCCGAGTCGGACGCCGCGGCCGCGGCCGAGGAGGCCGAGATCGTCGAGAAGGAGCAGCGCAACGAGCGCGCGTACCGGCAGATCTACGAGACGGTCTACCACCCGATGCCGCGCGACGCGCGCGTGAAGGCGGCGCAAGAGGTGACCGGAGCCGACCTCCTCGCGCTCTGCTTCGACCCGGATCCGCAGGTCATCCACGCCGTCCTCTCGAACATGCGCGCGGGCCTCGAGCACGCGCGGCTCATCGCCCTCCACCATCGCACGCAGATGGGGCTCGAGGCGGTCGCGAAGCGGAGCGAGCTCCTCAAGGACGCCCTCGTCCAACGGAGGCTCCTTCGCAATCCGCAGCTCCCGGGGACGATCCTCGTCCGGATCCTGAGCCCGAAGCTCATCCTCGAGGTCTACAAGGTCTGCATCGACCGTGAGATCCCGGACCGCTCCCGCGTGATGGCGCGCGAGATCCTGAGGAAGAAGTTCATGCTCGCTTCCTCGGACGAGAAGGCGTCGCTCCTCGTGAAGACGGAGGGCCGCTGCTTGATCCTCCTCGTCAACTGCAGCCTCGACGCGCACGCCACGCAGATCCTCTGCGCCAAGCAGACGTTCTCGCCGCTGTTCATCCAGAACCTCGCGCGCTGGTCGGCGACGCCGCCGTCGCTCCTCCTGCACCTCGTCCGGCTCCCGCTCGTACGCCGCAACGCGGGCCTGAAGAAGCTGCTCCTCAAGCATCCGAACATGCCGTCGGAGGCGAAGCGGAACCTCTAGGAGCACAAAAGATCACGGCCCGGAGGTCGTCCGGGCCGCGCTGCAGGGGACATCGAATCTTTCGGGCGGGCGACGCCCGCGGGGATCACTCGCCGAGCGCGTCGCTCGCGAACACCTCGACGTCGAAGTCGTCCTCGCCGTCGTCGGTGCTGTCCGTCGCCTCGGTCTCGGTCTCGGTCTCGTCGTCCTCCTCCTCGTCCTCCTCCTTCGTGAGGACGGGGAGACGCCGCTTGCCGATCGGACCCTCGTCGACGTAGTCGCGGAGCGCGGCCATGTCCTTGAGGGCCTGGAGCTTCGCGAGGCCCTTCACCTCGACCTGGCGGATGCGCTCGCGCGTGAGGTTCATGATCGCGCCGACCTCCTCGAGCGTCGTGCCGCCGCGATCGGCGACGTCGAGCGCGCAGGTCTCGGCCATCTCCCAGACCTCGAGGTCGGGGAAGTTCAGCTTGATGGCGCCGGTGCGAGCGGAAACGTCGAGGTAGAGGTGGTGCTTGCAGGAGACGAAGGGGCACGGACGCTCGCCGTCGATGCAGTCGCCGCGCGTCTTCGGACGCTGCACGTCCTCCACCTCGGGGTAGAGGAGGCGCCCGAGCTCGAGCTCGCGCTTCGTCATCCGCTTGACGCTGATGGTGCGGGCGCGCACCTCGCGCTTGCGGCGCGAGCGGCGCTGCTCACGCGTGACGGGCTTCTCGGCGGGCTCCGCCTTCGCCGGCTGGAGCGCGAGAGCACCTTCGGTCTGTAGAGGAGCGGCGGCGGTCCCCTCGGAGTGCACGATCGAATCCGTCACTTCGACCATCGCGCCTGCTTCGACTTGCTTCGAGTCCATCTGCTCCTCCAACTTCGAACTGCGAGCTTGGTGCTGGAGCGTGCGCACGCACGTCCCCTGTGGTCTCGGCTGCGCGGACCGCTGTCCCACAGCGCGATACCTCGACTCCCGTTTCCACTTCCATGAGCACCTATGGAGGCGCTCTGAGACTTGGGTGACTAGCCAGGCTCTGACGAAAGCGTCCCTATGGGCCGAATACACCCCAGCCGCGCGGAAGGCCCTCCACGTGCACGTTCGCCGTGCGTGGCCCCTCCTTCCGACAGCGCAAAGTCACAACAAAGGTCGACGCGAACCAGGACGACGATCCCCTGCTCCTCCATCCCCGAGTCCGCGGGGCGGTCGAGCACATCGTCCCGACGGTCTTCGCCCAACCTGCCTCTCGTGGTGAAGACCGCCTGCAAGGCCGCCTGGAGATCTCCGGATGGAAATCACCGGCGTAGGTTCCGACACGGGCGACTCTATTCCGAGCGAAAGAACAGGGTCAACGTCGCGATCCGCTTTTTTTTGCGGCTTTCCATAATGGAACTGACTTCGCGCGTTTAGTCGTGCCGCTATGACAAAATATGTCATAGCGACCGCGCTCGGCGCGGGTCGATGGACGCAGACTTAATCGCAGCGCGATGCACGCGCGCCTCAGTCGTGACGTCGACGAGACGCACGACGATCGTCGCTCGCGGCGCGGCGCCCGCGGTCGTCGATCGGATCGTCGCAAAGTCGCGCGCGCGACGTCCAACATCCGTCCGATCGCCGCAGCTCCTCCGTTCTCGCGAGCCCGGCTTTCGCGTGTGATCGCGCGGCTCACCGAGTCCGTGCGCGTGCTATCGTCCGGGCCCCCGATGCTCGTACCGAAGGACGTCTCCGCTCGCGGCGCGCGCATCCGTTTCGTGGAGGCGGGCGCAGGCGCGCCGCTTCTCCTGCTCCACGATTTCGCGGCCACGCGCGACGTGTGGACGGCGGCCATCACGCGCCTCGCGCGAACCTTCCATGTGGTCGCCCCCGATCTCCCGGGCTTCGGCGCGAGCGAGAAGCCGGATCCCCAGCGTTACGCCTACGGCTGGGACGCCTTCTCCGACTCCATGTTCGATCTCGTGGCCGCGCTCGGCCTCGGACGCGTCCACGTCTGTGGACACGGGATGGGCGGCGGCGTCGCGCTCTCGCTCGCGGCGCGACATCCCGCGCTCGTCTCGAAGCTCGTGCTCGTGTCCGCGCTCGTCTTCCCCACGCAGGAGCACGCGCTCGAGCGGACCGGGCGCATCCCCGTGATCGGTGCTCTGCTCTGGCGTCAGCTCATGGGCCGGGCATTGTTCCGCGCGTACGTGCAGTCGACCCTCTACTCCGGGGCCAAGCAGGTCCCCGCAGGGAGGGTGGAGGCACTCTACGAAGCGTTCAACGCGCCTGCGGGCCGTCAGGCCGCGCACGCAACGCTGGTCGCTATATCCGACACTCGACCGCTGATCGCGCGTCTCCCGAGGGTCTCGGCCGACACGCTCGTCGTCTGGGGTCGCGACGACGCGATCGCTCCCGTCGATCACGGCCGTCGTCTCGCGCGCGAGCTCCGCGGCCGGTTCGAGGTCCTCGAGTGCGGCCGCTGCGCGCCGGAGGAAGAGCCGGACGCGTTCGCCGCGGCCGTGACCTCGTTCCTCGAAGCCGTGCCCTCGAAGAGGCCGACCGCAGGACGCGTCGCGACGCGATGAGCACGTGGAGGGGCGACGATCGGAGCGTCTCCGGCGCGGCCGCCCGCGTCTCGGGTGCAGCGTCGCCGCCGGTACGTATGCGCGACGCCCTCCTTCGGAACACCGCGTTCCGCGCCGGGCTCGTGCTCGTCGGCCTGCTCGTGACGCTCGCGCTGCTCGGCCCGATCGTCGCCCGACACGATCCGTACACGAGCGACTTCGTCGGCGGCATCACATCCGAAAACTTGCCCGTCGGACCGAGCGCAGAGTATTGGCTGGGCACCGATCGCATCTTCCGTGACGTCTTCGCTCGCCTCGCGACCGGAGCACGCATCTCGCTCGCGATCGGCATCGCAGCGACCGCCATCGCCACGTGCGTCGGCACGGTCGTCGGCGTGCTCGCCGGCTGGTACGAGGGACGCGCGCTCGACACGGTGCTCATGCGCCTCGTCGACGTCGGGCTCGCCTTCCCGTTCCTCCTCATCGTGATGGCGCTCGGCGCCGCGCTCGATCGGACGACCGCGACGACGATCCTCCTCACCCTCGGCCTGACGGGCTGGCTCGGCGTCGCGAGGATGGTCCGCGCGAAGACGCTGCAGGTCCGCAACCTCGACTTCGTCGTCGCCGCGAGAGCGCTCGGTCAGTCCACGTGGCGCATCCTCGCGAAGCACGTGCTGCCCAACGTCGCGGGCCCCGTCGTCGTCATCGCGACGCTCCTCGTCGCGCAGATGATCCTCGCGGAGAGCGTGCTCTCGTATCTCGGCGCGGGCATCAGCCCGCCCACGCCGACGTGGGGCCACATGCTCCTCGAAGGCCAGGATTACCTCACCGCCGCGCCCTGGATTTCGGGCGCTCCCGCCGCCGCGATCCTCGTCGCGGTCCTCGGCTTCAACCTCCTCGGCGACGGTCTCCGTGATGTCCTCGACCCGCGCAAGACCTGACCGCCGAGCGATCGCGCTCGCGGCCGCGCTCGCCACGTCGACGCTGGCGTGCTCGCGCGAGCTGCCTGCGCCGATCCCCGCCGCGAGCCCCGACGACGCAGAGCCTCGACGCGGAGGCGTCCTCGATCTCGCGACGTTCGGCGACCTGCGCGCGCTCGACCCGGCCAACGTGAGCGACGGGATGGCACCGCAGATCCTCGAGACGATCTTCGCGGGCCTCGTCGACTACGACGCCGACGGGAAGATCCAGCCCGACATCGCCGAGCGGTGGGTCGTCGAGGACGGCGGCAAGACGTTCCGCTTCTTCCTCCGCCCGAACGTGCGCTTCCACGACGGCGAGGAGGTCACGGCCGACGACGTGAAGCGCTCGGTCGTGCGCGCCCTGCATCCGAGCGCGCCGAACCCGTACTCCCCTTACTACGCATCGATCGTCGGCTACGCGGACCTCGCCGCGAAGAAGACCGACGAGCTCGTGGGCGTCGAGGTCGAGGGGAAATACGTCGTCACGTTCCGCCTCACGGAGCCCGACGCGACGTTCCTGTACGTCCTCGCGATGCTGCCGCTGCGCCCGGTGTGCAAGAGCGCGGGCGATCGGTACTCGGACACGTGGCACCCGTGCGGCGCCGGACCGTTCAAGCTCCCGCCGGACGGCTGGCAGCGCGGTCACACGCTCACCGTGGTCCGCCACGAAGGCTACTTCCGCCCGGGCCTCCCCTACCTCGACGCGGTGAGGTGGACGTTCCACCAGAACCCGTCGAGCCAGACGCTCCGCTTCTTGCGGGGGGAGCTCGACGTCATCAAGGACCTGTCGGCCGCCGACCTCTTGCGCTTCCAGGCCGACGCGCGCTGGAAGCCGTTCGGCGAGTACGACGCCGAGCGGCAGATCCTCGGCGAGGCCATGAACGTGCGGACGCCGCCGTTCGACAACGTCGAGATCCGCCGCGCCGTCGCGAAGGCGATCGACCGCGAGGCGCTCCAGAAGGTGCGCGCGGCCAACCTCCGCGCGACCAACCAGGTCGTCCCGCCCGGAGTGTTCGGCTACGACCCGACGCTCGAGGGGCAGCGCTACGACTACGAGGGCGCGCTCGAGCACATGCGCCGCGCGGGCTACCCGTACGATCCGGTGACGAAGACCGGCGGCTGGCCCCACGTCGTGCCGTACACCGTCTACAAGATGGGCCTGCAGGACTTCACGGGGCAGGTCCTGAAGCAGCAGCTCGAGCGCATCGGCATCCGCATCGAGCTCCGCGTCGTGAACTACCCGACGTTCATCGCGCTGCGCGGGCGGCGCGACGCTTCGCCGTTCGGTCCGGGGTTCTGGATGAACGACTACCCCGACGCGATGAGCTTCCTCGAGCCGCTGTTCCACTCGAAGTCGATCGCGGACGAGGACTCGAGCAACTGGTCGTTCTACTCGAACCCGCGCGTCGACGAGCTGCTCGACCAGGCGCACCGCGAGCTCGACGACGATCGGAGAAAGAAGCTCTACTCCGAGGTGCAGCGCATCCTCGTCGACGATGCGCCGTGGGCGTTCACCCAGAACTACCGCTTCTACACGCAGCGCCAGGCCTACGTCCGCGGGCACCGCACCCATCCGATGTGGGTGCACGATCTGACGCGAACGTGGATCGATCGCGCCGCCGGCTCCGTCGCAGGACGATCGATTCTCTCCGAGCGCAGCTTCGCGGCCCTCCTCGGGACCTCGAGGGCGGCCGCGCCGGCTCGCTCACCGCGCGAGGGACGATGAAGCGCGTGCTGCGACGTCTCGCGTGGGCCGTCTTCGTCGTCTGGGCGACGGTGACGATCGCGTTCCTCGTGAACCACGCGCTCCCGTCGGATCCCGCGCGGATGATCGCCGGGCAGCAGGCGCCGCCGGCGGCGGTCGCGAAGATCCGGAGCGAGCTCGGGCTCGATCGCCCGCTCTGGTCCCAGTACGGCCGCTTCCTCCGACGGCTCGTCCACTTCGGTCCGTCCTCGTTCGAGAAGACGGATCCGCAGCACGGCTCGTGCGCCAACGCGGGCCCGCTCCACCTCGACCTCGGTCGCAGCTATCAGCAGCGGCGCCCCGTGACGACGATCCTCGCCGAGCGCGCGCCGCGCACGCTCCTGCTCGCGTTCGCCGCCGCGTGCGTCCAAGCCCTCATCGGCGTCTCCGCCGGCGTCTTCGCGGCGACGCGCAGGCGCACGAGCGCCGATCGCCTCGCCGTCGGCCTGAGCATGCTCGGCGTGAGCGCGCCGACGTTCGTGATCGGCCTCTTCCTCCAGTGGCTCTTCGCCTACCGCCTGCGGTGGTTCCCGATCGACGGCTACGGCGAGACCGCCCTCGAGCACCTCGCGAGCCTCGTCCTCCCGGCGATCACCCTCGGCGTCTTCGGCGCCGCCTACTACACGCGCATCGTCCGCGACGAGATGATCGGCGAGCTGTCGAGCGACTACGTCCGGACGGCGCGCGCGAAGGGCCTCGGCCCGCTCCAGGTCACCGTCCGCCACGCGCTGCGCAACGCGATGATGCCGATCGTCACGATGTTCGGCCTCGAGATCGGCACGCTCGTCGGCGGCGCGGTCGTGACCGAGAGCGTGTTCCGCTGGCCCGGCCTCGGCTCGCTCAGCGTCAACGCGATGCTCGATCGCGACGGGCCGCTCATCATGGGCTGCGTCGTCGTGACGTCGACCGCCGTGGTCCTCTCCACGCTCGCCGTCGACCTCGCGTACGCCTTCCTCGATCCGCGCGTCCGGCGCAGCGGTTCGTCGTGACGCGGGAGACGCTCAGTCCTTGATGCCGGCGAGCTGCTTGCACTCGGACACGCGCGGGTGGGACGCGGCCCGGCGCGCGCAGCTCCGATAGGCCTCGATGGCCTGCTGCTTCTTGCCGATCTTCTCGTACGCGGCGCCGAGCGTGAGCCAGGCATCGGCGTTCGAGGGATCCTGCTGCGTCGCGAGCCAAGCGAGCTGCACGGCACGCGTGCCTTGCTTCTCGTCCTTGTCACCGCCCTCGAGCGCGCGTTGCGCGGCCTGCGTGATCGACTCGGAGGACAGGCCGCTCGACGTCGAGCCTGCCGACTCGCTCGTCGGCTGCGGCTTCGCCGTGACCGTCGCCGTCGTCGCGGCCGCGGCCGTCGTCGCGGCCGTGCTCTTCGGCGTCGCCGCCTCGCCCGAAGCCGGCGCGGACGCGCCCGTGTTCGTCGCGGCCGGCGCCTCGGTCACGGCCGGCGCCTCGGTCACGGCCGGCGTCGCCGCCTTCGGCTCGGGCGCAGGCGGGTCGCTGCTGGCCGTCGTGGTCGCCGCGGCCGGCGGGTCCTCGGCCGTGGTCGCCGTCGCGGGCGGCGTCGTCTGCGGCTTCGACTCTTCCTTCGTCTCCGTCGGCGACGGGCGCGGCGACGACGCCGTGGCGCTCTCCGCGGTCACGGGGCGAACCGCGAGCCCCTCTTTCGTGTCGTACTCGCCGCGATACCAATGACGCGCGAACAGCACGAGCCCCGTCGCGCCGAGCATGGCGACGAGCAGCCACGTGACGAGCTTGCGACCGCTCGTCTGTCCGGCCGGGTCCCGCTCCTCCTCCCACGTGCTCTCGGTCGAGGAGCGCGCCCGCTCGCTGCGCCGGTACATCGGCGGCACCGTCGGTGTCTCGCTCCGCGCGACGCTCGTGGCGCCGTCCTTCGCAGCGCCGTCGCTCGACGCGCTGCCGTTCACCGCACCCTCCTTCTTCGCCTCCGAGACGGAAGCCTGCGGCGGCGAGCTCTCGCCGTTCGCGTTGCGCGGCTTCGCCTCCTCCGTGCCCGGCTCGAAGGAGAGCCCCGGGGCGGCCTTCGCGAAGGTGATCGGCTCCGTCGAGCCTCCGGGCCTCGACGAGCTCCGCGCCGCCGGAGCCGCCGCCATCGGAGCCGTCCCCGCGCCCGCGCTCTTCGCCGCGGGCATCGGCGCCGTCTTCGTGATCGCGACCGGCGTCGTCTTCTCGCCATTCGCCGCGGCGGCGATCGGCGCGGTCACCGCATCGTCCTGCTTCGCCGCGTCGGATCCGATCGGCTCGGCGGCGATGAGCTCCTTCGAGTCGACCGCGATCGGATCGCTGTCGTCCTCGCCGACCTTCGGCGGAGCGCCGCCGACCGGATACGGCTGCGTGTCGGGCGCATTCGGCGCCGCGGCCGCGCGCACGTCCATCGGAAGCGTGTCGCCGTCGCTCACGCGCAGGCCGCTGATGGACGCCGGCCTGTACTTTCGCGGCTTGTTCGTCGCGGTGCCTCTGGGGATGTTGATCCGCGGAACGGACGGGACCTGACGCGAGCCGGCCGGGGCCGGCAACGGCTTGGTCGTGGAGAGCTTGGCCGTCTGCTCGGGCGGCGGCGTCGCGGAGAGATCGCTGCGCACCTGCGTCGGCGGGACGTCGCGAGCCGCGACCTCGACGGCGGGCGCCTGGGTCGACGCCTCCACCGCCGCCGGCGGCGCGCCCGACGCGGGCACGATGCGCTCGGGCACGGGCGTCCGGACCTCGACGAGCAGTCCCTCGAAGTAGAGCTTCGAGAGCGTCGTCAGCGTCGAGAGATCCTCGAACGGCGAATCGTCGACGACCTCGGCGAGCGTCCGGCGTCCGTCGAGGAGGCGGAGGATGCCGTTGAGCTCGTCGGGGATCTCGCTCAAGCGATCGAGCAGGCGCTCGTGATCGACCTCGAAGACCGTCGAGAGCGGCGGGAGCTGCTCGGTGAGCCGTCCCCATTCGTCGGCGCGCCGGAGCCCCTCCATGACGAGGGCCGACGTACCGATTTCGACGACGTCCTCGCGATCGACGGGTCCGAAGTCGACCTCGAAGTCGGCCTCGCTCCACACGAGGAGGCGGTAGACGGCCTCCTCGCCACGAAGCGTTCCGACCTCGGCGTCGACGACCTTTCCGTCCCGGAACCAGACATACCCGAGCCCGGCGCCGCTCTTGAACGTGATCGACCCGCTCTTGCGGGAGATCTCGAAAGTCTGGAGCAGGTCCACGACGGTCATGTCGTGGATCGACCCCGCGAAGCGCGTGCGCAGCATCGAGGGGTTCTTCGTCGCGATGGACTCCTGCGCACGGCGCGCGAGCACGACGTTGACGCGCGCCAAGAGCTCTCGGACGAAGATGGGCTTCGTCAGGTAGTCCTCGACCCCGAGCTCGAGGCCGCGGATCTTGTCCTCCACCGACCTCGTGGTGGCGAGGAAGATGACGGGGATCGCGGCCGTCTCCGGACGATCCTTCAGGCGCCGTACGAGCGCGTACCCATCGATCTTGGGGAGCTTCGTGTCGCAGATGACGAGGTCGGGCGCCGCCGTCTCGACGATGTCGAGGGCGACCTGCCCGTCTTCCGCGCACGCGACGTTGTAGCCAGCCTTGCGCAGGCTGACCTCCACGATCCGCATGCTCCGCGGATCGGCATCGACGAGGAGAATCTTCTTCTTCGCCACGCGGCCGCTCGACTTACCAAGGATCGGCCTCCGATTGGGCTCTCGTCAACGTTTCCGCGAGATCGCACGGCTTTGTCGAGACGAGACGGCGCGGCCTCAACGGCGCCAGGGGTCCTGGAAGTCGTCCAGGCCCACCGGGCGCTGGGTCGCGGTCGGGATCGGCGGAACGGCGGAGGAGCTCGTGGTCGGCCGCGGCCGAGGCGCGCTCGTCGGAGCCGTCGGGCGCGGTGCGGCCGAGGTGATCGTGACCGGCGCCGCGCCCGGGCCGTCCTCGGCGGGGCCCGGCGGCGTCGTGCTCGTGGACGACGTCGTGGGTCCTTCGTCGACGACGGTCTCGGCCGTCGTGCTCACGGCCGTCGCTGCCGCGCTCGCGAGCGTGGCGCTGGAGGGAGCTGCCAGGGTGACCGCCGGCACGGGCGCGGACGACGTCGCCAGCGACGCGGCGGCCGGATCCTCCGCCGGAGCCCGCCCCCGCACGAGCGCGACGGCGAGCACGCCTGCCGCGACCGTCACGATCGCCGCCGCGATCACGCCCCCGACGAGACGCCGCTTGCGCCGCTCCTCGGCAGCGACGTGCCGCTCGACGGACCGGTGGATGTGCTCCGCCGTCGTCATGGGCGGCGCGAGCCGTACCGTCTGCGAGCGCGGCGGCGGCGGCCGCGGCGGCTCCGACTTCCTCGCCGCCTCGGCCTTCTCGAGCGCGGCCGCGAGCTCGGCCATCGACCCGAAGCGATCCTCGGGCGCCTTTTCGAGCGCCCGCATCACGACGTCCTCGAGCTCTCCGAGCTCCACGCCCGGAGGCGGGACGGGCCGCTCGGGCCGTTCGCGCACGTGCTTCTCGAGCACGCCCATGTACGTCTCGGCCACGAACGGCACGCGGCCCGTGAGCATCTCGTAGAGCACCACACCGAGCGAGTACACGTCCGCGCGCGCGTCGACCTCCTGACCGCTCGCCTGCTCCGGAGCCATGTAATAGGGGGTGCCGAAGACGATCCCGGGGCGCGTGAGCTTGCTCGCGCCGACGATCTTGGCCGCGCCGAAATCGACGATGCGAATGTCCTCCTCCAGAGGCTCGTCGCCCTTGCCGATGAGAAAGACGTTCTCCGGCTTGAGATCGCGATGCACGACGCCCGCGGCATGCGACGCGCCGAGGCCCTCGGCGATGCGCTTCGCGATCCGAATCGCGGCACGCGGCGGGATCGACCCGCGCGCGCGCAGCCGTGAGGCGAGCGTCTCGCCTTCGAGCAGCTCCATCACGAACCAAGGGGTGCCGTCCTCCATCGCGCCGAAGTCCGTGATGGCGACGACGGCGGGATGACGGACGGCGGCGGTGGCGCGCGCCTCCTGGACGAACCGGCGCGCGAGCTCCGCGTCCCTCGCCAGATCGCGACGAAGCACCTTCATCGCGAAGCAACGGCCGAGGGTGACGTGGCGGACTTTGTACACCGTCCCCATGCCGCCCTCGCCGAGAGGCACGAGCACGTCGTAGCGACCGTCGACCCGGAGCCGCGCGCGTTCGTCGCGCGCCTTGTCCCACGTGCTCTTCGTGAGGGCGGTGCCGTCGAAGGGACAGAATGCCGCGTCGATGCCGAACCGCGCCCCGCACTCGGGGCATCGCTTCACGTCGACGAGATCGCCACCCGGCCTCGGGGAGTCAGCCGGAGCCATCGCCGGCGTCTCCCGAGGACGCGGGCGCACCGCGCTCCGTACCGGAGTCGCCGGTCCCCTCATCGAGCTGACGACACACCCCCTCGATGCATCTCAGCTCCCCGCTGCAGTCGGAGCTGCGCGTACAGGGAGCGTTGGTCCCGCCCGCAGGGCCGTCCACGCCTCCACACCCGGGATCGCGCCAGAGACCGAGGGCGACCACCGCCACGACTGCGCACGAGCGGACCACGCCCGGATTGTACAGCTTCGCAGCGGCGGCGCAGAGCGTGGAAAGCTCGGCCGCTCCCCACGCTCGTCACCGGGCAGTCGCCCCGTCGACGCCCTCGGCGATGGGCGATGCGAGCCCGCGATCAGCCTGCGGGTGCGGGCGGGTTCGCGTTCGCGGGCGTACCGCAGTTCGAGCAGAACTTCCCGGCGCCGATGAGCTCCTGGCCGCAGCCGGTGCAGAACTTCTTCGGCTGAGCGAGCGGCGTCCCGCACTCGGCGCAGAACTTCCCGCCGGGCTGCCGCGTGTTGCACTTCACGCACGTCACGACGGCGCCTCCCGGCGAGAACTGCGGTGCGGGCGCCATCATCCCCGGATGCATGGCGCCGGCCATCTGGTTCGCCATGCTCATGCCGACCGCCATCTGGATGCCCGCGCCCGCGACGCCGCCGTCGACGCCGTGCGCGGCCATCCCCTGCCCCGCGCCGATCATGGCCTGGCCGGCCGCGTAGTTCTGGTAGCTGCCCGCGAGCTGCTGAACGTAGCGCGCGTCGTTGTGGAACTTCTGATCGAGCTCGAACTGGCGCGCCCTCGCCTGGGCCTCGGCGATCTTGATCCCGCGGTTCGCCTTCGCGACCTCGGCGTTCGCCGCCACGAGCCGCGCGCGGTCGTCCTCGGAGAAGTTGATGTTGAACTGCCCCATCTGCAGGATGCGGACGCCGATCTCCTGCAGATCGGGGGCGTTCGCGACGAACGCGTTCGCGAGCTTGCTCGTGAGGCTGACGGCCTGGAGGACGCTCTTGCCCTCCACCTCGCAGAGCTCGCCGAGCGTCGTCTTCACGCCGTTCATGAACAGGCCCTTGATCCAGTGGAGGACCTGGTCGTTGTCGCCCTGCGCGGCCTGGCCGGTGTAGCCGATGATGAACCGCACCGGGTCGGTCACCACGAGCGAGAACTCGCCGAAGATGCGCGGCGTGACCTGCTCCTGCGTGAGCGGGTCGATCATGTCGCCGATCGGTCCGCCGAACGGGATGCTGCGGACCGGCGAGGTCTTCACGAAGTAGATCTCGCTGATGAAGACGTCGCCGCCGGTGAACTTGTTGATGATGTTGTTGAGGAACGGGATGTTCTGCGTCGAGAGGGTGTGCCGGCCCGGAGGAAGCACGCCCTGGACCTTTCCGTCCTTGAAGAAGACCGCACACTCGTCGCTGTCGACCGTGAGCTGGGACCAGAAGGGGAAGTTCTGATCGTGATGCTTGTAGACGATGAGGTGCTTGTATTGGTCCGGACGCGCGATCATCATCTCGCGCACACCCTGCTTGACGAAGTCCATCACGCCCATCGTTCTCTCCTCTGGTGCTCGCAGGTCATGAAATCACCGGCGGAGACGAAGGTAAATCCACGATCGCGCCCCGGCCAGTCGCCCATTTTCGTGGCTCGACGCCCGCGGACGGCCCTCGGCGCGAGCCGTCGAGCGCCGGGCGCGCAGGGTCGCTCCTGCTGGCGTACGTCGAAGCAGACACGTAATCTCAGTCGAGCGTGAGCGTACCTACGATCGATCCCTCGACCCTCCCCGGTCCGGCGCAGAAGATCCTCGACCCGAACGGGCCGGCGCCGCTCAAGGCGATGGCCGCCAAGGGTCTCGTTCCGGGTCTTCCGCCGGGCGCGATCCTCGCCGTCGTCGTCCTGCTGGCGCAGGGCACGGACGCGAACGCCGAGACCGCGAAGAAGACCCTCGAGAAGCTCCCGCCGCCGCTCATCAACGGCGCCCTCGGGGTGCCCGACCTCCACCCGGCGGTCCTCGATGCGCTCGGCCCGCTCTACGCGAGCGACGCTGCGGTCTCCGAGAAGATCCTCAACCATCCGGCCGTCCACCCGGACACGGTCGCCGCGATGGCCGCCGTCGGGACGGAGGGCGTCTGCGAGCTCATCGCGACGAACGAGGAGCGCCTCCTCGCCAACCCGCGGATCATCGAGAAGCTCTACCTCAACAAGAACTGCCGCATGTCGACGGCGGACCGGATCCTCGAGCTCGCCGTCCGCAACGGCCTCGAGCTCGACATCCCGGCCTTCGCCCAGGCAAAGCAGGCGATCCAGGGCGAGCTCATCGCGGAGGCGACGGAGGAGCCGACCTTCGACGACACGCAGTTCAACGAGGCCCAGGAGGTCGGCCGGCAGCTGCAGCTCGCCGAAGGCGAAGACACCCACGAGATCAATCCGGAGACGGGAGAGGAGCAGGTCGTCGCGAAGGCGCGGCCGCTCCACGCGGTCTGGGCGGAGCTCCGGCCGCCGGCGAAGATCCGCTTCCTCCAGCTCGCGGCCGTCAAGGAGTACGACAAGGACGGCCGCGAGGTCGGCGAGCATCGCTACGACATCAAAGCGCTCCGCATGCTCGGCGTTCGCGACGCGAACCCGCTCGTCGCGGTCGCCGCCATCAACACGCCGGGCATCGGCGACGCGGAGGTCGTCCGCATCGCCGGTCTGCGCAACGTCTGCGAAGAGGTCCTGCGCGAGATCGCGAACAACAAGGAGTGGACGCGCCACTACATGGTGAAGCTCGCGCTCGTGTCGAACCCGCGCACGCCCTTCGGCCAGGCCTCGAAGTTCATCCTCCACCTGCGCGAGAACGACCTCAAGGCGCTCGCCAAGAGCAAGGACGTGAGCGGCGCCGTCCAGACCGCCGCGAAGCAGCAGCTCGCTCGCAAAGGCAAGTAGCCGCTGCTCCGCGCGAGCATCGCCGCGCCGCCGATCGCGCGCTCACGTCGACGTGCGAGGCCTGGCGCCGACGGACGAGCGTCAGTCGCAGATGTCCTCGCCCAGCGCGTGACCGCAGTGGACCGGGTCGGGACCGTACCCGCAGTGCTGGATGCGGCAGTCGAGGTCCCAGGGCCCGTTCTCGTTCTTCATGCACTCTTCCCCGCAGTTGCCGGGGAAGCCGGTGTTCCCGCACTTCGTCGGGTCGGCCATGCACGTGCAGTACTCCATGCACTTCTGGCTGAGACCGCCGCTCGTGCCCGAGTCCCCGCCGTCGTCGCCGCCGGCATCCCCTCCACCACCGCTGCTGGCGTTGCCGCTCGTGCCACCACTGCTGGCGCCACCGCTCGTGCCACCACTGCTGGCGCCGCCGCTCGTGCCACCGCTGCTGGCGCCGCCGCTCGTTCCCCCGCTGCTCGTGTTGTCGTTCGAGGTCTCGTCGGACGAGCAGCTCGCGACCGCCAGAGCGACGCACGCGAGGACGGACGTGATGGTGAACGCGAAGAACTTCTGGCTCATGAAGCACCTCCCCCGAAAGAGAAAGCTCAGCCATGCGCCGAGCCACTCCCGTGTAATGCGGGCGGACCGGAAAGTCGAGCGAAGCGCCCCGCGCGTTGCGAGACGCGGCCCGGGCGGAGAGCCAGCCCATGATGGAGGCCCGAGCCCCGCGGCCCGAGCCCCGCGGAAGACGGCTTACCGCCCGATCCCCCAGATCTCCCCCGTCGCCCAGGACGCATCGAGCTGCGCGAGGACGACGTGGACGACCTCCTCGGCCGTGCCGAAGCGCCCGAGCTGAGAGCGCGTCGCGAGGCGGTGTTGCCTCAGGGGATCCGCGTCCGCTTCTGGATCCGCCACGATCCCGAGCTCGACGATGTTGACGCGCACGTCCGGCGCGAGCTCGACCGCGAGCGCGCGGAGGCCCGTCTTCACGGCGCCTTTCGCCGTCAGGTAGGCCACGTGGTGCTCGTACGGGCGCGTGGTCCCGGCGTCGCCGAGCGCACATACGGCGCCTTTGGCCTTGGCGAGGTCTCCCGCCAGGGCATGGACAAGCAAGAGCGGCGCGATGCAATGCACCGTCAGGGTCCGCTCGAGGTCTTCTCGCCGCAGCTCGTCGAAGGGGGTCCGGGGGAAGGGCCCGCAGGCGAGGACGATGTCGTCGACGCTCCCGCGCTCGGCGGTGGGCGGGATGGCGGCCCGCAGGCCCTCGACGATTTGGCTGACCGCGTCACGGTGGGTGAGGTCCGCGCAGACGTAGGGGGCCGGCCCCCGGCCGCGATCCAGGGCGGCCGAGAGCTGTTCCAGCTTGTTCGGGTCCCGCGCCGTCAGGACTACCTCGTCCCCCCGGTCGGCCAGGCCCTCGGCGATGGCCACCCCGAGCCGCCCCGTCGCCCCGACGACGAGGACCCGGCGGCTCTGCCTCGGCCGCGGCTCCGATTTTGCTGGACGAGCACTCACCCCGGTCATGGTCCGGGTATACCCTACTTTAGGCCGGTCCGGCTCCCCGAGGCTCGACCGGGTCGAACCAAAGGAGCCAGAAAAAGGAGAAACCCGGGCCGATTCGAGTGTAGAAAGGTTGGGCATGAGCGAGAAAGGCGGCGGGAGCCCGCCGGAGTCACCGCACCTGTCGCATGCGGAGATCACCCAGCTCTGGGCCAAGTTCCGGGCGGGCGAGGTCATCTGCTGCCCACGTGACTCGGCAGGAATGGCACTCGCCGTCGACGGCGCTGCGAAGGCGTACCGTCTCGTCTGCACACGGTGCGGCCTCGCGTCTCCTTGGTTCGGCACGACACCGAACGGTCTCGTGTTCCGGAGCCCGCCGCCGACGATGAACCCGAACGGACCTCTCCACGACGACTGAGCCGCACGCTCGCTCGTCGCCCGTGACGGAGGTCGTGGCCGAACGTGGGGACGGTCGAGCCGTGCGCGCGCGAGCGCGACCTCGACTTAAAGTAATTTGGACTCAATCTCCGTCTCGAGGCGACGACCTCCTCGTCGGGTCCGGACGGATGCACCTTGGTGCCGACCCACGAACGGATCGCTCGCCTCTGCTTCACCGCGTGACCGAAGAACCGGGCGCTGCGCGCCTGCCACTCGAAAGGATCGTTGCGATGCTTCCTCCGCCCGCCTTCCACGACCCCTCGAAGGTCCCGACCGTGTACGTCGAGCGCGCTTCGCTCGTGGCCGAGGTCGCGGAGGCGTACCGGAAGGAGCACGCGATCCGTCCAGCGTCGGAGGACCGGCTGCGCATCGCCGCGTTCGGGATCGACGCGCAGATCGGCTTCTGCACCCCCGGCGCGAGCCTCTTCGTGCCGGGCGCGGTCGAGGACATGGAGCGCACGCTCGGCTGGCTCTACGGAAACCTCGACAAGATCACGCAGCTCTTCTTCTCGCTCGACACCCACGGGGTCTTCCAGATCTTCCACCCCGCGTGGTGGGTGAATGCGGACGGCGAGCACCCTGCCCCGTTCACGCCGATCACCGCGAGCGACGTGCGTGACGGCAAGTGGAAGCCCGTCCTGCATCCGGCCGAGAGCCTCGAGTACGTGACGAAGCTCGAAGCGACGGGCAAGTACGTCCTCACCATCTGGCCGTACCACACGCTGCTCGGAGCCCCCAGCCACGCGCTCGTCCCCGCGCTGAGCGAGGCCGTCATCTTCCACTCGCTCGTCCGCTCCGCGCAGGCGCACTTCGAGACGAAGGGGACAGAGGCGCTGACCGAGAACTACTCGGTGCTCTCCCCCGAGGTCCGCGAGATCGGCGGCGAGAGCGTCGGCGCGTTCAACACGTCGTTCTTCGAGAAGCTCGTGAGCTTCGATCGCGTCTACGTGTTCGGACAGGCGAAGTCGCACTGCGTTCTCTCGACGCTCCGAGACATGAAGGAGCAGATCGCGAAGGTCGACCCGAAGCTGATGGGCAAGATCTGGATCCTCGAAGACGCGACGAGCCCGGTGCCTCCGCCCGCGATCGATCCGCTGCCCCCGGAGCTCGACTTCCCGAAGATCGCCGAGCAGGCGTTCGCGGAGCTGGCCGCCGCCGGGATGAAGCTCGTGAAGACGACCGATCCGATCGTCGTCTGATTCGAGGAGACAAGGAGGGCGGCGGGAGACCGTCCCTCCGATGCAGCAGGTCGCGACGTCCGCCGGTGCGCGAGGCCTGGCAGGTGGAAGGGTGACTCGGTCGCCCGCGAGCCTCGTCGAACGCACGACGACCGCGCGCCGGATGCGCTGACACCGACCACGCGGTCCATTGCGCTCACGCACAGATGCGCGTACAACGCGCGCAGGGGAGAAGTTCCGTGAGCCGAAAGCATCTCTTCGCTTTCCTGCTGATGCTCGTCGTCCTCGCCTTCGCGGGGTGCGGGGGTGACGAAGCTGGGCCTGTGACGCCGCCACCCGACGTCGACGGCGGCGGATCGTCCGGTGCTCCGGACGGGTCGAGCGGAGGTGGTGGCGGTGGCGGGACCACGCAGCCGCTGCCGGATTCCGCGATCGAACCGCTCCTCTCCGTGAGGGCGCTCGGGTACACGCTCGCGCAGCAGATCGGCAAGAGCATCTGGGTCCATGGCTACTACGGCAGCCCCGCCCTGGGCTCCGACGGGTTCGCGTATCTCGTCGACAAGCCGATCCGCCTCGTGACCGACGAGATGTTCCCGGAGCACTCGTTCGCGCGCCTCGAGGGGACGCTGCCGCCGGCCGACATGGACTTCTCCGAGGTCATGGTCTTCGGCGAGGTGAAGGACTTCACCACGGCGACGAGCAGCTTCGAGCTCCATCCGGTGCCGCTCGTCACCGTCACGAAGTTCGTCCAGATCTCCCCCAAGCCGGCCGACGCGCTCGCGAGCTGGGCGGAGCGACTGCTTCTGCCCGCTCCGAGCAGCACGCGATCGTCCGTCGACGAGTCGTCCTTCTTCGATCCGTTCGAGAAGGCGATCGACGCGGCGCGCAGCCCGGCACCCGCGAGCGCGCTCCCGCGCATGAACACGCCGATGGCCGACGAGCCGAAGCCGGGCATGCGGGCCGAGCCCTGTGACCGCTCCGTGATCATCAGCGGTGGCGTCAGCAAGAGCGGGAACAAACCTCGCTACAAGGACAACGTCGTCGCGAAGTTCGAGAAGATGAAGGAGCTGGGCTTCACGGACCAGCAGATCCAGGTCTTCTACGACGACGGCGCCGCCATCGAGGTCGACGGGACCAACATCGTCGACGAGCCGACCGACAAGGCGAAGATCCTCGCTCACTTCGAGGACCTCATCACCGACATGACGGGGAGCTGCACGCTCACGATCTTCGTCACCGATCACGGGACCGGCTACGCCCCCGAGCAGGGCTACAAGGGCGCGAGGCCGGCGCTGTCGGGAGAAGAGGCGACGGTAGGCAAGCAGTACGACGAGAGCACGTTCAAAATCGACGCGCGCCCGTACGTCTTCCAGACGACGGGCCAGTTCGTCACGGGCGGGACGGCCTTCTCCTTCGTCAAGGACTCGGCAGGCAATCGCCATCTGTACAAGCGCGTCGACAACGAGTGGGTCGAGACGTCGGGCGACGCGAACGGCGACGGTTTCATCGACGAGACGGAGGTCGGCGTCGATCTGAACGGCGACGGGACCATCTCGACGGACTGGGGCTTCGACGTGGAGGAGCTCGATGCCGGCCTCGGTGAGGTCGAGCACGCCGATCAGGAGTGGGACACCGACCGCGACGGCACGAAGGACGTGCGTCTCCGCTGGGACGGGTCGAAGTACGTTTTCGAACGCCTCGCCGACGGCGAGTGGCACGTGATGGGCGCCGATACGAACGGCGACAACGTCATCGACGACAAGGACGGCGGCGTCGACTGGAACCTCGACGGCGACAAGAACGACAAGGTCGGGTTCCACGAGGGGATCAACCTCTGGGGCAGCTCGGTGCTCTGGGACGACGAGCTCGCAGGCCTCCTCGGGCGTCTGCACGAGAAGGGCGTGCACATCATGATGGAGATGGTGAGCTGCTTCAGCGGCGGCTTCGTCGACAACCTGAAGGGCAAGGTCGAGAACATCGTCACGGGCTCCGCCGAGGACACGAAGCACTACAACCGCGTGGTCGACGGCAAGGTGACGGCCGTCGACGAGATGGAGTTCCTGAAGAACCTCGCCGGCATCGACACGGCGAGCTGGAGCGCGGCCTGGGACAAGGCGATGGAGGCCGACCAGAAGGCCCTGGCGGGCGGCACACCGAACGTGTACACGCGCTGGGAGACGCCGAAGTTCGAGAGCAACTCCAAGTTCGAGGCGGTCGACGACCAGGGGACGTACAACGTCGAGCTCGACATCCCGGCCGACCTCGCGGGGAAGGTCTACGACTTCGAGTTCATCTTCGGCCTGCAGCAGCCGCGCTGGCTCTGGGGAGGCTTCCCGGAGGGCCTGCCGCCGGGCATGCAAGACGAGCTCGTCCCGGGCGGCATCCGCGTGTACAGCTCGAGCCCGATCCCGTCGGGCACGCGGCTCAAGGTCAAAGGCAGCCCGGGCAGCACGCAGATCCGCATCAACCTCACGGACGTCGATCACGCGACGCTCGGCTACACGATCGCGAAGCCGGGCACGGTGACGGTGCCGCCGCAGATCCACGTCGAAGCGATCACCGGAAACTTCCGGCACTTCGTCGGGTACAGCGAGGTCTACGGCACGGTCACGATCCTCGACAGCAACGGGGAGTCCGTCCAGAACGCGTCGGTGACGCTCACGCTCAACGGCGGGTCGCCGACCACGGTCACGACGAACGCATCCGGCAACGCCGACTACGTCTTCACGATCACGTCGTACGGCACGTACACCGTGCGGGTGACGGACGTGACGCACCCGACGCTGCTCTACAACGCGACGATGAACGTCACGGACCAGGTCGTCGTGGTCGTCAACTGACGACGCCCGCGACGGACGGCCCCGCGCGCGGCCCGCTCACGGCGAGGCTGCGCGCGGGCGCGCCCTTGCGGTATGGTGTCGGCCGGAAGGATGAGGCCGACGGCCAAGCGCATCGCCGGCGCGAACGACCGCGAAGAGACGGAGGAGCAGCGCTTTCTCGAGAGCTACCGGCCCGCGGACTTCCCACGCCCGTCGGTCACCGTCGACCTCGTCGTCTTCACCGTCCTCGACAAGCTGCTCCACGTCCTGCTCGTCCGCCGCAACGAGCACCCGTTCAAGGGGCGCTGGGCCCTGCCCGGCGGTTTCGTCCGCGTGGGCCCCGACCGGAAGAACCAGGGCGAGGACCTCGACGCCGCCGCGCACCGCGAGCTCCTCGAGGAGACGGGGCTCTCCCACAGCGCGTCCGCGAACGTCTTCCTCGAGCAGGTACGGACGTTCGGCAAGCCGGGGCGCGACCCCCGCATGCGCGTCATCAGCGTGGCGTACTATGCGCTCGTCCGCCCGACGCTCGTGCCGCTCATCCGCGCCGGCGGCGACGTCTCGCACGCGAAGTGGTTCGACGTCGCGGAGCTCTCCTCCGCCAGGGGCGGCCGCAAGGCGAAGGACGGTGCGCGGGTCGAGCTCGCGTTCGATCACGCCGAGATCATCGACGCCGCGCTCGAGCGCATGCGCGCCGACCTCGATCGCACCGCGATTGCGTTCGAGCTCGTGCCCGAGACCTTCACCATCCAGGAGCTCCGCGCCGTGCACGAGGCGATCCGCGGCGAGCCGCTCGATCCGGGGAACTTCCGCAAGCGATTCCTCCGCATGATCGAGGACGGCATCATCGAGCCGACGCGCGGCAAGCGGCCTACGGCGTCGAAGCCGGCGAGCGTCTATCGGTTCGTCCGGAAGTCCGGGTGAGACGCCGGCGCAGACGTCCACGGGCGTGCCCCGCCGCCGCGCGGTCGTGCCGGCGTTTGACGACGTCGGCTCGGTCAGTCATGGTGAAAAGGCAAAAGGCCGTGGTGGGTCGAAGCATGACGCCGAACACCAACCTCCTCGATTGCGGGATCGCGACGATGGCAGTCGTCGTCGTAGACCGCATTCGCCCGTGCGTCTTCTGCACGGTCAGCGAGGTCGGATAGCGCGCGTCGCCGCCGTGGACCACGGAGCCCGCCAACGGTGACGCGGAGAGCGTCATCGAAGGAGAGGGCTCCGAGGGAGAACACGTCGTGAGATCCAGCGAAACCGCGGCGTCGGAAGCGGCAGAAGAAGAACCGTCGGAACGAAGGGTCGCCCACGGCACGCGCGCCACCGAGCGTGACGCGCAGGCGGCGCGGGTACGCGCCGTCGCCGACGGGCGACCGGAGACCACGAGCCGTCCACGTCTCGACGAAGGGGTCGCGCCCTTCTCGCGCAGCGTCACGCGCGAGCTCTTCCAGCTCGCGTGGCCGATCGCGACGGCGATGCTCGGCGAGACCGCCATCGGCCTCGTCGACACCAAGCTCGTCGGTGGGCTCGGTGCCGCTGCGCTCGGCGGCGTCGGCATGGCGACGACCCTCATGTTCCTCTGCTACTCGCTCGCGTTCGGCGCGATGCGTGGCGTGAAGGTCCGCGCGGCGCACGCGATCGGCGAGGGCAGACCGGAGCATGCGTTCGACTACGCCCGCGCCGGGCTCGTCATGGGCACGGCGTTCGGCTTCGTCGTGCTCTTCGTGTGCCGTGACGTCGGCCCGCTCTTGCGTGCGCTCGGCGCCGATCCCGCGATCGTCCCGTACGCTCGCGAGTTCCTCGCGGCGGTGACCCTCGGGGCTCCGGCGACGTGCGCGCTCGCGGCGCTGATCCAGCACCGGCAGGCGACCGGCGACTCGCGGACCCCGATGATCGTCGGGATCGCGGGCAACGCCTTCAACGCGGTCCTCGCGTGGGCGCTCATCTACGGACGCCTCGGGCTCCCGGCGCTCGGGGTCCGCGGCGCCGGATGGGCCACGGCGACGACGGAGACGCTCGAGCTCGGCGTGATGCTGCTCTTGTTCCTCCGCGACGAGCGGAGGTCCGCGGGCGCCTCCGAGCGGGCTCCCCTCTCCTTCTCGCGCGCGCTGAGCGAGGTGGCCGACCTCGGTCTGCCGACGGGCATCCAGTTCGTCGCCGAGACGCTCGCCTTCACCGCGTTCACGGTCGTGATTGGATCGCTCGGCAAGGAGGAGATCGCGGCGCATCAGATCGCGCTCAACGTGATCCGCGTCTCGTTCCTCCCCGGCGTGGCGATCGCGGAGGCGACGAGCGTGCTCGTCGGGCAGTCGCTCGGACGGCGGCGCCTCGAAGAGGCCGACGCGGCCGCGCGGAGCGGGCTTCTGCTCGCGGTGGCCTTCATGGCGGCGTGCGGCGTCGTCTTCGCGCTCGCGGGCGGCGCGCTCGGCGGATTCTTCTCGTCCGCCCCGGAGGTCGCGCGCGGAGCGAGGACCCTGCTCCTCGTCGCCGCCGTCTTCCAGGTGCTCGACGCCGTGAACATCGTCCTCCGCGGCGCGCTGCGCGGCGCGAAGGACGTGCGCGCGGTGATGCTCATCGGCGTCGTCGTGGTCTGGTCGTGCGTGCCGACGGCCGCATGGGTGCTCGGCAAGCACTTCGGGCTCGGAGCGCTCGGCGGCTGGATCGGCTTCATCGCCGAGACCACCGTGGCCTCGATCGTGTTCTGGCTGCGGTGGAAGCGCGGCGGCTGGCGGCGCGACTACGCACGCTGACGAGGCACACAAAAGGCTGAAGCCTCTCGGTGATGTTCGGGGACCGAGAGGCTTCGGGGCTCGCCCAGCGCACGAGGAGGGAGGGAGGAGGACGGGAACCTCCTCGTGCGCTGGTCGAACGTTCTTTCGGCGAGCCGGCGGAGGAACGGCTCGCCGGGAGCTTTTTCAGGCTGCGTTGCGGCGGCGGCGGAAGAGGACCATCGCGCCGAGACCGAGGAGGCCGAAGCCGGCGTAGCCGGGGATCGTGGAGTGACCCGCGGCCTTGCAGCCGCAGCCGTCCTCGCTCCTCGGGCCGTTCGGGAGGCCGTCGTCGTCCTCGTCGTCGTCGGCACCGACGTCCGCGCCGTTCGCGCCGACCTTGAACATCTGCTCCGGAGAGTCCGGATCGTTGGAGAGCACCGTGATCTCGGACAAGGCCGCAGCGGCGCTGTCGGGCGAGAACTTCACGACGAGGTCGTAGGTGCCCTTCGGCGGGATCGTGACCGTGTCGCTCGTGACCTGGAAGGCGGGGTCGGAGCTACGGAAGCTGACACGCGCCTCCTTCTCGCCCGAGTTCTCGATCGTCACGGTCTTCGACGCCTGGCCGCCGACCTTGACCATGCCGAGGTCGACCCCCTTCGAGGGGACGCGGACGTTCGGCAGCGGGATGTGCACGACCACGGTCTGGAAGACGACGGTCTCGGGCTCCGTCCTGTACTCGTGGTTGTAGACGTCGATGCCGAGGTCGGTGGAGATCGCGAAGTCGGCGATCTTGTCGAAGTGGACGAACGGCTGGATGCCGATGGATCCGGCGACGGTCATCTCGCCCTCGACCGAGGCCATGACCTCCATGAAGTCACCGTCGATCGCGGGCACCGTCAGCTCGCCGGCCGCGTTCGTGATCTCGCCGTCGGCGCCGGAGATGACGATCTTCGTCGTGCGGTACGAGAACGTCGGCTTGGTGCTCGCCCGGACCCCGAAGTACCCCTCGACGTTGTTCGAGACGAACTCGGGGAGCTTGTTCATGTCCAGCGAGAACAGGACGGCGTTCTTGAGATCGGGCGCGTTGAGCCGCGTGTCGACCGCGGAGAAGCCCCACGGAGCGAACTGCTGCTGCGCCTTCGAGTCGTAGTTGAACTTCGCGCCGGGGATCTTGTTGACGAGGTCCGTGGCGTCGTACGAGAAGGTCGCGTTGAAGCTGCCGCTGATCGTCAGATCGATCGAAGGCGTCAGCGTGTGGCGGACCGTGACGAGGCCGTCGGTCTGCGAGCCCTCCTGCGCCTTGAGGACGATCTTCTTGTCGGTGCCCCAGCTCGCCTCGATGTTGGCGCCCTTCGGCATCTCGATCGAGTAGAGCGGGCCGCCGTCCTTCACCGGATCGATCCGAACGCCAGCGTTCACCGCGACGTTGATGTTGAACGGCAGCTTGAACGGCTTGAAGTTCGTACGGATGTCGGTCGGAAGGCCACGCGAGTGCTCGTACTTCAACGCCGCGGACCCGATCGACGTGTTCGGGTTCGACGAGCCGCCCGTGTACGGGTCGACGTCGTTCGCGTACGCCTGCGTCGTCGCGAACGTGACGCCAGCCGAGACAGCCATCATGAGAACCGCGTTGCGAAGCGTGTGAGCGCGCATGGTCGTGTCCTTCCGTCCCTGACGGCGCCTTTCGGCGCCGCTCCCTTCACCCTTCCGCCGCGACACCGAGCCCCGGTGGTGCCGTGGCGTCTGACCTCCCTACAGCACTCACCATGCCGCCAATGTCCTACATGGGCGCCATTTCGTGATCCTAGGAATTTTCGTAGGTTCCGAAGCTGTGTCGAGGTGGTTACAGGTAGGCTAAACACTGGTTATGGACCACACGATCCAGGGGTGGATCTTTTCGACCCCACGCGACGCCAGGTCGGCGCGCTAGCTTCGAGACGTGTGCGGCCGCGCGACGCTCGCGACTCCCGTCGACGCGATCGCGGAGCTCTTCGACGCTCCGCCGATCGACATCGGCCCGCCTCGCTTCAACATCGCTCCGACCCAAGCCCTGGTGGCGGTGCGGACGGCCCGCGAGGCCTCGCAGAAGGACGGGCAAGAGGGAGGAGGGCGCGCCCCGCGCGAGCTCGCCCTCCTCCGGTGGGGGCTCGTGCCGTGGTGGGCGAAGCCCGAAGACGCGAAGAAGCTCGGTAGCCGCTGCGTCCAGGCGAGGGCCGAGACGCTCCAGGGATCACCGGCCTATCGCGACGCGTTCCGCCGTCACCGCTGCCTCGTCGTCATCGACGGGTTCTACGAATGGAAGACACTGCCCGACGGCCGGCGCGTCCCTCACCACGTGAAGCGCAGCCGAGGCGAGCCGTTCGCGATCGCAGCCGTCTGGGACTCGTGGAAGCCGGCCGGCTCGGCCGAGCCTCTGGGCTGGGTCACGGCCGAACGCCTCGAGAGCTGCGCCGTGGTCACCACGCGTGCCGCCGGGGCCATCCGCGAGATCCACGACCGTATGCCGCTCGTCCTGCCCGCGAACGACTGGGACACGTGGCTCTCGGGCTCCGTCGACGAGGCCGCGCGGCTCCTGCGCCCCGAGACGGCCGTGCTCGAAGAACGCGCCAGCGCTCTGCTCGCTACACCGGTCTCGACGCTCGTGAACGACGTGCGAAACGACGATCCTCGTTGCATCGAGCCCGCGACGCTCGAGCCCGATCCCCCTCCCCTCGGTCAGATCGACTTCGACTTCGCCTTCGCGGGCGCCAAGGCGGCCGCCTCGGCCCCCGCCCGAAAGCAAACGCGAGGGCGGCGGACGTGACCATCGACCCGAGGCCCCACCCCGATACCGAGACCGGCTCGATCGGCGACCCAAGAGACCGTCGAGAGGAGTAGCATCCGTTCGTGGGCTCCGCGGCTCTCTCCAAACGGACGTGTCCGCGCTGCAAGAGGGCGTTCGACTTCGACGCCGCCTTCTGCCCGCACGACGGCGCGGCCCTCGAGCCGGCCGGCGAGCCCGAGCCCGCCTCGGATCGGTACATCGGCACCGTCATCCAAGGCGACATCGAGATCCGCAGCGTGGCCGGCACGGGCGCGATGGGGTGCGTCTACCGCGCCTGGCAGCGCGGGATCGATCGCGACGTGGCGGTGAAGATCCTCCACCGCGAGCTCTCCGGCAACCTCCCCCTCGTCCAGCGGTTCCACCGCGAGGCGAAGATCGCGAGCAAGCTCCAGCACCCGCACGTCGTCGAGGTCTACCTCGCCGGGCAGCTCCCGGACGGAGCGCTCTACATCGCGATGGAGTTCCTCGACGGCATGTCGCTCGCGCACGCCCTCCAGGCGTGCGGAGGGGTGATGCCCCTCGAGCGGGCGCTGCCGATCACGCTCCAGATCTGCGATGCCGTCGGCGAAGGCCACGCGCGCGGAATCGTCCATCGCGATCTGAAGCCCGAGAACGTGATGCTCGTCCGCCGGGCGGAGACGAGCGACTGGGTGAAGGTGCTCGACTTCGGGATCGCGAAGGTGAGCCTCGGCGAGCAGTCGATGGAGACCGCCGCGGGTCTCATCTTCGGGACGGCCCGTTACATCTCACCCGAGGGTGCTCAGGGAGCGACCGTCGGACCTCCGGGCGACGTCTACTCGATCGCGACGATCCTCTACCAGCTCCTCGCCGGACGGACGCCGTTCGACGCCGAGCAACCCGTAGGGCTGCTCATCAAGCACATCCACGACGAACCGCCCCCGCTGCGGTCGTGGCCTGCCGCGGCGAACGTGCCCGAGCCGCTCGCGCGCGTGATCATGGACAACCTCGCGAAGGATCCGTCGCGCCGAGCACCGAACGCGCGCGCCTTCGGCAACGCGATCGCCAACGCGGCGAGGGAGGCGAACGTCTCCATCTCGGACGTGGGCGTCGTCGCGCGGATGAGCATCCCCGAGATCGCCTCGCGGCAGGACGGCCTCGATCCGACGCTCGACGACGTGCCCGCTCCGACGACGGTCATCCTTCCGCCGGTCGCGTCGCCGGCGAGCACACCCCCGGCGAACACGCCCATCGTCCCGGCGAACACGCCCGTCGAGATGAGGGCGCCGTCGCCCGCCGACGCGCTCGCGGCGACGGCGGTCGAGGCGGCCGTCCCGCGCGAGGTCTCGAACCCGCCTGGGCCGATGTCGGGCCCGACGACGATCGCGCCGCCGGATTCACGACGGACCGGCAAGAACCGCTCGTTCCTCGTCGTCCTGCTCGCGTTCCTGCTCGGCGTCGCGCTCACGGTCGTCGCGATGCAGCAGCTCGAGCGGCGCGAAGAAAGCGCACGGGAGGAGTTCCTGCGCCGCGCACGACGCGCGCTCGCGGCCGGTCAGTACACGGAGCCGCCCGGCGACAACGTCCGCGAGATCGTCGCGAACGGGCTCGCGCGTTGGCCCGACGACTCGGAGCTCATCAAGATCCAGTCGGACGCGGCGCACGAGATCGTCACGCGCGCGATGGCCGCACGCGCCGGCGGCGACGTCGTCGGAGCGCGCGACCTCGCGAAGATGGCGCACGACCTCGACCCGACCGACGGCACGGCGAGACTTCTGCTCTCTCAGTACGAGAGCGAGCTCGCGAACGCCGCCGACGGCGGCGCCGGCGACGTCGGCTCGAGGTGAGCGTCGACGTGCCGTCGTGCTCGCCGAGCGCGCCCTCGGCGTGACGCTCGCGCGCTCGCGCCGCGCTCGAGCGCGCGCTCAGGACGCGCCGCCGTCCGCCGGCTCCTCGAGCGACTTCGCGCAGCGGACGCCGACGCCGTGGCTGCGCAGCTTCGGGTCGGCTTTGAAGCGGAACGTCGGGCGCACCCACGAGGGGTCCGCGCCGTTCCACGCTCCGCCGCGGATCACGCGCTCCGTCCCCGTCTCCGGCCCCGTCGGATTCGTCAGCGTCTCCGCCCCGTACGGGCCGTACCAGTCGCCGACCCACTCCCAGACGTTTCCGACCACGTCTTGCAGACCGAACGGCGACGCGCCCTTCGGGAACGAGCCGACGGGCGCCGTCGTCGGAAAGCCATCGTCGCTGTCGTACATCGCGAAGAGCGGGTTGTCCGGATCGCGGTTCTTCTTCCCCCACGCGACGCACTCCATACCGCACGCGTTCAAGAGGCCGCCGTTCGTCGGAGGCTCGTCGCCCCACGGGTAGCGGCGGCCGTCCGAGCCTCGCGTCGCGAACTCCCACTCGGCCTCCGTGGGCAGACGCTTTCCGACCGCTTTGCAGTACGCGTTCGCCAGCTCCCAATCGATGCAGTTGATGGGATGGTTCGCGCGACCGACGGGATCGCGGATGTTGCAGAGCGGGTCGTACAGCTTGTGCGCGCGCTCGTCGATCCCGTCCCAGTCGTTCTCCGCCGGCGCTCGCTTGCACTCGCCGCGATCGCTGCACGCCTTGTACTGCGCGACCGTCACCTCGGTGGTGTCCATGCAGTAAGGCGAGAGCACGACCTGGTGCGCGGGACGCTCGTCCTCTTCGTCCTTGCGATCGTCGGAGCCCATGAAGAACTTGCCGCCCGGAATCTTCGTCATCCCCTCCGGACAGGTCGCGGGAGGAGGCGTGACGACGGGGACCGACGACGACGCGCTCGCGACCGGCGGCGGGTCCGCCACGACGGCGTCCCGTCCGCGGAGCGCGAAGAACCACACGCCGAAGACCGCCATGCCGACGAACGCGGCGACGCCGAGCCCGCCCGCGATGAACGCCGTCGCCGCGCTGGGCGCTCCGCCCGGCATGCCCGGCGAGACGGTCGTATTCGCGGGCGACGTCGTGGGGACCCCCTGCGGCACGACCATGCTCGAGGGCCCCGTGACGCCCATGTTGGCCGGCAGCGTCGGCGAGCCGCTCGGCCCCATCGGGCCCGTGGCGGACACGCCCGAGTAGCCTTGCGAGAAGCCCGGCTGGAAGAACGGCTGGCTCGGGCTCGCGCTCGGCATCGGCGACGACGACGGCGCCAGCATCGTGAGGTCCGGGCTCGAGCTCGAACGCGCTTCGATGGCGGCGATCACCCGCGACGGCTCCATCGAGAGCGCGGCACGAAGCGCCTCCCAGAGCTCCGCCATCGTCTGGAAGCGCTCTTCGGGCGCGACGGCGAGCGCCCGCCGGAGCACTGCCTCGACCGCGTCCGGCACCATCGCGCCGAACGCGCGCGGCGTCGGGCGGCGACGCGGATCCATCGAGGAGAACGCGAGCTGCGTGATGTCGTCGCCGCGGAGCGGGTCTGCGTGCGTCATCAGCTCGGTGAAGATGAGCGCGATGGCGAACACGTCCGTCCACGGCCCCGTCGCGCCATACGATCGATCGAACTGCTCGGGCGCGCCGTAAGCGGGCGTGAACGACGACGGGGCGCCTTGCGTCTGCGCGAACGACCCGGCGAGCTTCTGCGCGTCCTGGACCACCTTCGCGATCCCGAAGTCGAGGAGCTTCACCGTGAACTCGCCGCGCGGATCGCCGAGGACGAAGATGTTCGCCGGCTTCACGTCGCGGTGCGCGATGCCCTTGCGATGCGCGAGCGCGAGCGCCTCGGCGGCGGGCTCGAGCATGCGCACCGCCTCCTCCGCCGTGCGCGGCGGGAGCCCCCGCGCCTTCTCCTGTTCGATCACCTGCTCGAGCGACCGTCCCTCGAGCCACTCGAGGACCATGAACGGCATCTCGCGGCCGTCGGACGCCTTCAACATCCCGACGTCGCGCGCCTGACAGATCGCCGCAGACCGCTCCGACAGGTCCGCGAGCAGTCGCCCCTCCTGGATGAAGCTCTCGACGAGCTGGACACGACGGTCGGCCGGCAGGTCGCCGAGGGCACGGAAGACCTTGATGGCAACCGGCCGGTTCCAGACCGTATGCCTCGCGCGGTAGACGAGAGCGAACCCACCCTCGCCCACGACGCGCTCGATCTCGTACTTTTCGGCGACGGTCGTGCCGACGAGCTTGAGCGGGTCCGGATGTGCCATCGACGCGAGCAGCCTACCAGGGCTATACGCCAGGGCCGAGTCGCTGGTTCCTGAACCCCGAGCACAAAGACGACGCGCCCCCGCGCGGCGCTCCTCGCCGATGCCACCATGCCCCACGTCTTCGTGTACGGAACCCTCATGCGCGCCGGCGCCAATCACGGCGTCTTGCAAGGCCTCGGCGCGACCTTCGTAGGCACGGCCATCACGCGGGAGCCGCGAACCCTCGTCGACCTCGGCCCCTACCCCGCCATCCTCCCGGCGACCGGCACGGAGGCCACGCGCGTGTCGGGCGAGGTCTGGCACGTCGCCGCGGCCGCAATCCCCGCCCTCGACGCCTTCGAGGGCTGCCCCGAGCTCTACACACGCGAGCGCATCACGGTGCTCCTCACGAGCGAGAGCCGCCCCGCCCCCGAAGCCCCCCTCGACGTCTTCACCTACGTCCTCGCCGGCCCCCCTCCGCCACACGCCCGCCCGATCCCGAGCGGCCGCTACGAGAAGCCCGGCACGAACCTCCCCGAAGGCGCGGCCCCGGACCAGATCGCCGCGCCAAAACCCCGGTCAAAACGCTGACCCTTCACTCCCGCTTGACTTTCCGCCCCTGACCGAAGATGGTTCGCCTCCCTCCACCAACACCGCCCAGGTAGCTCAGTTGGTAGAGCAGGGGACTGAAAATCCCCGTGTCGGCGGTTCGATTCCGTCCCTGGGCACCTCTGTCCTGAGAAACTCAGGACCAACGGGACGTCATCTGTCCTCGCTGCACTC
>CALFEQ010000056.1 GCA_937949945.1 uncultured Myxococcales bacterium
GAGCGGGACACGGGATTCGAACCCGCGACATCCAGCTTGGGAAGCTGGCACTCTACCAACTGAGTTAGTCCCGCAGAGCAACGCCGTTCGTAACGTCCGGCTTTGCGACTGTCAATGATAAGAAACGGCCCGGGGATGGGTGTCCCCGGGCCGTCCCGCTCCGAGCCGAAGCCGGCTCGTTCCGCGCGGCGCCGAGGGCGTCGATTCTGGACTCCCGCGGCGTCGGCCCTCTGCTTCCGGGGGCCAAGGACGCGCCGCCGAGCGAGACGCTGTCACGTCACGCGGGACGGCCACGACCGTGCGCTAACGCGAGCACACCTCGCTACGTCTGCCCTCCCGGATGAGAGCCACTACGTTCGTGCATGTCGTCTTCCTCCTCCGGTCGTGCCGGCGCCCGCGGGCCCAGCGGGACGAGCCGCCGCCTCTCACGGACGTTCGTGCTGTGGGGGTGCAGTCGGCATCGGTCGTTCGATCGAAGCGATTGGACCCCAGGGTCATGCCGTGCTTGCGGAGGTCATCCTCCGCCGGACCATTCCGGGACGAGACGCCCCAGCGCAGCGTGCGATTCGAAGTCTAACACCGAAGTCGAGACGCGACAGGGTGGGGGCGCGCTTCCGCTCGGAGCGCACGAGCTCGGCAGTGCCTTCTCCGTGAAATCCCCACAGCGCCGCAGATCATTGCGGCGCCTGCTCGAGCGTCCCCGTGACCTCGTACTCGACGCGGCAGGGCAGGGCCTCGAAACCGCCGCCGAAGGCCGTGAGCTGGTCCGAGCAGTCCGAGCCTTCCGTCGGCGCGAAGGCGTACACGAGCGACCCCGAGAAGCTCGACGTCTGCGCCGGATCGGTGACCGGCGCGTCGTCGGGACCGACGAGCGTGATGGCGAGCGCATCGGAGCGCGCGATCGAGCATGCGGCCTTCTTCCGCTTCGGATCGGCCGCGCTGACGTCATGGAGCGTCTCGACCTCGAGCAGCGCCCTCGCGCTCGTGTCGACCGTGCCCTGCACCGGAGCCCCGCCCTGGATCCAGTAGAGCGTCGGGCCGTCGTGCGCGAGGCGCACGTCGAAGGTCCACGGATTCGGCGTGGGGCCGCACGTCGAGCGGGTGAGCTTCGCGGTAACGCGGAACGTGCCGAGCTTCGTCCCCGGGTCGAACGGGTCCTTGCCGGAGCAGCCGGAGGTCGCGGAGAGGGCGGTCGCGGCGATCGCGACCACGAGCATGCGCGACATGCCCCGTGGTATCCAATCGGGCTCGGCGAGGCCAAATTCGTGACCCCTTGGGACGTCCGCGCAATGCTCCGCGCGCTCGTCGGCGCGCTGCTCGGGCTCGTCGTCGTCTGGCTCGTGACGGCGGCGAGCGACGAAGGGCAGCTCACCGTGGGGGCGCGCGCCGGCCGGACGCTGCCCCTCGCGCCGCTCTGCAGCGCGGTGGGCGTCGCCCTCGCGCTGGGGACGGCGCGCGTCCGGCAGGAGTCGCGCGCGTTCGAGGCGCTCGGCCGTTCGCCCGTGGAGACCGGGCGCGCCGCCGCGCTCGGCGCGGCGTTGCCGTCCGTCGTGATCGCGGCCCTGATCCTCGCGGTCCCGAGCGTCGACGTGGGGGCGTTCTACCCGCGGCCGGCTCGGGGAGACACCTTCGTGTCCACGGGCTCGGGCTTCGAGAGCCCCACGCTCGGCGTGAGGGTGGACGCCGCCGGCGACGTGCACCCTCTCGAAGGAGAGCCGCCTCCGCCCGACGCGGAGCTGCCCCGAGGAGCACGCCTCGCGGCGGCGGCCGCCACCGGGCTCGCCGGGCTCGCGCTCGCGCTCGTCACGGCGCGGGCGGCGCTGCGCACGAGCCTCCTCGACGATCGGGCGCGGCGGCGGATGCGCGCAGCGGCCTTCGCCGAAGGCTGCACGTGCGCGGTGCTCACGCTCGTCGCGTTCCAGGCCGCCGCGGCGCGCATCGCGCCGGCCTCGCTCGCCGTGCTCCCTCCGGCCGCGCTGCTCGCCCTCGCGCTCGCGCGGCTCTGGTGGGGGCGCCTGGGCGCCGGCGGTCGACGCTTGGCCTGAGCGCTTTCCGGGACGAAGGAGGATGTCGTGACGAAGGACGGGAAGGACGCAGAGAGCTGGGGCCACGGGCCGAGCGCGTGGTCCATCCTCGTGCACGGCGGCGCGGGCGACGTGGCCGACGATCGGAAGGCGCTCCACGTCGCCGGCTGCGAGCGCGCCGCTGCCGCCGGCGCCGCCATCCTCGCGGCGGGCGGCAGCGCGCTCGACGCGGTCCAGAAGGCGGTGGAGGTCCTCGAGGACGATCCGCTGTTCAACGCCGGTACCGGCGCGTGCCTGAGCGCCGACGGGACGATCGAGCTCGACGCGTCGATCATGGACGGAAGCACGCTCCGCGCAGGCGGCGTCTGCGCGCTTCCGCCGTTCAAGAACCCGATCACGATCGCGCGACGCGTGATGGAGGCCTCCCGTCACGTCTTGCTCGCGGCAGAAGGCGCCGCGCGTTTCGCCGTCGAGCAGGGGTTCGAGCGCGTCGACGCCGAGACGATGATCACGGAGACCGCGCGCAAGAGGTGGGAAGCGGCGAAGGCGAAGCGCACCGCCGCGGGCTCGTCGGGCGGGACCGTCGGCGCGGTCGCGAAAGACGTGCACGGCCACGTCGCCGCCGCGACGAGCACGGGCGGGATGGTCGACAAGCTCCCGGGCAGGGTCGGCGACTCGCCGATCGTCGGCGCGGGCACCTACGCGGACGACACGTCCGGCGCGTGCTCCACCACCGGGCACGGCGAGGCCATGATGCGGGTCTGCCTCGCGAAGACGGTGACGGACGCGCTCGGCGGCACGCTCGAGCACGACAGCGCGGAGCGCGCAGCGCGCGCGTCGCTCGTCATGATGCGCGCGCGCACGTCCGGGACGGGCGGAGCCATCGTCGTCGCTCGCGACGGATCGCTCGGGCTCGCCCGTACGACGAAGACGATGAGCTGGGCCGCGGTGACCGACCGAGACAAGGCCTCGGGGTCGTGAGGGCACGGCTCGGCCTTGCGTCGGCGAAGCCGTGCGCCTCCGACGAGGCGCGCTCAGCCTTCCGTCTTGTTGGCGCGTGCGGCCTTGCGATCGAGAGCGTCCTGGAGGCCGCAACGAACGCGCGTAGCGCGCTTGACCCGCTTCTTCTTGAGCGGTTTCGCGAGCCACTCGTGACGCTTCCTCATGTTCCAGATCGCGCGGTTTGCCATGGGGCCGCGCACAATGGCGAAAACGGCCGCTGAACGCAAGCGCTGCTTGAAGGCGCGGCGTGGGTTTTCGCGCTTCGGGTCGGCCGGACGTCGCCCGGCGGTCGCCCGCGTCGGCGCGCGCAAGTCATGAAAAGGGCTCGAAAATCCAGGCCGGCGCAGCCTCAGTCCGGCACCTCGACCAGGTGCACCTCGAGCCGGATGGGCCCCTGGCCCTCCTTGGCCTCCACGATCTTGTCCCACGGGAAGTAGCCCGGCGCCTCGACCGAGATGCGATGGGACCCAGGAGGCAGGGCGACGCCGCGCGCGCTCACCGTGTCGAGGCGCCCGACGAAGACGTCGTCGATCGTCACCGACGCGTTCGGCGGCGAGCCGACCATGCGCAGCGAGACGGTCTTCGGATGCCTCGGCGGCCCGCACGAGGCCGCGGCCACGACGAGCGCTGCCGCGAGCACGGAGGCGCGGAGCGCCCGCGACCGGCGGGGCGGAGCGTGCCGGTCGAGCGCCATCGAGCTCACTCCCATTCGATCGTCGCCGGAGGCTTCGAGGAGATGTCGTAGACGACGCGGTTGATGCCGCGCACCTCGTTGATGATGCGGTTCGACATGCGGCCGAGCAGCTCGTACGGGAGCTGCGCCCAGTCGGCCGTCATGCCGTCGAGGGAGCGGACGGCGCGGATCGCACACGTCTCCTCGTACGTACGGCTGTCGCCCATGACGCCGACGCTCCGCACCGGCAAGAGCACGCAGAAGCTCTGCCAGACCTGCTCGTAGAGGCCCGCGCCGCGGATCTCCTCGGTGACGATGTGATCGGCCGCGCGGAGGATCTCGAGGCGCTCCGGCGTGACCTCGCCGAGGCAGCGGATGGCGAGGCCGGGGCCGGGGAAGGGCTGGCGGTAGAGGATGTCCCGCGGCATGCCGAGCGTCTCGCCGCAGGCGCGGACCTCGTCCTTGAACAGCTCGCGCAGCGGCTCGATGAGCTCGAGCTTCATGCGCTCGGGCAAGCCGCCGACGTTGTGGTGGCTCTTGATGACCGCGCTCGGTCCCTTGAACGAGACGCTCTCGATGACGTCCGGGTAGAGGGTGCCCTGGACGAGGTACTTCGCGTTCTCGACCTTCGCGGCCTCCTCTTCGAAGACGTCGATGAAGACCTTCCCGATGATCTTCCGCTTCTGCTCCGGGTCCGTGACGCCTTTGAGCGCCGAGAGGAAGCGCTCCTTCGCGTCGACGACCACGAGGTTCAGGTGGAACGTCTCGCGGAACGTGCTGACGACCTGCTCGAGCTCGCCCAGGCGTAGGACGCCGTTGTCGACGAAGATGCACGTGAGCCGATCGCCGATCGCCTTGTGACAGAGGACCGCCGCGACCGACGAGTCGACGCCGCCCGAGAGCCCGCAGATCGCGCGCTCGCCGTCCTTCACGCGCTCGCGCACCGCGCGGATCGCCTCCTCCGTGAAGGAGCCCGGCGTCCACGACGGCTGGAGGCCCGCCACCTCGAAGAGGAAGGACGCGATGACGTCCGTGCCCCGGGGCGTGTGGACGACCTCCGGGTGGAACTGCACGCCGTAGATCTTCCGCTGCGGATCCATGACCGCGCAGAAAGGCGTGTTGTCGGACAGGCCGATCGTGACGAACCCGGGCGGCATGCTCGCGATGCGATCGCCATGGCTCATCCACACGTCGATGGTCTCGCGCCGCGCGAAGCGGTGGAAGATGCCCTCGGGCTTCTCGATGAGCACCTTGGCGAGCCCGAACTCGCGCTTCTGCGCGCGCTCGACCCTGCCGCCGAGCAGGTGCGCCGTGAGCTGCATGCCGTAGCAGATGCCGAGGATCGGCACGCCGAGCTCGAAGATCCGGCGGTCGACATGCGGCGCGCCCTCCTCGTACACGCTGGCGGGCCCGCCGGAGAGGATGATGGCGCGAGGGGCCTTCGCGCGGATCTCGTCGAACGACGTCGTGCAAGGGTGGATCTCGCAGTAGACCTTGCTCTCGCGTACGCGCCTCGCGATGAGCTGCGTCGTCTGCGAGCCGAAGTCGAGGATGAGGACGAGGTCCTTCGCCATGGGGTGAGACTCCTCCGCGCCGACCGGATCCGGCCGAAGCGCGCCAGACGCCTACCACGCGCGTACGGGGGGCAAAAGCCACACGCGAGGCCTCGTGTCGTCGCGCGTCCGGAAGCGTCAGCGGGAGCTCGCGCCCTGCGCTTGCGTCGCGCGCGAGGGCGCCCTCACGGCGCCGACGGGGCTCAGGGCGAGCGTCAGGAAGAGCATCGCGCTCGCGAAGGCCGCGTACTTGACGGCTTCGCCCCGCGAATAGGGGTCGACCCACACCTCGCGGGCCTTTCCGAGCATCTTGAGCGCCAGCACGAGAGGGGCGAGGGGAGCGACGACCGACGCGAGCCCGCCGATCGACGACGGGACGCCGAGCTGGGCCGCCTCGCTCGCGGAGAACGTCACGATGATCATGACGATCCCGAAGAGCACCGCCCCGCCGGCGGCGACGGAGATCCAGCGGTCGCGCTCGCCGAGCAGCGCGCGGCCGCAAAGCGCCGCCGCGCAGATGAGCGCGAGGACGGTGAGGACGCCGCTCGCGACCGTCGAGTCGCCGCGGAGCGCTCGGCCGATCGGACCGCCGACGGCCGGCACCGCCAGCACGGCGAAGAAGCCGAGGAGCGCGGGGACGGCCACCGCGACGACGAACTTCGCGGTCTCGCGGGTCGACCACTCGCCTTCGCGCGCGCTGCGGGCGGGACCGGCGGGAGCCTTCGCGATGGCCGGCGGAGGCCCCTTCGGCGCCGAGGCGACGGGCTCGGCGCGCGGCGGCCCGTCGGAGGGCGGCCGGCTGCTGCTCGGCGGCGGCCGCCCGGCGGCGCGCGGATCGAGCACCGGCGGGAGCGACGAGGTGCTCGCCCTGGCGGAGCCGCTCCCGCTCGACGGCGGCGGCCACGAGGAAGGCCGCGCGGCCAGATCGAGCGAGGCCGACGGCGGCGGATCGTCGAGAGGCTCGATCATCCGCAGGCCCGACGGATCGCCGAGCGCGAGCGCCGCGGGGCCCGGCTCTTTCGGTCGCTTCGCGGAGACGGGCGGCGGGAACGGGCTCAGCCCCGACTCCGGACCATCCGGGAGCGGGAGATCGAGATCGAGATCGTCGATCGACGGGGGCGGCTCGCTCCCCGGAGAGCTGAGCGTGAGGAGCCCGCCTCGCTTGGCGGGCCGCGCCGACTCCGGCGGCGCGGGATGAGGCTTGCTCGCGACGCCGGACGCGATGGGGATCTCGGAGAGCGGGATGTCGAGCGACGGCGAGTCGACCATCGTCTCGAACCTGGGCGACGCCGCCGCGCGCATCCGCCGTCGGATCGCTTCCATCCTCGCGTGCACGGCGCTGGCATCGGGCAGGCGAGCGAGCCGATCGCGCTTGGTGCAGAGCGCGACGAGCTCCTCGAGATCCGGCGGCACGGACGGGACGCGCTCGCGCAGCAGCGGGACCTCGCGCGTCTTCACGAGCTGGAGGACCGCGTTCGCCGACTCCGCCTCGAAGGGCGTCTCGCCGACGAGCATCTCGTAGAGGATGATCCCGATCGCCCACACGTCGGAGCGCGCGTCGACGTCGGCCTTGCTCAGGATCTGCTCGGGAGCCATGTAGTGCGGCGTCCCGATCAGCATCCGCTTCTCCTTCGCGGAGCGCTCGGCCAGGGTGGGGAAGAGGCACGCGCCGAAGTCGAGCACCTTCGGCACGATCCTGTTCCGCTCGCGCGCGAGGAAGATGTTCGCGGGCTTGAGATCGCGATGGACGACGTTCTGCGCGTGCGCCGCCGCGACGGCGTCCGCGACGGGGATCATGATCTCGAGCGCCTCCTCGCTCGACAGCGGGTCTCGGCGCGATCGCAGGTAGTGCTCGAGATCCTCGCCGGACAGGAGCTCCTGGACGATGAACGGCGTGCCGTCGTCGTCGCGCGCGACGTCGAGCACGTCGACGACGTTCGCGTGCCGCACCGCGGCCGCCGCCCGCGCCTCGCGGAGGAAGCGCAGGACGTCCTCCTCGTTGTTCACGTACTCGGGCGAGAGGAGCTTGATGGCGACCTTGCGGCCGAGCGACACGTTCGTCGCCCGATAGACCTCGCCCATGCCGCCGACGCCGAGGCAGTCCTCCAGCAAATACTTCCCCGCCAGGAAGTCGCCCTTCCGCTGTCCCTGGCGTGCGACGGCTCCCACGTTGAACGTCGAGTATAAGCCGGTCCGCTCGCGCGGTGACCCCGTTTCTGACGTTTGCGATGCGCGGCCGCCGAGCGGGGTCCTCACGACACACGCGACGACGTCGTGTGCGCGAGCACCAGACTTCGGCTGGTCGTCCGGGCGACCAGCCCGTCAGAACGTGCCACCCACGCCGGCGAGGCCGCCGCCGGCGATGGGCGAAGCGCCGAAGTGGAGCGACGAAGCACCGGTCTGCACGTTCGTGCTCACCTTCGGGCGCGTGAAGTACAGGAAGGCCGCGCCGGCGAGGGCGACGATACCGGCACCGAGCGAGATGTCGGCGATGATGAGCTTCGTGCGCGCGCTGTCGACGTCCGACTCGGCGCAGTTCGGCTTGCACTTCTGGAGGTCGTCGACGTCGTTTTTCCCGCTGATACCGAAAATGGCGAAGCTGCCGAGCGCGAGCACACCGACGCCGCCGAGGACGAGGGAGGGAACGATCGAGCCCTCGCGAGCCACCTGATGGTCGCTCTGCTCCGGCGGGGGCGTGCCGCCGCCGATGGCCGAAGGCGCTGCACCCTCGAACGTGACGATGATCGGGCGGGCCTTCTCCGCCGCGCGGATGAGGACCCGCTCCTCCTTCACGGCGCCGTCCTTCGTCTCGAACGTGAACGTGTGCTCCCCCGCATCGACGAGGACGGGCTTGCCGTCGAGGCGATCGACGAGCGGGCTTCCGTCCATCGAGACCTTCACGTCGAGGACGTCCGCGCCCCTGCCGTCGCGGGCGCCGAAGACCACCGTGGGGGCGTCACGGTCGAGCTCCGTCAGCCACTTGCCGCAATCGCTCCGAATGGGGCCGGGGCAGACATCGCGCGCACAGACGAGCATCTGCTCGCGGGCATGCCGGTACTTGCCCTCGTCGCGGAGTTGCTGCGCCTGCTCCGCGGCGGCGGCGCACTGCTCGCGCTCGTCGGCGAGAGCGACGCCCTCCGAGCCGATGACGGTCGCCGCGAGAGCCGTGACGGTGACGAGCCCCCTAACGCGTGTCCTTGCCATGATCGAGTCGGGCCTCCAGTCGGAGGCTACAGGTTACCCGGCGAGAAAGGAGAGGAAAAAGAGAACCGCCATCCGCCGCAGCGGCTCGGATTTCGCGCGGGTCACTTCAGGCACTCGATCTTGTATTTCTTGCGCCCGGTCTTCGGATCGATCGTGTAGGGCGGGTCGCAGGGGTTCGGCTTCTTCACGGCCGGCGGCGGGGGCGGGGGCGGCCGGACGACGACGGGCGGCGGTCTTTCGGCCGGCGTCTCCTTCTTCGCCTTGCTGCCCGCCATCACCGGGCCGATCAGCGCGAGGCTCCGCTTGGGAGCGGCCTCGAACGCGTTCGGCTCCTGCTCGCGCGGCGCCCCGAGCACGTCGCGCACCGCGAGGGCGCCCAGGCTTCCGCCGATCACCGCGAGGACCGCGGATGCGCTGACCATGAGCTTCACCATGCTCACGCGGCGCGACGGGGGAACCGTCACCGCCGGGCGCGACACCGAGATGCTCGACACCTGCGAGTGCGGCTCGGAGACCGGCGCCTTCGCGAGACCGATCCTCGGAGACAGCGGCTGCTGGAGCGAGGCCATCTCGATCTCGGCGACGGTCTGCGCGCGGCGCTGGAGCTCCTCGCCGGCGACGAGCTCGACCCACTCGCCGACGTCGGACGGCGAGGCGAGGCCCATCGTCTGCTCGACGGCGAGGGCCATCTCGCGCGCCGACGCGTATCGCATCTCCGGATCGCGAGCGAGGCCTCGGAGCACGATCTCGTCGACGGTGCGATCGATCTCCGGGTTGTAGAGGCTCGGCGGGTCGACCTTCCCGTCGATGGCGCGCGCGAGGACGATCGCCTCGGTCTCGCCGTCGAAGAGGCGCCGGCCGGCGAGCATCTCCCAGAGCACGACGGCGGCCGCATAGATGTCGACCTTCCTCGTCGCGCCCGCGCCGGCGAGCTGCTCCGGCGCCATGTACGCGATCTTGCCTTTGACCTGGCCGTCGCGCGTCGTCTGGAGCCGCCCGGCCGCCTTCGCGACGCCGAAGTCGAGGACGCGCGCGGTGCCGTCCGCGCCGACGAGGATGTTCTGTGGAGAGACGTCTCGGTGGACGATCCCGAGCTCGCGACCGTGCTCGTCCTTCGTCTGATGCGCCGCATGAAGGCCATGCAGAACCGACGAGATGATCGTCGCCGCCACCTTCGGCGGTATCGGGATGTTCCTCTGGTTGGCGGCCTTCATCAGCTTGGAGAGCGCCTCACCGGCGACGTACTCCATGACGATGAAGATCTCGCCCTCGAGCGTGACGACATCGAGCGTCGGCACGACGTTCGGGTGACGGATGCGCCCGCAGAGGCGCGCCTCGTCGAGGAACATCGTGACGAACTCGGGATCCTTCGCGTAGTGCGGGTGCAGCCGCTTGATCGCGACCGTTCTCGAGAACCCGACTGGTCCGCTGAGACGGCCGAAGTGCACCGTGGCCATCCCGCCCGACGCGATCTCGTCGTAGAGCACGTAACGCCCCACCACTCGCGGTGCGTGCTCGTCAGGCCGGACCATCGTCACCAGACTATCAACTCGCCGCTCGCATCGAGGGCCGGTCTCCACCTTCCCGCGCGATTTTGTAGGTCGATTCGGTCCGAGGTCGATCGATCTGGGAGGCTCGGCCGCGCCCGGCGCGCTACACCCCGACCTGCGCTTGGTGTAGGTGCGCAGAGGCGCGCTGCCAGCGGCCGCCTGGCGGGCGCTTGCACGGCAAGGACGGAGGCCACGCACCATGGAAACGACGACGAAAGCCGAGCCTCTCGAAGTGCGGGTCCGGCGTGTGGGACCGGTGGAGGTGCCGCTCCCGCGCTATCAGACCGAGGGCGCGGCGGGGATGGACCTCCAAGCGGCCCTCACCGAGCCCGTCACCCTCGCGCCCCTCGAGCGACGCACGATCCCCACCGGGCTCGCGATGGCGATCCCTCCCGGCTGGGAAGGGCAGGTCCGCCCGCGCTCCGGCCTCGCCGCCAAGCGAGGCGTCACCGTCATCAACGCCCCGGGCACGGTCGACAGCGACTACCGCGGCGAGATCCAGGTCGCGCTCGTCAACCTGAGCTCCGAGCCCGTCACGATCGAGCCGCTCGAGCGCATCGCCCAAATCGTCTTCGCGAGACACGGCGTGGCCACGCTGAAGGTCGTCGACGCGCTCGACGAGACGGCACGCGGCGCCGGGGGGTATGGGTCGACGGGACGGAAGTGAAGGAGAGGCTCCAGGCTCCGGGCTCCAGGCTCCAGGGAGCTCGGGCCTCCGACCCCCTTTCGCCCGCCGAGCGCCCGCCGAGGTCGGGCCTACGCCCGATGGACATCCCCAGGAACCGACGACGGACGTGGAGCGCCCCGCTCGCGAGAGCCTCACCGCGAGCCCCATCTGGAGCCTGGAGCCTGGAGCCTGGGCTCCCAGGCAGCTCATCCCTCCCCGCGTTTGATCTGGTACCCGCGAATCTTCTTGTGCAGATTCGTCCTCTCCACCCCCAGCACGATGGCGGTGCGGGAGATGTTCCAGCCCGTCAGCTTCAGGGTGTCGACGATGTACTTGCGCTCCGTCTGCTCGCGGAACTCGCGGAGCGTGAGGTACTGGCCCGGGATGGGGGCCTTCGTCGACGGCTGCGGCTCTTCCTCCTCGAAGGCCTCCGACGCGGGGCCGTCGTGGGGCGAGTCGTCCTCGCCGAACGGGCTCTCGTGCGGGTCCTCGGGTAGGTCGGCGATGGTGACGCGATCGCCGGAGAGGATCGCCATGCGCTCGACGACGTTCTTGAGCTCGCGGACGTTGCCCGGCCAGCGGCGGGCGACGAGGGCCTGGATGACGGCGTCGTCGATCGGCTTCGGCTTCGTGCCGTTCTCCTTCGCGAAGTTCTCCATGAAGGCGTGCGCGAGGAGGGGGATGTCCTCGACGCGCTCGCGCAGGCTCGGGCTCCGGAGCGGGAAGACGTTGAGGCGGAAGTAGAGGTCCTCGCGGAAGGTGCCGTTCTCGACGGCCTTCGCGAGGTCCTTGTTCGTCGCGGCGAGGACGCGCACGTCGACGTGGATGACGTGCTCGCTGCCGACGCGCGAGATCTCGCCGGACTGGAGGGCGCGGAGGACCTTCGCTTGCGCGACGAGGTCCATGTCGCCGATCTCGTCGAGGAACAGCGTCCCGCCGTGCGCCTGCTCGAAGAAGCCGCGGCGCTTCGTGTTCGCGCCCGTGAACGCGCCCTTCTCGTGCCCGAACAGCTCGCTCTCGATGAGCTCGCGCGGGATCGCCGCGCAGTTCACCTTCACGAACGGCCCGTCCACGCGCGGGGAGAGGCGGTGGATCGCGCGCGCGATGAGCTCCTTGCCGGTGCCGCTCTCGCCGGTGATGAGGACGCTCGCGCGCGTCGGCGCGACCTTCTCGATCTCGTGGAAGAGGCGCTTCATCGGCGCGCTCTTGCCGATCATCTCGTACTTGGCGAGCTGCTCGCGCGAGATCGTCTCGAGCGCGCGCTTGGTCTTCGCCGCCTCGAGCACGTTCCGGACGCTGACGAGGACGCGCTCGCGGGCGAGCGGCTTCTCGAAGAAGTCGCTCGCGCCGAGCTTGATGGCGTGCACGGCGTCGTTCACCGTCGCGTGGCCGCTGATGACGATGATGGGCAGGTCCTTCGTCGCCTCCTCGCGGCGCACCCGCTCGAGCGCCTCGAGCCCGCTCATCTGCGGGAGCTTCACGTCGAAGATGACGAGATCGACGGGGGTGTTCGGGCTGGCGAGGATCGCGAGGGCCTCCTCGGCCGTCTCGGCGCCGATGACACGATAGCCTTCACCCTCGAGGACGAGCTTGAGCGTGCGCCGGATGTTCTTCTCGTCGTCGACGACGAGGATCGTGGCGGCCGGGCCGCTGTCTTTTCCGCTCTTCAGATCGAAGCTGGGCTCGCTCATCGCCGCGAAAGGTAGCATCGACCTCCGCCGATGCGGGGCCCGGCCGGGGCCGGCTACGGGCGATTCCCCGGGCGGCGGGCGGAACCCCCGGGCGGCGGGCCGCCGGCCGATCCGGTGCCGATCGGTGGGCCGGCGAGACCTCAGAAGGCGAAGCCGACGAGCACCCGATGCGTCGAGAGGGCGGGGTGGATCACGTCGAGCGCGTAGCCGTACGACGCTTCGAGCGTCGCGAGGTGGAGGGAGACCATCGCCATCGGTGCGATCCCGCCTCCGCGGATGGCCGTCGTCGTCGCGACGAGCCGGGGCGGCGTGTCCGTCGAGATGGCGAGGCGTGTCTCCTCGCCGCGATCGAGCGTCGCCAGCATTCCGCCGCCGAGCGTGATGTAGGTCGGGAACGCGTACGGGAAGAGCAGCAGCCGGTACCCGAGCGTCAGCTCCCCGAAGTAGCGCCGGACGGAGCGATCCACGATCGGCTCCGCGGAGTCGTTCTTCCCGGCGAAGGCCATCCCGAGGCGGAGCGTGATCGCGACCCGGTCGTAACCGACGATGCTCCCGCCCAGGTAGAAGCCGATGTACGAGGAGACGTCCGAGTGCCACGCGAGGCCGAGCCCTGCGTCTCGGGACGTCCAACGGCCGTGGTAGCGCGGACCGCCGAGGCGGCTCGTGAGCCTCACGAGGTGTGTCACGGGGACGCCGAAGCCGATGCGCGATTCGAGGAGCTTGTCGGCGACGCCGATCACCTTGCCGTCGCACGTGAGCATCGGGCCGCCGGAATTGCCGGGGGAGAGCACCGCGTCCGTCTGGATGTACGCATCGCTCTTCGCGCTCACGATCCCTTGCGAGACGCTGAAGTTGAGGAGCCCCTCGAGCTCGTTCGAGAAGCGCGCGAGATCGCCGTACGGGTTTCCGATCGCGAGGATCGGCGAGCCGACGCTCACCTCGAAGCGCGGCAGGAGGGGAGGGGCCTCGGCCTCGGCGGCGAGCTCGAGGATCGCGAGGTCGTGGTCGACGTCCGCGGCGACCACGTCCGCCGCGACGGTCCTGCCGCCCGGGAACTCGACGCGGACCTCGCGCCCCAGGTCGACGACGTGGAGCGCGGTGGCGACGTGCCTCTTCGTGTGGAACACGAAGCCCGTCCCGAGCCCGCCGTCGGGCCGCAGGATGCGGACGACGCTCGGCTTGGTCGCGCGGTAGACGTGCTCGATGAACGCGGGCTCGCACGCGGGGCCGTGCTCCTCCGCCGGTTGCGCGCGCGGGAGCGAGAAGGCGGGCCCGCTCGCTCGCTCCGCGGACTGCCCGTGCTCAGGGGCGTCGGGCTGCGCGGACGCGACGCGCGCGACCGATGACGACAGGAGGGCGAGAGCGACGACGAGGGCCCGCCCGAGACGACTCACACGCCGCGCTCCCTCATGTAAGCGAGGTAGTTGTTCGCCTGCACGACGAGCGGGCTCCGCGGGTAGTCGCGGAGGATCGCGCCGAACGCCTCGCGCGCCTCGGGGTACTTCTTCACTTTCAGGTACACCTCGCCGAGCAACAGCAGCGCCTCGGCCTCGAGACCGGAGTCGATCGCCGGTCCCGACACGTCCGCGGCCGGCCCGCCGGCGAAGTTCCGCATCGCGTACTGGATGCGGTAGACGGCGGCCTGGAAGTTGTCGCGCGCGAGATAGAACCGCGCGACGTAGAGCTCGTGACGCATCAGGCGAGCCGTCACGTCGACGAGCAGCTCGCGGATCTTGGGCGACTCCTTGCTGCTGGGGTAGTCCTGGAGGTAGCCCTTGAGCTCCTTGAAGGCGTCGAGGATGACGGCCTGATCGCGCTCGTCGGCGCTGGGCAGGAGGAAGGACTCGCTGATCTGCCGGTACTGCGCCTCGGCGATGCGCGAGCGCGCGTAGGCGACCTCTTCGGTGTCCGACCTGTGGTCGTGCACGAACTGGCGGTACGCGCGGATCGCCTCCGCGTACTTCTCCTGCTCGAAGTCGGCGTCCGCGATGCGGAGCTCCGCGAGCTTGGCGTACTTCGAGTAGTGGTACTTCCGCTTCACCTCGCGGAAGAGCGACTGCGCCTCGATCCAGTTGTGCGCCTGGAACTCCTTCATCGCCTCGTCGTAGGCGCGCTTCGCGTCCGCGGTGTAGCTGAGGGCCGTCCGCGGCTCCTGCTGCTCGCACCCGACGGCGCCGGCCGAGGCGGCGATCGCGGCGGCGACCAGGAGCGCGCTCGCCCGGCGGGGCTTTCGGCGCAGGGGATCGGGAAGCCGGACCATCGCGAGACGCCTTACCATGCCTTCGGGGGCGACGGATCCCTCGGCGAGCGGCTCACTTTTCGCCGCGCCAGCGGACGATCCGCCACGCCGGCGGCTCGCCGTCGGCCTTCGCCTGGCGGTAGGCGGTGCGGACGATGAGACGCACCTTCTCGGCGAGATCGGCCGGGGGAGGGGAGCCGGAGCCGAGGTCCGGAGACAGCGTCACGGAGACCTCGCCTGCGGCATCCACGACGACCTCGAGCGGGAAGCTCGCCGATGGAAGGTGCGCCGCGCCCGCGTAGGTCCAGGGCGGATCCCGCCGCGAACGGTCGCGCTCGATGGCGATGCGGACGCCCGACTCCGGGCGCTCTCCGGCGATGGCCACGAGCAGCGACTAGCACAGTTCGGTGCCAATCGTCGCTTCGAGAGCGCGGTCTGGCTCCCCAACGGCGAGAGATCGGGTAGAAGTGGGGGGGTTATGGTCGAGAAAAATCCGATTACCCCCGAGGGTGCCCAGCGGCTCCGAGAGGAGCTTCACCGACGCAAGACCATCGAAAGGCCGGCCATAGCCCAGATGATTGCGGAGGCGCGTGCGCACGGCGACCTGAGCGAGAACGCGGAGTACCACGCGGCCCGCGAGCGCGCCGGGTTCAACGAGGGGCGCATCAAGGAGCTCGAGGACAAGCTCGCGCGCGCGGAGATCATCGACCCGAAGACGCTCGCCGGCGACAAGGTCGCGTTCGGCGCCACGGTGAAGCTCCTCAATACGGCGACGGACGAGGAGGTGACGTACCGGATCGTCGGCGCCGACGAGGCCGACATCAACAACGGCTCGATCAGCATCTCGGCGCCGATCGCCAAGTCGCTGCTCGGCAAGGAGGTCGGAGACGAGGTGAAGATCCGGACCCCTGCCGGCGAGCGCACGTACGAGATCCTCTCGATCGAGTTCAAGTAGCCGCGCCGCGCCCTCCGCTCCGTGGAGCGGACCGCGCCGCCGCCGGCGCCCGACCCCGGTCGATGCCGAGGTTGCGGCGCCGGCGCGGCTCGTGGTCGGGGAGCGCACGCTCGTCCGGCCTTCCTCGACACTGGGGGCGCCGCACGGTATGCGTTCGCCGCAGTGTCGATCCTGCGCCTTCGCCGCTTCGATCGCGACGTTGGGCTCGTCCTCGCGGCGTTCATCCTCCTTCTCGCGATCGAGAACCTCGCGGTCGGCCTCGGCTATCGCGTCGAGTTCGTCGGGACGTGGGAGATGGGCAGCGCGAGGCTCTACGTCTCGCCGATCGCGCTCGCCGCCTCGATCCCGATCGCGGTCGCGTTCGTCGGCGCCGCGCGCCTCGCCGTGGCCGGCCACGTGCGCCTGCTCGGGATCGCAGGCGCGCTCGCCGGCGGGACCGTCGGCTTCTTCCTCTCGACGGGCCGACGCATGGCGAGCCTCGCGGTCCGCGTACCGTTCGTGGTCGTGATGGCGATCGCGAGCGGCCTCGCCGCGTGGGCGCTCGCGAAGCGCCTTCCGCGCACGCGCCCGGCCGACGCGGCCGTCTTCGGGATCGCGATCGGCTCCGCCGCGTGGGTCGCCGACGCGTTCGTCCTGCCGAGGCTCTATCCGGCGTTCCACCTCGCGATGTTCGCCGTCACGCTCGGAGGTTGGGCGCTCGCGGCGTTGCTCGTGCGCGATCGACCGAAGTCCGAGGCCGTCGCCTTCGCGGCGATCGTCGTCGCGGCGGCGTCCGTCGCGTGGACGCCGCACGCGGCCGTGAAGGCGAGCACGGAGGACAACCTCCGGCGCGTCCTGCTCGAGCATGCGCCGCTGCTCGGACGCGCCGTCCTCGTCGCGAACGAGATCGCGCCCCCGCCGCCGCTCGAGGAGGACGAGGCCGCGACGACGACGCTGACGAGCCTGCGGCAGAAGAAGGGGAGGTCGCTCGACTGGCGAGGGCGCGACGTCTTCGTCGTCACGATCGACGCGCTGCGCGCCGATCACGTCTCGTCGTACGGCTACCCGCGCAAGACGACGCCGAACATCGACGCGCTCGCCGAGCGGGGCGTGCGCTTCGATCGCGCGTACTGCCCGACGCCGCACACCTCGTACTCGATCGCGTCGATGATGACGGGGCAGTACATGAAGCCGCTGCTCGCGCTCGGCGCGGACGCGCCCGAGGAGACATGGGCTTTCCAGATGCGCCGCTACGGCTACCGCACCGGCGGCTTCTATCCGCCGGCGGTCTTCTTCATCGACGAGCACCGCTTCACGCGCATGCGCGAGGCGTACCTCGGCTTCGAGTACTACAAGCAGGAGTTCGCGACGACCGAGCTCCGGCTCGCGCAGGTGGACCGCTTCTTGTCGACGACCCCGCGCGACAAGCCGGTCTTCGTCTGGGTGCACCTGTTCGAGCCGCACGAGCCGTACGAGATGCACGAGGAGCATCCGTTCTCGGGCGACCCGCGGTTCGACGCGTACGACAGCGAGATCGCCGCGGCGGACGCCTTCGTCGGCGAGCTCGTGAAGCTCGTCGAACGCAAGCGCCCGCCCGGGACCGTCTGGGTCGTGAGCGCCGATCACGGCGAGGAGCACGGCGACCACGGCGGCCGCTACCACGGCACGACCGTCTACGAAGAGCAGGTGCGCGTCCCGCTCGTCGTCGTCGCCCCCGACGTGATGCCGAGGGTCGTCGAGACGCCGGTCCAGACGATCGATCTGATGCCCACGACGCTCGCCGCGCTCGACGTACCGCTTCCCCCGCGGCTCCGCGGTCGGGACCTCGGCCCCATCCTGGTCGGTACGGAGGGCCCGTCCGAGGAGGGGCTCGCGTTCGCCGAGACCGACGACTACACGCTCGTCGCTCGCGGCAAGGACCGGCTCGTCTGCGCGCGCAAGATCGGCTCGTGCACGCTGTTCGACATCTCGCGCGATCCCGCCCAGAAGCACCCGGTCGTGGACCGCCCCGAGCGCGTCGCCGAGCTCAAGAAGCTCACCGCCGCGATCGAGCGCGAGACGGGCAAGGTCGAGGCGAGCACGCTGCCCGAGGCGCTCCGGCGCGGCCTCCAGGGCGACCGCGACGCCGCCGAGGACGTCGCGCCGCTGCTCGACGACGCGCGCGTCGACATCCGGCGGCTCGCCGCGCGCTGCGCGTACCGGTTGAGGGCGCCCGAGATCGCCACGCAGCTCCGTCGCGCGATGGCGCACGACGAGGACCCGGAGGTCCGCCGCTGGTGCGCGCTCGCCCTCGCGCGCCTCGGCGAGACGCCGGACGCGGGGACGGCGTCGGCCGAGATCGCGAGCATGCTCGAGTCGAACGACGGGGAGGAGCGCACGGCGGCCGCGCTCGTCCTCGCCGAGCGCGGCGACGCGCGGGGAGAGGACGTGCTCGTCGCGCGATGGCGGGAGGCCTTCGGTCCGGGCACGCGATCGCCCGGAGAGCTCGACGAGGCGCGCGAGCTGCTCGCGGCGTTCGCGAGCCTGCGGTCGAAGCAGGCCGTCCCCGACCTCGTCCGCTCGCTCGAAGACGTACGCCTGCGCCCGTTCGTGGTCGAGGCGCTCGCGAAGATCGGTGACCCGCGCGCGAAGGCGCCGCTCCTTCGCGTGTTCTCCGTCGAGCGCTACCTCCACCTGCGGCCGCTCGAGGCCCGCACGCTCCTCGGCCTCGGCGCGAGGCAGGAGCTCTACGAGCCGCTCGCGCGCTTCGCCGGGACGCCCGAGCCGATGCTCGAGGCGATCGCCGTCGCGCGCGAGGCGAAGCTGCTCACGCCGGACCGCGGCGGCTTCGAGTGGCCGGAGCCGCGGCGTCCCGACCCGCCGTCGGCTGGCGCTCCGGCGGACGCCGGCCCGCCACGCCGCACGGTGACGGCGACGGTGCGGCTCGGGAGATCGGGGCCCGCGCGGGTGCTCGCGCTCGGGGCCGACGGCGGAGCGCTCGCGGTGACGGTCGGGAAGACCGCCCTGCCGGAGGTCACGGCCTCGGCCGGAAACGTCTGGGTCGTCGAGGCGGGTGAGCTCGATGCCGGCCTCGTCCGCCTGCGGCTCGAGAGCACGAGCCCGGTGCTCGCGGTGTGGCTCGTCCCACGTGCGGCGGAGATCCCGCCGCCGCCGCCCGAGGCATGGGAGCCACCCCCCGAAAGCGAGGCCGAATCGGGGGAAAAAGACCTCGACGGCGGGCTTTGACGTGGCCTCGACGCTGAGGCTATTGTCCCGCGCCGTGAGCGACGAGAAACGCAGCGAAGACTCGGGTGAGGAGCGTCCGGAAGGCGAGCTCGACGAGAAGGACCCGCCTTCGGGTGAAGGCACGTCCGCCGCCGGGGAGAGCGAGAGCGAAGACGAGGGGGTCAAGCTCGACGCCGCCACCCCCGCCGAGATCGCGCGCCGCGTCGCTGCGCTCGGGACCGACGACAAGCTCGAGGCCATCGCCGCGGAGGAGGAGCGCAAGCTCGCCGAACGCCGTGCGGCGGCGAGGGCGGGCAAGAAGAAGGGCAAGAAGTCGGGCCTCGAAGCCGCCGCTTCCAAGAAGCTCCAGAACATCGGCAAGCGCGCCGAGCCGAGGCGCCCGGTCGCCGTCGCGGCGGACGCGGATCCGCTCATCGAGCGCACGGCGAAGCTGAGCGAGTGGGCGCGGCAGAACCAGAAGGCCGTCCAGCTCGTGGGCGGGCTCGTGTTCGTCGCGCTGATCTCGCTCGCCGGGTACCTCTACTGGCAGAACAAGCGGGAGACGGAGGCCTCCGCCATGCTGTCCAAGGCCGTGGCGGCGCAGACCGCTCGGATCGGCGAGCCTCCGAAGGACGAGGACGAGGACACCGGCGAGAAGTACTACAAGACGTTCGACGCGCGCCGGGAGGCCGCGCTGAAGCAGTACCGCGAGGTCCAGTCGAAGTTCGCCGGCACCGGCGCCGCGATCCTCGCGCGCCTGGCCGAGGGCTCGCTCTTGCTCGACAGCCGCGAGGCCGACGCCGCGCTGACGGCGTTCGAGGAGGTGAAGGCGTCTCCGCTCGCGGCCGCCGACGTGGAGGTGAAGGGCAGGGCGCTCGAGGGCATCGGCTTCGCCCACGAGCTCAAGGCCCAGGCCGCGCCCGACGCGAAGGACGAGCACCTCGACGCGGCGCTCGCCGCGTTCAAGGAGATGGAGAACGAGACGGACGCCGTGAAGGGCCTGAAGGAGATGGCGATGTACCATCAGGCCCGCGTCCTCGAGAACAAGGGCGACAAGGAGAAGGCCAAGGAGATCCTCGTCAGCCTCAAGGAGCGTCTCACCAAGCCCGAGTCGGCGGTCTCGCCGGGCATGCCGACGCCGACGCCGTTCCCGTACCTCCGAGAGGTCGCGATGGATCGCCTCCACGCGCTCGATCCCGAGAATCATCCGAAGTCCCAGCTGCTTCCCGGCGGCGGGATGAACGTCTCGCCCGCGCAGCTCAAGAAGCTGATGGAGGACCTCGCGAAGCAGCAGCAGAAAGGCGAGGACCAGCATTGACCAGGACGCGGTCGACGCTCGCCGGCGCCGTCCTCTCGCTCCTCTGCGGGGCGAGCCTGTCGGGCTGCGGGCTCGGCGATCTGTTCGCCGGGGATCGCGTCAACCCCGAGGTCCCGTCCTGGTACAACCGTCCCGCCTGGACGATGCACGTGTTCGTGCATCGCAAGCTCACGGTCGAGGGGCGCGTCATCGGCGAGGACTGGGAGCGCGGGAAACCGGAGATCGATCCGGAGAACAACCGCGTCTTCGTCGGCAGCTCCGACCACGGCCTCTACGCGCTGCGCGCGACCGACGGCAGCACGATCTGGCGGTTCGAGACGGCGGGCGTCGTGCAGAGCGAGCCGCTCTACGATCCCGATCTGGATTACGTCTACTTCGGATCGAACGACGGCGCGCTCTACTGCGTGCGGGCGCGGACCGGGGAGCTCGTCTTCCGCTTCGACACCGGCGCCGAGGTCGCGCGCAAGCCCGTGATCCACGGGGAGACGATCGTCTTCGCGAACGCGTCCGACTACCTGTTCGCGGCCGATCGCCGGACGGGCAGGCCGAAGTGGCAGGTGCGCCGGACGCCCGCGCTCGGGATGGAGATCAGCGGCCACGCGGGGCCCGCGATCGACCCGAGCACCGGGCTCGTCTACATGGCGTACTCGGACGGGACCGTCACGGCGTACGACGTGCGCGACGGCTCGGAGAAGTGGACGCCGGTGGACCTCTCGGCCGAGGCCGAGCAGATGGGCGGCGGAGAGGCCCCGCGCTATCTCGACGTCGACACGACGCCGGTGATCGACGAGCACCCGAACGCGCGGGTCGTCTACGTCGCGAGCTACGCCGGCGGCGTCTACGCGCTCGACGCGGCGTCGGGCTCCCGCATCTGGTCGAACGACAGGGCGAGCGGCGTGACCGATCTCTTGCTCTACAAGGAGCCGGCCCATCTGCCGAACCCGAACGGTCCCGAGAAGGGCGGCCCGATGGTGCCCGAGAAGGGCATCCTCGTCGCCTCGAGCGCGTCGAGCGGCCTGATGGGCCTCGATCCGTTCACCGGGCGCATCCTCTGGCGGAACAAGGTGCCCGAGGGCGGCATCACGAAGCCGACCCCGATGGCCGGCGCGCTCCTCGTCGGCACGACGCGCTACGGCCTGTTCCTGATCTCGCCGCGGAACGGGAAGGTCATCGACGGGATCGACCTCGGGACCGGCTTCTCGCAGACGCCCGCCGCGTTCGGGACGCGCGCGTACGTGATGTCCAACGCCGGCACGCTGCTCGGGATCGGCGTCACGCCGCCGATTCCGCTCGACGCGAAGAACGTCGCGCGAAACTGACCGGAGGAGCTACTCCGCGACGCGGCTCGCGCGCTGGCTCTCGACGAAGTCGGCGAGCGCCGACACGGACGCGAAGATCGGGCGCGCCTCTGGCGTGTCGGGCACGCGCACGCCGTACCGCTCCTCGACGAACATCGCGATCTGGAGCGCGTCGAGCGAGTCGAGGTTCAACCCGCCGCCGAAGAGGGGCGCGTCGTCCTCGATCGTCGCCGGGTCACGGCCTGCGAGGTTGAGCTCGGAAACGAGGAGCTCCTTCAGCTCGCGTTTGAGCTCGGGGGAAGCCATCGAAACGAGGGGTCGTTTACCACGAGAATCCGTTCAGGGCTACGGCGCGATCGCGGCCCGAGCCCGGCGGCTCTTCGCGAGATGGACCCACGCCGGCCCGCGGATCCGCTCGCGACGCACGAGGCGCGTGACCTTCGGTCCGAAGCGGATCGACAGCTCCGGAACGACCCATCCAGGCCTTCGAGGCGCCTCGCGCGCGAGCAGATCGAGGAGCGCCTGGCGATGGCGGGCGCGCCCGATCGTGTGCTCCTCGCGGTCCTCCATGAAGACGACGAAGACGGCGACGTCGGGATCGAGCTCCTCGACGAACGCGAGGGTCGCGCGGGCCTCTTCGACGGTCTCGTCCTCGGCGCCCAGCACGAACGTGTGGCAGTCCGCGATGCCGTGCCTGCGGAACGCCTCGCGGACGCGGCGCACCTGGTCCAGCGTGAACGGCTTTCTGAGCCGCTCGAGGACGCGCGGCGAGCCCGAGTCGGTCCCGATCTCGGCGCCGACGCAGCCCGCGCGCGCCATCGCGGCGACGACCTCCTCGTCGAGCGACGCCGGAGACACGTAGCAGACCCACGGCAGGGGCGCGCCGCGGGCGACGAGCGCGTCACAGACCGCGAGCGCGTGCGACCGCGGGACGTTGAAGACGCTGTCCACGATGAACGCGTGCGTCACGCCGGGCACCTTGGCGCGGGCGGCCATCTCGTCCGCGACGGCCTCGGGGCTCCGTACGCGGACCTTGCGGCCCTCGAGGTCCGGGTAGCCGCAGTACGTGCACTGGAACGCGCATCCGCGCTTGGTCTGGACGTTGTCCGTGCCCTCGACCTCGAAGTACCGGGGGTCGACGAGGTCGCGCGCGGGCTCCGGCAGGTCGTCGAGCGACTCGCGGGGCGCCGGCGGCCGCGCGGACCGAACGAGCACCTCGGCGTCGACCAGGTCGTCGCGCCGGACGGCGGCCGCGCGGATCACGCGCTCGGGTCGATCGCCGCGCGCCAGCCCGTCGAGCAGCCCGCGGAACGCGCGTTCTCCTTCGCCGACGACGGCGTGGGCCGCCCGGAGGCGCTCGAGCATGTCCTGCGGCCGGAGCGTGATGGCGGCGCCGCCGAGGACGAGCGGAGCCTCGGGCGCGGCGCCGCGGATGGCCGCTGCGACGTCCGCGTAATAAGCGAGCAGCGGCTCGCTGCTCCCGTACGTGTTGTCGTGGAGGTTCCGGAGGCCGAGCCCGACGACGTCCGGCCGGAAGCCCGCGACGGCCTCGCGGACGGCCGCGATGGGATCGTCCTCGAAGCAGAGATCGACGACCCGGACCTCGTGCGCGTCCCGGACCGCGGCCGCGACGTAGAGCACGCCGAGCGGGACGACGGGGGACGGGAGCTGCTCGCGGTTGGCCGAGACCAGGAGCACGCGCATGGGGCGGACGATGATGGCCTCGGAACCGCATCGATCGCACGGAAAAACCGGGCGGATCCGCGCCTGAACCGGCCCCGTTCGAATTTCGCATAAGATGCATTATGTCAACTGTTGGTGGGGTGCCCGGGGGCCGGGGAACGGCCGTTGCAGCCTCGCGCCGTGAGATGCCGACGCACGGATCAGTCGCAGCGCCGCGGCGGCTTCGGTCGTCGCCGGAGGACGACGGCTTGCGCTTCAGGGCGATCGCGGTCGACTACGACGGGACGCTCGCGGAGGACGGCCGCGTCGCGCCGGAGACGCTCGAGGCGCTGCGGCGCGCCAAGCGGTCCGGTCGCCGGCTGTTGCTCGTCACGGGACGCGAGCTCGAGGAGCTGATGGGCGTCTTCCCGGAGGTGGACGTCTTCGACGCGGTCGTCGCCGAGAACGGGGCTCTGCTCTACAGGCCCTGCCCGGCTCCGCCGACGGAGCGCCCGCTCGCGTCGCCGCCGCCGCCCGAGCTCGTGCGGACGCTCCAGGAGCGCGGGGTCGCTCCCATCGCCACGGGACGCATCATCGTGGCGACGCGGGAGCCCCACCAGCGGACCGTGGTGGACACCATCCACGACCTCGGCCTCGAGCTCGAGGTCATCTTCAACAAGGGCGCGGTCATGATCCTGCCGTCGGGCGTGAACAAGGCCTCCGGGCTCCGCGCCGCGCTCGACGAGCTCGGCCTCGACCCCCGCGAGGTCGTCGGCATCGGCGACGCCGAGAACGACCACTCGCTGCTCGCGGCCTGCGGGATCGGCGTGGCCGTCGCGAACGCGGTGGACGCCCTCAAGGAAGCAGCCGACGTCGTGACGGCCGAGCCCGACGGCCGCGGCGTCGTCGAGGCGATCGACGAGCTCATCGCGACGGACTTCGAGGACGTGGCGAGGACGAAGCCGGAGCTCGTCGCGGCCATCCCGCCGCCGCCGTCGAGCCAGGAGCTACCGTCCCGTTGGGGACACCACTGACCGACCGACCGCGGCCGGCGCGGCAGGCCCGGCCGACGCCGCGGCTCCCGTATCGACCGACGAGAACGGGCGTTCTCGTCTGCATCATTACCGTTCGTCGGCAGCCCACGGTCGAGCTCGGTTTGCACGCCTGCGAAGTGCCTGGGAAACACGCAAGCCCGAGCGTCGGCCCGCCTTTTGCTGAGGCGCGCCCAGGATGTCCGGTCGTCGCTTCACGCTCGCTTCCCGTCTCGCCGCTCTCGCCCTCGCCGCCCTCCCGGTCGTGACGGCCGGATGCGCGGAGCGCGAGGAGCACGTCGCGATCCACGGGACGATGAACGCGGACGGGTATGCGCTCTTCGAGGTCGAGAACGAACGCCAGCAGCGCAACGACGTCACCGTCACCGTCGACGACGAGGAGGCCGGCGCGACGTACGTGCTCATCTACTCGCACAAGCCGCCGCGAAACGTCGGATGGTTCCAGCTCGACCCGAGCGCGCACGAGCGCTGCGGCGGCGACATCGGCCCGCACTGCGAGATCCCCGGCTACGGCTGGCTCGTCGACGTCGCGGCCGTCCCGGCGGGCGCGAGCGGCGTCACGCTCCGCGACGATCGCTGCGGCTGCAACGCCGACAACGACGACCGCGACTGGACCGGGTACTGGGCCGTGATGCGTGTGGAGCGCCCCGGCCGCGAGAATCTGGTCCGCTTCGAAGTCTGGGCGAAGGCCGTGAAGAGCCACGCGGACGAGCCCACGATCCGGCAGCTCCTGTGACGGTCCCGGCCGACGTGCCGTGCTAGCCTCCGCTTGGAGCCGGCGCGCAAACGAGCGAGCTACGCGGAGTACCTCGCGCTAGAGGCGTCTTCCGACGTCGAGCACGAGTACGTCGCCGGCGTCATCGTCGCCATGGCCGGCGGCAGCATCGAGAGCACGGGAGGCTCATCAGCCGCCTGAGCGCGCTGCTCGGCCGTGCGCTCGAGGGCCGGCCGTGCGTCGTGATGCCGTCCGGCGTGCGCGTCTGCATCCGGGCGGCGGAGCGGACGACCTATCCGGACCTGCACGTCGTCTGCGGACGGATCGAGCGGGACCCCGAGGACGAGCAGGCCGTGGTCAATCCGATCGTGATCGTCGAGGGGCCGACCGCGGAGACGAGTTCGCGGCATACCGGCGCCTTCCCTCGCTCGGCGAATACGTCCTCGTCTCGCAGACCGAGCGCCGGATCGACGTGCTCCGGCGCGACGGCCGCCGGTGGCACCTCGACGAATACGGCCCTGGCGAGCGCCTCACGCTCGAGACGCTCGCCGTCGAGCTCGCCGTCGACGACGTCTACACCGACGCGCTCGGCGCGATCGTCGCCTGACGCCCTTCAGCGCGCGGCGGCCGTGGGCGCGCCGCCTCGCTGTTGCTGACGCGGCGGCGCGTTCTTCACGTACTTGTCGAACCACCGGAGCATCTCGGCCACGAGGTGCTCGTTGGACTCGGCCGCCGTGTACCAGTGCGGCTCGTGCGGGAGCATGACGAGGCGCGTGACGCCGCCGTTTCCGCGGATGGCCTCGAACAGCTTCACGGCTTGGAGCGGCGTCGTGCCGGGGTTCGCGTCGTCCTCTCCGTGCACGATGAGGACGGGGTACTTGATCTTGTCGGCGTAGAAGAACGGCGAAGCCTTCAGGTAGACGCTCTGCGCCTCCCAGACGGAGCGGCGCTCGTTCTGGAAGCCGAACGGCGTGAGCGTCTTGTTGTACGAGCCGCTCGTCGCGACGCCCGCGCGGAACAGGTCCGAGTGCGCGAGCAGGTTCACGGTCATGAGCGCGCCGTGGCTGTGGCCCGTGACGCCGATGCGGTCCGGATCGACGACGCCGAGCTCGACGGCCTTGTCGACCGCCGCCTTCGCGTCGGCGACGAGCTGCTCGAGGTACGTGTCGTACGCCTTCTTCGGGTCGCCGATGATCGGGAACGACGCCTTGTCGATGATGGCGTAGCCCGCGAGCAGCAAGAGCTGGTACTGCTTGAGGCGCGTGAACGTCTGCTCCGATCCCGTGACCTGCCCGGCGGCCTTCGCGTCGGCGTAGTCGAGCGGATACGCGTTGAGGATCGCCGGGACGCGCGTGCCCTCCTGGTAGCCGGGCGGCGTGTACAGCGTGAACGAGAGGTCGAGGCCGTCCTTGCGCTTGTATCTGACGAGGCGCTTCTTGATGGCGCGGACGGCCGGCGTGGGGTCCGGCAGCTGCGTGACGGGCGTCCGCGTCGACGCGTACGCGGGCTCGCCGTCCGGCGCGTTCGCTACGGGCGCGCCGATCGTCCGCACGAACGCGTTCGGCGGATCGGACACGGACTGGTGCCACGTGAGGATCGTGCTCTCGTTCGGCTTGTCGGAGGCGAACGCGAGGAACTGCTCGTAGGAGGTCGTGTCGCTACGGAAGAGGCGCTCCGTCTTCTTCGTCTTCAGGTTCAGCCGATCGAGGAAGGGGCGGTCGCCGGACGGAGAGGCCCCCTGCCCCGCCAGGTAGACGTGGTCGCCGTCCTGGCGCACGACGCGCGTCCCGTTCGGCAGCCGCCGCATGACGAGGCTGCCGGGGTTCTTGTACTTCTCGTCCGTCGACATGTCCCAGAGGACGACGGGCTTCGACTTCGGCGTGTCGACGTCGACGATGAACGTGCGCCGCCACTTCCGGTTCGCGTCGTGCTCGTGGAGGAACGCGAGGCTCGGCGTCGCCGTCCACTGGAAGCCGGCGTAGCGCTGCTCCGTCCGCAAGACCTCGACGGGCGCGCCGGTGAACGGCGCCTTCAGCATCATGATCTTGTCGCGCGCCGGGACCTTGGCCTTCCAATCGCCGCCGTCGAGCGCCTCGGCCCAGACGAGCGTCGCCGGATCGGTGGGGCGCCAGGAGAAGGCGCGCGGGCCCTTCCGCACGCCGCGGATCGGGACGCGATCGGCGAGCGGCAGCGAGGCGATCGTGCGCGCCTCGTTGGTCGAGAGGTCGAGCACGGCCACGTCGTGCGGGAACCGGTCGTACGTCGTGACGTACGAGTACGGGCGCTTGACGGACGCGACGAGGACGTGGACGCCGTCCGGTGCGGGGTCGACGGTCGTGTAGATCGCCGGCTTGCCGACGCGCTTCACCTCGCCGCTGGTGACGTCGACGACCGCGAGCTGCGAGGTCCCGTAGTAGTCGAACAGCGCCTCGTCGTGCTCGTTCTTGAGCGTGTCGCGCGTCTCGTACGTGCTGCTCTGCCCCTTCTCGCCGGTCGCCTCCTGGATGCTCGGCGCGACCGGCACGGCAGGCGCGGGCGGCGGCGGGCCCTGATTGTCCGGTACGAGCTTCACGATCAGCGACTTCTGATCGGCGAGCCAGTCGACGGTGTCGTCGAGCATCGGGTTCAGCCGGACGCCCGGGATGGGTCGCACGTCGCCCGTCGCGCCGTCGCCGACCCAGAGCTCGACGGACTCGGCGGCCGCGTTCTGGAAGAAGAAGCGCTTTCCGTCGGCCGACCAGCGCGGCGCGCTCGGACACGCGCCAGCCGGGAGCGCGATCTTCTTCGGCTCCTTCGTGGCGACGGCGACGAGCGTCATCTCGCGCACGCACGGGCGGATGCCGTACCCGCCCGAGGTGTCGTGCTTGCTGCGGTTCCGCGGCTCGACGCGCACCCCCGCGAGGCGGAGGAACGGCTCGGCGACGCGCGCGATCGGCGGGTACTCGACCGTCGAGACGAGCAGGATCCTCTCCCCGGTCGGGCTCACGTACGGCGAGGGCGGCGACGGCGCGCGCATCACCTCGAGGATCTCCGGCGGGGGCTTGTCGTAGCCGGGGGCGCGCTCCTCCGCGGACGACGATTTCGACTCCGGCGCGCTCGCGGAAGCCCCGCTCCCCTGCCCGACGTCGGACGCGCTGCACGTCGACTGCGGCGTGGTCGGACCGGGCGTCGCGCCGGGCGAGCACGCCGCAGCGAGCGCGAGGACGGGAGCGAGATGGACCAGACGAGGGCGGAGCGTGGCCGAGTTCACGGGGGCCACCCTAGTCGCGCGTGACCGCGGTGGAAATGACGCTTTCTGGCCGCAATCGGCCTCCTCGCCGACGGCGACAGATGATGGGCACGGTACGCGCCTGGCGACGGGTCGGGAGGGCCCGCTTCAGGTTGACGTGTCGGCCCGCATCGAGGACGTTGCCCGTGCATGCTGGACGAGGGCGGAGCGCGCGGCGGCGACCGTTCGGCCGCGCAGGCGCGCTCGCGGAGCGGACGGGGCACGCTCGTCGCCCGCGCCGTCGGCGGGCGGACGGTGCTCGCGACGGCGCGCGCGGACAGCCCGCTCCGCTTCGTGCAGCCGACGTTCGCGGGCACGTCGAGCGCGGCCGTGTGTCTCGTCACGTTCGGCGGCGGGCTCGTCGACGGCGACCGGATCGAGGTCGACGTGGAGGTCGAGCGCGGCGCGACGCTGCTCGTGTTCACGCAGGCGTCGACGAAGGTCTTCCGGGGGAGCTCGTCGCAATGTCTTCGCGCGCGGGTCGACGGCACCCTCCTCCTCTTGCCGGATCCCGTCGCGGCGTTCGCCGGGGCCCGTTACACGCAGCGCGTGGACGTCGAGCTCGGCGCGGACGGCGCCTGCGTCCTCTTCGACGGGTACACGTCGGGGCGCGCGGCGTTCGGCGAGCGCTGGGCGATGCAGGCGCTCGATCTCCGGACGCGCGTCACGCTCGACGGACGCGTCGTCGTGACGGACGCGCTGAGGCTCGACGTCGCCGACGGACCGATCGCCGACCGCACGGGATCCTTCGACGCGTTCGCCACGATGCTCGCGATCGGCCGCGGCGTCGCGCCCGTCGTCGAGGCGATCCGTCGCGATCCGATCGCGCCGCCGAGCCGCGAGCTGGTCGTCGCGGCGAGCGGGATCCCTTCCCTCGACCGCTCGCCGCAGGCGTCCGTCCCCGGCGGGATCGTGCGTGTCGCTGCCGCGAGCCACGTCATGGCGCTCGACGTCGTTCGATCCAGGCTACGAAACCTTCCCGACATCGATGCCGTGGATCCCTTCGACTGTCGGTACTGAGCCATGCACCTGTCCCCTCGCGACATCGACAAGCTCCTCTTGCACGGCGCCGGCTACCTCGCGCAGAAGCGCCTCGCGCGCGGGCTGCGCCTGAACTACCCCGAGGCCGTCGCGCTCATCGCGACGCAGCTCCTCGAGCTGATCCGCGACGGGGACCGGGACGTCGCCGAGCTGATGGACGTCGGCCGGCGGATCCTCGGCAAGCGCCAGGTGTTGCCCGGCGTCTCTCGCCTCGTCCACGAGGTGCAGGTGGAAGGGACGTTCCCGGACGGGACGAAGCTCGTGACTGTGCACGACCCGATCTGCCTCGAAGACGGCGATCTCTCGCTCGCCCTCTACGGCAGCTTCCTCCCCGTGCCGGACCTGTCCGTCTTCGCGGACGATCGCGGCGTCGACCGCCGCGGCGAGCGCGCGGGCGAGGTGCACGTGGCGCCGGGCGAGATCGAGCTCCACCCCGGCCGGGCCCGCGTGACGATCCAGGTCACGAGCCGCGGCGACCGGCCGATCCAGGTCGGCAGCCACTACCCGTTCGCGCTCGTCAACTCCGCGCTCGAGTTCGACCGATCGCTCGCGGAGGGCAAGCACCTCGACATCCCCGCGGGCACCGCCGTGCGGTTCGAGCCTGGAGAGACGCGCACCGTGACGCTCGTCGAGAACGGAAGAAGCGAGATCGGCGCCGGGCCGACGCCGCGCGCCATCGCCGAGCGGTACGAGCGCGCCTCGGGCGAGGCGCGAGGAGAGGAGCGATGACGACGATCGATCGACGCGCCTACGCGGCGATGTACGGGCCCACGACGGGCGACCGCGTCGAGCTCGGAGACACCGGCCTCGTCATCGAGGTGGAGCGCGACTTCGCCTCCTACGGCGACGAGTGCAAGTTCGGCGGCGGCAAGGTCCTGCGCGACCGCATGGGCCAGATGGCCGGCGCCGTCGACGCGCGCGCGCTCGACGTCGTGATCACGAACGCGCTCGTCGTCGACTGGACCGGCATCTACAAGGCCGACATCGGCATCAAGGCCGGCCGCATCGTCGGCATCGGCAAGGCCGGCAACCCCGAGATCATGAGCGGCGTCACGCCCGGGATGATCGTCGGGGTGACGACCGAAGCGATCGCGGGCGAGGGCCTCGTCCTCACCGCGGGCGGCATCGACTCGCACGTCCACTTCATCTGCCCGCAGCAGGCGTGCGAGGCGCTCGCGAGCGGGCTCACGACCCTCGTCGGCGGCGGCACGGGCCCGGCGACGGGCACGAAGGCCACGACCTGCACGCCGGGCGCGCGTCACGTCGAGCTGATGCTGCAGGCGACCGACGCCTTGCCGGTCAACATCGGGCTCACCGGCAAGGGCAACTCGTCGCGCGTCGAGGGGCTCGTCGATCAGATCCGCGCCGGCGCCGTCGGCCTCAAGCTGCACGAGGACTGGGGCACGACGCCGAGCGCGATCGACACGTGCCTGTCGGTCGCCGAGGAGGAAGACGTCCAGGTCACGATCCACACGGACACGCTCAACGAGTCGGGCTACGTCGACGACTCGATCGCGGCGTTCAAGGGGCGGACGATCCACACGTACCACACCGAGGGCGCGGGCGGCGGGCACGCCCCCGACATCCTGCGGGTGTGCGGCGAGCCCAACGTCCTTCCGAGCTCGACGAACCCGACGCGGCCGTTCACGAAGAACACGCTCGACGAGCACCTCGACATGCTCATGGTCTGCCACCACCTCGACCGGAAGATCCCGGAGGACGTGGCGTTCGCGGAGAGCCGCATCCGCGGCGAGACCATCGCGGCCGAGGACGTGCTCCACGACCTCGGCGCGCTCAGCATCGTCTCGAGCGACAGCCAGGCCATGGGCCGCGTCGGCGAGGTGATCTGCCGGACCTGGCAGACGGCCGCGAAGATGAAAGAGGAACGCGGGCGCCTGCCCGAAGAACGCGGCGACAACGACAACCTCCGCGTCCGCCGTTACGTCGCCAAGTACACGATCAACCCCGCCATCGCGCACGGGATGGCGCACGAGATCGGCTCGGTCGAGGTCGGCAAGTGGGCCGACCTCGTCCTCTGGCGGCCGGCGTTCTTCGGGATCCGACCCGAGATCGTCATCAAGGGCGGGTTCGTCGCGTGGGCCGAGATGGGCGACCCGAACGCTTCCATCCCGACGCCGCAGCCGTCGTACATGCGGCCGATGTTCGGCGCCTTCGGCCGCGCGACCGGCGCCACGAGCATCGCGTTCGTCTCGCAGCGCGCCCTCGCCGAAGGGAGGCTCGCCGCGCTCGGCCTGTCGAAGCGGCTCGCCGCGGTGCGGCGCTGCCGCGGCATCGGCAAGAAGGACATGAAGCTGAACGATCTCGTCCCGGCGATGCGGGTCGACCCGGAGACGTACGAGGTCTTCGCCGACGGCGTTCGGTTGCGCGCCGAGCCGGCGACGCGCGTGGCGCTCGCTCGGATGTACGCGCTCTTCTGATGTCGACCTGGCTCCTCCTGCAACTCGCGGACGGTACCTTTCCGAGCGGCGGGTTCGCCCACTCGTCGGGGCTCGAGGCGGCGGCCGTGCTCGGCGGCCTGCCGACCGACGGCGACGCCGTGGCGGGCTTCCTCGACCAGAGCCTCCGTCAGATCGGCCGCGCCGCCCTCCCCTTCCTCCGCCGTGCGTGGGCCGCGCCGGCGGACCTCGCCTCGATCGACGCGGCCTACGACGCGACCCTGCCGTTCGCCGTCCCGAACCAGGCGAGCCGAGCCCAAGGTCGCGCGCTCGCGAGCGCCGTCGCGCGCGTATGGGACGCCGCCCTGCCGATCGCCGAGCACGCCCGCCGAGGGCCGGCCCACCACGCGCCGGTCTTCGGGGCGATCTTCGGCGTGCTCGGGGTGCCGGAGCACGAGACGCTCGCCGCGTTCGTCCACGGCAGCGCGCGCGGGATCCTCTCGGCGGCGGTGCGGCTCGGCCTGCTCGGCACGCTCGAGGCCCAGCGGCTGCACGCCGAGCGGGCGCCGGTGTTCGAAGAGATCGTCGGCCGCGCCTGCCAGATCGCGATCGACGACGCCGCGCAGACCGCGCCGCTCATCGAGATGTTCGCCGCGCTCCACGACCGCCTCGACGGGAGGATTTTTCAGTCATGAGCCACGATTGGCACGAGCACGAGCACGAGCACGAGCACGAGCATGGCCACACGCACGAGCGCTGGAGTGGGCCCGGGCTCTTTCGCGCGCGGCCGCCTCGGCGGCCGCGGTCGTACGCGTCCCGCGCCTTCACGGTGGGCATCGGAGGGCCGGTGGGCAGCGGCAAGACGGCGCTCGTGCTCTCGCTCTGCAGGAAGCTGCGCGACCGGATGCGGCTCGGCGTCGTCACGAACGACATCTTCACGCGCGAGGACGCCGAGTTCCTCCATCGCAACGAGGCGCTCCCGCCCCCGCAGATCCGCGCGGTCGAGACGGGCGGCTGCCCTCACGCGGCGATCCGCGAGGACATCACGCCGAACCTCGACGCGCTCGACGATCTGATGCGGACGTGCTCGCCCGAGCTGCTCTTGGTCGAGAGCGGCGGCGACAACCTCGCGGCGCAGTTCAGCCGCGAGCTCGTCGACTACACCATCTACGTGATCGACGTGGCGGGCGGAGACAAGGTGCCGCGCAAGGGCGGTCCCGGGGTGACGCAGAGCGATCTGCTCGTCGTGAACAAGATCGACCTCGCCCCGCACGTCGGCGCGAGCCTCGAGGTCATGGCGCGCGACGCCGAGCGCATGCGCCAGGGAGGACCCGTCGTCTTCGCGCGCTGCAACACCGGCGAGGGCGTGGACGAGATCATCGCGCACGTGCTCGCCGCGAGGGCGGAGGCCCTGGCGACGGCGACGACGGGCTGATCAGTCGAGACGCGTCCGGAACTTCCGGCCGGACGTCGTCGTGGGCGCCGGGCTCGTGACCGGCGGCGTCGAGGCGGCCGGCGTGGTCGAAGCCGCCGCCGACGCGGACGCCGCCGGCTTCGCGCTCGTGCGCGGCGCGGGTTGCGCCGCGGCGACGCCCACCGGAGGCGTCGGACGCGGCGGCGCCTTCGCGCTCGCGCTCGCGCTCGCCGCAGGCTGCGCCGAAGGCTCGGTGACCGGAGGCGCGCCGCTCGCGCTGGCGGCCGGCGTGCTCGCGGCAGCAGGCTCGTCGACGGCCGTGGTCGGCGGAGGGCTCGTGGTCGCCGCCGGCGCCGTCTCCGATGGGAGCTCCGCCTCGGAGGCCGCCGCCGGCACCGCGCTCGCAGGTCCGTCAGCGCCGGCGCTCGCCGGCTGACCCGCGAGCCGTCCGCCCACGATCGCGGCGACGATGGCGAGACCGACCGCCCCGACGCCGATCGCCGCACCCATCCTTCCTTGCGGCCGAGCGCCGGCCGGTGGCGGCGACGCGGCGCGCGCCTCGGACGACGCGGCTTCCTCGGTGGACTCGGGCTGCGCCTCCTCCGTCCCGCCTTCGGCCGCTTCCGCCTTCTTCTTCTCTTCGAGCTCGGCGAATGCCTTCTTCGCGATCTCGGACGCGTCCTCGGACCAGACGATCGGTGTCCCGCCGCTCTGCTTCACCGCCGCCGGCGTCGGGGGCCCCGCGGGTGGCAAGCGCCCGGAGCTCGCCAGCGTCTTGGCCAACGCCAACGCGGGCGTGGGGGGGCCGGTCCGATCGACGGGATCCTTCTTGGGAGGCTCCTTCTGATCGGTGATCGAGCCGGACTGCGCGATCGCCGCGACGGGGTAGCCGCCGCTGATGTTCCGCAGCGGCGGCGGCTCGCTCGGCAACGTCACCGTGAAGAGCAGGCTGGCTCTCCCCTGCGCGCGGCCCCACTCGGCGATCGCCTCCTGGTACTCGCGGGCGGACGCGTATCTCTGCTCGGCATCGCGCGCGAGGCCCTTCATCACGATCGAGGCGAAGACCTCGTCGACCTCGGGCGAGAGCTCCCGGATCGGACGCGGCTCCTCGAGGACGATCTTGAAGAGCAGCTCGTGGAGGTTGGCCGCGATGTGCGGCATCTCCCCGGTCAGCGCGCGGTAGAAGATGACGCTCGCCGCGTAGAGGTCCGTGCGTCCGTCGACGTCCCGGGCGCCGCGCGCCTGCTCGGGCGACATGTAGAGCGGCGTGCCCATCATCACGCCCGTCGACGTCATCCCGCCCGGATCGTCCGCGCGCGGGATGATCTTCGCGACGCCGAAGTCGAGGATCTTGACGGTCTCCGCGCGCCCGCCCGATCGCCGCGCCAAGAAGACGTTCGCGGGCTTGAGGTCCCGGTGGATGACACCGGCCTGGTGCATGGCCCCGAGACCTTCGAGGATCTCGAAGGCGATCGGGGCGAGCTCGTAGGGGGTGAGCCTCCCCTTCGTCGTCAGCCGCTCCTCGAGGCTCTCGCCTTCGAGGAACTCCATGACGAGGAACTTCTCGCCGTTCTCGAGGTCGCCGAGGTCGAGGACGTCGCAGACGTGCGGCGACCCGACGCGGGCGCACGCGCGGGCTTCCCGCTCGAACCGCTGCGCGAACTCCTGCGAGGACGCGACGTGCTCGTGGAGCACCTTGATCGCCACCCGTCGCTCGATGCGCACGTTCTCGCCTTCGTAGACGGTCCCCATCCCGCCTTCGCCGATGCGGCGGAGGACGCGGTACTTGCCCTCGATGATGGTTCCCGGCTGAACGGCGGTGCCCAACGGATCTCAGAAGGTAGCGCGCCCCGGACCGGAGCGGCAGTCTTTGGCGAGCTCGGAACGCACCACCCTAACGGGGGACGACGGGGCTCGTGACGGGGGCGCCTGGCCGCGTGCCGTCGAACGTCGCCTCGAGCCCGGCGTCGGTCGCCAGCTGCTCGAAGTGGAAGGCCTGGACGGCCCCGCCATTGCCATCGTCGGTATAGACCTCGACGTCGTAGGTCACGCCCGTCTCGATCATCCCCGGCACCGTGAGGTCCATCTCGGGCCGTGACAGCACGGGCACTCGGTAGAGGGCAACGATGCGCTCGATGCTCGCGTCGCCGACGCGCACCTCGACCCGCTTGCCCTGGAACGGCGCCATGTTCCGGAGGTGGATCACGAACGGCTTGCCGAACTCGGTCGGCGGAGCCGGGGAGTCGAGCCACGCGAAGGACGTGTTGTGGTCGAACGAGACCACGAAGACGCCGTTCTCGTCGCGGATCGAATCGTCGAGCGGCAGGCGCCAGGAGTGGTCGAGGTTCGAGTCCGGCCGCGGCTCGAAGTACCCGCCCGAGTTGTCGTGGTCGGAATAGAAATCGAGGCGGAACGGCCCGTTCTGCTTCGGCACCGCGCCCTTCACGTAGAAGGTCGCATCGGGCCCCCCGAGGGGGAAGATGAAGCCGCGCGACTGGATGACGTTCGAGCCGTCGACGACGCGGTACTCGAACAGCTCGTTCACGTGGGAGGTCATCCCGCGGACGGTGACCCGCAGGTCCGAGAAGTTGCTCGGCGGGGCCTCCGGGGCCTTCTCGAAGCGATCGAGGTCCGTCACCACGAAGCAGGACGTCGACAGCGTCCCCAGGCCGACGACGGACACGGCTCGACGAGCGAGGCGACCCATCAGAACACGAACCTCCAGTCCCCCAAGAGGCCGTCGTTGCGCGCCTGGACCTTCGCCGGCGTCGAGGCGGGCGCCGACGTCGTCCGGTACAGCCAGTAGAGGCCGCCGACGACCGTGGCGCCGCCGAGGAGCAAGAGCACGTCGGTCACGGTGACGAACGTCCTGGCGCTCGACCGCTCTCCCTCGAGGTCGAAGGAACGAGGACACACGTCGTTCGGACACCGGTCGGCGATGTCGCTCGTCTTGCTGAGCGCGATCGCCCCCGTGACGGCGCCGCCGACGAGCATCGCGGCGCCCGCGGAGAGGACGACGACGGGCCCGACCATCGACGGCTTCTCTTCACGGCGCGGAGCGACCGGCGCGGCGGCCCCGCGCTCCTTGAGCACGAACGTGTGCTGCTCCTTCGTTCCCGCGTAGGCCTCGAGCTCCCACGTGGCCGGCTCGTAGCCGGGGTGCTTCACCGTGAACACGTGGTGCCCCGGCCGGATCCCGATCTCGATCGAGCCGTCGACGGGCCCGTAGGCGTTCGTCACCCGGTCTCCGCGGACGGGGATGCGCTCGTCGATCACGATCGCGCCCGGTACGTTGACCTCGATCTTCACGCGGACGACGCCGACGGTGAGCGTCTGCAGGTCGCGAACGATCTGCTCTCGCTCCTCGGGATCGATGTCCGAGACCTCGCGCAGATAACGCGAGTACGCGTCGATGGCCTCGCCGTCGCGCTCGAGGCGCATGGCGCAGAAGCCCATGTTGCCGAGGATCTTCGGCGAGCCGGACAGGTCGTACGCGGTCTTGAACTGCCGGTAGGCCTCTTCGACCTTCTCCCCTTCCGGGTCCTGCAGGAGCGCGACGCCTGCCTCGAAGTGCCGCTTCGCCTGCTCGCTCACGGGCGGCGACTCCTGCCGGGGAGCCCCGGCGGCCGGCGCCGACGCACCCGGCGTCTCGGCGGGCGAAGTGGGCGTCGTGCCCTTCTCGTCGGCGCGAGCGCTCGAGCCCGAGAGCACGGCCGCGGCCACGATCGCGGCGAAGCTCCACTTCTTCATGTCGGAACGGAATATCGCGGGCTCGGTTGCAGAGGCAAGGCTCTCGCACCTCGCGCGCGCCCTTCGTGCGCACGTCGGGCGCGGGCGTCACGCCTTCGGACGGATGCCCCAGAGCTCGTCCTTGTGCGAGCGCGTCACGAGCTGCTTCATCGCCTCGAGCAGCGGGCGACCCTCGTGGAGCACGTGATAGACCTGCTCGGTGATCGGCAGCTCGACGCCGTGCTTCTTCGCGAGCTCGTAGGCCGCCTTCGCGGTGAGGAAGCCCTCGGCCACGGTCCTCTGGGACGCGAGGTACGCCTTCGGGTCGACGCCCTCGGCGACCTTCAGACCGAGCGCCCGGTTCCTCGAGAGCGCGCCGGTCGTCGTCAGGATGAGATCGCCGACACCGGAGAGCCCCATGAACGTCAGCGGATCGCCGCCGAGCGCGACGCCGAGGCGGGCCATCTCCGAGAGGCCTCGCGTGACGAGGGCCGCGCGGGCGTTCGTGCCGAGACCGAGGCCGTCGCACGCGCCCGCGGCGATCGCGAGGACGTTCTTGAGCGCGCCGCCGACCTCGACCCCGACGGGGTCGCGGCTCGTGTAGACGCGGAACATCGGCGAGTGCAGCGCGGCTTGGATCTCCGCCGCGACGGCCTCGTCGCGCGAGGCGACCACCACGTCCGTCGGCAATCCCGAGGCGACCTCGCGCGCGAAGCTCGGTCCGGAGAGCACGGCGAGCGTGCTCGGGTCGAGCCGCGGGATCGCCTGCCCGACGACGTCGAGCATCAAGAGGAGCGTGTCGTTCTCGATCCCTTTCGTCGCGATCACCACGCGCGCCTGTTCGGGCAGGTGCGGCGCGATCGCGGTCGCGACCGAACGCAAGAACGCCGAGGGCGGGACCAGGATCACGACGTCCGCGCCTGCGAGGACCTCCGCGGGGTCGTTCGACGCCCGAATCGACGCCGGCAGCGCGACGCCCTCGAGGAACAGCCGATTTTCGTGCTTCTCGTTGATGTCGGCGACCACCTCGGGCTCGCGGGCCCAGATGCTCACCTCGTGATCGAGCCTCGCCGCGTGCGTGGCGAGCGCGGTCCCCCACGCGCCCGCTCCGATCACAGCGATCTTCTTCTTGGAACGCGCCTCGTCCGTGCTCACGGGCCAAGCATACGCGACTCAGGCGCCCTCGCGCTTCGCCGCCTCTTCCATGCTCGCGAGGCCCTCTCGAACGAGCTTCGACGGCGTCTCGCTCGAGATGCACCAGAGCTGGTGCGCCGCGCGCGTCGCGCCGACGTAGAGCGCCTGCCTCGCCTGCGGCGAGTCGGGATAGCTGGAATGCGTCGTCTCGAGCAGGATGACCTCGTCGAACTCGAGGCCCTTCGTCTGCCGGACGTCGGTGACGTCGAAGCCGCGCTCCCAGGTGAAGTCCTGCTTGCGGATGCGCCGGACGTTCGGCACCTCCGCCTTGACGAGCCCCTCGTAGTAGACGTCGGCCTGCTGCGGGAACCGCGACAGCAGCGCGACGTTGGCGTCGGGCTCGTTCGCGGCGAGCTCGCGCAGGGCGTCGGAGAGGAACGCCACGGCTTCACCGGCGGAGGCGAACGTGAACAGCTCGACGGGCGGGCCGTGACGCGTCGCGATCGGCTCGGCGTCGTGCGCGAACGGCCCGAGCACGCCGCGCGCGAACGACGTGATCTCCGCCGTCGAGCGGTAGCTCACCTTCAGCGGCTCGATCATGCCCGCGCCGCCCGGCACGCCGAGCTGCTTGAGCGTCTCGTCCCAGTCGAAGGCGACGTGGACGTCGTCCTCGTCCTGCATGCGCTGGGCGAAGTCGCCGGCGAGCGTGACGGACAGATCCTGCGGGCTCGCGCCCGGGGCCAGGTCCTTGGCGCCGGAGGCGACGTCGATGAGGACCTTCAGCTCCACGAGGCTCGCGTCCTGCACCTCGTCGACGAACAGGTGCGAGACCGTGATGGGCTGCCCCTCGATGTCGACCAAGGGACCGCGGAGCGTCTGGAACAGGCGCAGGAGCAGCGCGCGATCCTCGAGATCGAGCGTCGGCGACTCGCCGTCGCGCTCCCCTTCCGCGCGGACGCGGGCTTGGCGGACGCACCACTCGTGCACCTGATCGAGCTGGCCGGATCCGAAGTGCTTGCGGAAGTGCCTGTCGAGGCGCGGCCGGCTCGTGAGGATCTCGTCCCACGCGCCGAGAACGTTGCGCGACTCGGTGCGGAGCTCCTGGGCGAGCGACTCGACCGCGCCTTTCGTCACCTCGGGGAGCGTGGCGGCGGAGTCCACGCCGGAGAGCTCGCGCTTGCCGGCGGCCCAGGACGCGAGCTGCGTGACGCGCCTGTCGGGCGCGCCCTTCGTCGCCTTCCACGCGGCGACCACGCGGTCGCCCTCGGGCCAGCGGGACATCGCCTCGGCGACGCGAGCGTCGAGGCGCTCCGTCACCTCGGCCACGAGCGTGTCGATCGCCTCGAGCATCGCCGGGTGCGACTTGAGCCGCGAGACGAGCGGAGGCGTCTCCTCGCTGATCGCGGTCGGGAGCTTCGGGAACAGGTCGAAGATGACGCGCACCGCCCAACGCTGGAACGTCGTGACGGGCACGCCCTCGACGCCGAGGCTCGGGAGGACCCGGCTCGTGTAGTGGACGAGCGCGTCGTTCGGGACGATGACGAGCATCTTGCTCGGCCGGAAGCGACTGGGCTGGCTCGCGTGCAGATAGGCCACGCGGTGCAGGCCCACGGTCGTCTTTCCGCTGCCTGCGCTGCCCTGGATCGCCACGAGGCCCGTGCCCGGCTTCGTGATGAGGTCGTACTGCTCCTTGTCGAGCATCGCGGCGATCGCCGGCAGGAGGCGATCGGCGGCCGTCGTCTTCACGCGACCGTCCGCCGACGAGGTCGGGGCGGGCACCGCGACGGAGTCGCCGCGCGAGGGCAGCCGCAGGCGCGCCGTGTGCGTGTCGGCGCGGCGCCAACGGCCGTCGGCTTCGCGGACGAACGTGCCCTGCGGCGCGGTCACCTTCCGGAGCACGCCGTCGACGATGGCGACCGTTCGCCGGGCCACGACGACGCCCTCGACGGGCTGATCGCCCAGCGTCTCTTCGTAGCTGTCGCCCTCGCGGTAGCGATAGAAGATGCGGCTCACGGGGGCGTTGCGCCAATCGACGATGCGAATTCCCGCGCCCGCATCGAGGTACTGCTTCGACCCGACGAGCACGTCGCGGCGCCGCTCCTTGCCCGGCCCGCGTCCGCCGTGCGTGCGCACCGTCTCCTCGAGCCGCAGGTGGGCGAAGTACGGGCTCTTCCGATCGAGCGTGCCGCTCACGCCCTTCCCGCGGTGCGCGCGGAGGGCGCCCAGGTTGTGCATCTGATCGAAGATGGCCGGAAGGTCCTCGGCCTTGGCCGTCGCCGCGAGGTCGCGAAGCTCGACGAGCCGGCGATCGTCGTCCGCGAGCGCCTCGGCGAGCGCGCCCGGCGGCGGGATGGACGAGGCGCGCACGTCGCCCTCCGGCCGCGCCTGCCCCTCGGGCCCGAGCGCGCGCAGCACGACCTCGAGCAGGCGCATCTCTTCCCGGACGATGCGGCTGCCCTCCGGGTCGCCTTCCAGCCCGGGCACGAGCTCGTCCCCGGTGGTCGATGCGGATGCTGCGGTATCGGAAACGTCCATCGGTTCTCTCGACAGGGGCTGATTTCCCCAAGACGAGCGGACATAGCACAGTCCGTGCTGGAGAGCGGGGCCCAGCGACGTCGATGCGCCGTGCGGCTCGGCTCGGGCGCACGGACACGGCCGGACCGTGCCCGCCGCGACCTCCCCTCCGCGTCCGCTCCCCCTTCCCCGAAGGGCCGCTCGGAGGTCAGAGAAGGAGCTGCTCGCCGAGCGTGAGGACGGTGAGGTTCACGCCCTTGAGCTTGGCGCACTGCCGCTCGACCTCGGACTGGAAGGCCGGCTTGATGTGATAGAGGAGCGTCGGCAGGTCCTTCGGGCGGGCGTACTTCTGGAGGTCCTTGATGAGGGTCTGCGGCGTGTGGTGGCCGCTCAACGTCGCGACCCGCTGCGCCTCGTTCGGGAAGCTGACCTCCATGAGGAGCGCCCGCAGGTCCTTCTGCTCGTTGAGGACCTGCCAGAGGCGGTCGGTCGGGCCCGTATCGCCGCTGTACGCGACCGCCGCGCCGTTCTTCTCGATGACGAACGCCGACGTGTCGATCGTGTGCGTGACCGCGATCGCCCGCACGACGAAGCCGGCGATCTCCGTCCGCACCTCCGGCTTGAGCGCCCGGTAGACGATCGTCGGCTCCTTCTTCGACGGGATGGCGCTGAAGTCGGGCCAGAGCAGGTCGTTGAAGAAGTGCTTACGGAGGATGTCGAGCGTCGGCTTGGTCCCGACGACCTGCAGCGGCGGACACCCGTGCTGCGCTCGGTTGTCCGCGATCGTGGCGAGGTCGCGGATGTGATCGAGATGCGAATGACTGACGAGGACCGCCTCCAGCTTGTACTGGAGCGACAGGTCGAGGCCGCTCGTCAGCGAGCCGGCATCGATCGCGAGCCGTTCGTCGAGGACGAAGGCGCACGTGCGGTGCTTCGGCGTCTCGCCCCCGTGGCATCCGACTACACGAAGCTGCACGCGACCTTCCGGGCAGGGTCACGCACGATGGCAACCGCTGAGAGTGCTCGTCCGCGCGACATCGGCAGACACGAGCTTATCGCTTGGGATCGAGAAGAGTCAAAAAGGGGAACTTTCCGACGAGCCCGCTCGTCCTGGTGCTGAGCCGTTCCGGCGGCGCCCCGAGCGCCGGGCGACCGGTCGGGGCGCGGCGGGGGCGGCCCGCCCCGATCACCCGCGTGCGGGACGGAGCTCGACCGCGAAGCCGAGCGCGCCCCGAGCACCCCGGCGCGCTGCTGAGACCTTCGCAAGTCGTGAACGACCAAGTAGACTGCGGCCCATGCGAATTCGAACTCCCATTTCCTTGATCGCGACTTCGCTTCTGGCGCTCGCAGCCTGCGGCGAAGATCCGCCGGCCAAGGATCCGTCTTCCGTGAAGTCCTCGGGCGAGAAGGGTGGTGGCGACAAGGGGGGCGGAGGCGCTGAGATCAGCTGCAAAGGCTCCGTGGAGGTCGGCAAGCCGGCCCCGTCGTTCAAGCTCACGACGATCGACGGCGAGAAGATCAGCCTCGAGAAAGGCAAGGTCACGATCGTCGACTTCTGGGCCACGTGGTGTGAGCCCTGCAAGAAGTCCTTCCCGAAGTACCAGGAGCTCTACGTCAAGTACAAGGCGAGCGGCCTCGAGATCGTCGCCGTCTCCGTCGACGACGAGAAGAGCGGCATCGCGGACTTCGTGAAGACCTACGGCGCGAAGTTCCCCGTCGCCTGGGACGAGGGCCACAAGGTCGCCGAGTGCTACAAGCCGCCGAGCATGCCGTCCGCGTTCGTCATCGACAAGGACGGCATCGTGAAGCACCTGCACAACGGCTACCACGACGGCGAGGAGAAGGAGATCGAGAAGGAGATCAAGGCGCTCCTCTGAACCACCGCCGCTCGATCCGCCGCACGTCGAACGAAAGCCCCGAGGAGCACCTCCGGGGCTTTCTTCGTTTCGGGCTCCGCGCCCCTCCCCTCCACGCGTGCACGGCACGAACGCGTTGCCCGCGACGGCCGGCACGAATCGCGACTCCGAGCAGCACGAAGCCCCGACCCTCACGCGAGAGCCGGGGCTTCGTCGTTGACAGAGCGGCGGTCGAGGTCCGAGCGAGATCGACTCGCTCGGCCTTCGACCCGCGCCGATCAATCCATGTCGAAGTCGCCGCCCATGCCGCCCATGCCGCCGCCGGCGCCGCCGGACTTCTCCTTCTTCGGCTTGTCGGCGATGAGCGCCTCGGTCGTGAGCATCATGCCCGCGACGCTGGCCGCGAACTCGAGCGCGGAGCGCACGACCTTCGCCGGGTCGATGACGCCCGCCTTGACGAGGTCCTCGTAGGTCTCCGTCGCGGCGTTGAAGCCGAACGAGCCGGTGCCCGCGCGGACCTTCTCGACGACGACCGAGCCGTCCTGACCGGCGTTGCGCGCGATCTGGCGGAGCGGCTCCTCGACGGCGCGGCGGACGAGGCGGACGCCGAACTGCTGCTCACCCTCGACCTTGAGGTCGTCGAGGGCCTTCGCAGCGCGGAGCAGCGTGACGCCGCCGCCGGGCACGATGCCCTCCTCGACGGCCGCGCGGGTCGCGTGCAGCGCATCCTCGACGCGCGCCTTCTTCTCCTTCATCTCGGTCTCGGTGGCCGCACCGACCTTGATGACCGCGACGCCGCCGGCGAGCTTCGCGAGGCGCTCCTGGAGCTTCTCGCGGTCGTAGTCGCTCGTCGTCGTCTCGATCTGCTTGCGGATCGTCTCGCAGCGACCCTTGATCTCCTTCTGGTCGCCCGCGCCGTCGACGATCGTCGTGTTGTCCTTGTCGACCGTGACGCGCTTCGCGCGGCCGAGCTCCTTCGTCGTGACGGACTCGAGCTTCACGCCGAGATCGTCGCTGACGACCTGACCGCCCGTGAGGATGGCGATGTCACGCAGCATCTCCTTGCGGCGGTCGCCGAAGCCCGGCGCCTTGACGGCGCAGACCTTGAGCGCACCGCGGAGCTTGTTGACGACGAGCGTCGCGAGCGCCTCGCCCTCGACGTCCTCCGCGATGATGAGCAGCGGACGACCCTCCCGCGCGACCTGCTCGAGCAGCGGGATGAGATCGGCCATCGCGCTGATCTTCTTCTCGCTGATGAGGATGTACGGGTCCTCGAGCTCGGCCGTCATCTTCTCCGTGTTCGTCACGAAGTACGGAGAGAGGTAGCCGCGGTCGAACTGCATGCCCTCCACCACCTCGAGGGAGGACTCCATGCCCTTCGCCTCCTCGACGGTGATGACCCCCTCCTTGCCGACCTTCTCCATCGCCTCGGCGAGCATCTCGCCGATGCTGCGGTCGCCGTTCGCGCTGATCGTGCCGACCTGGGCGATGTGCTCCTTGTCCTTCGTCGGCGTCGCGATCTTCTTGATCTCGGCGACCATCGCCTGCACGGCCTTGTCGATGCCGCGCTTGAGCTCCATCGGGTTGTGGCCCGCCTCGACGAGCATGAGGCCCTGCGTGTAGAGGGCCTGCGCGAGCACGGTGGCCGTCGTCGTGCCGTCACCGGCCTTGTCGCTCGTCTTCGAGGCGACCTCGCGCACCATCTGTGCGCCCATGTTCTCGAACTTGTCGGCGAGCTCGATCTCCTTGGCGACCGTCACGCCGTCCTTCGTCACCACCGGCGAGCCGAAGCTCTTCTCGATGACGACGTTCCGGCCCTTCGGCCCGAGCGTGACCTTGACCGCGTCGGCGAGGAGGTTGACGCCGTGGAGGATGCGACCGCGAGCGTGGCGGCTGTAGAGGATCTGCTTGGCGCTCATGATTCCCTTCTCCGTCTGGGTGTCCCGTCAGGTCACTGCGTGAAGACCGCGAGGATGTCGTCCTCGCGCAGGAGCACGAGCTCCTCGCCGTCGACCTTGACCTCCGTACCCGCGTACTTGCCGAACAGGACGCGGTCGTTCTCCTTCACGTCGAGCGGGACGACCTTGCCGTTCTTGAGGACCTTGCCCGAGCCAACGGCGATGACCACGCCCTCGAGCGGCTTCTCCTTGGCGGTGTCGGGGATGATGATGCCCCCCTTGGTCTTCTCCTCTTCCTTCGTGCGCTTGACGACGAGACGATCCTGGAGCGGACGGATTTTCATGTCTTTTTCCCGCTTTCTTGGCCAATCACAGGCGGTGGCCATGCCTGCCGCACCGCTGACCGGGCGCGGCTGTTAGCACTCGCCCTCGGTGAGTGCCAGAAAACCGGCGGCCAACCTAGGCGCTCATGCGGCGGCGTCAAGCCCCCCTCCCGCGAGTTCCGCGCGACCGCACGCGCCCGCGGCCCGACCGTACGCGCGCCACGGCTGGGCTACGTCGTCACGGATGGCCTCAGCGAGGCAATGTGCCTGGCACGAGCCGGGCGCGAGCGGAGCGGCAACGTCCGAAAAGCTTCGGGAGGGCCCCGGCGCCCGTCCGGAGGCACCGAGCCTGCACGCGGCCCACCGCCATGCTTCACCCAGGGGCGAAGGACAGACGCGGTCCGGTCCTTCCAGGCCTGCACGCCAAAGGCGAAGCGATCGCCGGGCGATACCGCGTCGAGAAGCTGCTGGGCGCGACGAGCCACGGCTACGTCGTCGTCGCGCGTCACGTGTACCTGCGCGGTCGCGTCCGACTGAAGATCCTCGCGTCGCTGACGGACGCGCAGCAGAAGGCTCAGCGGCGCTGCTTCGCGATGGCTCACCTCGTCGCGTCGCTCCGGAGCCGCCACGTCGCTCGCGTCGTCGACACCGGCTTCACCGAGGAAGGCCTGCCGTTCATCGCCACCGAGCATCACGACGGACCGACGCTCGCCGACGAGCTCTCCCGGCGCGAGCGGCTGCCGGTGCCGGAGGCCGTCCGCTGGGTGCTCGAGGCATGCGAGGCGCTCGCCGAGGCCCATGCGAACGGCATCGTCCACGGCAGCCTCAAGCCGCAGAACCTCCTGCTCGCCTCGACGGACACGGAGGACGTCCACGCCTCGCCCTCGCTCCAGCTGCTCGACTTCGGGAGCCCCAATCCGTTCCTCGAGGACGGCCCCGACGAGGGCTCCCTTCCGATGTGCTTCACCTCGCCGGCCTACCTCGCGCCGGAGCAGCTCGCGGCCACGGAGGAGGTCGGCCCGCGCGCGGACATCTGGGCCCTCGGCGTCGTCCTCCACCAGCTCGCCTCGGGCAGGCTCCCGTTCGACGCGGACACCGTCTCGGGGATGTGCCTGTCCGTCATGCGAGACGAACCGGCGCTCCTCGCCACGCCCGACGCCCCTCCCGAGCTCGCCCGCATCGTCCACGCCTGCCTCGCGAAGGAACCGGACGCCCGGCCGGCGGACGTCCCGACCCTCGCCCGCATGCTGGCCCCGTTCGCCGGCGCCGAAGGTGACGCGCTCGCCGCCGCCGTCGAGGCCGCCGCCACGACGCCGCACGAGGACGGGCGCGAAGACAGCCTCGCCTCCCCTCCCCTCGCGCAGGACGCGAGCCCGCCTGCCCTCGCGGCCGCGAGCGTCGACGCCGACCGCCGCGAACGGCTCCGCCCCCGCGCCAAGTCCGCCGCCATGGTCGGCGCTGCAGCTGCGCTCACCGTCGCCGGCCTGCTCGTCAAGCCGCCCAGCCTCGATGACCAGGCCCCCGACACGAGCTACGTCGAGGCGCGCGACTTCGCCCCGAGGCCCCTCGTCCCGCCCTCGTTCGATCCGGCCGATCCCGGGACGAAGCCGCCGGCGCCGCACCCCGCGCCCCCGGCCCACGCCGCGACGATCGCCACGCAGACTCGCACCCTCGCGAACGAAATGCCCATCCCCAAGCCGAGAGCGCCTCGCCCGCGCCGCGACACGGCCGCAGGCTTCACCCACCCATCCCGGCTGGCCGAGCCGCCGAAATTGCGCTAGTTCCTCAGGCGAACCCTGCTTGGTCACGGCAGGTCGGACCTCGCCAGCGAACGAAAATGCGGCGACCGTTCACCGGACCTTGACAAGCAATTCCGCCTGAGTATGGTGCGCGGACCAAAAGTTCAGCCCGCCAACACTCCCTTGATGGGGGATCGTCTAATGGCAGGACGACGGATTCTGGCTCCGTCTATCTAGGTTCGAATCCTAGTCCCCCAGCCCAGCTTTCTCCCTCCCGCTTACGCTTCAGCTTTCTTGGTTCGAAGAGAACTCGGCCCCATCGTCTAGCGGTTAGGACATCGGCCTCTCACGCCGGTAACGCGGGTTCGATTCCCGCTGGGGTCGCTATTGCTCGCGCGCGGAGCGCGCTCACTCGCCAGCGCTCATCTGCTCTCACTGCACTCCGTCCACTTCGTGGACTCCGTGCAGTTCGAGTCGATTCCCGCTGGGGTCGCTATTGCTCGCGCGCGGAGCGCGCTCACTCGCCAGC
>CALFEQ010000057.1 GCA_937949945.1 uncultured Myxococcales bacterium
CTGAAGCTCAGGGCACCACCCGCGCGAGAATCATCTCGACCACCTGCTTCTTGCGCTCGGCGAGCATCTCGGGCCCGTGCCAGTCCACCGGCCAGATCGCGCGCACGAAAGGCTCCTCCTGGAACGGGAAGGCCACCATCGCGACGCACGACAGGACGAGGTGCTTCGGGTCGACGTCCTTGCGCACCTCTCCGCGCGCACGCATCTCGTCGAGCCGCGCGACGATGGCGTCGAACAACGGCCCGACGTTGTCCGCGACGATCTGGATCGCCGCCTTGCCGTTCTTGCCGTCGGTGCCGTCGCGGCGCGCCTCGTGCCGGAGGATCGACAGGATCGCGCCGTTCGTCGCGAAGAACCGCAAGAGCAGATCGACGAACGCCTCCGCGAGCGCGCGCAGGTCTTCGGGGCCGCGTCGCTTCTTGCCCTTTCGGTGCGCGACGGGCGCGTCCATCTCGTCCATGAGGCTCCACGCGCCTTCGGTCATCGCCTCGAGGCCGCCGCGGACGACCTCGGCATGGAGCCCCTCCTTGTCGGCGAAGTAGTGGTGGATCAGCGCCTGCTGGACGCCAGCGGCGCGCGCGATCGAGCCGAGCCGGGCGCCGTCGAAGCCCTTGGCCGCGAACTCGGCGGCCGCGGCTTCGAGGATGCGCCGTTTGGTCTCGGCCGCGTTGCGCTCCTTCTTCCGCGGCGGCGGCGAGGTCGCGCCGCCGTCGACTTCGTTCGAGCGCGGTGACGTGCGAGGCGCACGAGGGGAGGCACGCATCGGCGCCGACCTTAGTCGATGCGTCCTCCGGCGCACAGCCGGCCTCGTCGCGCTACGAGGAGGTCGTCAGGCGCTCGGCTCCCAGGACTCGTACTCGATGACGTCGAGCTCCTCGAAGCCCTTGCGCACGCGCGGGGTGAGCAGGCCGAGGCGCTTCACGTTCGGCACGATCTTGCTGAACAAGAGGCGCCGGAACATCTGGAGCATCATCGACGACTCGGCCGCGGCCTCGCACTCCTTCTGCGGCAGCCCGACCGTGGCCCAGACCTCTTGCGCGAGGAAGCGGTCGCGGAGGAGCCGGGAGCTCTCGATCACGAAGTCCTCGCGATCGCGGAGCTCGCTCTCGGGCATGCCTTCGTAGAAGCCTTTGAGCGACATGACGCCGAAGGCGACGTGGCGCGCCTCGTCCTGCATGATGTTGTGCGTGATCTGCTTGATGAGCGGCTCGTTCGCGGTCTGGTGAATCAGCCCGAACGCACCGAGCGCGACGCCCTCGATCAGGATCTGCATCCCGAGGAACTTGAAGTCCCAACGCGAGTCCGAGAGGACCGTGTCGAGGAGCTGCTTGAGGTGCGGGCTCGGCGGGTAGACGAGCTCGACCTTCTCGGTCAGGTACCGATCGTACGCCTCGACGTGTCGCGCCTCGTCGAAGACCTGCGCGGCGGCGTACAGCTTCGCGTCCATCGTCGGCGCCTGCGCGAGGATCTGCGAGGTGGCGAGCAACGCGCCCTGCTCGCCGTGGAGGAAGTTCGAGAGCATCCAGCTCGCCAGGTGGCGGCGGAGATTCGGGAGGTCCTTCTTCGGATCGAGCTTCTTCCAGATGTCGGTCCCGTAGATGGGATTGAACGCGTCGCTGACGAGCTCGCTCTCCGGGTCCACGTTCGTGTCCCACGCGAGGTCCTTCGCCGCGTTCCAGTTCAGGTCCTTCGACTTCTGGTACAGCGTCCGGAGCTCCGGGCGCTTCGTCGAGTAGTCCCACGCGTAATTGACCGCAGCGGTGCCCGCCGCGAGCACGATCTGGCTCTCGGGGGCGATCGGGAAGGTGGCGGACAGATTGGACCCGGGCTCGCGCGGCGCGACGCCCTCACCGGGGTTCTGGACCGTCATGCAATTGACTTTTTAGTAAATTGTCAGTTCTGTCAAGGCGACCCCTTCCTTTGTCGCAGCCGCGCGGATCGCGCCCACGATGCCGCGCGATCGGAGCGACAAAAGCGAGCGCGCGGCTCGCGTCGGAGGACGCGGCCGCGCGGGTCGTCGTTCGTGTGTGGAATCAGCGACGGAGCTGCTCTTCGCCGAGCTCCGCGAGGATCTCCTCGACGGACTTCTCTCCCGACTTGGCCTTCGCGCGCGACGGCGCCGCGGGAGCGCTCTCCATCTTCGGCGCCGCCGGAGCGACCGGCTTCTGCGCCGCAGGCGCGGCGGGCGCCGCGGTCGTGCGCTGCACCGGCGCCGGCGATCCCGCAACGACGAGCGCTGCGGGCGCACGCGGTGCCGAAGCCTCGACCGCTGCCGGCGCGACCGGCGTCGCGGGCGCCGGCGCTTTGGCCGCCGGAGCAGCGGCGGGCTCGTCCAGCGGATCGCCGATGACGAGGAAGTCCGTCGACGCCGTGGCGCTCTCCAGGCTCTCGGAGACCTTCGCCGGCACGAGCGAGGGCGTGTCGATGGAGGCCGGCTCCAGCGACTTCGCACTGCTCGCCCGCGCCGGCGGGTCGTCGGAGCGCGCGAGCACCACCACGACGGCGATGACTGCAGCGATGAAGATCCCGAGGCCGGCGCTGGCCACGGACACGAGCACCGACCGCACCGACCGCGACTTGCTCGGTCGCGGCGTCGGCAGGCCGAACATGACCGGAGGCTCGAGGGTGGGGATACGCGACTGCGCGGAGACGACCCACGGGCTCTTGCTCGTCGACGCGGGCGCCGGCGGCACCGACGCGTGCCGGAAGGCGGAGGAGCGCACCTCGTTCTCGGGCAGGAGAGACCGCCTCCTCTGCCGCTCCTCCATCATGCGCTGGATCTCGGCGATGCGCGGCAGCAGCGAGCTCTGCGGCGGCACCGGCTGCGAGGGCGTCGCGTGCTCCCCACCGAACGGAGGGGCGAACGCGTCGGATTCGTCGAGCGGCTCCGGCTGGGGCGGGAGCGGGCAGTCGTCGAAGAGGTATCGCCCGAACGCCTCGGGATCGACCCTCTCGAGCTCGGCGGCGGCGTCCTCGTCGGTTTGCGCGAACCGATCCATCACCTCGACGTCCCCGCTGGAGAGCGCCTGCTCGGAGCCGGTGAACGGGTGCAGCCTGTCCGTGTCGGCGTACGCGTCGACGCGCTCCACCTCGCTCGAGTCCACGTACGACGGGCGCACGAAGTACGTGGTGACCGTCTCGAGATCGCGCCGATCGTCGTTGCGCAGCTCCTTCGCGGCGACGTGCGAGCGGCGCGGGGCGGGCGGCGGGAACCACTCGGCGTGAGCCTCACGCTCGCCCGAGCGATCGAGCTCGACGGGCGCGACGTACGACGGACGCGGCGGGCCGATGCGGGTCGGCTCGTCGAAGGAGCGCAGCCGCGAGAGGGCGACGTACGACTGGCGCGGCGAACGGGTCGCCTCGTCCTCCACGTCGTCCATGCGGATCGGCTGGACCGCCCGCAGCGCGCTGTCGCTGCCCAGCTCGTCGAGGAGGTCGGGAGAGGCCGCGTACGAAGGTCGGACGCGGTGCACGGGAGCCTCCTCCCATGCCACGTGAGACAGCCGCGGAGCTCGCTTCAGGACGTCGTCACGTCGACTCATGCCGTTCACCCACGGCGGACGATTGCACTCCCGGTGCCAAGGCCGCAGGGCCGGAAACGGTGAATTTTTCTGGTGTAGGCGTAACTCGCTCCGAGACGGGTGGATCGGCGTCGTCCCAGTGCGCTTCATCCATGGGGCCCGCGTCGGACGGCGGGACGCGCCCCGTCAGCGACGGGTCACGACCAGGTTTCGAGCGCCGCTCAGACCCACGCCCTGCGACCCACGCAGACCCACGGACACGCGTCCGTCGCGTTCGAGCTCCGTCGGGCACGACCGGAAGGGCCCGTCGTCGACGCTGACGTCGACGCGCCGCCCGCGCCGGCGCACGGCGAGCTTCTGCGTGGCCGAGTGTGCGAAGGCGCAGGCGGCGCCGCCGACCTCGAGCTCGGCGCCGTGCTCGAGGCGAAGGACGACGCTGGGCGGGCCGGCGGTCACGTCGAGCGACAGCTCGAAGTCCGCGAAGTCGACGTCGGTGAGGAATGCGCTCGCGCCGGGCCCGAGCAACAAGCCGCGCTCCGCTTCGAAGCGGATCGAGCCGCCGGGAAACCCGGCGAGGCGGTCCGGCGCGAGCTGCTCGGGGCCCGTGACGAGGAGCGGCTTCGGGACGGCGCCGAACCTCGTGCGCGTCGCGAAGCGGAAGCCGGCCACGCGCATCCCGGCCTCGCCGCCGTCCTCGAGCCACAGCGCGAGGCCCGGATCGCCGGTCGCGATCGCGTCGAGGCTCGGCCCGACGTCGGGCGCTTCGGCGATCGGCTCGAACGCGCCGTACCACGGAGACCAGCGCATCCAGCGGCGTCCGGTCCACAGCACGGGAGCGCCCTCCGCGCCGGGGAAGAGACGCACGACGTCGAGCGTCTCGGGATCGACCGGCAGCGCCGGCTCGAGCGTGCCGTCCGCGGAGATGACCCAGACCGTGGCGAAGTCGGTCGGGCTCCCGGGCTCCGGCGCGATGACGGCGAGCGCGCCGCCGGCCACGAGCGGGACGATCGCGCGCTCGCGTCCGAGGACGAGATCGACGGGACGCTTCGTCGGACGGCTCGCGTCCGGCGCGAACCACTCGAGCGTGGTGACCGGGCCTCTCGGACCGATGCCGCCCGAGACGAGGATCTCGCCGTTCGCGAGGCGGATCACGCGTGGCTCTCGGCGCGGGACGGAGAGGCGGGCGACGCCTGCGGTGCGCGCGCGCCGCGCGACGGGATCGATGATCTCCATCGTGGCGAGCGGCGCGCCGGCCGCTCCGACGCCGCCTACGAGCAGCGTCTCTCCGGTCGCGAGCGTGACCGCGGCGTGCCGGGCGCGCGGCTCCGAGAGCGTGATTTGCTCGCGATCGAAGTCACCGATGTCACCACGAGCGCCCGGCCTCGGCCGGTAGATCTCCGCGGTCTGCAGCGCGTTGCCGGTATCGGGATCCTCTCCGCCGGCGACGAGCGCGGACACCGCGCCCTCCGGATCGGACGGCGAGGGGAAGGCGGTGATCGTCGGCCAGTCGCGGCGCGTGGTGAGCCCGAACTCCAGCTTCTCGATCACTCCCGTCGTCAGATCGCCGACGTACGTGTGCGGGACCTGCGTGGACGCGAGCGACCGACCTCCCGCGACGATGAAATGGCGGCCCGCGACGCCGAGGGTCATCGCGGTCCTGCGCTCGACGTCGCGGCTGAGGCGGCACGCATTGCCGGTCGGCCAGACGAGGACGTTGATCGGTCCACGGCCGAAGACGTCGGCGACGCCGCGCCAGCCGGAGTCGCGCTGCGCGATGTCGACGACGAGCGAGCGCGTCTCCTTCGGGAGGTCCACCATGGCCTGCCCGAGATCGCGAAGGAACACGGACGCGATCGGAGGCCGCTCGATCGACGGCTCGAAGTCGCCTGCGCCGTAGATGACCGAGTAGGCCTCGCTCTCGAAGACGGGGCACTCGCGCGGCGAGTACACGACGACCGGACGCTCCTCGATGCGCGGCTCGGGCGAGCACGCGAGCGCGAGGAGCCCGGCGCCGAGCGCAGTCACGCTCGCCGAGGCGACCCCGGACGGGAGGCGCATGCACGCAGCGTACAGTGTACGCGGCGGCCGGCCAACGACGCGGGGACGAAGCGCCACCGTGATAAGATTTCCCCGGCTTGTACCCGCGGGTCTTCGGCAAATACGTCCTCGAGCGAGAGCTCGCTCGAGGCGGGATGGCTCGTGTCGTCCTCGCGACGCTGCGAGGCGCCGGCGGGTTCGAGAAGAAGCTCGTCGTGAAGCAGATCCGCGACGAGCTCGCGTACGACCAGCAGTTCATCCGGCGCTTCGTCGAGGAGGCGAAGACGACCGTCGCCCTCAACCACCCGAACATCGTCCCCGTCTACGAGCTCGGGGTGGAGCAGGGCACGTACTTCCTCGCGATGGAGCTCGTCGAGGGGGTCAGCATCGCGGAGCTCCTCCGCGAGCGGAACCCCGACGGGTCGCGCCGCGTGCTCACGCCCGAGGAAGGCGCGTACGTCGGCGTCGAGGTCTGCCGTGCGCTCGATTACGCGCATCGCCGCATGAAGGTCGTCCATCGCGACATCACGCCGCGGAACGTGATGATCGACGAGGAAGGCCTGGTGAAGCTGATCGACTTCGGGATCGCGGCCCCCGCGCGCGTCTCGGGGCAGGAGATCCTCGGCTCGCCCGGGCACATGGCGCCGGAGCAGGTCGACGGCGGCGAGCTCGGGCCGCCGACCGACATCTTCGCGGTCGCCGTGCTCCTCATGGAAGCGTGGACCGGCACCGCGCCGTTCCGTCGCGCGACCCCCGAGGAGTGCGCCGCGGCGGTGCGCGAGCCGCACCCGCGGCCGAGCGACTTCGACCCGCGGCTGTCGCCGCTCGACGAGCCGATCCTGCGTGCGATGAGCGTGGATCCGCGAGAGCGGCAGCAGCAGGCGAGCGAGCTCGGACGCGCCCTGCGCCAGTTCCTCAAGGGGGTCGACACCGCCGACGTCGCGCGTGCTCTCGGCGATCGCGTGCGCGCGCTGCGCGAGGCGCAGGCGGACGCGTCGGAGCCTCCGCCCTCGAGCAAGCTGGACGCGCCGCGCCCTTCGGTCGCGAGCCACGGCGATCTCGGCACGAAGACCTTCGCGGCACGCGAGGAGGCGCTGAGCTGGTCGAGCATTCCTCCGCCACCGTCGCGGCCGAGCGCGACGATGGACGAGCTCGACGACGCGCCGGTGCCGAGCACGCGCCAGCTCCCGCCGAGCAACCCGAACATCCCCGCCGTGCCCCCCATCCGCGCGGATCGCGGGCGGCCCGACGATCCCGCGATGTCGATCCCGACGCCGCTCATGGTCGAGGTCGACGAGCTCGAGAAGATCCACGCGGACATCGAGAAAGGACGCGCGGGGCGACCGGCGGAGGAGGAGAAGACGCCGGTCGCCTCGACGACGAGCTCGGCGTCCGAGGCTCCGCTCAGGCAGGCGGACATTCCGACGGTGCGCCGGCCGCGGCTCGCGCGCGGCTCGAGCACGCCGCCGACGAACCTCGAGACGATCGCGACGCGTCCGCTCGAGACACCGGTGCGCTCGCACGAGCGGCCGAAGAAGGGCGACGGCGCGCCGGCGGGACGCCGGAGCGTCGCCTTCGTCGCGGGCGTGGCGGTCACCGGCCTCGTCGCGCTCGTCGCGTGGCGTGTCGTCGGCGTGCCTTCGCGTGACGTCGCGCAATCGTCCGTCACGACGGGAGCGACGACGGCGACGGTCTCGACCGTCGCTCTACCCGCGCCTTCGAGCGCGGCGCCGGCGACGATCCCCGTCCCGTCCGACTCCGCGCCCGCCCAGAAGAGCGCGCCCGGAGACGCGAAGACCACGCCGACGGCGAGCGCTGCCCCGGCCGCGTCCGCCGTCGCCGCGACGGCGTCGTCGGGAGCCGCGGTGGCCACCGGCAAGGCGCAGGTCGCCTTGGTCGGGGAGCCAGGCACGCGCGCGTGGGTCGACGGGATCGCGCGCGGCGCTTGCCCGGTGCGCCTCTCGTTGGAGCCGGGATCGCACGAGGTCCGCTTCACCTTCGAGCCGACCGGTGAGAGCCTCGTCGAGCGGTTCACGGCCAAGTCCGGCGATCACCTCACCGTGCGCGCGCAGTTCACCGGTGCGACGCCGACGGTCAAGGTCATGCGCTGAAGCGCGCGCGATCGGTCTTCGGCGCGCCGAGACCTCCTCGAGCAGGCGTCTCGAGTACGATGCCGGGGCCATGATCGAGCGCGAGCACGGGTTCGGAATCCTCGCAACGCGAGCCGACCGGCGAGCGTTCGCGATCGCCGCCACGTGCACGCTCGCCGTCGCTTGCGGCGGCGCCGAGAGCACCTCGAGCAAGACGACGGCACCGATCACCGACACGTGTCGCGTCCAGCTCCCGCCGCGGAGAGTGGCTCTCGATCCCGAGAGCCCGGCGCCGGCTTCGCGTGGCATCCGCCGCTCGTCGCGCCTCGTCGCGAACGTGGAGATCGGGCTACCGTCGCTCGCCAAGGAGCTCGAGGCCAAGACCGCGACGCGCCTCGCGGAGGAGCACGACAAGAACATCGGCTTCGCCGGCTCTCTCTCGTACACCGTCGATCGCGGTCCGTTCCGCATCGCGGTCGAGAACGACGCGCTCGTCATCCGCACGGACGTCCGCGCTCGCGCCCAGGCGTGCCGTGGAGCCCAGTGCTACGCATCGTGCGAGCCCGTCGGGGTCGCCACGGCGACGGTGCCGCTCCGCCTCACGCCGGAGTACCGCTTCGCGCCTTCGCGCGTCACGTTCGCGTTCACGCGCGGCTGCGAGGTGCGCGCGCTCGGGGGCATGGTGAAGATCGACGTCACGCCGACGATCCAGAGCGAGATCGCGCCGGCGCTCCGGCGTGTCGAGCGCGAGATCGACGGCAAGCTGCCTCCGCTCCGCCCGCAGGCCGAGCGGCTGTGGGCCGAGCTCGGCAAGACTCGGAAGATCCCGCTCGGCGGCTGCATCGTCACGAACCCCAGCGGCCTCGTCGAAGGACCGGTGACGGGGACGTCCGACGCGCTCCGCGTCCGCTTCGGTGTCATCGCCCATCCAGAGATCCGCGCGCGTTGCGACGAAGCCGACGCCGTCGGGACGACGCCGCTGCCGCCGCTCCAGCAGGACCCCTCGTTGCCCGAAGAGGACGATCTCGTGCTCGCGCTCGTCTCTCCTCTCTCGAGCCTGGCCGCCTCGCTCGAAGCCGCCGAGCCTTTCGATGCGGGAGGAGCGCGTGCGCGCATCGCGCGTGCGGTCGCGACTCCGGCCGGGTCGCACGCGGCGCTCGATCTCGGCCTTCGCGGCGAGGCATGCGGCGATCTCGCCGTCCGCGCCGCCCTCGCCTGGACGGAGGACGGTCGCCATCTGCGGCTCGCGTCGCCCACGCTCTCCGATCACGAACGTGAGCGCATGGCGTCTCTGTCTCCGGAGACGTTCACGCGGTCGCTGTCCGCCTTGAGGCTCGCGCCGCCGATGTCGCCCGAGGCGCTCGCGGAGCTCGTGCCCGCGCTCGCGTCGAGCCTCTCCGATCCGAGCGTCGAGGTGAGCGCGAAGGTGTCGGGCGTGAGGCCACTCGGCGTCTCCTTGCGCGGAGGCGATCTCGCGGCGTCGGTCGCTCTCCGCGGCAGCGTCGACGTGAAACAGCGGTGACCGGCGCATGCGACGGCGAAACGCGCTCGCCTCGCGGGTCCGACCCGTGCACGACGAGCCGCCCGATGAAACATCCCCTGGTCGCAATCGGCGGCGCGATCTTCGGCGCCTGCGTCCTCGTCATCGCGGCATGCTCGGACGAGCGTCCGGACGGCCGTCGAAACCCCGCCCCCGACCCGAGCGTCTCCCCGGACGAGCGCATCTTCGGCGCGTGCGACATCGCGCCTGGGACGTACATCGTTCGCACGACGAAGACGGGCGGGGGAGAGCTGTGTGGCGATCTGCCCGACTCGACCGTGGAGGTCGGCGGCGAGAGCGACGCGGGCACGGAAGACGGCGGGGCAGTGTGCACCCATGACTACGATCCGCTCACCTGCATCGTCCGCTCCGAGTGCCAGAACAGCCTCGACGGCGTGTCCACGAACATCAAGTCCACCTTCGACACGAAGTCGCTGAAGGGGAGGCTCGAGATGACCGCCACGCGGGACGAGGATCAGTCGGTGATCGACGAGTGCGAGTACGACGTGGAGTGGATCAAGGGGTAGTCGGGCCTCGGGCCTCGGGCCTCAGTTCGGTCCTCAGACCTCGGTCCTCAGCGGATTGGCTCACGCCGGAGTTCGGCGCGCGACCGTCGGCGCTGGCGGCACTGCGGGCTCTTTCTCGACTTCTTCTTGCTGCGCCTGCGCGCTTCGGGCGGCGGGGGCGGGCTCGATGCCCGGAAGGACCGGTAGCCTCCTCTTCTTCGTTCGGGGGAAGAGCTTCCGCGCGAGCCAGCGGAGCGGATCGTAGAACTCGTCCGCCACGCGCTCCTTGAGCGGGATGATGCCGTTGTCCGTGATGACGATGTGCTCGGGGCATACCTCGGTGCAGCACCGCGTGATGTTGCAGTAGCCGAGGCCGAGCTCGTCCTTCATCATCTTGCGGCGGTCGAGCGTGTCGAGCGGGTGCATGTCGAGCGTCGCGAGGTGGATGAGGTATCGCGGCCCGACGAACTCGGCCTCCTCGTGGTGGTCGCGCAGGACGTGACAGACGTCCTGGCAGAGGAAGCACTCGATGCACTTCCGGAACTCCTGGATGCGATCGATGTCTTCCTGCTGCATCCGATAGTGGCCGTCGGCGTCTCGCGGTCGCGGCGTGAACGGCGGGATCTTCTTCGCGACGCGGTAGTTGTGGCTCACGTCGGTGACGAGGTCCTTCACGAGGGGCCACGTCTTCATCGGCGTGACGACGATCGGCTCGTTCGGACGGAAGCTCGACATCCGCGTCATGCAGAGGAGCTTCGGCTTGCCGTCGATCTCCGCGCTGCACGAGCCGCAGCGACCGGCCTTGCAGTTCCAGCGGACCGCGAGATCGGGCGCCTGCTTGGCTTGGATCTCGTGGATCGCGTCGAGGACGACCATCCCCGGGTACGTCTCGACCTCGTAGTCGCGGAACTCTCCGCTGCCTTCGACCTTCGCGTCGGCCCGCCAGATGCGAAGCGTGTATTTTGCACCCGTCGAGACCGGCTCCGTCGTGCTCGCGCTCGCGTCGGCCATCACTCGTCCTCCTCCTCCAGCAGCCGTCGGATCTCCTCGGGCATCTCCGGCAGCGGCACGGTCTCGAGCTCCATGCCGGTCCCTCCCGCGCGCACGACGTGGTTCACCTTGCCGAAGGCGGGATCCATCTCCGGGTAGTCCTCGCGGGCGTGCGCGCCGCGGCTCTCCTTGCGGGCGAGGGCGCTGCGCACCATCGCCTCCGACACGACGAGCAGGTTGCGGAGATCGATGACCTCGTGCCAGCCCGTGTTGTAGTGCCGGTTGCCCGCGACCTTCGTGCGGCGCGCGGCGTCCTTCAGGCGATCGAGCTCCCGCAGGCACCTCTGGAGATCCTGCTCGGTCCGCATGATGCCGCAGTAGCTCTGCATCACGTTCATGAGGTCCTCGTGGACCGCGAACGGGTTCACGCCCTCCTCGCGCTCGAACGGCTCGAGCGCCTCGCGCGCGTATGCCTCGATCTGCTCGGGATCGACGCTCTTCGCGCTCGTGGACTTCGCGAACTTGCCCGCGTGGAGCCCCGCGAGCCGGCCGAAGACGAGCAGGTCGGACAGCGAGTTGCCGCCGAGGCGGTTGGCGCCGTGCATGCCGCCGGCGCACTCGCCCGCCGCGAACAGGCCCTTCACGCGCGTCTCCTGCGTGTCCGGATCGACGCGGATGCCGCCCATCGTGTAGTGGGCCGTCGGCCCGACCTCCATCGGCTCCTTCGTGATGTCGACGTCGGCGAGCTCCTTGAACTGGTGGTACATCGCCGGGAGCTTCCGCTTGATGTCCTCGGCGGAGCGTCGCGTCGCGATGTCGAGGAAGACGCCGCCGTGCGGAGAGCCGCGGCCCGCCTTGACCTCGGTGTAGATGGCGCGCGAGACGATGTCGCGCGGCAAGAGGTCCGGCGTGCGTCGCGCCGTCGTGGCGACCCCGCTCGTCGACTCGCGCAGCCAGCGGTCGGCCTCCTCCTCCGTGGCTGCCGTCTCCTTCGCGTAGAGCGGCGGGATGTAATCGAACATGATCCGCCGGCCGTCCTTGTTCCGGAGCGTGCCGCCTTCGCCGCGGACGCCCTCCGTGATCAACGTGCCGCGCACGCTCGGCGGCCAGACCATGCCCGTCGGGTGGAACTGCATGAACTCGGAGTCGATCAGCTCGGCGCCGATCAGGTACGCGAGCGCCTGGCCGTCGCCGGTGCACTCCCACGAGTTCGAGTTGATCTTGAACGCGCGCCCGATGCCGCCCGTCGCGAGGACCACCGCCTTCGCCTCGAAGACGACGAACTTGCCGCTCTCGCGCCAGTAGCCGAACGCGCCGCAGACGCGATCCTGGTCGCCGAGCAGACGCGTGATCGTGCACTCCATGTACACGTCCATCCCGGTGTGGATGCCGTGCTGCTGGAGCGTGCGGATCATCTCGAGGCCGGTGCGATCGCCGACGTGCGCGAGGCGCGGGTACTTGTGACCGCCGAAGTTGCGCTGGAGGATGAGGCCGTCCTTCGTGCGGTCGAAGAGTGCGCCCCACTCCTCGAGCTCGTTGACGCGGGCGGGCGCTTCCATCGCGAGGAGCTGCGCCATGCGCCACTGGTTGAGGTACCTCCCGCCCTTCATCGTGTCGCGGAAGTGCACCTTCCAGTCGTCCTTCGGCTCGACGTTGCCGAGCGCCGCGGCGATGCCGCCCTCGGCCATCACGGTGTGCGCCTTGCCGAGGAGCGACTTGCACACGAGCCCGACGCTGAGCCCCATCGCGCTCGCCTCGATCGCCGCACGGAGCCCTGCGCCGCCGGCGCCGATCACCAGGACGTCGTGGGAGTGGGTTTCGTACTTGGGGTCGAGCATGACATCAGGCTCCAGGCTCCAGGCTCCAGGCTCCAGTGAGGGCGAGACCGAGAGGTCTCTTCGAGCTTCGTTCGGTCGTCGTGAAGTGCATCGCTGCTGTTCTCCTTCCCTGGAGCCCGGAGCCTGGAGCCTGGAGCCTGGAGCCTCAGAACAACCTCACGTCCCGAATCGCTCCCACGGCGACCGCGCGGATGTACGCGTCGCAGAGCGCCACCACGATCAGGCTGATCCACGCGAACGCCATGTGATTGACGTTGAGTCGCGACACGCCCGCCCACAGCGCGTGCCGCAGCCTGCCGAACGGCGCCTCGGAGTAGCTGTTGACGCTCCCGCCCACGAGGTGCCGGAACGAGTGGCACGACAGCGTGTAGAGCGTGAGGAACGCGCAGTTGAGGAAGATGACGACCGAGCCGAGCCCCATCCCCAGCTCGCCGTCCCACCGAAGCGACGCGACGAAGTCGTGCCAGAGGAAGACGAGGAAGAGGAGCGCGACGTAGAGCGCGTAGCGGTGCAGGTTCTGGAAGACGAGGAGCTTGCGCTCGCCGTTGTAGTGGCCGACCCTTCGCGCTCCGACCGCACACGCCGGCGGCAACAGGCCGAAGGACCGGTAGTACGCCTTCCGGTAGTAGTAGCAGGTGAAGCGGAACAGCCCGGGGAAGGGGAGGACCAGGATCGCGGGCGTGAGGAGCGGGATCCCGAGATCCTCCGTCTCGATGTATGGCGACGCCAGCGGCGACAGGTACGGGCCCCACCGGTAGTGGGTGCCTTCGAGCATGCGGACCGTCGTGTACACGACGAACGCAGTGAGGACGGTGAAGGTGACCATCGGGCCGACCCACCAGTCGTCCTTGCGCAGCGTCCGTCCGAGGCCGTCCACGACGGGCAAGCGCACGACGGATCCCTTGTCAGCCATCGCCGATCCTCCTCTCGCGCTTCGCGTGGTCGGCGCCGGAGCGGTCCTCCGCGCAGACGCGTGTGCCCCACCTCAGGTCGCCGTACGTTCCACGTCGACCACGCACGCAAGCGACGGACCCTCGGCATTTCCGGCGCTGGGATCGCTTGCCCGGCGGCGATCGCCGCGCGCTCGTCGCCGCGTCGGGCCTGCGTCGTCCGGGAGCGCGAGCGACGGGTCGTCGAGAGCCCGAGCACCGAGCCGACGGGCTCCGGTGGGTACCGGCGTACGCATCGCCCCCCGCGGCCTGCGAAGGCGCCCGAGACCGGGGCGAGACGAACGGCTACCGCGACGCTGGCGCCTCGTGTCCGGGCCGTGCTACGTCGGGCGCGTCATGCCCGACTTCTTCGACATCTCCCGCCACCTCACCCCGGAAGAGCGTGCGATCCAGAGCTCGGTGCGCGCCTTCGTGGACGCTCGCGTCCTTCCCGTGGTCGCCGAGCACTTCGAGAAGGGGACGTTCCCGATGGACCTCATCCCCGAGATCGCGAAGATGGGGCTCCTCGGCTGCAACCTCGAAGGTTACGGCTGCGCCGGCCTCTCGGAGGCGGGCTACGGCCTCGCGATGCAGGAGCTCGAGCGCGGTGACTCGGGCATCCGCAGCTTCGCGAGCGTGCAGGGCAGCCTCGTCATGTGGCCGATTTACACGTACGGCTCGGAGGCGCAGAAGGAGCGCTACCTGCCGAAGATGGCGCGCGGCGAGATCATCGGCTGCTTCGGGCTGACGGAGCCCGACCACGGCTCGAACCCCGCCGGGATGCGCACGACCGCGATCGACGACGGCGACTCGTGGGTCATCAACGGCACGAAGCGCTGGATCACGAACGGCAACATCGCCCACGTCGCGCTCGTCTGGGCGAAGGTCGGCGGCGTCGACGGCGAGGTCCACGGCTTCTTGGTCCCGACCGACACGAAGGGCTTCGAGGCGCGGCTTATCCACAAGAAGGCGAGCCTGCGCGCGAGCGTCACGAGCGAGCTGATCCTCGAAGACGTGCGCGTGCCGAAGGACGCGATCCTCCCGGGCGTGAAGGGCATGAAGGGACCGCTCTCGTGCCTGACCCAGGCGCGCTACGGCATCGCCTGGGGCGTCATCGGCGCGGCCATCGCTTGCTACGACAGCGCGCTCGACTACGCGAAGAACCGCGTGCAGTTCGCGAACAAGCCGATCGCCTCGCACCAGCTCGTGCAGGCGAAGTTCGCCGAGATGCTCACGCAGATCACGGCGGCACAGCTCATGGCGCTCGAGGTCTCACGCCTGAAGCAGGAGAAGAAGCTCCGCCCGCAGCACGTGAGCATGATCAAGCGGAACAACGTCCGCATGGCGCTCGAAGTGTCCCGCACGTGCCGCGACATCCTCGGCGGCAACGGGATCACGCTCGAGTACCCGGTCATGCGTCACCTGTGCAACCTCGAGACGGTCTACACGTACGAGGGGACGCATGACATTCACACGTTGATTCTCGGGCAGGACATCACGGGGATTCCCGCCTTCGCGTGACCTGGCGGGGGCAGGAGGCTCCAGGCTCCAGGCTCCAGGCTCCAGGGGGGGCGGGCTGCACGGCCGTCGCGCCGCGCTCGCGTCCACTCGCTCCGAAAGCGACGTGGGGGCTCCGCCTGGAGCCTTTTCAGTCCTCAGTCCTCGGTCCTCAGTCCTCGGTCCTCAGTCCTCGGTCCTCAGTCCTCGGTCCTCAGTCCTCGGCGTCTGAGGATGCGCGCGCGAAGCGCGCGCCCAACCTAAGTCGAGAGCCTCTTCAGCGTTCGTCTGGTTCTGGAAGTGTCCGGCGCGAAAATTCCCCGAACGCCGTACCGCACGGGGAACGACGGGAGCGAGAGCCGACGGCAAGCAAGGGCGTTATCGCTGAGGACCGAGGACTGAGGACTGAGGACTCGATTCCCTGGAGCCCGGAGCCTGGAGCCTCTACCCGATGAACGTCTCGTTCAGCGCGCCCACCTGGCGGAGCGCCTCGTAGAGCGCGATGCCGACGGCGTTGGCGAGGTTCAGCGAGCGGACGGCGCCGAGGGTGGGGATGCCGACGAGGCGGTCGGCGTATTTCGTGGTGAGCTCCTCGGGTAGGCCGACGCTCTCGCGGCCGAAGACGAGCGCGTCGCCCGGGGCGAAGCCGGCGTCGAGGTAGCTTCGTTCGGCGAGGGCGCTGAACAGGTGGAGACGGCCCACGTGGGAGGGGTCGCTCTTCTCGTACGCGTGGAGGAAGTGCGCGAAGTCGACGTGCGTGCGGACGTCGACCAGGTGCCAGTAGTCGACGCCCGCGCGCCGCACGCTGTGCTCGTCGATGCGGAAGCCCAGCCGGCCGACGAGGTGGAGGGGGGAGCTCGTCGCGGCCGCGAGGCGCGCGATGTTCCCCGTGTTGGGAGGGATCTCCGGCTCGACGAGCACGATGTGGAACGGCCGCGCGAGCGGGGCCGCGCGCAGCCGCGGCGAGGGGGGCGCTTTCGGAGGCTTGGGCGGCGGAGAGGTGCTGGCCATGGCGACCTCGGCTCGCGGCGGCTGCGCCGGCGCGGCCGTCGTCGTGCGATCTTGCGGCGGCGGCTCGCCACGATACTTCGAAAGGCGAGCCGCGCCGAGCGCGACCGATGAGTCCTTGACGCCGCTTCGCTCGAAAACGTAGCCTCGGGCGTCGTGCGCAAACACCGCGCCACGCTCGCTTTCGTCGTCGCTGGGCTCACGCTCGCGACCTCGGCGCGCGCAGACGACATGGATCCGACCCCCGAGCGGCTCGTGAACCAGCCGCCAGGCCTGCCGCCAGGGGAGACGTGCCAGAGCGTCGCCGCCAATCCGGGGCCGATCGCAGCCGCGGGCCTCCGTCCGCAGAGCTTCGCGTGCCGCCCGAACAACCTCGCTTTCGCGAACATGATGTCGGAGCTCGGGTTCGCGATCGCTCCGACCGCGTTCTATCCCGCGCGCACCACCGGCATTGCGGGATTCCAGGTCTCGCTCGAGGCCAGCTACACGCGCATCTCCGCCGATCGCTCCGTCGACGCGGGGAACGGCCAGTTCATGCAGTACTGGCACTACGGCACGCGCGGCCCCCAGGATCCGAACACGAAGCACTTCTCGGTCGTCAACTCGTCGCCCGACAGCGTCCTGCAGGTCTACGCGCTCAAGGCGCGGAAGGGATTGCCGCTCGGCTTCGAGATCGCGGGCAGCTTCGGCTACGTCTCGAACACGACGCTCTGGGTGACCGGCGGCGACGTCCGCTGGTCGCTCCTCGAGGGCTTCCGGACCGGCGCGCTCGGTCTCTTGCCCGACATCTCGCTCGGCAGCGGGATCCGCACCCTCACCGGCACTTCGCGGTTCTACCTCACGACGCTCGGCATCGACGTCCGCGCCTCGAAGCCGATCACGCTCCAGGACACGTCGCAGATCATCCCGTCGCTCGGCTTCCAGCGGCTCATCATCTTCGGCGACTCGAACGTGATGGACGCCACGCCGAACGTCGACGCGCTCGAGCAGTGCGGATTCTCCGGGCTCGACCCGAACACCGGCGTGCCGGTCTGCCGGAACAAGCTGCCCGGAGGCGCCGACGCGAACCACGACTTCGCGAACAACTTCACGTTCGACAGTGTGCGCATCCACCGCAGCCGCGGGATGATCGCGCTCAACTACCGCTACGAGATCATCTGGCTCGGATCGCAGTTCGCGTTCGATCTGACCGAGCCGCAGGACGAGAACCCGCAGATCGTCGGCAAGCGCCAGTGGACGCTCTCGTTCGAAGGCGGCGTGCACTTCTGATCGGTGCTGCGTCCGCAGCGCTCGTCGTCGCTTGTGCCGGGTCGCGCGGATCGGGCGTCGCCGTGGGCCTGAGCGACAAGCCGGCAGGCGGCCCCACGCTCCGCGACGGCGGCGACGCTGCGCTCCTCGACGGCGCGGCCGCGCTCCCGGCGGGCTATCGCCAGACCTTCACGAAGATCAACGAGGCGCGGTTCGTCTCGCGCGGGCATGCGCCCGGCCGATGGGAGGTCGACGTCTGGGCGAACGAGATCGCAGCGAAGGCGCTCGCCGAGCGCGCGCGCGAGGTCCCGGCCGGCGCCGTCGTCGTGCAGGAGCACTACGAGCGCTCCGAGGGCAACGCTCCCGGCCCGGTCATGGTGATGGAGAAGCTTCCCCCGGGCTCGTCCCCCGAGCACGGCGACTGGCGTTGGGTGGTCGTCGGGTCGAGCGGTCAGCTCGTGCAAGAGGGCGTGATCGAGTCGTGTGCGGGATGCCACGACGACGCGCCGATGGACGGGCTCTTCCCGATCGTCGAATGACGGAGGCGTGTGCTCACGCGACGAGGAGCGCCACGACGCCGACGCAGACCACGAGCGCGAACACCGCCGTCGCGACGACCGCGCCGAAGTACGAGACGCGGAGCGCGCGGCGGGCGCGCTCACCTTCGAGCCGGTAGCACCCGCGGAGGAACGCGGTCGTCGCTCGGGTGGGCAGCCCGCTCAGCGCGCTCGCGAGCCCGAGCGCCGCGCGAGCGCCTTCCTTCACCGCGACGACGACGGCGCCGATCGGCCCCATGACGAGGTCCCAGCCGCAGGCGTAGAGGCCGAACCGCAGCGCACGCGAGCGCGCGCCGCGCGCGCCGTTGCGGGTCGCGCCGACGTCGATCGACAGGCCGTGCGCCGCGTGGGCCGCCACGAGCAACGCCGCAAAGGCGGGCAGACCGAGGAACACCGCGCGGAGCGCGACGCTGCGCGCCGCCGGGTCGCGGGCCACGTACTCGAGGTAGTCGGGCGCGACGATCGCCACGATCGCGACGAGCCCGAGGAACGCGGCGGCGGATGCCAGGAGCTCGCACGCAGCCGCGAAGCGGAGCGCGGGCATGACGGGACCGTCGGGCAGGAGCTCGAAGAACTCCTCCGCGTTGCGCGTCGTCGAGCGCGCCGTGGACCAGAGGCGCGACAGGACCGGAACGGCGGGGCGCTCCCAGGCGATGACCGAGACGATACCCGATCGCGAGAGGTTGTCGTTGCAGCCGCCGCAGTCCGCGTCTCCGCAGAACGCGCAGACGACGGTCGCGGGCACGTCGAGCAGGTCGCCGGTGTCGCGGCTCGACCCGTCGAGCGACTCCCGATCGAGGCGCTCCTCGAGCGAGGGCTCTCGCTCGTACTCGCCGGATCGCTGACGTCGTGCGGCCGCCATGGGAATGAATGCGTGACGAAGAGGCCCGCGCGGCGGGGCGTGCGAGCGGGCATCCGCGCCTCCCCCCACCGAGCCCGCCGGTCGAAGACCGGCTTCTCTTCGAGCATGGCTCCATCGGGTGCGAAGCGCCAATCGCGCGACCGTACGACAGCGGGACGATGTCAGGCCGACGGCTACGACGGCGACCGGAGGCCGCCAGGTCGCTCAGTGGAGCGTCTGCCCCTTCGAGGAGCCTCGCCGTACCTCGATGTCGTCGAGCTTGCCGCCGAGGCGGATGGAGAACGCGATGGCCAGCAGGGAGACGGCCAGCGAGGCCCACATCGGCCAGCCCCACGTGTACTTCACCGGGATGATCGCGCCCTTGGGCGGCTTGGCGAGGAGCACCGCGATCGCGACGGCAGGGACGGCGCTCAGGAAGGCGGCGGCCACGCGCGCACCTCGCATCTGGACGATCGAGCGCCGGCTCAGCACGGTCGGCACGAGCACGACCCACGCAGCGCAGACGCCCCAGAGCCACCCGATCCGCTCGTGCGCCAAGTCGAAGGCCGACTTGGTGTCGATGTAGGGCATCGTCAGCCGCACCCAGGGGAGGAAGAAGAGCACGAGCCCGACGATCCCGAGCGCCGCGAGCGGCCCCTTGCCACGGCCGAGGTAGGACAGAGGCAGCGGCTCGAGCTCCGGCGCGGTGGGGACCCCGGCCTCGTCGTGCATGGCGTCGATCGAGGGCGGGAGCTTGTGGAGCTGGGTGAGCGCCATCCCACAGACGGGGCAGGCCTTCGCTTCGCCCTCTTCGAACAGCTCTCGGCAGAAAGGACAGGCGAGCAGGCCCACGCGACGAGCATAGCCTCTGGCGCCGGGCAGGCGATCGATGCGGTTCACCCCCGCTCGGACAGCCGCCGGGCCGTCGAGTTCCCGGGCCGCGTCGGGCACGTGGTAGGGGTTGGCCCATGGGACGACCCGACAAGCTGGAACCCGCCGTCGTGGACGAGTGGCTCGCGAAGCACCCCTCTTGGGCACGGGAGGGGGACACCCTCGTTCGGACGGTGAAGCTGCCGGACTTCGCGGCCGCGCTCGCGTTCGCGGTTCGCCTCGGGATGCTCGCCGAAAAGCGTAATCACCACCCGGATATCCTGATCGGGTGGGGCAAGGCCCGGGTGTGCTGGACCACCCACGACGCAGGCGGGATTACGCAGCTCGACCTCGACCTCGCGGAGGCCACCGACACCCTGGTCGCATGACGCCCGCCGTCCCGCGGCCCCGGGCCCGAGCTCGTCCGGGACGCACGCAGGACTTGCTTCTCAGACGTGTAGGTTGCATGTAACGGGTGAGTGACCGCTCGTGAGAACGACCTGCTCGCGGCGCGCGCACGCCTGAAGGCGCGGCTCATCGACATCGTCGGCGAAGGGGAGATCCCTCGCTTCGACGAGGCGCTCACGCATCCGAGCTACGCCAACGAGTCGAGCGAGCCGGACAACCAGCGGCTCGAGTTCCTCGGAGACGCCGTGCTCGGGCTCTGCGTCAGCGAGATGCTCACGCGCGAGCGGCCGGAGGCCGACGAGGGCGCCCTGACCCGGATGCGAAGCGCGCTCGTCAACGCCGAGGCGCTCGCCCTCTGGGCTCGGGCGGAGTCGATCGGCGATGCGATCGCGCTCGGCAAGGGCGCCCGCGCGGGCTCGGAGCGGGAGCAGACGAACGTGCTCGCGGATGCCGTCGAGGCGCTCGTGGCGTGCGTCTACGAGGCCCGGGGGCTCGAGGGGGCCCGCCGGCTGGTCGAGCACGTCGTGCGGGAGCCGATGCAGGAGGCCGCCCGGCTCGGCACCCGCGATCCGAAGAGCCTGCTCCAGGAGCAGGTGCAGGCGCGCGGGCTCCCGGCGCCGACGTACCGCGTCCGCGGCATGCGCGGGCCGCAGCACGACCCCACGTTCGAGGTGGAGGTCATCGTCGGCGACCAGGTCGCCGGCACGGGCGAAGGCCGTTCGAAGCGCCTCGCAGAGCGCGCCGCCGCCCTCGCGGCGCTCGCGAAGGAGAACGAGCAGGCCAAGCAGAACGAGCAGGCCGACGCGACGAAGACTAACGCGACGGCTCCGGCTTCTTCGGGCTCGTCGTCGGGATCGAACGAGAAACGCTGATCCCCGCGTCGAGGGGCGGCAGCTCGATGATCTTGAGCAAGTCCGCATTCACGTCGCGGACGTGCTTCGCGCGGAGCTCCTCGATGAGCTTCTTCTCGGCGGCCTCGGTGCGCTCGCGGAAGAGCGTCGTCCGGATCTGCGCCGTCGCCTCCTCGAGCGTGCGCTTCGTCGCCGGAACCGTCGTCCGACGCCAAACGACGGCGAAGCCCTCGGCCTCGGGCACCGGGCGAGGGACCAGGTCGCCGTCCTTCACTTCGGCGACCGCTCGAAGGAGGCCGGGGTCGACCTTCAAGCCGGCCTCGTTGCTCGTGCCGTCCGGCGCGACGAACCCGAGGTTGCCGCCGCGCATGTTCGTGGCCTTGTCGATGCTGTGCTGACGAGCGAGGTCGTTCCACTTCTGGATCGTGAGCTCGCGCCGAGCTTGCTCGAGCACCGACTCGGCCTCTTCTTGCGTCTTGCAGAGGATCCGCCAGAGGTTCACGCGCTCGGGAGAGTCGAAGCGCGAGCGGTTCTCCTCGTAGTACTTGGCGACGTCCTCCATCGGTATCGAGGCCGGAGAGAGCCCGACGCGCAGCGCGCGGAGCGTGGCCGTGCTCTTCGCCCGCTGGAGCTGGTGCTTCGTCGGCAGCTTCTCGTGCAGCTTTCGCTGCTCCGCGGCCACCCCGAGCAAGAGGTCGCGGATGATGACCTGCTCGACGTACGCCTTGACGATCTCGTCGCGCGACGCCCCGAAGGTCGCGATCTGGAACGGAGGGATCTCCGCGAGGCGGTCCTCGATCTCGCCGACCGTGACGGTCCGTCCCTCCACGGTCACGGCGACCTTCGCGCGCCGCTCCGCGTCTTCCGCCGCTCGCGCATCGGCCGTCCCGGCGTCCGGCGCAGCTCGCGACGGGCTGCTCGTGACGACCGAGCCGACGAGCGCGACCGCGACGAGGCGCGACAGGATGGGCTTTCGGCGGCGAGCGTCGTGCGGCACGGGGAAACCGTTAGCATACCTGGGCTGCGCCAGTCCTCGGTCCTCAGTCCTCAGTCCTCAGCAAGGAATTACGGGCCACCCAGCCGTCCTCGAAGGCGTCCGGCAGCCCCCGTTACCGAACGGGCGCGAGGCCAAAAAGAACCGTCATCCATCGCCAGAGGCGCGCCGGCGCGCCTCACGCCGAGGCCCGAGGCCCGAGTCCTACGAACGTTTCCGGCCCCGCTTCGTCGCGTCCCCGAGCACGCCCGCCTGGCGCAGCACGTCCTCACCGATGCCGACGAAGCGGTAGACCTCCGGCCGGAAGCTGTAGGCACGGTGCAGGCGCTCGACGACGCCCACGATCGCCTCCGGCGCCACGGGGCTCTTCTTCACCTTGGTGACCTTGCGGATCGAGCTGAGCGGCTCGCCGAGGTCCATCAGCTCTTGCACGCGCTGCAGGATGTCGAGTGGCTTCAGCTCGCGCGTGCCGCGTGCCTTGTTGGTCTCGAGCTCCTTCAAGAGGCGCTGGCGGCGCTTCTCGGTGCGTCCGTCGAGCTTGTGCGCGGCCGCGCCGCGGCCGCCGAGGATGTCGTTGAAGACGCGCGCCACCCGGCGTTTCTCGATCGCCTCGGGGCTGCCCCGGCGGTTCGGCGGGCGCGAGCGTCCGGTTTCGACCTTCTCGTCGGGTCGGGCGTTTTTTCCGATCTTCGAACGCGGCTTCGCCGACGCCATCCGACTCGAACGCTACGGCGGTCAAATCGGTATGTCAACTTGCGCACACTCCTCATCAAATCTCCATCCTCAAATCGGCATCCGCGCGGCGACCGGCCGGCGTCCACCGGACATCTACGCGGCTCCTGCCCACGCGTATTTCGCCGATCTTCGAGGCGGTCGCGGCCCGACAAACCGGCTTTTTCCGAGGTGCCGTCGCCGTGGCGCGCGGACCGCGCGGAGATCACGGGCCCGCGCAGCGAGACTCGGCGATCGAGATCGCGAGCACGGCCGCGGCGATGAGCACGAGCGGCCACGCTCGGACGAAGAACTCCCGGATGCTCGCGCCGAAGGACGTGACGGTCCGGCGGGCCGCCTCCGTGCGTCCGACGACGCGCAGCGCCTCGCGATCGATCTCCGCGCGCTCTTCCTCGTCCATCGGATCGTGGCCGCGGAGGAAGTAGAGGTGATGCTCGAGCTCGTGCTCGATCGTCTCGCGAAGCTCGGCTTCCCAATCGAAGGGCCCTTCCTCGCGGGCGATCGCCTCGAACGTGCGATAGTAGATGGTCACCGTCGGCGGCCGCGTCGGCACGAGCGCGCCGGGCGGCGGCGGCGGCAGGTATGAGCCGAGCAGCGGCTCGCCGCCGTCGTCCACGGCGGGTACTCCGCTCTCGACCACGAGCTCGACCTTCTCTCCCGGGATCTCTGCGATGAGCGGCTCGGCGATGGCGTGTGCCATCTCCACGAACTCTTCGAGCGGAGGCAGCGGCGGATGCTTCGCGCCCTCCGCCGCGGCAGGCCGGCTCGGCGCAGAGAGGGCGAACTCGCGGAAGGAAGGCGCGTCGATCGTGTTGCGCGCCTTGCACTTCGGGCAGAAGACGTCCGCGCCGAGGCGCAGCGGATAGTGCGCCTCGAGGAAGACGTCCGTGACCGAGGCGAGCGCGTCGTCGTCGCATTCCTGCAGCGCTCGCGCGATCCGCTCCGGATCGGACACGGGGCCGAGCGCCCGAATCCCCATGGCGCGGACCACCTCGGCGTCGATGTCGAGCACCTCCTTCCCGAGCGCGGCGAAGAGCGGCATCGCCTCGCGGACCGTGCGCGGCTCGAGCGTCACCGTCCGTGCCTGACGGACGCGGCCGAGCGGCACCGGGTGCGTGATCTCGAGGGGGACGCCGAGCTCCGCCGTCCGATCGAGCTCCGGATCGTCGATCTCGCCGTCGACCCAAGGTCCGATCTCGAGCCGCTCGCAAGGTCGCGCGACGAGCCGCTCACCGCAGTTGTGGCAATCGAAGTCGACCTCGTCCTCGTGGAGGAGCCCCGCCTTGGTCGCCACGGCGCGCAGGACGTGGAAGTCGGCGAGCGGCAGGTCGCGGACGTCGACGGCCTTCTTGTCGCGCTCGATCTTCACTTCGCGATCGAAGAGCTCGATCGCGTCCGAGAAGATCGGAGCGCCGTGCGCCGGCGGCTCGACGGGACGCGGGCTCTCCTCCCTCGGGCGCAAGACGACCCGAGCTCCGCTCGGCAGTGTCAGCTTTCGCGGGAGCGTGCGGGAGGACATGGTCGGTCACGGAGAGGGCGGGTGCCCCTTTCTTCCACGCTGCTCGTGGGCCTCCGGCTGGATCGCGAGCACCCGTACGACGAAGGTATGGATCGCGTAGATGGCGGGCGTGAGCGCGACCGCGACGAACAGCTTTATCCCGTACTCCCGCGCGATCTTCGCGAACACCCACGACCAACGGTCGGCGGGCGACATCTTGCCCAAGAACGAGCTCGGATCGGCCGCCGCGGTCCAGACCCAGAACACGACATTGATCACGACCGTGTCGACGATCTGACTGAGGAGCGTCGACCCGGTGGCGCGCAGCCACAGGTGCCGTGACTGCGTCAGCGCCTTCCAGAACTGGAAGACGTGGATGTCGAGAAACTGACCGAGCAGGTACGCCAGCATCGACGCGACGAAGAGCTGCGCGCTCCCGCCGAAGATCTTGTCGAACTCGGCCTGCGTGAAGTACGTCGACTCGTGCGGCGGAAGCGCGGTCGAGAGCTGGAGGATGACCCACGCGAGGACCGCCATCGCGAAGCCGAGCCACGTGATGAAGCGCGCGCCGCGCCGACCGTAGAAGTCGTTGACGACGTCGGTGAGCAGGAACGTCACCGGGAAGGGGATGATGCCGACCGAGATCGGTCCGAGCGGCGTCGGGATCGTCTTGCCGCCGATCACGTCGCCCAGGAGGAGGCACGAGACGAAGACGGCGGCGAGGCAGACGAAGAGCTTGTGGCTCGCGGTCATGCCCGCGAACCTCGTGCGCTCCTCGACGGGGCGGACGGATGCCATTGCGGGCCGGACTATCGCACTTGGAGGCCGCCCCTCCAAAGAACCTAGGAAGAGGAGGGGGGCGATTCGCTCGAGGGAGGCGGGCCCTCGATCGGGAGCACGAGACGGAACACGGCGCCTTTGCCGTTCGCGCTCGGGCCGATGTACGAGAGCTCACCGTTGTGCTCGTATGCGATGCGCTGCGCGATCGCGAGCCCGAGCCCGGTGCCGTTCGCCTTCGTCGTCGCGTAAGGCTCGAAGAGGCGCCCGGCGACCTCCGGCGCGACGCCGGGGCCGTTGTCGGCGACGGTGAACGAAACCCAGGGGCCGTCCGCGTCCGTGGTCAGCGTCACCGCTCCGTTCGGGACCTCCTTCACCGCGTCGAGCGCGTTCTGCACGAGGTTGGTGAGGACCTGGATGATCTGATCGCGATCGGCGCGGATCGTCGGCGCACGGCGCTGCGCGACGTACGCGAGCCGGACGTTCCCGGCCGCGGCCTCGTGGACCTTGAGGACGTGACGAACGAGCTCCTCGACGTCGACGTCCTGAGGTCGCGGCGACGGAAGGCGCGCGAAGCGCGTGAACTCCGTCACGATGTTGGAGATGCGGTGCACCTCGTCGAGCACCGTGCGGGTAGCCTCGTCGAAGTACTCGTCGAAGCGTGGATCCTCGCGCGCGCGCAGGCGGCGGAGCGTCTCGACCGCCGCGCGGATCGGCGCGAGCGGGTTCTTCACCTCGTGCGCGACGCGGCGGGCGACCTCGCGCCACGCGGCGACGCGGCTCGCGGCGGCGAGCCGCCGGCGCGTGACGGCGAGGTCCTCGATCATGCGGTCGAAGGCGGCGGCGAGCTCGCGGACCTCGCCCGAGCCGCGAGCCCCGATGGCGCGCGCTTCGCCCGCGGCGACCTTGCCGGCCTCCCGCGCGAGCACGGCCAGCGGCCGGCTGATGCTCCGCGCGAGCACGACGGCGACGAGGAACGCGACGACCGCAGCGATGATCGAGAGGACCCCGATCGCCCGATCGATGTCGGCGAGGTTCGCCTCGAGCTCGCGCGTCGACTTGACGATCTCGAACGAGAGCGCCGAGCCTCGCCCGTCCTCGATCCGACACGTCGTGCGCTCCGCCCCGCCCGCCACGCTCGACTCGGCCCGCCGCGCCGGAGGCGGAGCCACGGCCGACGTCGTCGAGCTCGGCGCGCCCTTCGCGCCCGTGCCCTTCGGCGCGCTGGCCGGGCTGTCGAGCTCGTCCGCCGTGGGGCCCACGTACTTCGGCCACGACGGGATGACCGTGATCGCGAGCGTGCGCGCGATGCGATCCATCATCGGATCCACGTGTCGCGCGGCGACCATTCCGACGAGGCGTCCGTTCGGTGACGGCTTCGTGCATCGCGTGACGATCGCCGGGATCGGCTCGGTGCGGAGGACGAAGCCCGTCGGGTCGGCGCGGATGAGCGCGTCGACCTCGGCCGGCGGCATGCCGATGAGGGTCGTGGGGCTCACGCCGACGATGTCACCCTTCTCGGCGGCCACGAGGAGCTCATCCATCCCGAAGGCCTTTCGCTCCGTGCGGACGATCTCGGAGAACGAAAGGCGACGCTCCTCGAGCTCGCCGTTGTCGATCGCGAGCCCGACCCGCTGCACGAGCTCGTTGCCCTCGCAGAAGCCCGTGATGAGCGTCCGATCGGCGTCGGCCTGGCGCTGGACCTCGCCGCGGATGCGCTCGCAGATCCCCTTCACGTCGTCGCGGAAGCGCGCCGTCTCGGTCGCGACGAGCCGGTAGCGGACGGCCACGCCGACGAGGGCGCTCGACGCCGCCGCGAGGAGGCCGAAGGTGAGCGCGAGCCGGAGAGCGAGACGCAAGGGTGGGAGCCTTTCGGAGTCGCCGTCAGGCTACAGCGTCCGATGCCTCCGGGGAAAACGCTCCATGCGGACATCGGCCGAGCGGAAGCTCCGCCGCACTACTGGAGACTGGAGTCTGGAGACTGGAGACTGAAGTCTCGCGGATGGACAAGTCGACCCTCACCCCGACGATCGACGACGCGCAGATCCTTGCGCAACCCTCGGAAAAATAGGCCGATCGTGTCTCGAATGCCTGGGCGACCGCTCGCGCGCTGCTAAACCGTCTTGCATGGTCGGAGGGTGGTGCTTGTCGCGGCGCCTGGGGGCGGGCGCGCTTCTGACTTCGCTCCTCGTGACGGCGTGTGCCAGCGAAGAGCCCGAGCCGTCGCCGCTGTCGGGCGGGGGACGCTCGCGAGGCGACGGCGAAGGAGAGAACGCGCCCGCGCAGAACGCGGTCGCGTGCGCGGGCACGCAGCCGGTCGAGTCGAGCTCGCTCGTGTTCGACGGCGTCGACGACTACGTCACCATGGGCCAGGCGCCGGAGCTCGGGCTCGATCGGTTCACGATCGAAGCCTGGGTGCGTCGCGACGGCGCGGGAGTGGAGTTCGGGACGGGCGTGGGCGGGCTTCGCCTCGTCCCCATCGCCGGCAAGGGACGCGGGGAGAGCGACGGCTCCAACGTCGACTGCAACTACGCGTTCGGCTTCGCCGGCGACGTGCTCGGCGCGGACTTCGAGGACGACGACACGGGCAAGAACCACCCGGTCCTCGGCAGGACGGCGATCCCGATCGGCGAGTGGCACCACGTCGCCGCCACCTACGACGGCACGACGTGGCGGCTCTACGTCGACGGCAAGCTCGACGGCGAGGCGGTCGCGAACGCGACACCGCGCAAGGACAGCATCCAGCACTTCGCGATCGGCAGCGCGCTGAACTCGAAGGGCGAGCCTGCAGGCTTCCTGAAGGGCGCGGTCGACGAGGTGCGCGTCTGGAGTCGCGCGCTCGGCGAGGTCGAGATCGCCACGAATCGCTTCCGGCGCGTCACCTCCGGCGACGGGCTCGTGGCGCGCTGGGGCCTCGACGAGAAGGACGGCGCGCTCGACTCCGTCGGGCAGCTCCACGGCAAGTTCGTCGGCGAGCCGAAGCTCGAGGCGCGAGGAGCCGTCCTCGGCGCAGGGCTGCCGCCGGTGGTCGTGGGGGTCGAAACGTCGCCCACGGTCACCGGTCCGAGCACGCAGCTGAAGGTGAAGATCGACGATCCCGACAGCACGACGTTCGCCGCGACGTTCCACGTGCGGCAGATCGGTGACGCCGACGACTTCACGGTCGTCGTGCTGCCCGACACGCAGTACTACACGCGGCCGGGCGACGACCCGAAGTACTTCTACGACCAGACGAAGTGGATCATGGAGAACGCCGAGGCGTACAACATCGTCGGCGTCATCCACAACGGAGACATCGTCGACAACGCCAGCGTCGAGTCGCAGTGGGTCGTGGCCGACACGGCCATGAAGACGCTCGAGCGGTCGTCGGCGCGCTTCCCGGACGGCATGCCGTACGGCGTCGCCGCGGGCAACCACGACCAGTCGCCCAACGGGACCGTCGGCGGCACGACGAACTACAACAAGTATTTCGGGACGAGCCGTTTCGCGAACCGCTCGTACTTCGGCGGGACGTACGCGTCCGGCAAGATGGACGAGCACTGGTTCACCTTCAACGCCGGCGGCCTCGACTTCGTCGTCGTCGACCTGCAGTTCTCGAGGGAGGCGCGCGAGCCGGCGGTGCTCGAATGGACGCGCTCGATCTTCCAGCAGCACCCCGACGCGTTCGGGATCGTGAACTCGCACTACATCCTGACGGGGAAGGGCGAGTTCTCCGCCGTCGGCCAGTCGATCTACGACGCGGTCAAGGACGTCCCCAACGTGCAGCTCCTCACGTGCGGGCACGTCTCCGCCGAGCAGAGGCGGAGCGACACGTTCGAGGGCCACACCATCCACTCGATGCTGGCGGACTACCAGTCCCGCGAGAACGGCGGCGGCGGCTATTTCCGGATCTGGGAGTTCTCGCCGAAGAACGACGAGCTCACGGTGCGGACGTACTCGCCGACGGCGAACAAGTTCGAGACGGACGCCGACAGCGAGTTCACGTTGAAGGTCGATCTGTCGGGCGCGGGCAAGGGCGCGTTCCAGGAGCTCGCGAAGGTCGATCCGGCCACGCCGCCCTTGGTGAGCGCCACCCTCGACGGCCTCGTTCCCGGGCAGACCTACGAGTGGTACGTCACCGTCACGGACTGCGCGCACACCGTGACGAGCCCGCGCTACCGCTTCAGGACCAAGTAGGTCCGACCGACGAACCAGAAAGCCCCGACGGCGCCGAGGGCGTAGCACGTGGCCGTTCGTGCCTTGCTCGCGCTGCCTCCCGAACGCGGACCGAGGCGGCGAAGCGCGAGCAGCGCGCCGAGGACGGCGAGCTGCGCGAGCTCGATCCCGACGTTGAACGAGAGGAGCGCGACGCCGAACGTCTTCGGTGCGAGGGGCAGCTCGCCGAGCGCGCCCGCGAAGCCGAGGCCGTGGACGAGGCCGAAGAGGAAGGCGACGAGCCACGGGCGCGAGCGCGTGAGCGTCTCGTCCGCGCCGAGGTCGCGCTCGGAGAGCGCCTCGCGCGCGACGAGCACGATGCTCGCCGCGATCATCGCCTCCACCGGCTCGCGCGGCAGCTCGATCACGCGACGGGCCGCGAGGGCGAGCGTCACGGAGTGAGCGACGGTGAAGGCGGTGACGGTGCCGACGAGCCGCCTCGTCCCGCGGCGGACTCCGACGACGAGGAAGAGCCCGATCACGAACGCGACGTGATCGAGCCCCGTGAACACGTGCTCGGCGCCGAGCCCGATCCACTGCCACGCCGTGCTCGGCGAACGCCCGAGGTCGACCGCCGGTGACGATTCGGTCGCGACGGCCTCGAGCCGGCGGCCGTCGCTCCAAGCGACGGTGACGACGACCTTCGTTCGGACCGATGGGATCCCCTCGAAGCGGATCGCGCCGGACAGGCCGGCCGCGCCGCACCGGAGCACGCGCTCCTCGAGCGTGCAGTGCTCCGGATAGTAGACGTGCACGCGGTCGGTGAGGCCCGACGAGTCGACGGGCTCGGTCCACGCCACCTCGAAGGAGCCCGGCTCGGCGGCGATCTCCACGAGCGCGAGCACACCGGGCGTGAAGTCGTGCGCGCGTGCAGGACGCGCGAGCGCGATCACGAGGAGCGCGCCGACCAAGGCGAGCCATGCTCGCGCCGCGAGCGGTAGGTGCGCGCTCACGGGCTCGCTCCTCCCTCGCTCGCCGCGGCGGCGTCCTCCACGCCGGGCCGAGAGCTCTCGGAGCCGGAGCTCGGCGTGGACGGCGCCTCGACCCGCACCGTCCAGCCTTCGCGGAGCTTGGCGATCGCGCGGGCGCGCTCGGTCGCGCGCCTCTCGCGGCGGATGTCCTCCTCGACCTGGGCGCGGACCTCCGCGAGCGACGGCTTCGAAGGCGGCCAGTGTCGATCGACGCGCACGACGTGGAACCCGAACCGCGATCGGCGCAGCGACCAGGTGCCCTCCTTCTGCTGGTCGAGGCCCTCGGTGAACTCGGCGCCGAAGGTCTGCGCCAGATCGGCGATGCTCCGGCGCCGGTAGCGGCGGCCGCCCGAGAAGACGTCTCCCATGCCCGCCGGCTCGGCGCCCTTCTCGAGCTGATCGAGGAAGCCGCGTGCTCTCGCCTCCGCGCTGGTGTCGGTGCCGGCGACGAACACCTGCGTGAAGTCGACGAGCGCGGGTTTGCTCCATCGGTCGGCATGGGACTCGAACCACCGCTTCACGTCGTCGTCCGTGGGAGGCGGCAGCACGAGCGTCTGCTCGAGCACGAACGCCATCTTCTGCGCGACCACGTTCCGTATGCGGGGGTCGTCCTTGTCGAGCCCGCGCAGGACGCCTTCGCGGTAAAGGACCTCTTCGTCGATCCAGCCCTCGCAGAGCGCCTTCATCTCTTCGTCGGTGGGCGGCTTGCCGTACGAGCGCTCGTGCTGCTCGGCGAGCATGCGCCGGACGTCGTCGGTGACGACGATGGGCGACCGGCGAGGAGGCGCGTCGGTCGAGGCGCGCTCGTCGTCGCGAGACGGCTCTCCGTGCAGGAGGCGCTCCGCGGCGAAGAGGAGCGCTCCGATCACGAGGAAGTGGAGGAGCGGATCGGCCGCCAGCTTGCGAAGGCGAGGCATCGATGGGCGCGCCATCCACGCTACCACCTTGCTCGGCGACGTAGCGCTTCGCGGTTACTCGCGTCCTCTCGAGCTCACACGGAGCTTGAACCGCGTGCTCTTGCCGCGCAAAGATCGGGACGATGAGAAGGTGGCTTGCGGCCGTCGCGGCGGGGATAATCACGGTTCTCGCGCTGTATGGCTGCGGCCTCTCGGTGACGGGGGTGGCAGTCGACCTCGATCCCGACGGGACGGACGCGACCGTCTCCCGGCCCGACGCGTCGAGCGCCGCGCCTGTCGATGCCGGCACCGGCGTCGCCGATGCCCAGGTAGAGGCGCCGCTCGACGCGAGCGACGAGCCCGAGGCCGGCGATCCGTGCTCGAGCGAGCTCTGCGGCTTCGAGGTCCCCGAGGGGTGGTCGATCGTCCTCTTCTCGCGAAACGGAGCGACGCCCTGTCCGGCGGGCTTCGTCACGGAGAGCGCCGTGACGAACGCCGCTGCTCTACCGGGGGCATGCACGTGCAGTCCGACATCGTGCACCTTCACGTCGCTTCCGAGCTGCAACGAGGGCGTCGTCCCCACGACGCTCGACTACTCGGCGTCGCCCATGTGCCACATGGCCGGCGCCAGCGTCTCCCTGAACAAGGGCAATTGCGCGAGGCTCGATGCCTCGCTCGGCACGCATGCCCGCATCGCCGCCCCGGCGCCTCAGGGAGCCCGTACGTGTACGGCGCCGGCGGTCCCGAACCCTGATGCGGTCACGACGACGTCCGTGAACGTCTGCACGAGCGCCTCGTGCGCGGCGATCTGCGCCGAAGCGCCCGCGTCGGGGCTCGAGCGATGCCTGATGGCGGCGGGAGACCAGACGTGTCCGGCCGATGCTCCGAACAAGACGCTGATCGCCGCGAGAGCCTCGCCCGCGTGCGGAAACTGCTCCACCTGCTTGGTGACCGCGAGCTGTAGCGGGTCGATGGCCTTCTACAGCGACGGGGCCTGCCAGAACCACATCGTGACGCTCCAGGCCGACCAGTGCTCGAACGGCGGCGTCTCGTTCGGCTCGTACAAGTGGACCGGCATCGCCCAGGTCACCTGTGCGCCGTCCGGGCCTCCGGCGCCGCGGATCGTGCTCGAGGAGCCGCGCACCATCTGTTGCAAGTGAGCGAAGGCTTCGACGACGGGAGGCTCTCCTCGACGAGCCTCCGGTGAAGCTCGCAAGACGAACGGGCGTGGTGGGAGCTGCCCACCACGCCCGCTTCTTTCATCGTCCGAAGATCTCGCCTTCGGCTGCCCTCGGGCTCAGTTCACCTTCTCGAACGCCTTCACCTTCGCCGCCTTCATGTGAAGACCACGGTGCATCTTCGGTCCCTCCTCGATGCGCTTCGCGAGGATCTCGCGCTGCTCCTGGGTGAGGATCGGGGTGATCTCCGCGAGCAGGTTCTTGGGCGCCCGGACGATCTCGGGCCGCGCGAGGCCCTTCGGCGGGGTGACGAACGCGGTCGCGTCGAACTGGTCCGACTTGAACGACTGGAGCTTCGCCTTCATCTCGGCGCGGGCGGCCTCCATCTTGGCCTTCATCGCCTCGCGCTGCTCGGCGGTCGGCCGAGCGGGACGCGCTTCGGCGAGCTTCGCGTCGATCGCGGCCTTCTGCTCCTCCGTCAGATCGAGCCCGGCGAGCATGTGCATCGGGCCGCCCGCCGGCCGGAAGCGGCGGACCATCTCGGGCTTGCCGCCCTCCGCTCGCCCGGCGCGCACGCGCTTCGCGCCGTCCTTGCGAACGCGCTCGGCGAACCTCGGACCGTGCGCGGCGCGCTTCTCGATGCTGTCGACGAGGGCCGCGCGCTGCGCGGGGGTCAACGTCTCGTGGAGCTTCGCGAGCGCCTTGGCCGTCGCGGCGATGCGGGCCTTTTGCGCGCTCTCGTCGAGCTTCGGCGCCTCGAGGCTCGCGACGGAGTTGCTCCGGATGGCGGCCGCGAGCCGCTTCGTCCGGGCGTCGTCGATCTGCGGCTTGCGCGGCCCGACCTCCTTCAGGAGGCCCTCGATCGTCGTCTTCTGCTCGGGCGAGAGGTCGATCGGCGCGCGGAGGGCGGCGTGGAGGAGGAACTCGGGACCCGCAGGCCGGCGGTGCGCCATCGGACGCATGCGGGGTCCTTTCTCGTCCTTGGCGCCCTCGGCCTTCGCAGACGTCTCGTCGACGATGCTCGTCCGAGCCTCTTCGGTGGACGACTCGCCGGCGGTCGTTTCCGTCTGGGCGCTGCAGCCGGCGAGCGCGGCAACGAGGGCGAACAGCGGCAGGGTCATCGAACGGAACGTCATGGTGGGATCCTCTCTCTCCTTCTCTCGACGACGAGCAGCGCTTTCGTCTTCGATGCCGCTCGTCTTTCGCTCCGTCGTCCGGAGCTCGCCCACCGCCATCGCAAGCGCCTTGCCAACCCCTGGAGCGCGTCCGAGAGGCCATTTTCTCGGGGTTTCGTTCGGCTGAGCTCTGCATGCCCAGAGGCGGCCCGCATGCGGGATGCGAGATCCGCACTCGGATGGAGTGCGGATTCTGCACTCCATCCGCCGGCCGCTCCGGGCGCATCGGGTGGTTGTCGCTCGAGGGTCGCGCGCGTACCGTGGCACGGCGCTTGGTTCGGCGCCTCGTGTGCGCATGAAGAGTCGTGGAGGTCGGACGTGGTCGGGGTGGGCGCGGGTCGGAAGCATCGCGATGGCCGCGCTCGCCGCGCTCGCGCTCGGCGCGACGGTCGTCACCTCGCAGCGAGCGCTCTCGGATGCGTCCGAGGTGGTCATCCGTGGTGAGGGCGATCTCCTCCTCGCCGCGCTCGCCTCGGACCTCGCCGACGAGGCCGTCCCGATCTCTCGAGACGCCCTCGAGCGGGCGCTCGCCGCGCATCACGATGCCGGGCTCCGGTACGTCGCGCTCGTCGATCGCGAGGGCCGGCCCGTCGTCGAAGCAGGTCATGCCGAGATCGCGGCGGGGCCGCAACGTCCCGGCGAAGCGAAGATCGCGGGGCGGCGCGCGCGCATCAGCGGCATGCTCGCTCCGCCGCGGCGGGGGATGCGTCCGCCGGTCGGCCTGCGGCCGGGACCCGGGCCGTCGCTTCTCGTCGTGGAGCTCGAGCCGCCGGTCATCGAGACGCTTCGTCGTGACCTCGGGCGGATCGGCGTCGTCGCGGCGGGGGCCGTGATCGTGCTCTTCGCGTTCGCGATCGCGTGGTCGCGGAGCGCGCGTCGGCTCGCCGAGCTGGAGCAGCGCGCCGCGCGCGAGCAACGCCTCGTCGCGCTCGGGAGCATGTCGTCGGTGATGGCGCACGAGCTCCGCAATCCGCTCGCGTCGCTCAAAGGACACGCGCAGCTCCTCGCCGAGGATCTCGAAGAGGCCGGCGACGAGAAGCGTCACGCGAAGGCGCAGCGGGTCGTCTCGGAGGCCGAGCGGCTCGAGCAGCTCACGACGACGCTGCTCGACTTCGTGCGTGACGGCCCGATCGAGCGCACGCACGTGAGCCCCTCCGACGTCGTCGAGCGCGCGCTCATGGATCTGCGGCGCGATCGGGTGCGCGTCGATCTCTCGGCGGCGCCTGCGACGCTCGAGGTCGATGCGAACCGGCTCGCGCGCGCCATCCACAACCTCGTCGACAACGCGCTGCAAGCTTCGCCCGACGGCGAGGTCGAGCTGACGGTCGCACGCGACGGCGGCGACGCGGTCGTCACGGTGCGCGACCACGGCCCCGGCATCCCTCCCGGCGCCGAGGCGCAGATCTTCGAGCCGTTCGTCACGACGCGCGTGCGCGGCACGGGGCTCGGGCTCGCCGTCGCGCGCCGCATCACCGAGCAGCACGGTGGTACGCTGACGGCCGCGAACCACCCGTCCGGAGGCGCGGTCTTCACGCTTCGCCTCCGAGGACAAGAGGCATGAAGGAGAAGCGACCCGGAAGGATCCTCGTCGCCGACGACGAAGAAGGAGTGCGGACGTTCCTCGCCGAGGCGCTCGAGCGCGACGGGCACGAGGTCGTGCAGGTCGCCGACGGCGCCGCGGCGCTCGCCGCCGCGCGCGAAGAGCCGTTCGACGTCGTGATCACCGATCTCAAGATGCCGAAGCTCGACGGCATGAGCCTCGTCCGCACGCTGCGGACGGAGCAGCCCAACGTCGAGATCGTCGTCCTCACGGCGTTCGGAGAGGTCGCCACGGCGGTCGAGGCGATGAAGCTCGGCGTCTTCGACTACCTCCAGAAGCCCGTGTCGAGCCCGCGCGCGATCCGGGATCTCGTGAAGGGCGCGCTCGAGCGAAGGGCCGAGATCGCCGTCGCGAACGAGGACGCTCCGCTCGCGAGCACGACGTTGACGTTCGGGGCGCCGAGCATGGTGCCGGTCGTCGCCGCGCTCACGAAGGTCGCGAAGAGCGGCGCGACGGTGCTCCTCCAAGGGGAGAGCGGCACCGGCAAGGAGGTCGCCGCGCGGTACCTCCACGAGACGAGCCCGCGCGCGGGCAAGCCGTTCATCGCGATCAACTGCGCCGTCCTCACCGAGCACTTGCTCGAGAGCGAGCTTTTCGGGCACGAGAAGGGCGCCTTCACCGGCGCGCACGCACAGCGTCGCGGCAGAATCGAGCTCGCCGACGGCGGGACGTTCTTCCTCGACGAGGTCGGGGAGCTCAAGCCCACGCTCCAAGCGAAGCTCCTCCGCGTGCTCCAGGAGCGCAGCTTCGAGCGCCTCGGAGGCTCGCAGCGCATCGAGGTCGACGTGCGCTGGGTCGCCGCCACGCACCGCGATCTCCGCGCGATGGTGCGCGAAGGGACGTTCCGCGAGGACCTCTACCACCGGCTCGCCGTCTTCCCGATCCGCCTCCCGCCGCTCCGCGAGCGCCGCGAGGACATCGTCCCGCTCGCGCGTGCGCTCGTCGCCGAGCTCTCGCGCGCGGCGGGCCGGCGCCCGCCGCGCCTCGACGAGGCGCTCGAGAAGCGGCTCGAGCAGGAGACGTGGCCGGGCAACGTGCGCGAGCTCCGCAACGCGCTCGAGCGCGCGATGATCCTCGCCGACGGCGACGTGCTCGGCGTGGAGCATCTCTGGCTCGAGCCGCCGAGCGGCGACGCGGCCGCGCCGAGCGCCGCGCCCGCCGCGAACCACCCGCCGGCGACCGATGCGGCCTCGCTCCCGACGACGGGCTCGCTCGCGGACCTCGAACGCCTGACGATCGAGCGCACGCTGCGCGAGGTCGGCGGAAATCGTCGCGCCGCGGCGGCCAAGCTGGGGATAGGGCTCCGGACGCTCTACGACAAGCTGAAGAAGTACAACCTGCGCTGACGCGGCTCAGAGCCAGATGCGCGCGATCCGCATGAAGCGCGGGTCCTGCGCGTCGTTGGCGCCGACGACGATCATCTGGCGTCCCACGATGACGGCGCCGTACGCGCGGCCCGTCGGTAGCTGGAAGACACCGCCCTTTCCGAAGGAGCTGTCGAGAGCGCCGTTCGGCAGCAGCCGGAACACCTCGAAGACGTTCTCCGAGACGTGGGCGGCGTCGACGAGGTAGATGCGGTCCGAAGCGTCGACGACGATGCTGCTCGGGAAGCTGCCCAGAGTGCGGGTCGCGACGACGGTCCCGCCGTCCGTTCCGAAGCTCTTGTCGAGATCGTTCGTGACGCGGAAGACGACGACGTCGGCCTTCGACGACGTCGCGTCGTTGTGATCGAAAGCACCGACGATCGCCTTGCCCGACTGGAGGGCGAGAGCCGTCGCCCCGCCACTGTACGTGTCGGCGACATAGGCCTGGTGGTCGGTGCCGTCGCTTCGGAAGCGCCGGACGAGGGTACGCTGACGAGTCGGCTCTTGGTCCGGGCGGTACGCTCCGGCGATCCAGTAGATCCCGCTCTCCTCGACCTCGATCGCGTTGATGTAGGGCTGCTTGCCGATCCGTGGGTCGAGTGAGAAGGTCACCGTCCCGCCGTTTCCGAACGACGGATCGAGGCCTGCGTCGGGCAAGTAGCGTTTCACGGCCGCGCTCTGCTCTCCGGCGTTCCCGGCCGCGAAGAGGACGTCACCGAGTCGCCCGATGGCGGCGAGCTGCTGAGGGCTGGCCTGCAGGCCGGCCGTGATGCCGCTCTCACCGCCCCAGGCCGGGTCCGGCGTGCCGGAGGCGTCGACGCGAAAGAGTTTGACCCCGGCGTTGGCGATACTGAAGTCGTGCGCGCCGATCGCGATGGCGCCGTCGGGCATCAAGAGGACGCGCGGACGATTGCCCTCCGCGAGCATGACGAAGCCTTTGCCGTCCGCTCCGAACGACGTGTCGAGCGCGCCGTCGGGCGTGAATCGCACGACGCGGAGGCGATCGTCCTGCTCCCCCTTGCCGACGACCACGAAGCGTCCGTCCGGCTGGACCGCCACGGCGTACGCGGCGGAGTCTCCGCCCGGCGCGATCTCGAAATAGCCACCGCGGTCGCCGAAGAAGACGTCGAGCTCGCCCGGCCTGCCGGTGATGCGTCCACGAGCCTCGTGACTGAGCGATCCCGCCGTGCCGACGATGCGGAACCGCTGCTGGGGCGCATTCGGCGCGGCCTGCACGGTGAAGGTGGCGTCGCCGGTCGCGAGCGAGACGGAAGACGCTCCGAGCGTCACGGCCGTCGCGGGCACGCCGGCGTCCGGCATCGGGTCGACGACGAGCACGAGGGAGATGCTGGCGAGCTCCGGAGAGCCCCGCACGCGGAGCGTCACCGTCTGGCCGGGGTCGACATCGAACGTTTCGGGCTCGAACGAGAAGTCGTGTGCGGCGGTCGCGTCGGGTGCATCGGTCTCGGGCGTACCGTCGAGCGTGACGCTCCCGCCGTCGTTCGTGCTCGTGCCGCCATTGATCGGGTCGTCCCCCACGCACGCGTTGGTCCACGCGACCAACGCGAGCATGCCGCCCGCCGCCGCGAAGGCGATGCGGCGATGTTGTCGTCGGTGTGTCGAAGTCATGCGTCGCCCCTCGGACGCGACATGCGTCGAGAGTAGTCGAGAGTATCAGAGCGCGACGATTCCCCAACCCCGACGCCCGGCCGGCGCTCGAGTGTGAGGACGGGGGCGTGGCACGCGCCGTGGATTTCTCCGCGCGGTGGAGCGCGTCGTGGTCCTCGCATCCGTCGTCCTCGCACTCGTGCTCGAGGGCTCGAGGGCCGAGGCAGCGGGCGCTCGGCAGGAGGGCGAGGCGAGCGTGTCTCTGCCCGAGACGGACGTCCTGCCGGCGCTGGAGAAGCCGGCGCCGTACTCGATTCCGTGGCACTTGCGGCCGGTGCTCGTCGTGACCGCCGTCCGCTCGGACACGGTCGTCGCGTTCCAGGATCGCGCGGCGACGATCGTCTCGTTCCTCGGCGCCGCGTTCGAGGTGGGGAAAAATGTAGGGATCGGCGTGCGCTCGGGCTGGGTCCACCAGCTCGGCGAAGGGGAGGCGGCGGCGAGTGCCTTCACCAACACGGCGCTGAGCGCGACCCATGCGTCGCGGCTCTCCACGCCGCTGCGCCTCGCGCTGACGGCCGGCGTCGTCCTGCCGAGCGGGCAGGGCGGTGGGACCGTCGCGAACCCGCGCGAGAGGGCCGCCATCGTCGCCGGTTCGCTCGCGCGTTCGGGCATCGACAACACGATGTTCGCCGCCAACGACGTGAGCCTCCTCGCAGGCGTGTCGCTCGCATGGATCGCCCACGGCCTCACCGTGCAGGCCGATCTCACGGGGTTCGAGTACCTCCGCGTCAGGGCTGCGCGCGTGCAAGAGGACGCGTGGAAGACGGCCGCCACGGCCGGCGTGCACGTCGGATACTTCGTCGTCCCGTGGCTCTCCGCCGGCGCGGAGGTTCGCTACCAAATCCTGCTCTACCCCGGACGCGCGCTACCCGGTCGCGACTCGCTCACGGCCTCGGCCGGCGTGCGCGTGCACGTCCCGGTCGGCGCTCACGTGCTTCGGCCGGGCGTCGCGTATGCGCATCCGATCGACGATCCGATGGCGGCGCTCGGTTACCGCATCGTCCAGGTGGACGTGCCGTTCGTGTTCTGAGAGCGCGCACGTCAGCGACGCTGCCGCTCGAACAGGTGGAGCGAGACGGGCATCTTGCGCGCCTCGCGCGGGTTGACGTCGAGATCGAAGAACGCGGTCACGCTGGTGAAGCTGCCCGGCTCGACGTCGGTGACCAAGACGGTGCTCTGGCTGTAGATTCGCCAGATGCCGAGCCCCGCGCCGCCGTTCGAGGTGTCGATCGCAGGGCCCTCGCTCGTCGCGGCCTGACGCCCGCGGGCGATCCCGTCGAGGACGTGATCCCGGTGGAGCCGCCCGAACGGATCGACGACCTGAAGCGCGACGTTGATGCCGTCGGTCGCGATGCGGAACGTCGGCACCTCGTGGTCCTCGAGCACGATGTCCTGCTTTCGATCGTGCGCGTACTTGGGGACGCCGCTCTCGTCGACGGGCGCGTCGTACATCGCGTTCATCAGCATCTCGTGCGCGACCTCCGCGACGCGTTGCACGACCCTCGCCGACGCGCCGGCGCGCTCGGTCAGGTTCGACGCCTCGCTGACGGCGAGGTCGCGCTCCTCGCTGGTTCGCGGGCGATAGCGCGCGATGGTCGAGCCCCACGGAAAGAGCTCACCGAGCCTCGGCGAAGGCGCGTCCACATCGACGATCCGTCGCGCCGCCATCACGAGCTCCCAGGGGCGCGGCATCGACGCGAACGCCGGCCAGCCGAGCATGCTGACGATCCGAGGGCTCTTGGCCGCGGCCGCGAGGAGCGGCTCCATGTCGCCGTTGCTCCATGCGAGCACCGACATGTTCTGGTACCGCCGCGAGGCCCAGTCGAGCGCGATGTCGATGTCGCTCGCGTCGCAGGCGAGCAGGATCGGGTCGTCGTCGAGGGCGCTGCGCACGGACACGGGGTCTCCGTCGATCACGACGTCCATGAGCCCCGAGGCCGCGCGGAGCACGCGGCCGACGCGCTGCGCGACGGTGCGGTTGGCGTCGAGGACCCCGATGCGAGGTCGCCCGGACAAGCTAGGTGCCGATGAAGGGGGGGGACGGTAGGAGTCCATGACTACTTCAATCTCGACGAAAGCGATGCGGTGCCGACGGCGAAGACGGCATTGTGACTCGCCTTCGGCTTCCGCGGGAGGGCGTCGAATCCGGTCGAGGTGGAGCGCTCGTCCAGAGAGAGCAGGACTGCGCCACGCACGACGTCCGGGTGCCGCGACGCGTCCACCTCGACGACGACGAGCCCATCGCGCCGGTTCGGGAGCGCACGAGCGAGCGTGAGCCCGAAGATGACGCGACGGGAGTCGTAGAACGAAACGGCCTGGTCCCACCCCCAGCGGGCAATACGATAACGAACCCGGACCTTCGCCGACGCGCCGCTGCCTTCGACGCGTACCTCCGTACGCTCCGGGCTCGCGAACGCGCCGACGTCGCGATTGAACCGACGCTCGATCGACGACAGGTCGGCTTCGGGTGGCGCGGCGAGGTTCGCCGCGCCGACTTCCGGGCTGACGCTGCGCTCGAGCCGCTCGACGGCGGCGAGCACGGCACGGGAGCGCGCGAGCGCCACGTCGCTCTCCGAGCCGGAGCCCGGGAGCGTGATCGTGATCTCGACGGCCTCGGGCCCGATCTCGACCGAGCTCGTCTCGGCGTCGCTCGGCGCGCCGACGCCGCTCGCTCCGGCCTCCGTGGTCGCGGCCGCGACGGCAGACGTCATCGACCCCGTCGACGGTCGGGCGCGCAGCACCCCGGCGATGACGAGCACGACGGCCAGCACCGCCGCCGCCGCGACGAGTGCGACCACGAGCATGCGGGACGGCTCGTCCTTCGCGCCCTCGCGAGGCGCCGCCGACGGCGGGGGCGCCGGAGCGGACGGCTCTCGCTCCCCCAGGTCGGACACGGGCGACGGAGTCGAGGGCGGCGCGGCGGCTGCGACCGCCCGCGCGCTCGAGGGGGGATTGAAGAGTATCTTCAGCGAGGGCGCCGTGTCGCTGACGTCCAGGGCGGCGTTGCAGCGGCGGCACGGTACGAACGGCGGCTCGCCGGAGTCGGACACGCGCACGACCTCGCTCATCGGGACCACGCCCGTTCGCGCGGCCCCGCACGAGTGACAACGCCCGGCGAAGGCGACGGAGACGATCCGCAGACGCTCGTTGCCACCGGTGGCGCGCTCGCCCAAGGCCGTCAGCACGTTCACCGGGCACTCGAGGATCTCGATGTTCGTCACCTCGGCACCGAGCGCCTTGATCGCGTGCGCGAAGTTCGTCGCGCCCTCGGAGCTCACGCGCGGCGCGCCTCGGAAATCGATGACGAGCTTGCCCTCGATCCCGTCGAAGATGCGGTTCCACCGGACGGAGCGGTCGACGTCGCGGTTCACCCGCACGCGCGTCTCGTCGTTGCTGACGGTCTTGTCGACGACGTCGACGTCCCTGCCGTCGCTCTGCTGAACCGTGGCCAGGACGTTGCGAATCCGTTCGGGGACGCGCAGGCCGGCGTACGGCGCCGCGAACGCGAAGAACGCAGGGTCGTCGTCGAGCTTCGCCGCGCCGCCGCAGCGCGGGCAGCGCGGCAGCTCCCCGCGGCCGTCCCGGAACCACGCGGCGTCCTCCTCGCAGTCGAGCGTGCGCGAGAACGAGTTCCCGCAGTCGTCGCAGAGGAACGGCGCCTGGAACGACAGCAGCTTCGCCTTCCCCGCGAAGGTCCGGATGAGGCTCATCTGCGTGACGACCGCCTCGGAGCAGCGCGCGAGCCAGACGTCGACGTCGTCCTGCTCCTCGATCGCTTGCAGCATCTCGAGCCACTCGCGCACGCCGAAGCTCGTCACCCGCTCGACGTGCTTGAGATCGAAGAGCACCGTGCCGCTGAGCGATCCGCCGAGGGCGGCTCCCGAGAAGTGCTCGTCGATGCGGCCGCGGAGCGTCACGACGGTGATCCCGAAGACCTCGAGCACCGCCGCGACGCCGGACGAGGTGCTCGCCACGAGCGAAGCGGCGCTCGGGGGCGCACCAGGGACGGGCGCGCCGCTCGGTCTCGTGTGCGACGCGGTGGAGTGATCGGCCGCCTCCGCGACGAAGGTCGTGCTGTCGGGCTCCTCCTCCTCGTACAGCGCGCTCTGGGCGCGCTCCTCTTCCACCTGGACGACGTGCGCGGCCAGGTCTTGGGCCTGCGCTGCCTTCCAGGCGTCCACGCGCGCGCCGAAGAGCGACTTCATGTACGCGGCGAGCGGGCCGGGACCCGTCTCGAGCCGGCGCGAGGCCGCGAACCTCTGCAGCGCCTCCGCCATCTCCTCCATCGTCTGGAAGCGACCGCGCGGGTCGTAGGTGATCGCGCGGAGGATGATCTCCTCGAGCACCGGGTCGATGTCCGGCGAGACCTCGCGAGGCCGGCGTAGATCGTGCCGCGCGATCGCCATCATCATCGCGAAGTCGCCGCCGGCGGAGAGGACGTAGGGCCTGCGACCGAGCACGAGCTCGTAGAGCATCACGCCGGTCGCATAGATGTCGGTCCGGCGGTCGAGCCGTCGGGCCTTGATCTGCTCCGGCGACATGTACGGGACCTTCCCCTTGAGCGTCCCGTGCTTCGTCTCCCAGCGACGATCGAGGCTCTTGGCGATCCCGAAGTCGACGACCTTCACCTGGCCGTCGAACGTCAAGAAGACGTTGTGCGGGGAGACGTCGCGATGCACGAGCTCGAGGGGAGCTCCGTCCGGGCCGCGGAGCTCGTGGGCGTAGTGGAGGCCCGCGCAGGCGCGGATGATGATGTCCACCGCGTGGGCGAGGGGCATCGTCCGGCCTTCGGCTCGGTTGATGCGATTCACGACCCGGAGGTCCTCGCCGTGGAGGTACTCCATCGCGAGGTAGTACGTGCCGCCGTCGCTGCCGAAGTCGAACATGCGCACGATGTTCGGGTGCACGAGCGAGGCGCCGATGCGGCCCTCCTCGAGGAACATGCGCTTGTAGTCTTCGTTGTTCGCGTGCTGCGGCAGAAGCCGCTTGATGACGCACAGGCCTTGCGCCTCGCGCAGCCCGCGAGCGTCGGCGGTCGGTACGTGACCCGGGCGGGCACGAGCGACCCAGATCTCCGCCATCCCCCCCGTGGCGATTTTGGAAAGTAGGTCGTAGCCCGCGATGCGTTCCATCTAAGGGTAGCGAGAGCCTCCTCGTCCTCCTCGAGCGCGGGGCTCATGGGTTCGGCGGTGCGGGTTTGAAGAACCGGATCGTTCGCCGCGCTCCGGCGGTCTCGATCTCGACCGGCATCGTCCCACGGACGGGCGTGGCCGCCCACTCCTCCGTCGAGGCCTTGCTGAACGAGTCCGTCCCGGTCACCGGGCGGCCGCCGACCGAGAGCACGACGTCGCCGGGGCGCACGCCCAGCTCGGCCGCCCGGCCGCGCAGGACGTTCACGACGACGAGATCGCCCTCGGAGTGCATCGTCGTTTCGAGCAACGGGAAGAAGCGTCCCACGACCATCCCCTGCAGGGAAGAGGTCTCTCGATAGGATGCCACCACGCGCTGGTAGGTCTCCTTCGGAAGCTTGTATCGAGCGAAGCCCTCGAGCCCCGACTCGCGCTTCCGCAGCGCCGCGTCGACGCGCTCGGGCGACGCCGTCGTCCCGAACTGCTTGAGATAACGGTTCGCGATCGCCTCGTTCATGGCGCCCGACGGCTCGCGGATCCGGCCCTGGAGGAAGTCCGCGATCGGGCTCCCCGCGAGCTCGCGGTGGATCTGCGTCACGAGCCTGACGATGGCGTCGTTGCGCGCTTGCGCCATCGCTTGCTCGGCGGTCGCCGACAGCTCGCCCTTCCCGACGACGAAGACGTCCGATCCTTCGAGCACGAAGGGACGCTCCACCCACGCCGGCGGAAGGTCGACGTTCTGCATCCATCCAGCCGTGGTCGCAGGCTCCGGCTCCGAAGTCGGCGCCGGGGCCGTGGCGCTCGCCGGTGCGGAGACCGGGACGGTCGGGACCGCGCCGTTCGCGGGAGCGATGTTCGGGCGCGAGAGCTGCAAAACGCCGAGGACGACGACGGCGAGGCCGAGTGCGCCCACGGCGATGGTGAGCCCGAGGTTCCGCTTCGCCGGTCCCGCCGACGCCGCCGACGCCGGGCCCGCGACGTCGTCCGTCGGGCGCCGTTCGAGCACGCTCATGCCGCCGAGCGAGGACGCGGGCTCGCTCACGCTCGCGATGGGCGATTGCACGGACGGCTTCGTCTTCTGGGACGCGGCCGAAATCTGCGCTCGGAGGAACGCGAGCGTCCTGTTCGCGGGGTCGATGACCATCTCGCCGTTGCAGCGCTTGCAGTGCACGCGAGGCGGCTCGCCCGAGGCGAGCGCGTCACCGTGCTCTTGGATGCTGACGAGCGCCGTTCGGTAGACGCTGCACGCCGGGCAGTGCGCGTCGACGAGCGCCGAGACGATCGAGATACGGGCCGCGATCCCGGTCTGGGCGAGCCGTTCGACGACCTGCGAGGGAGCCTTCTCGACGGTGATCTTCGTCACCTCGGGTCCGAGCGCCCCGAGCGCCTGCTCGAGGTTGGTCAGACCGGCGGGCTCGACGCCCGTGACGCCACCGAGGTCGAGGACGAGCGAGCCCTCGATGCCGTCGAGGACGCGCTTCCAGCGCAGGTTGGCGCCGAGCTTGCTGTTGACGCGCACGCGCGTGAGGTTCCCCTCGACGGTCTTGTCGACGCCGTCGCGCGGTGCGGCGACGGGCTGCGCATCGAGCATGTCGTGGATCGCCCGGATGTCCTCCGGCACCGGCGCGAGCAGGTGCGGAGCGGCGAACGCGAAGTACGTGCGCACGTCGTCGTCGAATTGCCCTGTGCCCTCGCAGCGCGGGCACTGCGCGTCGGGGGCGATCCCGTCGCGGATGGCGTCGGCGTCGCGCTCGCAGTCGAGCTGCCGTTCGAACTGCTCGCCGCAGGCGCTGCAGAGATACGGTGCCCAGAACGAGACGATGTGCCCGTTCCCGGCGAACTTCCGGATCATGCTGAGCTGGTTCACGACCGGCTCGGACGCGCGCAGGAGATAGAGCCTCCGCACGTCCTGCATCGCGCCCAGCATCGAGAGCCACTCGCGCACGCCGAAGCTCGTGATGCGCTCGACGCTGGCGAGATCGAACGCGACCGCGCCGCGCAGCTCGCGGCCCAGCGCCTCGCCCTTGAAGGACTCGGTCAGGCGTCCCGTGATCGTGACGAGCGTGACGTCGCCGTGCTTGGTCTTCTGGACGTTCGCGCCCGTCGTCCCGGAGGGTTGGAGCGGGAGGCGGGTGACCGCGCGAGACGGCCCCTTCGGCCGCGACAACGCGCCGGACGAAGAGGGGCTCGGCGGCGGGACGGGCGGCGGTACCGGCGGCGACGATGCGACGGGCGCCGGCTCGGGAGCGCGCGGGACGACCACCGCCGGCTCGGCCACCGCCTGCTTTCCGTTGGCGGCGCGCGCCGGAGCCGCCTTCTTGGGCAGAGGCGTGGGCGACTCGCTGAAGACGGTGAGGGTCATCGTCTGGTTGTGGAGGTCGCAGTGGCCCGTCGCGTAGGGGCTGATCTCGCCGTAGGAGTAGAAGCCGGTGATGTGGCTCTGCTGCTCCTTGGGGAGCGCATCGAGGACGGCCTCGACCTCCTCCTCGATGCGGTCGCCGAGGACGAGGCGGCGACCGACGCAGGAGATGGCGACGACGAGCGAGTCCTTGCCGACGGGAGCACCGGTCTCCTTGGCCATCGCGCCGGCGAGCGACGCACCGCCGATGAGGCGGTCGAAGTCGGCCTTCATGAGCTGGGCGAGGTAGCCCTTGGGGATGTCGCCGGCGAAGGTGAGGGAGTTCTTCTGGTGGTCGACGGCGAGGAGCGTGCGGACGAGGAACTTGTCGTCCTTGGAAGAGGCGCGGAGCGAGAGGGGGAAGAGGAGGCCGGAGGCGGGTAGCTCCTTGGCCTTCTCGCCGAGGTACTCCTTGTAGAGAGCGAGAGCGGGCTTTCCGTCGAGCTCGTAGAGGACGTTGCCCTCGCTGCGGGTGACGACGCGCTCGGGGCCGAACTTGTCCCAGCCGCCCTTGGAGCCGTGGCCGATCTGGATGTGGTCGCCGTAGAAGCCGACGGCGGCGACGATGTTGCTCTTCACCTTGGAGCCGACGGCGACCCAGGTCTGCTTGAAGCGCGAGCCGTCGCCGGACAGGCCTCCGGAGACGACGACGGACTCGTCGAGGACGGAGTTGAGGCCGCGTACGAGCTCGGAGCCGTTGACGTTGAGGCCTTCGGAGAGGACGAGGACGCCGCGGAGGCCCGGGCGAGCGGCGAGCTTCTTCGCGATCGCCTGACCGGTCGAGAAGGAGTCGCCCGGTCCTGCGACGTCCATCGACGTGAGCATCAGATCGGTCTTCTCGAACCGCGTGACGGTCACGGAGATCGACCGGTCGCGGACCGTCGTGCCGTGGATCTCCCCCGCGCTCGAGCAGCCCATCACGACCGAACGCGGGTACGCCTTCGCGAGGGCGTGGAAGGGCGACGGATCCTCGAGGATCTCGGGCGCACCGAACGCGAGGACGAGCGTGCGCGGCGAGTCGAGCTCGGGGAGTCGAGAAACCGACCAGGTCTTCGTGTCGTGATCCCAAGCGAAGCTCGTGACGGTGAAGCCTTGCGGAGGCGCAGCGAGCGGCCGCGTCGATCCACCGTCGAGCTCGAGCTCGATCGTGTCGTCGATCGGCGAGCGACGCGCCGGCGTGGGCACCGGAGGCGGCGGCTTGCGAGCGGGCGGCGGCGTCGCACGCATGGGGGCCGGCGTGTGCCGCGGGGGAGGCGGCGGCGGGCGTACGGTGACGACCCCCTGCGCCGGAGCCGCCTTCTTGGGCAGAGGCGTGGGCGACTCGCTGAAGACGGTGAGGGTCATCGTCTGGTTGTGGAGGTCGCAGTGGCCCGTCGCGTAGGGGCTGATCTCGC
>CALFEQ010000058.1 GCA_937949945.1 uncultured Myxococcales bacterium
TCACCGCGCAGGCGACGGCCGAGTGATGGGCCTCAACGCGCAGCCGTGAGCTCGCGCGGGGTGACGCGCAGCACGCGCTCCGGAACGGCGGCCGGACGGCGGACGACGCCCGCCCGCGAGTGGTAGGCGTCGATCATCTCTCCGCCTCCGACGTAGAGGCCGACATGACCGGGCCACCACAGGATGTCGCCCGGTCGCACGTCCTCGAACGGGACCTCGACGAGCGCGCGCCCTTGCGCGGCCGACGTACGCGGCAGCTTCACGCCCGCCCAGCGCCACGCGGCCTGCACGAGGCCCGAGCAGTCGAAGCAGCTAGGGCCCGTCCCTCCCCAACAGTAGCGCTTGCCGACCTGCGCCTCCGCGAAGCGGATGGCGGCGAGGGCCGCCGGATCGACCTCCGCTCCGGAGGGCGTGGACGAAGGGGCCGGCCATGACGACGGCTCGGCGGGACGGCGGGTCGTGCCGCAGCCGAGCGCGACCATGGCGAGAGCGAGGAGCGCTCCGCGTCGCATGATCCGCACGACGTGATCGTCGCGAGCCCGGCGCGCTCGGGCCAACAAAGCGTCGTGCGGAGGGACTCGAGCCAGAAAAAGCGCTCACGCCATCGCCGCCAGATCCTCGAACGCGACGTAGTACCCGCGCCGGAACTCCACGAGCGTGTCCGCGTCCGCGGCCGACCGGTGCGTGACGACGTTGCGCACCTGCGCGAGGACCTGGAGCCTGTGCGCGAGCCGCGCGGTGCGCTCCGGCTCGCGGCACCCGACGCCGAGGACGTTCTTCGGGCCCGACGGGTGATCGAGCCCCAGGAACAGGAGGATGCGCCCCCACTCCGTGACGCTCAGCGGCGAGTCGACCGGGCGCGTCTTGCCGGCGGACAAGTCGCGCAGCGCGTTGACGACGGAGCGGAGCGGGACCTGGACCGAGAGCGCGCCGACCTTCACCGGATCCTTCCAGCGCTGCGAAAGCCACCGCTGGTACGACGGCCACCCGCTGCCGAGGACGCGATCGGAGAGCTCGAGCAGCACGGTCGACCGCTGCAACAGCGAGTGCAGCCGCGGCGCGAGCCAGCCGTGCAGGTAGCCCTCGAGGCACTTCGTCCAGAGGATGATCGCGGCGGAGTGATCGTCGTCCGATCCCCTATCGGTCGAGGCGTGGAGCATCTCCGCCGTCCGGAGGCTGCGCGCGAGGGACGCGAAGCTGCGCTCGCTGCGGAGGCGCACGAAGCTCGGGAAGGCCTCCGCGATGGCGTCGTCGATCGACCCGACGCGCGAAGCCGCCGGACGCGTGGCCTCGAGGACGGCGAGCTTGAGCGCGACGAGCGTCTCGTAGATGGGATCGTCGGGGCCGACGCGATCGAGCGCTTCGCCGATGCGGGCGCTCTGTTCGTCGTCGTCGCGACGCACCGTGAGCCTGCGCGCCACCCGAAGGGCGGCGGCGCGGTCGGGCGTTCGCGAGACGAACTCGAGGACGCGCGCGGCGGCGCTCGCCGTTCCGACGGCGAGCAACGCCTCGGCGGCGCGCTCCTGGACGGCGGCGTCCGCGTCGTCGAGCGCGGCGACGAGCATGGATTCTGCGCGTGCGCCGTCGATGCGCGCGAGCGCCGTGACGGCCTTCTCGCGGACGCGCGGGGACGGGTCCTCGAGCAGGGCCGCGATCGGCTCGAGCGGGACGGCGCCGACCGCGAGCCCCGCGACGCGCGCGGCGGCGGCGCGCACGCGCGCGTCCTTCGATGCGAGGAGCTTCGGCAGCCGATCGTGCACGCGCGCGAGCGACGGAGGCGCCGACGGCGGCGACGACGGAGGGCCCGCAGGCGTCGAAGAAGGACCTGCGGAAGAAGAGGAAGCGAGGAGCGATTGCTCGAGCGCGCGGCTCGCCGCGCCGAGCACGTGCGGATCGTCCTCGCGGTTCCAGAGGTGGACGAGATCGGCGAACCGCGCCGGCGACGCGATCTCGCCGAGGGCCACGAAGGCGGCGACGCGCAGATCGGCGCGCTCGCTCTCCGCCCGCGCGAGGGCGACGAGATCGGGCACCAGCGCGGCCGCGTCGAGGTTGCCCGCGACGTAGGCAGCCCGGCGTCGGACGGACGGGTCCTCGTCCGTGAGCGCCGCGCGCAGGATGGCCTCCGAGCGCGTGCGCTCCTTGCCGCCGAGATCGCGCGGGCGCGCGGAGAGCTGGATCGCCCACAAGAGCGCGCCGCGCACGGACGGATCGGGATCGTCCGCGAGGCTCGAGAGGCGATCGAGCACGAACGACGTCGGCGCGAAGGCGCCGAGCGTCCGCGTCGCCGCGACGCGCACGGCGGCATCGGTCTTCGACGCGACGAGCTCGACGAGCGCGTCGCGCTCCCACGCGTCGTTCGGCTCGATCGAGCCGGCCGCACGCGTGCGCACGTCGACCGGCTGGGACTCGTCGCGCGCGATCCCGAGCAGGAACCTCGTGACCTCCGGGGCACGCACCTCGGCGACGACCTGGATGACGCCGCGCGGATCGTCCGCGAGCAGGACGCTCGCGTGCTCGAGCACGTCGGACACGGGCAGCGTGCGGAGGCGGCGCGCGAGCCTGGCTCGCACGGCGCGATCGCGCTCGGTGAGCGCGGCGAGGATGCGCTCCTCGGCGTCGCTCGCCAGCTCCGCGTCGAGCGCTCGCCAGGCGAAGCTCGCGGCGAGACGCAGCTCGGTGTCCTCGTCGCGCGCGAGCGCGCGGAGCGTGCGGCGGACCTCCGCCTCGCCGATCTCCGCGAGGTAGCGCACCGCGCCGAGGAGGACCTCGCGCGAAGGCTCGTCGGCGAGGACGGCGAGCGCCGCGTCGCGGCCCGCACGCGAGCGCATCTCCGTCAGCGCGGCGAGCGCGGCCGTCGAGTCGTCCGCCGACCTCGTGATGAACGGCACGAGGCGCTCGGCGGCGCTCTCGGCGCCCATGCGTCCGAGCGCGGCGATCGCCGCGGCGCGCACCGGCGGCGCGACGTCGTCGCCGAGGAACGTCGACGCGATCGTCTCCTCGAGCGCCGGGAACGCCAGGCCTCCTGCCGCCGAGATCGCCGCGACGACGACGGTCTCGTCCTCGTCGAAGAGGCGGCCGTGCACGTACGGCATCAGCCACGCGTTCCGGAAGCCGCGTCCCATCGCCTGGAGCAAGAGCGCGCGCTCCGCCGGCGTGTCCGCGTCGCGCGCGACGTAGAGCAGCGCGAAGGCGGCGCGCTCGGCGATCTCCCACTTGGCGCCGTACGCCCTGCCCGAGAGCGCGCCGAGCGCTCGATACGCCGCCACGCGACCACCGAGCGTCTTCGCGTCGTGCGCCGCCCGCACGAGCGGCTCGAGCGCGTCTTCGGGTCCGAGCGTCTCCGCCTCGAGGGCACGGACGATCTTGCGGACGGCGTCGGCCGCGTCGGTGTCGGTGTCGGTGTCGATGGCGATGTCGGCAGCGGTATCGGCCACGTTCGAGCTCCAGGCGAAGAGGGTACACGGACCGCGCGCCGAGAGCGGCCCGAGACTCGGGCTGTCCGCCGCGCCCGAGCGCGCTCCGGGCGCCGCGGGCGCATGCCGTATCCTCTGATCCGATGCCCCCGGATCCCGATGAGACGCTGACGTTCGTTCCGAAGGAGACGGCGTCGGAGGACTCGCCGAATCCCGTGGCGATCGAGCAGGCCGCGGCGACGTTCGGGCGCGCCCCGAAAGAGCGCTACGAGCGCCGTCGCGTGCTCGGTCGCGGCGGCATGGGCACCGTCGTCCTCGTGCACGATCACAACGTCGGGCGCAGCGTCGCGCTGAAGGAGCTCAACGAGGACGCGAAGGACGACGACGCGCTCGCACGCTTCGCTCGCGAGGCGCGCGTGCAAGGTCAGCTCGAGCACCCCGCGATCGTCCCCGTGTACGACGTCGGCACGAACGCGAACGGCAAGCCGTACTTCACGATGAAGCGCGTGCGCGGCAAGTCGCTCGCGCAGGTGCTCGCGGAGCGCGCGGCGGGGAACGAGGCGGGCTACTCGCGGCGCAAGCTCCTCTCGGCCTTCAGCCAGCTCTGCGCGGCCGTCCACTACGCGCACGAGCGCGGCGTCATCCACCGCGACATCAAGCCGACGAACATCATGCTCGGGCCCTACGGCGAGGTTTACCTCCTCGACTGGGGCGTCGCGAAGATCGCCGGCGAGACCGTCGCGGGCGAGGCGCCGACGAGCGACCCGAAGGTCGACCCCGGAGTCGACGCGGACGTCGAGGCGAAGGTCGGCGTCGGCGCCGCCGCCGACATCACCGGCCTCGGCACCATCATGGGATCGCTCGTCACGATGGCGCCCGAGCAAGCCGTCGGCGGCGAGGTCGACGCACGCGCGGACGTCTACGCGCTCGGCGCCGTCCTCTTCGAGATCCTGACCGGTGAGCCGTTCCATCCGCGCGACGAGGCCTCCGAGGTCATCGCGAAGATCATCGCGGGCATCGAGGCGCGGCCGAGCGTCCGCGTGCCGAACGCCGACGTCCCGCCCGAGCTCGAGGAGCTGTGCGTGAAGGCGACGAAGCTCCACCCCGCCGATCGACTGCCGTCGGCGATGGCGCTGCGCGACGCGATCGAGGCGTACCTCGACGGCGATCGCGACCTCGAGCTCCGCCGCGAGGGCGCGCGCAAGCACGCCGAAGCCGCCCGCCGCGCGGCCGACGAGGCGCTTCGCCCGCGCGACGGGAAGGACGGCGCCGACGGAGCGAAAGAGGAGGCCATGCGCGCGCAGGCGCTCGGCGAGGTCGGCAAGGCGCTCGCCCTCGATCCCTCGAACAAGGAGGCCCTCGCCACGCTCGTCGACCTGCTCACGAAGCCGCCCGCCGTCACGCCCGCCGAGGTCGCCGCGGAGAACGCCGCCGACGTCCGCAAGAACATCCGGCGCGGCGGCATCGCGGGCGCCGTCCTCTACGGGTACATCTCGCTGAACGGCGTCGGGACGTGGATGCTCGGCGTGAACGACGAGCGCATCTTCGCGACGGCCCACGTTCTCTGGGCGCTCGCGTTCGTCGCGGGCGTCGTGACGGCCCTCCGGCCGTCGTACCCCGCGCTCTTCGTGATGTTCCTGCTCGGGCTCGGGACGAGCACGTACATCACGAGCGTCTACGGTCCCTACCTCATCGTCTCGACGCTCATCGCCGCGCACGGCGTCCTGTTCGCGTTCGTGCGCGACTGGCCGCTGCGCATCGCGATCATCGTCCTGTCGGCCGTGGCATGGACCATCAGCGTCTTCGGCGAGGCGCTCGGCCTCTTCCCGACGACGGTGCGCTTCGTGGACGGCGGCATCCAGATCCGCTCCGTCGTGATCGACTTCCCGACGACGAGCACGACCATCTATCTCTACACGTCCGTGCTCGCGGGGATCGTGCTGCCGGCGCTCGTCGTCGGCGCGCTGCGCTCGGCATATCACCGCACCGAGCTCGCGATGCGCGTGCAGTCGTGGCAGCTCCGCCGCCTCGTCTCGGACGGATCGGCGCGCGATCCTCGCGGCTGATCGATCCGAGGCCGCACGCGGCGCTGCGCATCTCGTCCTGCCGTCGCTCGCACCGTTCGCACGCGACCGCTAGGTCGGCTCGCGCGAAGACGCCCGCGCTCGAGCTCGCTCCCCTGCTCGCTCGGCGCGCATCGTCCGTGCTACGGTCCCGTCGTGGATCGCGCCGCGCTGAACGCGAAGTTCGACCGCCTCCTCGCCCTGCGCGGGGATCCCGTCAAAGGCCTGCCCGCGACCGAGTGGGCCGCGGCCCTCGAGAGCGTCCCGCGCGACGTCTTGATGCGCGCGGCGATCGACGTCATTCGGAGCCTCGTCCTCGAGGAGTGGGCCGATCGCCGGAAGGACGATCAGCGTCCGCAGAAGGCGCTCGACGCGACCGAGGCGTGGCTCGCGTCTCCGACGCCGGAGGCGCTCAAGGCGGTCAAGAACGCGGCCAAGGACTGCACGGCGGCACGCAACGAGACGTTCGGCGACGGACACCGCGTCCCGCAGGCCGCGCGTCACGTCGCTTGGGCGGCGGGCGCGGAGGACGCGTCCGGCATCTTCGAGGCGATCCAGAGCGTCGAGGAGGAGCTCCTCGCGCGCATCGCGCTCTTCTCCGAGTACCACCGCGGGCCGGAGCAGCGCCGCGCGATCGCCGACATCCTCAAGAAGCACGTGCTGCCGCCCGAGCCCGTCGTCGAGGATCCCGATCCCGCGCCGCGCGCCTCGGCGGATCCGGTCCCGTACAGCGCGGACGGGCACTTCGAGCTCGGACAGCGCCTGATCCACAAGAAGTTCGGCGAGATCCTCGTCACCAGCGTCGGCGAGACCTGGATCGAGGTGACGCTGCCGGACGCGAGCAAGAAGCGCCTCGCTCACAAGCCCTGATCCCGGTTACGCGAAACACCCGTAGGCGGGCCGCGAACGGCTAGAAAAGCGCGGCCTCACGTTGCTCCATCGCAATCTTCTGCTACGCCTGCATCGCGATGGATTGGGGGCTCCCCGTGCGGACAATCCTTCGTTCGCTCCTCCTGGGATGGGTCGCGACCTCGGCTCTCGTCGGCTGCACGGAGCTCAAGCACGCGACGCCCGAGGCGGCGAACGATCCGGGCGATCCGGAGGACGCCGAGCCCGCCGAGGAAGCGGAAGGCGACGCGGACGGAGACAGGAAAGGCGACCGGTCGAAGACGAAGGAGCCTCGCGCGCCGGAGAAGCCGAACGGGCCGATCGACGAGGGCGGAAAGCCTGCGCCGACCCTCGTCGAGGAGCTCGTCACGGGACGGAGCCGCCTCGGCGCCCGCTCGCACCAGGGGTTCCGGCCCTGGCGCTCCGGCCTCGCCGTCCACGACGGCCGCCTCTACTGGGTCGAGGGCGGCACGCAGCCGGGCATCTACTCCGCGCCCGTGACCTGCAAGTCGGAGAGCTGCGTCGACAAGCTCGCGAAGCTCACGAGGCCTGCGTCGTTCACCGCGACGGACACGGCGATCTGGGTGGCGGACACCAACGTCCTCAAGAAGCTCGAGTTCGCGCCGGGATCGGAGCTCAAGACCGTCGCGAGCCACAGCAACGACATCGTCAACCTCGCCGTCAGCGGCAAGGACGTGTTCTGGACGGCGGGCTCCTCGAGCGCGATCCAGTGGACGAACGGCGGAGGCTCGACGAGCACGCCCATCTACTCGAACGGCACGCCCGTCGGGATGGCCGTCGCCGGCTCGAGGGTCTTCTGGGTCGGCGTGGACATCTCCGGCCTGAACGGCTTGCTCCAGAGCGTGAAGACCGACGGCACGGGCGCGCGCGGCGTCGCCGACGTCGCCGGCGGCTTCCACGCCATGGGCGGCAACGACACGTACCTGTACTACGCGAAGGGCCGGCCCGCCGCGATCCACCGGCTCACGGTCGCGACCGGACGCGACGAGGTCGTCGCCGAGGACGCCCTCGGCGTCGCGGAGATCGTGCTCGACGCGACGCACGCGTACTGGGTCGAGCCCGGCGACGGCCCGGATTTCCTGAACGGCCAGGTCCGCCGCGTCGCCCACGACTCGACGGAGCCGGAGACGCTCGCCGTCTCGGTCGTCCGCCCGATCGCCCTCGCCGTCGCGCCGAAGCGGGTCTACGTCGCGAGCGCCGGCACGCCGTCCGCCGACTGGAACGACGGCAAGATCCTGCAGATCTCCCTCCCCTGACGCCGTCCGAGCCCTTTACGTCGTATAATCCGCGCACGAGCACGAAGAGCCGCGTGACGAGCAGAAAGCTCGACCATCGGCTCGTGGCCGATCCGCGGCCGAGCCGTCGCTTCGTCACCCTCGCTCTTCCCTCATCCGTTAGGATGCGGCACGTGAGGCGAGACGTCATTCTCGAGACGCGATCCCTCGGCTTCCCGTGGGAGACCGCAGATCCTTTTCTCTTCTGCGTCCACCACGACGACAAGTACCCGAGAGGAAACGAGCAGCTCGGCCCGGACGCGTCGCTCGAGGGGCGTGACCTCGGACAGGACTTCGTCGGCAAGGACGGATGGCGCATGTACCACGGCGAGGTCGTGCCGGGGTTCCCCCAGCACCCGCACCGTGGCTTCGAGACCGTCACGATCCTTCGGAGCGGATACGTCGATCACTCCGACTCGCTCGGCGCGACGGCCCGCTTCGGGCCGGGCGACGTCCAATGGCTCACCGCAGGCCGAGGGATCCTGCACTGCGAGATGTTCCCGCTGCTCGAGCGCGACAAGCCGAACCCGCTCGAGCTCTTCCAGATCTGGCTGAACCTCCCGAAGGAGGACAAGCTGGTCCACCCGCACTTCTCGATGCTGTGGGCGCGCGACATCCCGGTCGTGCCGTTCACGGACGACGCCGGGCGAAAGACGGCCGTCACCGTCATCGCCGGCCCGCTCGGCGACGCTCGCCCGCCCTCTCCGCCTCCGCGGTCGTGGGCGTCGCGGCCCGACACGGGCGTCGCGATCTGGACGATCCGCATGGACCCCGGCGCCACGTGGGAGCTCCCGCCCGCCACGACCGCCGGCGTGAACCGCACCATCTACTTCTTCCGCGGCGCGACGCTCGCGGTCGCCGGCGAGGTCCTCCGATCGTACGGGGCGGTCCGGCTGCGGTCCGACGCGGCCGTCCGGCTCGAGGCCGGCCCCGAGCCCGTCGACATCCTCCTTCTCCAGGGGCGCCCGATCGGGCAGCCGGTCGTGCAGTACGGGCCGTTCGTGATGAACTCGCGCGCGGAGATCGAGCAAGCGATCCTCGACTACCAGCGCACGCGCTTCGGCGGATGGCCATGGCCGAGCGACGCTCCGGTGCACCCGCGCGACGCGGGCCGCTTCGCGAAGCACGCCGACGGGCACATCGAGCGGATCGACGCGGAAGGCCGGTAGCGCGCCGTCCGGGCCTGCGCTCAGTCCTGCGTGCGCGGGTCCCAGGCCACCGCCGCGCCCTCGTCGAGAGCGTCGAGGCGGCTCATCGCTTCGGCGGAGAGCTCGAAGTCGAAGATCGCCGCGTTCTCGCGGATGCGCTCCTCGTGCACCGACTTCGGCAAGACGACGTTGCCGTGCTGCACGTTCCAGCGGAGGAGCACCTGCGCGGGCGTCTTGCCAACGCTCTTCGCGACGTCGACGACGACCGGATGATCGAGCCTCCTGCCGCGCGTGAGCGGGCTGTAGGCCTGGACGACGATGCCGTGCTTCTTGCAGAGCGCGACCGTGTCGCGATGCTGGAGGAACGGATGCAGCTCGATCTGGTTCACCTCGGGCAGCTCCTTCGCCGTCGAGAACAGCTCTTCGAGGTGCCGCACGAGGTAGTTGCTGACGCCGATCGAGCGCGCGCGGCCGCTCTTCTTGATCGCCTCCATCGCGCGCCACGTCTCCGCGCGCTTGCCGCCGACCGGCCAGTGCACGAGGTAGAGGTCGACGTAGTCGAGGCCGAGGCGCTGCAAGCTCGCGTCGAACGCACGCAGCGCCTTGTCGTAGCCGTGGTCGTCGTTCCACAGCTTCGTCGTCACCCAGATCTGGTCGCGCGGAACGCCGCACTCGCGTACGGCCGCGCCGACGTCGGCCTCGTTGCCGTAGATGCGCGCGGTGTCGACGTGCCTGTACCCCAGGCGGATCGCCGTGAGCACGGCGTTGCGCGTGACGGCGCCCGCGGGCGCCTGCCATACGCCGAGGCCCACCTGAGGCATCTTCGCACCGGAGCGAAGCGGAACGGTCGCCGTCGTGACGTCGGTCATGCGACCCATAGTGAAACGGGTGGACGTCACCGTCCACCCGCTCCACGCATTCGGTTCGATCGATCGCGGTCGCGACGATCGAGCGTCGCAGTCGTCGCTCAGCCGATCAGGCGCTGCACTCGTCGACGAGGCTGTAGAGCTTCGGCGCGTTGCCCGGAGCCGTCGACTCCGGCACGAGCGTGAAGATCGGCGCGTCCTTGTACTGCCGGCCGGCGTCGACACCGAGGATGAAGGACTCCGTCTTGCCACCGTGCGTGACGGTGACGCGGCGCTTGCCCTTCTCGGTGCCGTCGATCTTCGTGACCTTGTACGTCGCGTTCTGCGTCCGCCAGTCGATGTCGCCCGTGGCCTCGTCGTAGTGGAGGTAGCCCCACTTGGCCTTGCCGTTCGCACCGAACTCGACGCGGACCGCCGGACCGTAAGCGCCCTCGGCGCGGGCCCAGAACGTCAGGCCCTGCTCGAAGAACTTCTCGGTGCCCGTCCAGTTCTGCCACTGGGAGTCCTTGATGACGAGGAGCTCGCCCGTGAGGCTCCGCAGCGTGAGCGACTGCGCGAGGGCGACGCGGATCGGCTCCGCCCACGGGCTCGTCCGGATCGTGTCGCGGAAGGCACCGCACGTCATCACCGCGTGCGACGCCTCGTCGGCGATGAACCAGAGGTAACCGTACTCGGTCTCGCACGCGTACTGCGCCGCGAGCCGCTCTTTCGACCAAGCGACGGCGTTCTTGTAGTGAGCCAGCGCCTGGGCGTACTTGTCCGAGCCGCACGCCTCGAGGGCAGCTTCGTCGGTCGCGATGTCGTCGACCCGCTCCGCGGTGTCCGCGGAGGAGGCCGCGCATCCAGCGGCCAGAGCCAGGAGAAGGGAGGAAGAGAAGAGAACCGACAGGCGAGGAAGGAGCGAGGTCGTCATGTTGATGTGGGACCTTGTAGTCCCAAGTCCGCCACACGCAACCTCGGACGAAGTGATTTTTTCACTTTGCTCGGAATGCGCAGCGCGCGCCGTCCATCTCGATCCCGCGCGTTCTCGATACGGGCAAGGCGCCGTGCGGCGGGCGGTGCGACCGATCCGGCCGACGACGTCTCGGGGCTCGCACGAGGCCCATGGCAGAACGGGTGGACGTCACCGCCCACCCGTTCCACGCGCTCGGTGCTCGCGACGATCGAACGTCGTCGTCGGCGATCAGCCGATCAGGCGCTGCACTCGTCGACGAGGCTGTAGAGCTTCTGGTCGTCGACGTAGCCGTCCGCGACGTCCTCCGGGAGCCCCTCGGGGGTCAGCGTGAAGATCGGCGCGGACTTGTACTCCCAGCCCTCCTCGACCCCGAGGATGAAGGACGTCGTCTCGTCGCCGGAGGTGACGGTGATGCGGCGCTTGCCCTTCTCGGTGCCGTCGACCTTCGAGATCGAATAGGTCCCCTGCGTCTCGACGGTCTTGACCGTGTCGTCCTCCCACCCGACGGAGAAAGACGTGGTCGTGCCGTCGGGGTGGAACACGATGGTGGTCTTGGGACCGAGCACGCCCTCGGAGCGCGCCCAGAACGTCAGGTCACCCTTCTCGAAGAGCGTCTCGGTACCGGTCCAGTTCTGCCACTCCGAGTCCTTGATGACGAGGAGCTCGCCGGTGAGGCTCCGCAGCGTGAGCGACTCCGCGAGCGCTTGGCGGAGCGGCTCCGCCCACGGGCTCGACTTGATGGTCTCGCGGAAGGCACCGCACGTCATCACGGCGCGCGACGCCTCGTCGGCGATCGACCAGAGGTAGCCGTGCTCCGTTTCACAGGCCACGCCGCCGGCGGCGAGGCGCTCCTTCGACCAAGCGACGGCGTTCTTGTAGTGCGCGAGCGCCTCGGCGTACTTGTCCGCGCCGCACGCTTCGAGGGCGGCTTCGTCGGTCGCGACGTCGTCGGCGCGCTCCGCAGAAGCGGCCGAGCATCCGGCAACGAGGGCAAGAAGGACGGACGAGGAAGCAACGAGGATCGAAAGGCGAGACCGCAGCGACGTCATGTGGGTTTATGTAGTAGCCAATCCGCCATGCGCAACCCCCGATCGTTCGGCTTCTTTCGCTTGGTGCGCGGAGGATTCCTCCAATCGAGAAATTTTCTGCGCAACGGACAGGCCGTTCGATCCGAACGAAATGGTCGCGGACCGCCGCTATCTCGATAGGGCCTCGCTATCCTGACCAGGCATGCGCGTCCTCGCCGCCGACGACGATCCGGGCATCCTCGCCGTGCTCGAACGTTCGCTGAAGGGCTGGGGCTACGAGACCCTCACGGCACGCGACGGCGCGGAGGCATGGAGCCTCCTCAAGCGCGCCGACGCTCCGCGCATCGCGATCCTCGACTGGGACATGCCGAAGATGAGCGGCCTCGAGATCTGCCGGCTGCTCCGCAACACCCCGCACGGCGAAGAGGTCTACGTCGTCATGCTGACGGGCAGGCAGCAGAAGGACGACCTCATCGAGGCGCTCGAGGCAGGCGCGGACGACTTCTTGTCGAAGCCGTTCCACCCGCGCGAGCTGCAGCTCCGGCTCGCGAAGGGCGTCTCCTTCCACGCGAGCCGCGCCGCGGTGCAGGAGCAGGCGGTGCAGGAGCGCGGCGTGCTGCCGAGCGGAACGGTGCTCGGCGGCAAGTACCGCCTCGAGCGGCAGATCGGCGAAGGCGGGATGGCGAGCGTCTGGCTCGGCGTGCACCTGTCGCTCGGGATCGACGTCGCCATCAAGTTCATGAAGCCGGACGTCGCGGAGACGCCGGACTACGCGAGCTTCGAACGCGAGGCGCGCGCGCTCGCGCTCTTGCGCAGCGAGAACGTCGTCCGTGTCTACGACCACGGCATCGCGCACGACGGATCGCCGTACCTCGTCATGGACTTCATCTCCGGCGAGTCGCTCGGCGCGCGGATCGAGCGCGAAGGTCCCCTCCCCACGCACGAGGTCGCGTCGATCGTGGATCAGATCTCGCGCGCGCTCACGGAGGCGCACGCGCGCAACATCATCCATCGCGACGTGAAGCCGGAGAACATCCTGCTCGTCGACGATCCCGAACGACCGGAGGGCGTGGCCAAGCTCGTCGACTTCGGGCTCGCCCGTTCGCTCCTGAACAAGGCGACCACGGACGAGAACGGCTTCATCTCCGGAACGCCGAGCTACATGTCGCCCGAGCACCTGCGCGCGCAGGTCCCGCCGAATCCGCACCTCGACATGTGGGGCCTCGCCGCGACGGCCTTCGCCGCGCTCACCGGCACCCTCGCCTTCGACGGCGACACCATCGCGGAGATCATCAGGAAGGTCTGCGGCGGCCCCGCTCCCATCCCGTCCACGGTGAACCCACGGCTGCCGCCCGAGATCGACGCGTGGTTCGCGAAGGCGTTCGCGCGCTCGCCGGAGGCGCGCTTCGCGACGCCGCGCGAGCTCGCGGAGACCTTCACGAGCGCATGCGCCGCCGCCCGCACGGAGCTCGTGAGCCTCGGAGAAGCGGACATCGGAGTAGCCTCCACGCTCACGGTGCCGGCCGACGAAGTGGCGCCGACGGAGCGCGCGCCCGACGCGAACGACGCGGAGTGAAAAAAGGACGCTGCGGCTGAGCTTCGTCGTGCGCCGCGCCGCGCGGCGCCGAGGATGCGGCCCCCTTCCGCTCGACACCGCGCGCCGTCTGTGCGAATGAGGGCGTGCTGTCTCATCCGAGTGAGCAGCACCGCAGCTTCGTCGCCGCACGACTGCGCGGACTTCCGGCGGATTACTCCCGATCCCCGGTCGTTCCTGGACGAGGGTGACCGCCGCACGTGACTGGCGACGCACTTGCATAGGGCCGGCGACCTCACATGACAGGCAAAGTGCTCAGCGATGTCGATATCCTCCGCGCGCTCCAGGAGAGCCCGTGGGAGACGTTGATGCGCGAATGCGCGGCGCATGCCGGAAGTGGGGATGCGGCGCAGAACGGGCAGGTGCCTGCGCCGTCCGCGCGTCGCGGCGCGCGCAGCGCGCGTTCGACGAAGCCGTCCGCGTCGCGTGAAGTTCCCGCGCCGCGGCCCTCGACCCCGTCGCTCTGACCGCCTCGAGCCGGCCCCATGCTCGGGACCGAGATCGAGCGGAACCGCCAGCAGAACCGGCTCGCCACCGGACGGCCCGTCTGCGAGCGCTGCCGCCGGCCGACGAGCGCCTGTTGGTGCGCGCACCTCCGTTCGATCGAGACGAGGACGAAGCTCGTCATCCTCCAGCATCCGCGCGAGCGGCGCGTCGCCATCGGCACGGCGCACATGGCGAGCCTGTGCCTGACGCGCTCGGAGGTCCACGTCGGCGTCGAGTGGGGCCTCGACAGCCCGCTCGCGCGATCGCTCTCCGATCCGGAGCGACCGGCGATCCTCCTCTATCCAGGCGAAGGCGCGATCGACATCGTCCGCCATCCGCCGCCCGGACCTGTGACCCTCGTGGTCGTCGACGGGACGTGGGCGCAGACGAAGAAGATGGTGCGGAAGAGCCCGCTGCTCGCCGCGCTGCCTCGCTACGCGTTCGTGCCGCCGCGGCCGAGCGAGTACCGCATCCGCAAGGAGCCGGACGCGACGTCGGTCGCGACGATCGAAGCCGTGATGCACGCGCTCACGGCGCTCGAGGGCGATCCCGAGAGGTTCGCGCGGCTGCTCGATCCGTTCCGCGCGATGATCGACTTCCAGATCGAGTGCGAGCGCCGCTTCCGAGGAGGGATCTCGCGCCACGCCAAGCGACGCGCTCGCCCGCGGCGCATGCGGGTCCCGCGCGTGCTGACCGAGCGCCTCGAGGACGTGATCTGCGTCACCGCCGAGGCGAACGCGTGGCCGTACGCCAAGCGCGAGTCCGATCCGGCCTGCGCCGACGAGCTCGTGTGCTGGGCGGCGCATCGTCCGGCCACCGGCGAGACCTTCTGCGCGATCGTGAGGCCGCGAGGCGCGATCGCGCCGGGCACCCCGATCCACACGGAGCTCGACGAAGCGACGCTCCGCGCCGGCGAGACGTTCGACGAGATGCATGCGCGATGGCGCGCCTTCGCGCGCGAGACGGACGTCGTCTGCTCCTGGGGCCACTACCCGACGCAGCTCTTCGCGCGCGCCGGCGGCTGGCTGCCGTCGGGGCGCCTCGACCTGCGCGGCGTGTCGCGCGACGTCGCGCGCGGCGGGGTCGGGACGCTCGCGGAGCACTCGGAGCGCATGCGCGTCGGTGACGGCTCGAGCGCGTCGACGGCCGCGATCGAGGCGCTCGTCCCCGGCAGGGCGGGGCGCAAGCTTCGCGCGATCGTCGACGTCGTCGCGTCGCTCGTCGCGCGGGCCGCGGCCGCGCAGTGACCGCCGGTCAGCCGTCGACGACGATGCTGTCGACGACGCCGCCGATGACCGCGCGCTGCCAGCACTCCGGCTGCCCCTTCATGACCGCGGAGTTCCAGTCGGCGACGACGAGCAGCGTGTCCTTCGGCCCGAGCTCGACCAGCGTGTAGTCGCTGTTGTAGCCCTCGACGCCGACGACCCATACGTACGCGGGCTTTCCGGCCACCGTCGCCCTCGCGGCCGAGCCCGACAGCATCGCGTCCTCTTCCGCCGGCCTGAAGCTGGCGGCGGTCCGCTTCGGGAACGCGTCCTCGACGAAGCCGAGCGGCGAGCTCTTGCTGTCGTCGGCGAGCAGCTCGTCGATCGAGCGCGAAAGGCGGACCACGCGGATCGCGAACGGCCGATCCTTTCCGCCGGGCCCGAGCGTGGCGGCCTTCTGCGAGCTCGTCAGCCGAAGCCCGTCGGCGCCGTCCGCGACCGTGAACACGCCCTCGGGCACGCGGAGGCGAACGCGCTGCTTCGCGGACGTGACGGGCTTCCACTCGGCGACCGGCGCGAGGGTCCGGTTCTCGCGCGCGATCGCGTCGGGCGCCGAGCACCTCACGCCCACGGGATACTTGCCGGCCCTCTCCGCGGAAGCGCCCGCCGACGTCTCGGCGATCGCCGGCGCAGCCGTCGCGGGCGCGGCGGAGCTCGGCGCGACCGCGTTCGGCGTCACGGACTGCGAGGACACGCGCACGTTCGTCCCGTCGCCCGAAGGCGACGGACGGGAGCAGGCGGCGACCGCGAGCAGCGCCGAGCAGGCCAGGAAGAGGTGGCGGGTCATCGCCGGCCGCATACAACGACTCGCGTCGGCTCGCCATTCCGCCGCGCCGTCGCGGCGTCCGCACGCATCTTCGATCGCAGCTCGGACGCGGCGCGAGAGCGCCGCGCTCGAACGCCGCGAACGTGCGCCGCGCTCGGACGCGTGGTCTGACGCGAGCCGTCATGACGCTACGAGACGTTTTGTCTCCACGCACCGCCTCTCTCCCTCGGCCACTCCTCGCGGCATCGCGCGCGGCGCGATGCCGTCACGCAGCGACGGGCTCCGGCCCCCGCGTGCGCCAGAGCCTGAGGCGGATCGCGATGAGGAGCATCAGCGCGCCGAACAGGAGCGCGTAGACACCGAGGAAGGTGACGAGGACGAGCGCGCTCATCCCGGGCCACGCGAACGTGAGCATTCCGAAGATCACGCCGGACGCACCGGCGAGCCCGAAGAGCAACGGATGCCGCATCTCGTGACGCATCTGGATCGCGGCCGCGATCTGCAAGACGCCGGAGAGGACGAAGCGCAACCCGATGAAGAAGACGAGCGCGAGCAGCGTCGGCCCCGGCCAGAGGACCGTGAGCACGCCGATGACGATCCCGAGCAGACCTTCGACGAGGAGGAGCCATCGATGGGGCCGCTTCCCGCTCTGCACCCCGACCGCGAGCATGATGAGCCCGTCGACGAACGCGAACGCTCCGAAGAGGAACGTCAGCGCGACGAGCGTGATCCCCGGCCACGCGAGCGCGACCACGCCGAAGACGGCGCTCGCGATGCCGCGGAACAAGAGCGACGACCAGCGCGGTGCGATCACGGGCTCGAGCGGGTCCGTGGCGACTCTATCCCATGTCGTTTCCATGACGTTCCTCCTGGGTTCGGCCCGCTCCAGGCAGCTCGATCGTGACGGTCGTGCCGCGGCCGCGCGCCGAGTGCGAACGCAGCTCTCCGCCGTGACGGCGGACGATGGCCGCCGCGAGCGCGACACCCGTGCCGGCGCGTCCGGGCTCGATACGGCGCGCGCCTCGCGTCTCGCCGACGCCGCCGCTGCCGTCCCGGATCGTCCAGACCTGACCGCCGTCCGGGCGGAGCTCGGTGTGCATCGACACCGTGCGACGCGGCGGCGTCGCGTCGATCGCCGCCGCGACCACGTTGAACAGCGCCTCCTGCATCTCGGGCTCGACGGCGCGGATGCTTCCTCCACCGCAGTCGAGCACGAGCTTCACTCCGGCGTCCTCGGCGCGAAGACGCGCCAGCTCGCAGACGTCCTCGAACAGCGTCCGGACGTCGACCTCGCTGGTGCCGTCGCCGGACTCGTCGATGTCGGCGTTCAAGAGATCACGAAGGCGGTTGGCCGCCGCTCGCAGACGCTCCATCCGCTCGCGGCTGCGACCGTCGAGCTCCGGACCGACGAGCGAAGCGACCGCGAGGATGATCGTCAGACAGCGCTTCTGTTCCCGCGCGCGTGCGGCGGCCTCGGCGGGTGAAAGCGCGTACGTCGAGAGGGGCATTCGGTCGTCCGGCGTGCGTGGCAAGAGTCGAGCCGTCGCTCGACGCGCACCGCCGTCCGAGGCACGCGCCCGCGGTCCGCCACGGTTCCGCGATCCGCTGCGACTGGTCGCTCCACCTGCCACGAGCTCCGGGGGCGCAGGCGCGACGTGAGGCTGGAATGCAAGCCGTACCGAGGCTTGCCTTTTCGGCCGCTTCTCGCTTCTTTTCCTTGGATAACGGGATCGTGCGCACACCGAAACTCCACTGTGTCGGTGCTAGAACCTGTGCTAACCGAATCAGCGTTCGGGCAACCGAACCGCGCGACTGCTCGACGCGCGTCACGAAGACGCGCACTTCGTTTACGAAGTTTCAGGGGGGAACATGGGATTGGAAAACGAGGACGACGCCCGCATGCTCCGCACATGCGTGCGCGACCTGGCAGCGCTGAGCGCGTTACCGTCGCTCTGGGTCCGCCGGGAGCCGCCCGAGGTCGTGGAGAGCTTCCTCGACATCCTCCTCGGGGCGCTCCGTCTCGACCTCGCGTACATGCGCATCGAGCATCCGAAGGGCGGCGCTCCGGTCGAGGACGTACGCGCATCGAACCAACGGCGCCCGCGCCCGGCCGAGATCGGACGGGCCCTCGCGCCGCTCCTCGGCGCCGCAGCGAACGCCGAGATTCCGAACCCGATCGGGCCGGACAAGCTGCGCGTCTCGGTCGTCCCGCTCCCTTTCGGCGAGGGCGTGGTGGCGGTGGGCTCGACCCGCGCGACGTTTCCTTCCGCGCTCGAGACGATGGTGCTCAGCACGGCCGTCAACCAGGCGGTCCACTGGCTCCGCATCGCACGCCTCACCGCCGAGAAGAGCGTCGCCGAGTCCGCGCTCGCCGAGCACGTGAGCAGCCAGATCCAGCTCGAGAACGAGAACGCCTTTCTCCGAGAGGAGGTGGAGGTGCTCGCGTTCGGCGGCATCGTCGGTCAGAGCGAGGCGCTGCGCGCCGTGCTGTCCGAGATCGAGCTCGTCGCCCCGACGGACGCCACGGTCCTCATCCTCGGCGAGTCGGGCACCGGCAAGGAGCTCTTCGCGCGCGAGATCCACGAGCGCAGCAGGCGCGCCGGCCGCGCGCTCATCAAGGTCAACTGCAGCGCGATCCCGCGCGAGATGTTCGAGAGCGAGTTCTTCGGTCACGTCCGCGGCGCCTTCACGGGCGCGCACCGCGACCGCCCGGGTCGGTTCAAGCTCGCCGAGAAAGGCACGATCTTCCTCGACGAGGTCGGCGACTTGCCGCTCGACCTCCAGCCCAAGCTCCTGCGCGTGCTGCAGGAGGGCACGTACGAGCGCGTCGGCGACGACACGACCCACTCGATCGACGTGCGCGTGATCGCCGCCACGAACCGAGACCTGGCCGCCGACGTCGCGGCCGGTCGCTTCCGCGAGGACCTGTACTACCGGCTCAGCGTGTTCCCGATCCGGATCCCTCCGCTGCGCGACCGCAAGGAGGACATCCGGATGCTCGCGGAGCACTTCATCGAGCGCGTCGCCAAAGAGCTCGGCAAGCCGCAGCCGCAAATCACCGAAGCTCAGGTGGCGGCGCTCAAGGCCTACGACTGGCCGGGCAACGTCCGCGAGCTCCAGAACGTCATCGAGCGCGCGGTCATCCTCTCGCGCGGTCACGAGCTGCGGCTCGAGCAGGTGCTCGGCGCGCGCGGGATCGACCAGAGGCGCTCGTCCGCCCCCACCCCCATGCAGGACGACGTCATCCCGGACGAGGAGTGGCGCCGGCTCGAGCGCGCGAACCTGATCCGCGCGCTCGCTCGGACCGAGGGCCGGATCTACGGCGCCGGAGGCGCGGCCGAGCTGCTCGGCATCAAGCCGTCGACGCTCCAGTCTCGCCTGCGCGCGCTCGGCATCCGCGCGCGCGAGCGCACCTGAGCGATCGCGACTCGGCCCAGGCGAGCGAGAGCCCCTGCCACGTCACGTGGCCGCATGCTTGCACACGCACGGGTGACGGACCGCGCCGCCTTGGCGGCGCTCGAGGAAGGGGTACATCGACATGCTCGACATGATCGTCCGCTACCTGCACGAGGCGCTCGTGCCGTTCCGGCTCTCGAGCTACCCGAGCGAGGAGCATCTACCCACGGCGGGCCACGCCACCCCGCCGTACGCCATCGCGGTCGAGACGCGCATCCTCCGCGCCGGAGACAAGCTCGTGCTCGCGTGTCATCCCACGGGCGTGCAGATCGATCTCGCGGCGATCTCGAACGAGCTCGGCGCTCCGGTCATCGAGGCGGCGCCCGAGGACCTGCCGGGGATCCTGCAAGGCAAGCAGGGCCCGCCGCCTCCGCTGGGGCACCTCTTCGGCATGCCGCTCATCGTCGACGAAGAGGTCACGCGGCACACGAGCATCGTGTTCCAGCCGTTCGGCGACAGCGACTACTTCGAGGTCCCATACGACGATTTTGCGCGGCTCGAGCAGCCGCGGGTCGCGTCGTTCGCGCGCAGCGGCGTGCTCCCCGAGACGACGGAGACGCCTCGGGAGGAGGAGGCGGCCGCGGCGCAGGCGCCTCGACAGGAAGAGGCCGCGGCTTCGGCGCGGTGAGCGCGCCGCGCTCGTGAAGGAGGCAGCCATGACCAGGCTGAGCGAACCCGTCGGCCCGCCGGATCACGCCATCGGCAGCTTGCACGGAGCGGTGCAGCTCGTCGAGTACCTGGACTACGAGTGTCCGTACTGCGCGCGCGCGCACTACGAGGTCGCCGAGGTCTTGCGACGCGTCGGCCCCGACGTGCTCTACGTGCCCCGACACTTCCCGCTGACGAAGATCCATTCCCATGCGCTCCTCGCGGCGGAAGCGGCGGAGGCCGCAGGCGCACAGGGGCGGTTCTGGCAGATGCACTCGATGCTCTTCGAGAACCAGGACCGGCTCGAGCTCGAAGACATCCTTCGTTACGCCGAAGCCCTCGCGCTCGACCTCGAGCGGTTCGAGCACGAGATCCGAGCCCGAGCACATCTGCCGAAGGTCCAGCGCGACTTCCGCACCGGCATGAGCAGCGGCGTCCGGGGCACGCCGACCTTCTTCCTCGACGGGATCCTCGACGAGCACGGCTGGGACGCGGACACGTTGACGGCGGCCATCGTCGAACGACTCCGCGGCATGGCCGCCGGACCGGAGAGGCTCTGAAGCTCGCCTGGCGATTCGCTTGCACGCTCTGCCGGCATGCGAACAGCGAGGTCTGCTGCGGTCGTGATGGCGGTCGCGCTCGCCGTCGGAGGCTGCCTGCCGAAGGTCCGGACGGTGGTCGAGCTGGCTCCGCGGACGGCGCAGGATCAGGTCGACGACCTGCGATCGACGCCCGAGCTGCAGGAGCTCGTGAGCGACCTGTCGCGCGAGGCGTCGGAAGGGCTCGTGGCGGGGCTCGCGCAGGAGGAGACCTCCGAGCAGCTCCGCATGCTCGCGCGCGAGCTCACGCGCGCCGTGCTCGTCGCGTTCCACGAAGAAGCGAGCGCGCTCCGTCCCGCGACGCGAGCGCTCGCCTCGGACGTCGCCACCGCCACGGTGCGATCGGTGTCGGAGGAGATGGCGCGCTCGCTCGGCCCCTCGCTGCGCCAGGTGTTCGCCGACGAGCTGTTCGGACGCCCCGAGGTGCGGGAAGCGATCGGCCAGACGAGCCGCGAGATCGGGAGGCAAGCCGTGCTCGGCTCGAACGACGCGCTCGTCGAGCTCGCGCTGCAACGTCAGGAGGGCATGCGCCCCGCGCCGCTCGGGACGGCCGCGCAGCTCCTCAGCACGAGGTTCTGGCTCGTCGTTCTGCTCGTCGTCGTCCTCTTGCTCGGCATCCCGCTGCTCTGGCTCGTCAAAGAGCGGATCAAAGCGAACCGCTATCGCGAAGAGACCGACCGACGCACATCGATCGCCGCGGGCCTGCTCAGGGCCGCGCAGGTGGACGACGATCCGACGCTCCGCAAGCTGCTCTCGGAGGTCGCCGAGCATCTCATGCTCGATCATCCCGGCAAGCGATCGGACAAGCCCTCCACGCCGCCGCCGAGCGGCACGCCTCCGAGCGCCGGCGGCACGCTACGCCCCGCGTAGCGCGCGGCGCGAGCCGAACGTCTGCCCCTTCGTTACCGGCAGCTGGTGACGGCATCACCCGAGGATCGATTGCGATCCCGCGCGAAACCGGCAGAAGACGCGACGAGGCGCACATGTAGGCATTGGTGTGACGGTTGCCTCCTGAGGCGGCATGCCTCGCTCGCTCCAGCATCTTCTTCTCGCCGCAACGTCCCTCATCGTCAGTGCCGGATGCGCCGGTCAGGCCGAGGAGCCGAACGCGACGGCGACCAACGAGATCTCCGTCGATCGTGTGGCCCTCCCGACGGCGCACACGACGCTGCTCGCCGGCGATCCGTACATCCCGGTCCTCGACGAGCGACCCCTCGCGATCGGCGAAGAGAAGTGTCTCGCGGATCCGGTCATCCGCCTGACTCCGGGATCCACGAACCTCGACGCCACCTTCGTCGCCACGCGCAAGGAGCTGCTGCAGAAGCTCGACATCGCGGTCGAGGGCGTGTCGATCCCGAAGCTCGCGGGCACGGGCGCCGCGAAGATCGCGAGCGAGACACGGTTCGGCACGGGATCCATCCACGTCCTCTTCCAAGCGCGAGGCACGTTCGAGAGCGAGCTGGTGTCGCTCTCTCGCGAGCCCGAGCCGTTCCGTCCCGAGCGTATCCGCCGTTGCGGCTGGGGATACGTCAAGAAGGCGCACCATCGCCTCGCCGCCGTCGTCATCGTCTCCATCGAAGCGGCCAACGAGACGAGCGCCATCGCGTTGGGCTGCCCCGACCAAGCCAAGGGCTGCACGACGGGCGTGTCGGCAGGACCGGTCAACGCGAAGGCCGCCCTCGAGGACGTCCTCAAGCGCGGCTCGTTCAACGTCTCGCTCCGCGCGGCCGCGGACGTCATTCCGGACTTGCCGCCCCCGCCGCTCGGCACGCTCGCGACGCTCTCCTCCACGCCGGAGAGCTACGGGGAGGTCCTCCGTCAGCTCGCACAAGCGCTCGACTGGTTGGGCAAAGCGCAGGTCGCCATCGCCGAAATGATCGAAACGAGGTCGAAGGCGCCGGGCTCCGCACCGACGACGAGCGTCGAGTTCGCGTACTACCCGGGCCTCATGGCGGAGTCGCGCCAGAAGCTCGAGGTGGCGCTCGACGAGCTGCAGGCGACCCGAGCCACGGCATCCAAGCACGCGGCGCGGATCGCCGCCTGGGAGGCATTCAGCGAGGACGCCGCCGTCGGCCGCGGGCACCTCTACAACGTGCCGGGCACGCCCGCGCAGACCGTCGAGGAGCTGCTCGAGCGGCGCGACCGGATCCTCGACACGAATGGCATGCTCCTCGCGCGCAGGCGCGTCCTCGACCGAGCGCTGTCGTCGTGCGAGTCCGCCCTCCGGAACGAGCCGGACGGGGACGTCTTCAAGTCGCAGACCGCGCTCATGCGACGCGTCGGCTCGGCCTGCACGGCTCCGCCGCCCGCCGACTGGGAGTCGACCTACGACGCGCAGTACGGCATCCGCCGGCTCGCCCCGACCCACGTGAGCGCGGATCGCTACGACGAGTGGCGTGATGCGATGTGCCCGCCGGGCCAGCGCCTCCCGAAGCGATCGGAGGCGGCCTTCCTAGCCCCGTGGAGCTGGGTCGCTCCACGATCCGTGGGCGGTGGCGGGATCTGGATCATGCGCGATCACTTTCTACAGAACCCTGACTGGATCATAGAGGGACGGGTGGAGCGCATCGGCATGTTCCAGGCTCCGCGCGGGCTGACGGTCTGCTTCCGAGACGGGCAGGATCTCTTCGAATGACGGAAATTCTGGGGTCGACGTGCGCCCGAGGGCGCCGTCGGCCTCGTCAGCGTCGCTCGGAGCCGGGGGGACGATTGTCCAGGCCCGCCGGTCATCGTCGATCCGGTCGCGGGCGGCACACATCGTGCTCTACGGGTGACGGGGTTTGGGTTTCTTGGGAGGAATGCGGGTGAAATCGACGCGTCTCATCGGCGCCCTTCTGGTCACGGGTTGTGGAATCATCGCGGGTTGTTCGTCGGAGGCCGAGGGCCCCGAGGATCTCTCGAGCAAGCGGCGCGAGCGTGCGCCGATCGTCCTGGACGAGAAAGCCGTCCTCGCTCCACCGGAGGTCTCGGACAGCGCAGTCGTCGAAGAAGGCAGCATCGCGCTGCCGAAGACGAAAGAGAACGAATCCTGGGCGGCCAAGCTGCAGCCCGGCGACGTCATCGCCGGCGATCGCGACCAGAGCACGAAGGACCTCACGACGTCGACGAACCCCTACGGCTTCTTGAGGAAGGTCAAGTCGGTCACGAAGGGCGACAGCATCGTCATCGAAACGGAGCCCGCGCAGCTTCCCGACCTGCTCGAGGGCGATCTCGTTTGGGGCGAGGACCAGCCCTCGATCTTCCGCAACCGTTCTCTCCGGGTCGAAAAGAGCGGCGTCCGAACGCTCGCGGAGGGTGACGACAAGGGCAAGGAGAGCGCGAGCGGATCCGGCAAGTCGCTCTTCTCCGGCTCGCTGAGCCAGAGCGAGGGTCCCTTCGTCGACTTCAAGAACGGTCAGATCGATCTCGGCGCGGAGTTCGAAGCGGAGCTCAAGATCCGGAAGTGGTGGGAGATCCCCACGGGCATCGAGAGCGCGTTCGCGAAGCTGACGCTGAAGCCCACCGCGAGCGTCGACATCGAGATCGGCAGGAGGGGGAGCGCCAGCGCGAACGGCACCCTCGCGAAGACGTGGGAAGGCAACAACGTCCCGATCCCGATCGCCGGACCGATTCCCCTCACGGTTCGCTTCCGCCCCGAGATCACGTGCTCGGTCTCGCTCAACGCCGAGATGATGGTGCGCGGGCGCGCCTACCTCACCGGCCGCGCGGCCGCGGGCTTCACGTACCGAGACGGCGAGATCTCGCCGAACAACGAGGCCCCCAGCCTGTCGCCGGGCTTCGAGATCACCGGGGTCGAGGGCAAGGCGACCCTCACGGGAGACTGCACCATCAAGGCCGTCGTGAGCCTCCTCGCCTTCGACGCCGTCGGCATGGAGGGGAAGATCGGCCCGTACGCCACGGTCACCGCCCAGCTGTGCAGCTTCATCACCGACGACGGAAGAACGAACGGCGGATTCGTCGTGAAGGAAGAGCACGGCATCAAGGGCGACGTCGTGGGACGTCTCCAAGTGCCCGGCCTCGCCAAGCCGAAGCTCGAGAAGACCATCTTCGATTTCGCCCCGGTCAAGGAAGGCCCGCACTACTTCCTCGGTGACGAGAAGACCTGCGAGAGGCCGCCGCCGAAGGACAGCTGCGCGGGCAAGCAGGACGGCGTCTACTGCAGCGAGCTCGTCGAGTTCTCCGCGTACATCTGCAAGGACCAGCAGATCGTCGGCGGGCGCCAGTGCACGAGCGGGAACAAGTGCAAGAGCTACGACGCGGGCAAGGACCAGCTCGTCTGCGAATGACGTCGGCGCGCTGTCCCCGAGAGTGCGGCCCGGTGTAGCCGGTCGCCATCTGCCGGTACGTGAGAAGGACGCGCTCCTCGGCGTCGACGGACGGAGCGCTCAGCAGAGCTCAGAAACGAGAGCTCCGTACTACTCGGGGTGGTAACCTCACCTTCCGTGGGGAGCCCTCGTGTCCTTCACGTCGGCGAGGTCGAGCTGGATCTGCGGAGGCGCGAGCTCCGTCGAGCCGGCGCGAGCGTCCCCGTACAGCCACGGGTCTTCGACGTGCTGCTCCACCTCGTGGAGCACCGCGACCGCGTCGTGACGAAGTCCGAGCTGCTCGAGACCGTCTGGTCGGGGGAGACCGTGGTGCCGGACGTCCTCACGACGGCGCTCCACAGCCTGCGTCGGGCCCTCGGAGACGATCCGAAGGCGCCGGCGTACGTGCGCACCGTGCCGCGCGTGGGCTACCAGCTCGTCGCCCCGGTGAAGGCCGCGTCCGGCGGCGACTTCCCCGCGCTCGAGGCGCGCCACGCCGCGTTCGTCGGACGCCGCGCGGAGACGTCGCTCTTCGAGGAGATGCTCTCCGGCCGGAGCCCGATCCAGCTCCTGTTCGTCCACGGACCGCCGGGCATCGGCAAGACGACGCTGCTCCAGGAGCTCGGCTATCAGTGTCGCAAGGCGGGCGTGGAGCACGTCTGGCTCGCAGCGGAGACGGCGGGTCCGTTCCCGGAGTCCTTCGTCCGCGCGCTCGCAGACGCGCTCGGCTGCCATCCGAGCTTCGAGCGGCTGCGCGAGCGGCTCGCCGCGAATCCTCTCGTCGTCTTCGTCGATGACGTCCACCTGCTCGAGGGCGTCGACGAGTGGATGCGCCAGGAGCTCTGGCCTTCCCTCCCCTCGAGGGCGCGCCTCGTCCTCGCCGGCAGGCGCGCGCCTTCCACGCGCTGGCGCTGCGATCCCGCGTGGCAAGAGACTGCACGCGCGATCGACCTCGGGCCCTTCGACGCCGCCGAGGCGCGCGAGCTCCTCTCGAAGCGCGGCGTCGCCCCCTCCGCGAGCGACGTGATCGTGCGGGTCACGCGCGGCCATCCCCTCGCCCTCGCGCTCGCCGCGGACCTCGGTCCCGACGAGCGTCACTTGAATCTGCTCGAGCGCAGCGACGTCGTCGATGCGCTCGTCGATTGGTTCACCGATCAGATCGTCGACGAGGCGCGCCTGCGTGCCTTCGAGGTGGCGTGTCTGCTCGACGAGGTGTCCGAACGGGAGCTCGCCGCGCTCGACGATCCGCGGACGGCCGCCGAGCACGCACGCTGGCTCTCGACGCTCTCTTTCGTGACCCCCGTGGATGGCGCGGTCCGCGTCCACACGCTCGTGCGCGACGCCGTCATGGCCCGACTCGCGCGCGTTCGCCCGCATCGCCTCGCCGACCTCATCAAGGCGGCGCATCTGCACTGGGTCTCGGAGATCGCGCGCGCGCCGGATCCCGCGGCGAAGCTCCGGTTCACGAACCTGCTCGTCGGCTCGGCCGCCACTCTCCCGTGCTCCGCGGCGTCTACGAGGCGAGCGACGACGGCCCCGAGTGCACCGTCCAGCCCGCCAGCGCCCGGGAGCTCCCCGTGGCCGTCGATCTCGTGCGAGCGCACGAGGGCGACGAGGCCGCGGCGATCGCGCGCCGATGGCTCGCCCATCCCGGGACGAGCGTGTGGTCCGTCCGCGATGCTTCGGGCGACGCGGTCGGGTTCCTCGTCGTGCTCCGGCTGGGCGCGTCGGATCGCGCGGCCGCCGAGGCCGCACGCGATCCCGTCATGCTCGGCATCCTGCGCTACCTCGCGGAGCCGGGGCGCGCGCAGCCAGGCGACGAGATCATCGTCGATCGCTTCTTGCTCGCACGCGACGGCTACCAAGCGCCGTCGGTCGTCACGCGGCTCCTCCACACGGTCAAGAACTTCTCCATCTTCCGTCACGGGACGAGCTCACCTTCGGTGAAGCACTTCTTCTCGGTCTACGGCGACGTCGAGATCGGAGAGCGCATCGCCGGCTCGGTGGGCCTCCGTCGCGTGCGCGAGCACGAGGTGGAGATCGGCCCGCGCCGTTACGCCGTCCATCACCTCTCGCTGCACACGACGCCGATCGACGTGTGGCTCTCGGGCATGTACGAGGGCATCGTGCGCGCGATCCGAGGCGTCGCTCCGTGACCGTTCAGGACTTCACCCTCGCGTTCGTCGGATCGTAGAGCGGGCGGATGGAGGCGACCGCGGGGTACTTCCTGCCCGCGATGTCGACCTCCCACGTGCCCGAGTCGAGGTACGCCTGATCGATCGGCTCGCCCGCGTCGATCATCGCGAGCCCGACGGCGCCGCCGAGCGTGTGGCCGTACGAGGCCGCGCGGACGTAGCCGACGGCCTTGCCGTTCCGATGGACGACCTCGCCGTGGAACATCAGCGGCTCCGGATCCTTCACGAGGACCTGGACGAGGCGACGCCGGAGCGGGCCCTCGGCCTTCTTCGCGAGCACCGCCTCCTTGCCGAGGAAGCCGCGCGGCTTCTTCAGATCGAGCGCGAAGCCGAGCCCGGCCTCGAGGACCGAGTCCGTGTTGTCGATGTCGTGCCCGTAGTCGCGGTAGCCCTTCTCCATGCGCAGGCTCGCGAGCGCCTTCAGACCTGCATGGCGCAGGCCGAAGCGCGCGCCCGCCTCGACGAGGCGATCGTAGACGTGCGTCGCCTGCTCCGTCGGGACGTAGAGCTCGTAGCCGAGCTCGCCGAGGTACGTGATCCGCAAGCAGAGCGCGCGGGCGAAGCCGATCTCGATCTCCTTCGCCGCGCGGAACGGGAACGCCTCGTTCGACATGTCCGCCGTCGTGACGGCCGCGAGCAGATCGCGCGAGCGCGGCCCCTGCACGTTGATCTGCGCGTACCCGGAGGTGACGTCCGTGACGAAGGCATGGGCGTCGGCCGGGAAGCGCCGGCGCATCCAGGTCTCGACGTGGCGATGCGCGGTGTCGGACGCGACGACCATGAAGCGCTCGTCGTCGAGCTTCGTCACGGTGACGTCCGCCTCGATCTTCCCCGCCTCGTTCAGCCACTGCGTGTACGTGACACGCCCGGCGGGGCCGTCGACGTCGCCGCCCGAGACGAAATCGAGCAGGCGGCCTGCGTCGCGTCCCTCGACCAGGAACTTCGCCATGAAGGACATGTCCATGAGGATCACGCCTTCGCGCGCGGCCTTGTGCTCGGCCTCCCAGTACGGGAACCACGACGGGCGCCCCCACGTCAGCGGACCGGGATCCGGCGTCGTCCCCTCGGGCGCGTACCAGTCGGCGCCCTCCCACCCGCTGACGTCGCGGAAGTACGCTCCGCGCGCGGCGAGGCGATCGTGGAGCGCCGACTTCTTCGCGCCGCGGGCGGTCTGCATCGACCGCGTCGGGTAGTGGCACTGGTAGACCATGCCGAGCGACTCGACCGTCCGCGTGCGGCGGTACTCGCGGTTCGACTGCCACACGTGGAGGCGATCGATGTTCATCGCCGTGACGTCGACGTCGGGCCGTCCGTCGATGATCCAACGCGCGAGCACGCGACCGAGCCCGCCGCCGGTCAGGATGCCGATCGAGTTCATGCCGGCCGCGACGAAGTAGTTCGCGAGCTCCGGCGCCTCGCCGACGATGGGCTGGAGATCCGGCGTGAAGCTCTCGGGTCCGCAGAAGAGCTTCTTCACGCCGACCTCGAGCGCCGCCGGCACGCGGCTCATCGCCTTCTCGATGTACGGACCCATGCGGTCCCAGTCGGGCGTGATCTCGCCGAACGAGAAGTCCTCGGGCACGCCCTCGACCCCCCACGGCGCGCAGACCGGCTCGAAGAGGCCGATCATCAGCCCGCCGACCTCCTCGCGGTAGTAGCCGTAGCAGCCCGGGTCCTCGAGCACGGGCCAGTTGCCGATGCCGGGGATGCGGTCCGTGATGAGGTAGTAGTGCTCCGCCGACTGGAGCGGGACGTTGACGCCCGCTTTCGCGCCGAGCTGGCGCGCCCACATGCCGGCGCAGTTGACGACGTACTCGGCCTCGATCGTCCCGTGGTCGGTCGTCACGCCCGTGACGACGCGGCGGCGGCCCGATCCCTTGTGCGTGACACCGGTGACGGTGACGCCCTCGAGGATGGTCGCGCCTTGCATGCGCGCGCCCTTCGCGAGCGCCATCGTCACGTCGACGGGGTTCGCCCGCCCGTCCTCCTTCACGTAGAAGCCGGCGCGGATGTCGTCGACGCGCGCCAGCGGGAAGAGCTCCTTGATTTGCCCCGGCGAGATCTCGTGGACGTCGACACCGCAGTGGCGGTTGAACGCGGCGACGCGGCGATACTCCTCGAGTCGATCGTCGTCGCTCGCGACCTCGATGAAGCCGACCGGCTTGAACCCCGTCGACAGGCCGGTCTCCGCCTCGAGCCGGGCGTAGAGGTCGCGCGTGTACTTGCGCATCTCCGTCGACGTCTCCGACAACGAGCCGAAGGTCACGATGAGCCCGGCCGCATGCCACGTCGTGCCCGAGGTCAGGCGGTCCCGCTCGAGGAGCACCACGTCTTTCCAGCCCATGTGGGCCAGGTGATAGGCGACGGAGCACCCGATGACCCCGCCCCCGATGACCACCACGCGCGCATGCTTCGGCAACGTCTTGTCGGACATCGCGGACACCATAGTCGGGATCGCTGCGGCGTTCGAGTGCGGCGCGCTCGCCCGGCACCTCGTCCGCGGGGCGCGGCTGCGGCGTGATCCTTCCGCGCGTTCGTACGCGACTGCCCCAGCGGACGATCCGATCTCGCGGCCGCCGTCACCCACGTTCGGGCCGCGCTGCACGCGAAGGGCGAACCCACCGCGGTCGCGCTGATCACAGAGGCGAGCGCCTTGCACGGCGCGGTCGCGGACATTCGAAGGAGCAGACGAGATGATCAGAAAGCTCACGGTCGCCGCGATCGCGGCGGCGGCGATCGCCACGAGCGCGACCGCCGACGCGCAGCAGGCTCAGCAACGGGACGAATCGACGCCGCGCTCGGACGATCGGGATCGCGGGCAGCCCGAGACGATCCAGGAGTACGAGGAGGACTACGAGATCGTCGAGACGCCGGCGAAGGCCCCCACGCGGGCCGAGGAGCAGAAGGCGCGTGAGGAGCGGCGGGAGGAGCCGACGACGGCCGAGCGCATCGGTCAGGCCACGACGAGGGCGGCCGAGACGGTGATCGGCGCGGCGCGCGACATCACGGCCGCCTCGGACGAGCCGGGCAAGTTCAGCCCGGTCGCCATCGGGCTCAACCCGCTCGGGCTCATCGTCGGCGGCCGCCTCAGCTTGAACGTGGAGTTCGCGCCGACGACCCACCACGTCATCGTGGTGAGCCCACACTTCGTGAACACGTCCGCCGAGATCGCGGTGGGTCCGCAGATGATGCAGGACCGCAGCTTCACGGGAGGCGGCACCGAGATCGGCTACCGCTACTACACCGGCCAGAACGGAATGAACGGCATCTTCTTCGGGCCGTCGGTGATCGGAGGCGTCTTCAACGCGTCGCAGCCGGGCGAGGACAAGGTGTTCACGAACGTCGGCATCGCCGCCGACATCGGCTTCCAGGACATCGTGTTCGATCACCTCGTCGTCGGCGCCGGAGTGGGGATCCAGTACCTGCGCGTGAGCGAGAACTTCGGCGATCTTCCGGCGGGACCCAGCGCGATTGCGTCGAGCGGGATCAAGCCTCGCCTGCTCGCGACGGCGGGGTACGCGTTCTGACCGACGAGCCCGGCAGCGATCGAGGACGGTCACGGCCAGGCGGGCGGCAGCACGTCGCGCGAGAGGCCGTGTAAGGAGCGACGGTCCACGTCCGTTCCGAGTGCGCATGCGCTCGCTCGTCGTCGCCGCCCTCGTCGCCTCGCCCCTCGCCTGCGCGTCCACGCCGGCGCCGCCGCCTGCGCCGGTGACGCCTGCTCCATCTCTCGCTCCCCCTCCCGTGGCGCCCTCGGAGCCCGCCGCGGCGCTCGAGCGCGACGCGCCTCCGGCGGGCGAAGCGCCTCTCGGCGGGGAGGTCGCTGCGCTCGCAGACGTGCCGCGCGTCGTCCGGCGCATCGTCGCCGAGGAGAAGGACCTCATCGCGCGGAGCGCCGCTATGGCGAACGAGCTGCCCGATCCGTCCGGGCGCCGCCGGGCGCTCGACGAAGCCGCTGCGCTCGCCGAGGAGCTCGCGAAGATCGAGGCTCCCCTCGCAGGCGCGGACAGCGATCGCCTCGACGCAATCGTGGACGAGCTCTTCCGGATCGAAGGGCGCGTCGCACGGCTCTACGAGTCGCTCCGCGTCGCGACGAACCGCACCACCGCGGTCGCCGCCGAGTGACTCGCCCGTGGTGGCAGACCTGCACCGTTCGGCAGGAGCGCGCCGGCCGGCGATCGCGCGCCCTCTCCATTCCTGTGCGTGACGGACCCGTCGTGGAACACCTCATGCTTCGAGGTCGGCGGCCCGAACGACGACGCGGTCGTCGCGGGCGACGGATCTCCTGAGCCTCTGAGCCTCCTCCACGCGAGGTCGTCACATGGAAACCGGAACGGGAACGATCGCTCTGGGCTTCGTCGCCCTCGCGATTGCCGCCGCGAGCCTCGTGCTCGCAGCGGCGGCATTCCTTCGTGCGAGTCGGAGCCGCGCGCCTTCCCCCGCGGGCCGAGCCGCCGAGGACCGCGTCCACGACCGCGAATCGGCGACCTCCATCGGCGCTCCCGCCGCGACGCTCGGAACGACCCTCGGGACGACCCTCGAAGACGCGCTCGCGCGGATCCGCCGAGCGCAGGAACGCCTGGGCGAGCTGCGCGATCGTGCGGAGGCCGCCATGCGCCGGTCGATCGACGAGCTCGGCCGCCGTCTCGTCCGAATCGAGGCGGAGGTCGAAGACTCGATGCGCGAGCCCGGCGCCGCGCCGGCGCGCTCGGAGGCGCGGCGGGATCTCATCGAGCGGATCCGGCACGTCGAGGCGAGCCTCGAGGTCCTGCGCGCGCGCACCGAGATCAGCACGGCCGACCGCCTCGTCGAGACGGGCGAGTACGTCGACGCGCAGCAGCTCCTCGAAGACGCCGTCGCGCGCATCCGCGAGGTGAAGCTGCGGCTGTCGGACGTCATCGGCGACGATCCCGCCTTCGCTCCCGTCATCGATTCGCTGACCGAAGCCATCCACGCGGTGAAGGGCCGGGCGCTCGATCACGAGCGCCAGCTCGAGTCGGTGCTCTCCGCGAGCGACGCGCTCATCGCATGGCTCGACGCGCGCGCCCCTTGGCTCGGCCCCCAGCGCGCGCCCGCGGGAGCCTGAGCTCACGACGTCGATTCACTCGTCGTCCTCTCGAACGTCCGTGCGTCGCCCGATGCGAACGCAACGGCCGTTGTCCAAGAACGAGTCGTACGTCACGACGGAGGATGCCTACATGCGTAAACTCATCGTTGTCCTGCTCGGAGCGCTCGGTGTCGTGGCCTGCGGGAGCGACCGCCCGCCGGAGACCCCGGGAACCACGACCACACGCGCCGGGACGCCCGAGCCCGCGACCGTCACCCCCGAGTCGGTGCGTGGTCACCTGTTGAACCGCAAGCCGGAGGCCGCCGAGACGATCAACGCCCTCATGATCTCGAAGGACAACGGCGTGATCGTCCTTCGAGGCACGGTGGAGGACGAAGCGACGCATGCGGACATCATCAACCACGTGCGGGCGATGCCCGGCGTGCAAGCGGTCCGTGACGAGCTCCGCATCCAGCCGAAGCGCCCGCTCGGCCAGCACGACCGCCCGGGCACGACGACGATCACCGGCGCGGAGACGGGAGGCCCGACGCACCACGCGGGCTCCAAGGTCGACGCCGTGCGCAAGTCGATGAAGGACGCCTACGTGAAGCGCGACCCGGCGCTGGTCGACAAGATCCTGATCCTCGAGGAGCAGGACACCGTGATCCTGCGCGGCTCGATCCCCGACGAGGCGACACGCAAGGTGCTCCTCGACGCGGCGAAGAAGACGCCGGGCGTGAAGAACGTCCGGGACGAGCTGAAGGTGGAGAAGAACAAGCAGATGTGATCCGCACGCGTGCCGCGCAGGGCTCCACCCCTCGCGGTGTCCGCGGAACGAGCCGGTGCGGTCCGGGTGGATCGCGCCGGCTCGTCTTTTCCGCCCGGCGTGGAGGTCGGTCCTAGAATCGGTTCAACCGATCGAGCAGCGCCTTCGCCCGGTCGCTGTCCGGCGCGAGGAGGAACGCCTCGTACGCATACCGCGAAGCGGTCCCGCCCTCGCCCGCGGCCTCCGCCCGCTCCGCCGCGAGCGCATACGCCTCGCTGAGGATGCGGTATCGGCCCTCGGTGCCGAAGCCGACCTCGAGGTACAGCTCGAGGAAGCTGTACCTGCCGAGCGCAGGCGCCTTCCCCGCGGGGCGCCAGAACACGTCGAGCGGCGGCGTCGTCTCGGTCCACCACCTGCCGGCGACGTCCGCGAGCACGGGCGCGTCCTCCTCCTCGCCGAACAGCGCGAGGAGCCGCGCCGCGTGAGCGTGCCTGCCGGTGACGTGCTTCGGCTCCGGTCGCTCGAGCGCGCCTCGCAGTCCGCGACGCACCTCCGCCGCGCGCGCGCCGACGACGTCGAGCCACCGCGCGCGCGTCCGCGGCCACTCCCACGGCCGCGCCGGCTGGAGCCGCGTCACGAGCTCCGTCACGGCACGGTGGTGCGGCTCGTCGTGCTCCGCCATGCAGAGCGACGCGACGAGCCACGAGAGCGGCATGTTGACGGGCAAGCTATTCGCGGGGAGCCACGCATGCTCCGGCCGGCGCACCGTCCACGGCTGCGTGTTCATGTCGACGATGTCCGCGAACGCCTCGGGGCGGAGGATCGTGATCACGCCTCCGACGAGCGCGCGCAGCGCCCCGTCCTCCGCCGCGTCCATGAAGATCGCGAGCGCCTGGTCGAGCAGCGCATCGGCCTCCGCGCGATCGCCGCCCGTCCCGCTCCCCACCGCCGCCGCGCTCTCCGACGTCCCGGCGCCCTTCGACTCCGACAGGGCATGGAGGATCCGGAACGCCGACCAACGCGCGCCCGCGCACGCGCCCCGATCCGCGAAGACCTCGCGGAGCCGCGCGCTCGCACGCTCTGCCGCCTCTTGGCCTCCGAGGAGCGCGAGCGCGTCTCGATGCAGAGCGATGATCCCTTCGAGCGCCTCGACGGTGCGCGTGCGCGAGGCGAACAGATCCTCCATCCGCCGCTCGATCGCCGCGACGGCCGCACGCCTCACGACGTCGCCGGCGTCGGCGGCGAAGCGCGTGACGATCGCGCGAGCGCTGTCGAGGTCCGGCAAGCTCGCGTCGTCGAGCGACCGCAGCAGCCGGTCGAGCACGCCCATCAATGCGTCCACGGCCGCGTCCGGCGGCGCCACCGGTGCCGTGTCGAGCGTCGCGAGGTACGCCTCGAACGAGGCCGCGGCCAACGAGAAGGCCTCGGGCTGTCCTTCGATCGACGCCTCGTAGACGCGGGCGTCCGCCATGCGCGCCGCGAGCGCGGCCCGCGCGCGCGGGACGAGATCCTCGCGTCCGCGTACGGCTTCGGGCGCGAGATGGACCGCGCCGAGCAAAATCGGGAGCGGCTCGCCCGCCTCGATGACGTCGAGGACGAGCTCGGGACGGATCGCCGCCGCGACGGCGTCCCGGCGCTCGCGGACGAGGTGCAGTCCGTGCCTCCGCGGACGTTCCCCGTCGCGATAAGCGAACAAGTGCTCGACCGGCGGGATCTCGATCCGCAGGCGACCCGCCGCGCGCGCAGCCTCGAACCGTGCGGGATGGTCGCGGAGGAAGGGCTCCACCAGGAAGGCGCCGAGCTCGGGATCGTCCGAGCGCCCGAGGACCTCCTCGAGGAGACCGCCGAGCTCTTCTTCCTTCGTCGGCCACTCGAGCATCTCGAGCGCCGCGTAAGCGTCGATGCGACGCGCCGCGGGCACCGTCGAATCGCGCACACCCTGCATCCAGAACGCGCGCGCGTCCGCCATGCGGGCCGCGGGGACGATCTCGCCGAGCACCCCCGCGATCGCGCGTGCGCCGTGACCGTGGGCGAAGGCGGCTCGCGCGATCTCCGCGACGTGGTCGGCGAGCCACGCGACCACCGTCTCCGGACGTCGCTCCGAGTGGAGGAGACGGATCTCGTCGACGCACGCGACGTACGCGTCGAACGCGCGGCTGCCGAGCGCCGTCGGATCCGAGGGCGCGAGCACACGACGGCGCTGTTGTACCGAGCGTCCATCGCCGAAGTACTTGCGGACGAGCGGCTCGAAGCGCACGAGCTCCGACGGGAGCCATCGGACGACGCGCGGCAACAGCACGAGCGCCGGCACGATGCGATCGTGATCGCGCCCCTCCTCGAGCACCTGCACGAGGCGCGCGAGGCGGACACGGCGAGGCAGCGTGCTCATCTCGTCGCGGTAGAGCCGCCGGAGCTCCTCCTCCGTGGGCACGTCGACGGTGGGCAGCGCGCCTCTCTCCTGGAGCTCGAGGATGTGCTCGGGCGCGACCATCGCGAGGAGCACGTCGAGGCGCACGCTGCGGGCCGTCGCTTCGTCCACGCTCGCGACGAGGTCGAGCAGTCGGCGCGTCGCCTCCGCGACGTGCGCCGGAGCGACCTCGCGGAGGGCGTGCAACGCGACCCACGCGGGCGGAAGGCGCGCGTCGATCGTCTTGCACGATCGCACCACCGCGAGGAACCGATCGGCGAGACCGCGACCGCCATCGCGGAAGAGCGACAGCCAGAGGCGCAGGTGGTCGTCGAAGCGCGGCTCGGCGCCGAGCTCGAACGCGAGCGCCGCGGCGCGCTCGACGGCCTCGACGATGGCGGCCTCCACCCAGGAGAGATGCAGCGTCCCCTTCGCGCGCTCGTACGCGACCGCGGCGCACAACACCTCGATGTGCGTCCGCTCGGCGGCGTGCCCGACGACCTCCACCGCCGTCTCACGGGCGGCCGCGCGCGCGACGCTCATGAGCGCGCGCACGTGGCTCGCGAGTCGCCGCGCGTTCGTGGCGTCGTGACGCGTATGGAGCTCCACCGCCTCGAGCAACGCGAGCTCCGCTCCGTCCTCGGGCGAGGCCGCCGCACGCGCGAGCGCCGAGGGGTCGACGAGGACGGCCGCGAGCCGCCTCTCGTCCGGAGAGAACGCCTCCCAATCCTCCCACGACGGCAGCTCGACGAGCTCGATGCGCCCTTCCGCACGCAGGAGCGCGAGCCAGTCCGGATCGGATCGGCGCGTCTCGACGAGCGCATCCAGACACGCGAGGCGGAGCGGCACGGAGTTGCCGTCGAACGAAAGCTCGCTCGCGACGATCGCGACCAGCTCCGGCTCGAACGCCGGCTCCTCGAGCACGCGAGCCTCCAGAGCACGGAGCGCGAGGATGCGAGCCGCCTGCGGCTGCTCGCGATCCGAGAGAATGGCCACGAAGCGCTCGGTCCACGTGCGAGGCCACTCGCTCGCCCACTCGCGGAAGACCTCCCGGCCGATCTCGCCGTCGAGCACCTCGACGCAGCGCGCCCGGACCTCCGCAGGGTGCGCGGGATCGGCCACGATCGCCAAGAGCCCGTCCGCCGCGAGCCGCATGGCGGAGCTCGTCTTCTCCTCGACGGCGAGGAACCCGCGGAGCCGCTCGAGGCTGCCGAGCCGACCGGCGACGAGCTTCTTGCCGACGATGTCGGCCAGCAGTCGCTTCACCTCGGCTTCGGTCACCGCCATGGCCGCGCGGATCGTCTCATGCGGCGCTCGACGACGGAAGGTCGCTCGTGCCCCTCCCGATGCGCGCCGCACGTCTAGGTCGCGGGCTGCGTGGCGTGCTACGTGATCGGTGTGCACGACGCCCCGGACTGCACGAGCGGCGCCGCCGACGCGGATGACGCCCGGCTCGACGCGCAGGTGGACGCGCTCGCCGACCATCTACGCGGCAAGCGTGTCGCCGTCCTGACCGGCGCCGGTGTCAGCACGGAGTCCGGCATCCCGGACTATCGCAGCCCGGAGGCGCTCGCGCGCCGCCGCCGCCGCCCGATCCACGGCCCGGAGTTCGTCCGCTCGGCCGCGCTGCGCCGACGCTACTGGGCGCGCGCGATGGTCGGCTGGGAGCAGTTCCGGCTCGCGCGCCCCGGCCCCGCGCACGTCGCCCTCGCACGCCTGGAGGCGGCGGGCGTCGTCACGGGCCTCGTCACGCAGAACGTCGACCGTCTCCACCAAGCCGCCGGCAGCCGCCGCGTCGTGGAGCTGCACGGCGCGCTCGCCGAGGTGATCTGCCTCGACTGCGGAAAGCTCGAAGGCCGCGACGAGGTGCAGACGCGCATGCGCGCCCTGAACCCGTCGTGGATCGACGGCCCCGCGCCGATGGCCCCCGACGGCGACGCGGACCTGCCCGACGAGCTCGTGGAGCGCTTCGTCGTCCCCGCGTGCACGGAGTGCGGCGGAGCGCTGAAGCCGAACGTCGTGTTCTTCGGTCACAACGTCCCGCGCCCCGTGGTCGAGGAGGCGTACGCTCGTGTCGACGAAGCCGAAGCGCTCCTCGTCGCGGGTACGTCGCTCGCCGTGTTCTCGGGCTACCGCTTCCTGCTGCGCGCGGCGGACCGGAAGATGCCGGTCGCGATCGTGAACCGTGGCGAGGTCCGCGGCGAAGACCGGGCGTGCCTCAAGATCGAAGCGAGCACGGGCGAGGTGCTCAGCCGCCTCGCGCGCCGGCTGGCTTGAGGGCCGCGCGGGGCGAGGGGCCGTCGCGTCCAGAGGCGCCATCCGTCGGGTCGGTCGCGTAGGAGCACGGGGGCGGGAGCGCTGCCCGATTCATTGTTGCCCAATCAAAATTCGTCGTTGGCCCAACAAAAACCCATTGTTGCCCAATCAAAACCGCGCGAGATGGCAGCCAGTCAGGCCGCGCGGGCCAGGTCGGCCGCGGCTGCGGCGCGCGGCCTCCCGCCACGCACCGCGCGCTCGGGACCAGGACCCGCCGACTGCGCTGCACTTGATTGGGCAACAATGTCCGAAGGACGCCCCCAGAGCGCCAGGGCGCCTGCTCCCGGACCCCGGACCGGCTCGAACGCGCGGCATCCCGTCACGAGGCCCTCGCGACCGCGCGGCGTTCGATTGGGCAACAATGTCCAAGAGACGCCGCCAGAGCGGCCCGAGCGACGGGAACGCCGCGGCGCGATTGCTGCCCAATCGAGCGCCCTGGGTCGCCAGGTCGTCCCCCGCCGGAGAGGCGCGAAGGATTACTGCCCAATCAAGCGCTACCGGAGCTCCGCGACGACGAACGCCCTCTGGACGGAAAGACCACACGGCGCCCCGAACGACCTCGCTCGGCCGCGACGCGTCTTCGCCGCGTTTGCGTTCTGCAACGATCCCGTGCACCGGTTGCCGACGTCTCGTCGACCATCACCGCCGGACGCCCGTGAGCGCCCGCCGCGCTCGCACGATTCGGTGGTGATACCCTCGAAGAAGATGCTCGCATGATCCTCGGACCGCAGATGCTCGGTCGACGTCGGCGCCGGCGCGCTGCTCACGTGCTCGCTTCCATCGTCCTCGCGGGCGGGGTCGCCGCGTGCCAGCTGGCATTCGACACCGACGTGCTCACGAGCGAGCGGAACGATCTCGGACCGATCGACGGCGGCGGTCGCCGCGACGTCCGCACGGAGCCGCAGGAGTCGGGAGCACCGGGCGAGGACGCCGGGCCCGAGGCGTCGCCCCCGCTCTTCTCCGACGACTTCGCGCGAGACGACTCGCCGTCGATCGGCAACGGTTGGATCGAGAAGAACGACGAGGCCTGGGAGATCCGCTCGAGGCGCGCGACGAAGCTCGCGGCGAAGCGCAACTACCGCGACAACGTCGTGTACCGCACGGACCTCGAGCTGCTCGACGTGGAGATCGCGGCCGACGTCGTGTTGTCGACCTCCCCTCCCGGCTCGCCTTCCTTGCACGCGCGCATTCGGCCGGCGACGGTCGCCACGCCGGGCATCCTCGACAGCTACTGCCTCTTCATCCTCAACTACCCGAGCAACAGCCCGAACACCGCCGTCATGGGCAGGCAGCGGAACGACACCTCGTGCGTCGAGCTCACGAGAATCCAGTTCCCCGACTTCCAGCCCGGCAAGACGTATCGCATGCGCCTCCGTGTCGAGGGCACGAACCCGGTGAGGCTGACCGGCACGATCGCCGAGAAGACGGGGCCCGGCAGCTACGTGGTCATCGGGGAGAGCACCGCCACCGACGATCACGAAGATCGCCTCGTCGCGCCCGGCTACTTCGGCTTCAGCGGCGACACGAGCTCCGATCTCAAGTACGCGGTGTCGCTCTTCGAGGTCCGAAAGATCGAGTGACCGCTGCGAGCGCCTCTCAGGGGACGGGCGGCGGCGTCCCGAAGACGCTCTCGTACTCCTCGATCGGCACGACGGTGACGGCGATCTCGAGCTCGTGCTCGCCGCCGCCGAGCAGGACGCCTCGGAGCGGGATGACGTCGTCGTAGTCGCGGCCCCAGCCGAGCGTGACGTGCTCGAGCGACGGGAAGACGCCGTTCGTCGGATCGGCGTCGACCCAGCCGTAACCCGGGCAATAGACGGACACCCACGCGTGCGATGCGTCCGCGCCGATGAGGCGCGGGCGGCCGGGCGGCGGATGCGTGAGGATGTAGCCGCTCACGTAGCGCGCGGCGAGGCCGATCGAGCGCAGGCAGGACAGCATGAGATGCGCGAAGTCCTGGCACACGCCGCGACGACGCTCGAAGACCTCCATCACCGGCGTCGAGACCGTGGTGGCCTTCGGATCGAACGTGAACTCCTCGCGGATGCGGTTCATCAGCGCCCGAACCCCGACGAGGAGCGGTGCTCCCGGCGAGAAGCACGCCCCCGTCCACGCGGCGAGCTCGCGCTTGTTGCGCACGCGCGAGGACTCGAAGAGGAAGCGAGCGGCCTCGAGATCCTCGGGCTGCGGCGGGCGGCCGGCGCGATACGCGAGGCGCGCGCGGACCTCCTCCCACGGCGGCGTGGCGTCGTCGGCCGGGTAGTCGCGCGCGCGCACGTCGACCCAGAAGGAAGAGCGAACGACGAGCGACGAGTGCTCCGACTCGATGTAGAGGGACGAAATCGGATTGCCGAACGCGTCCTCGCGCTCGGCGAGGATCTCCGGCTGCGGCGTCACGTGCAGCGTGTGCGAGCGGCACGTCTGCCACGGCAGCGGACGCGGAGCGAGGTGCACGATCTGCCGCGAGACCCCGACGGGATGCTCGTACGTGTAGCTCGTCTCGTGGACCACGTAGTACGTCCGAGTCGAGCTGCTCGGATGCTTCGGCTCGGGCGGAGGGAGCGTCGTGGTCATTTCGGATCGATCCCTACCGGCGCAGGCATGCCCGCGTGGGTGAAGTAGCGGCGGTGGAGCTCGTCGGAGATGCGGAACGCGATGCGCTCCGCCTGGTCGAGCAGCCCCGCGAGGTTCTTGCACGCCTCCTCGAGGGCGTCGCCCGACTCGGGCTCGAAGCCGGCGAGAGGCAGCGTGCGCAGCTTCGCGATGAGCGCTCCGAGCTCCTCGCCGAACGCGAAGTAGTGGCCCTCGGTCCCGTGCCCCGGCGAGCCGAGCTCCGCGCCGACGCGGACGAGCGAGACCGCCAAGTCCCTGAGCTGGAACGCCACCGCGTGCGGGTTGCTCTCGTCGAGCACGACGAGGTGCAGGACGGGGAGCAGCTCCGGCGCGCGGCGGTAGCGCGCACGGAACGTGACGATGCTGTTCGCCGCCTCGAGCAGCCACTCGAGGGATGCGTTCCGTTCCGTCGGCGGCAGCTCGAGCACGCACGCCGCGACCCGCGCGAGGTGCGCGAGGCGCTCGAGCCGCCGTCCGAGCGGCAAGAACTGCCAGCTCTCGTCGCGGGTCATGTCGTCCATCGCGAAGCCCGCGAGTGAGACGCACGCGAGCATGACCTCGTCGAGCGCCTCGAGCGCGGCGCCGAGGCTCGCGTCCTTGCCCGGGAGCTTGCGCAGCAGGCGATGGAACACGTGCCAGTTGTCCGTCGACATGCGCTCGCGCACGTGGTTCGAGCAGGCGTGGAGGCGCATGACGTTGGCGACGAGCCCGCCCGTCACGGACGGATCGACGGCCGCCGCGAGGAACCATCCCGTGTCGACCTCGCTCGGCAGGGGCGGGATGCGTTTCTCCTTGCGCCGCTCGCGCTCGTCGCCGCGCTCGGGCAGTATCTCGAGCCGATCGCTCACCCAGGCGAGGGCCGCGAGCGCCGGCCGATCCGCGGGCTCGGCATCGACGACGCGCAGCAGCGCCGCGCGGAGCAGGCGCGCGACCGCCTCGCACCGCTCCGCGTAGCGTCCCATCCAGAAGAGGTTCTCGCCGACGCGCGACGGGATGTCGACCGCGCTCTGCGCGACGTCGGCGACGCCGAGCCTCGGTCTCCGCAGCGGGATGCGCGTGACGGGCCCGTCGGAGAGGATCCACGTGTCCTTGCTCGAGCCTCCCCACTGCATCGAGACGACGTCGCCGCCCTCGTGCGGCGCCACGCGCGTGAGCCCGCCGGGCAGCACGGCGTACCCGTTCGGCGTCGCGACGGCGAAGACACGCAGCGACGCGGCGCGCGCGAGCGGCCGGTCCGTGTCGCGTCCCCACGTCGGCGCGTGCGAGAGCCGGACCCACTCCTGCGCGACGTACGCGTGCGGCTGCGCGCGCATGCGCTCGACGAGACGCTCGCGCCCGGCGGCGTCGAGCGTGTGGCCGAAGATCGGCTCCATCCGGATCGTCGGATATGCAGGCTTGATGACGAGCTCGTCGAGGTGGGCGATGGCGTACTCGAGCGCAGGCTCTTCGCCGCACCACCACGTCGCGATCGACGGGATCCGGAGATCCTCGTCGAAGAGGCGCCGGCTTATGGCCGGGTAGAAGCCCGTGAGCGCGCCGGTCTCGAGCACGGCGCTGCCGAGGGCGTTCGCGACGAGGACGTTGCCCGCGCGGATCACGTGCAGAAGGCCGGGGATGCCGAGCGCCGAGTCCGCCCGCAGCTCGACCGGATCGCAATAGTCGCCGTCGAGCCGGCGGAGGATCGCGTGCACGCGCCGGAGCCCGCGCAGCGTCTTCATGTAGACGGCATCGCCGCGGACGATGAGGTCCTGCCCCTCGACGAGCGGAAAGCCGAGGTAGCGCGCGAGGAACGAGTGCTCGAAGTACGTCTCGTTGTACGGACCGGGCGTGAGCAGCACGGCGAGGGGCGTCTCGCCGTTCGCCGGCGACATCCGGTAGAGCGAGTCCTGGAGCGCGGAGAAGAAGGGCGCGAGCGGCTCCACCGGAAGCTCGCGGAACGGGTCGGACAGCGCGCGCGAGATCGTCATCCTGTTCTGGAGCGCGTATCCGGCGCCGGAGGGCCCGCCGGTGCGGTCGGCGAGGATCCACCAGCGCCCGTCCGGCGAGCGCGCGAGATCGGCCGCGTAGACGTGCATCGCGACCTGATCGGGGCGCGTCGCGCCGATCGCCGGCCACAAGAAGGCACGCTGCCCGAAGACGAGCGCAGGCGGCAGGAGCCCTTCCGCGAGGAGCCGCTGCTCTCCGTAGAGATCGCGGAGGATGGCGTCGAGCAGCCGTGCACGCTGCGCGACCGCGGCGGAGATCTCGCGCCACTCGTCCGCGGGCAGGATGAGCGGGAGCAGGTCGAGCTCCCACGGACGGCTCGCGCCCTTCGGGTCGGCGTACACGTTGTAGCTGACGCCGTCCGACGCGATCGCGTCGTGCACGAACTCCACCTTCTGCCGCATCGTCTCGACGGACAGCCCGCTCAAGTGCGCGAGGAACGCCCGCCAGTGCGGACGCGGCTCGTGCGAGGCGTCGACCATCTCGTCGTACCGACCCGGCGGAGGCGCGTAGCTCGACAGAAAGTCTTCGGGCATGTCCAGCGTCAGACCTCGGGTCTCCGCTCTCCGTATCGGGTCTTCGGCACGGAGCCGATGATAAACGGCTTCGCTCCGTCGCGGCGTCTCCGTCACACTCTGCGAGCGCCGTCCGCGCTGCGAAGGCCCGTCCGCGCTGCAAAGGCGACGTCACACCCTGCGAAGATCGAGCGTGAACGGAAAATCGGGGTTCGGCCGCGGGCGCTTCGGCTCGATGCGCCCCGGCGTGTGGCCGATGCGGAAGAAGCGGGCGAGGCGTCGTGCCTCTGCCTCGAGCGCGTTGACCGGGCGCTTGTCGTGGGCGCGACCGCCCGGATGCGTGACGTGGTACTCGCAGCCGCCGAGGCTCTTCTGCGTCCAGGTGTCGACGAGCTCGAACGTGAGCGGCGCGTGGACCGGGATGTGCGGATGGAGACAACGCGGCGGCTGCCAGGCGCGGTAACGGACGCCGGCGACGTACTCCCCTACTCGGCCCGTCGGCTGGAGCGGGAGCGCCCAGCCGTTGCACGTCACCGCGAAGCGATCGGCGACGAGGCCGGTGACCTTCACCTGCAGACGCTCGAGCGACGAGTCGACGGGGCGCGACGTCGCCCCGGACGTCGCCTCCTCCCCCATCACGTGCCACGGCTCGAGCGCGCAGCGGAGCTCGATCTCGATGCCCCGCTGCACGTAGTCGCCGTACTTCGGGAACCGGAACTCGAACTGCGGCGCGAACCATTCGGGCGCGAACGCGAAGCCCGCGTCTTCGAGCTCGGCGAGCACGTCTTCGAAGTCCTGCCAGACGAAGAACGGCAGCATGAAGCGGTCGTGCAGCTCGGTCCCCCAGCGCGTGAGTCGCTCCGGCTCGTAGGGCGCGTGCCAGAAGCGAGCGACGAGGGCGCGCAGCAGGAGCTGCTGCGTGAGGCTCATGCGGGCGTGGGGCGGCATCTCGAACGCGCGGAGCTCGAGGAGCCCGAGCCGTCCCATGGGGCCGTCGGGAGAGAACAGCTTGTCGATGCAGAACTCGGCGCGGTGGGTGTTCCCCGTCACGTCGACGAGCAGATCGCGGAACAGCCGATCGACGAGCCAAGGCGGCGGCTCGCCGTCGCCGATCGCCCCGTGCTCCTTCGTCTTGCGCGAGAGCTCGCGGAACGCGATCTCGATCTCGTAGACGGAGTCGTTGCGCGCCTCGTCGATCCGCGGCGCCTGCGACGTCGGGCCGACGAACAGCCCCGAGAAGAGATACGAGAGCGACGGGTGCTGGTGGAAGTACGCCACGAGGCTGCGCAGAAGGTCCGGACGGCGCAAGAACGGCGAATCCTCCGGCGTCGCGCCGCCGAGGACGACGTGGTTGCCTCCGCCCGTGCCCACGTGGCGGCCGTCGACCATGAACTTCTCCGCGCAGAGGCGAGACAGACGCGCTGCCTCGTAGAGGTGCGTGGTGCGATCGACGAGCTCCTGCCAGCTCGAGGACGGGTGGATGTTCACCTCGATGACGCCGGGATCCGGCGTGACGCTGAGCTGCAAGAGACGGGGATCGCGCGGCGGCGTGTATCCCTCGAAGAGCACGGGCACGCCGACGGCCTTCACCGCCGACTCGACCGCGCTCACGAGCGCGACCCAGTCTTCGAGCGTCTCGAGCGGCGGCAGGAACACGTAGAGGACGCCGCCGCGCACCTGCGTGCAGAGCGCCGTGCGCACGAGGTGCTTTGCGGACTCGCCGACCTTCGGGGGGCCGGCGTCCGGGGGTCCGGCGTCGTCGCGGCGCTCGGCAGCGGCGTGCTCGGCTTCCTTCGCGAGCTCGTCGTGGCTCGGCAGCGATGGCTTCTCCTGCGCCGGATCGGGCACGTCCGTCGGCTCGATGTCCTTCGGGTCGACCCACGGCTTGGCGTCGAGCGGAAGCCGGAGCCCGATGGGGGAGTCGCCGGGAACGAGGAAGCAGTGACCGCCGCGGAAGTGCCACGGCGTGGATCGCCAGCGATGGCTGCCCTTCGGACGCGCGAGCGGAAGCGCGTGCCCCACGGGTTTGCCGAGCCCCTCGCTGAAGATCCTCCTCAGGCGCTCGCGCTCGTCCGGGTCGGCGAGCTTCGGGTCGAGCGGGTCCACGTTCAGAGGCAGCCGCCGCTCACGCCACAGGTAGTAGTAGACGTCTTCGTACGTCGGGAAGACGTTGCGTGGATCGACGCCGAGCCGCTTTGCGATCTCGACGAGGAGGCGCCTGCCCGTCTCCTGGTCGGCGCCGCTCGGGGCGCGTTCGTCCGCGGCGAGCTTCGGGTCCGTCCAGAGCGGCTCGCCGTCGCGTCGCCAGAACAGGTGCAGCGCCCAACGCGGCGAAGACTCGCCCGGGTACCACTTCCCTTGCCCGAAGTGGACGAGCCCGGTGGGCGCGTAGCGCTCGCGCAGGCGTTGGTAGAGGTCGATCGCGAGCCGCCGCTTGGCGTCGCCGAGGGCGGCGGTGTTCCACTCCTCGCCGTCGGGGTCGTCGATGGACACGAACGTGGGCTCGCCCCCCATCGTCAACCGGACGTCACCCTCGCGGAGCTTCGCGTCGACCACCTCGCCGAGCTTCAGGATCGCGGCCCACTGCTCGTCGGTGTACGGCTTCGTGACGCGCGGCTCTTCGACGATGCGCGTGACGCTCATCGTGTGCTCGAAGACGGTCTCGCAGACGTCGAGCGTCCCGGTGATCGGCGCGGCGAGCGCGGGCTCCGCCGAGCATGCGAGCGGGATGTGCCCTTCGCCCGCGAGCAGCCCCGACGTCGGGTCGAGCCCGATCCAACCGGCGCCCGGCAAGTAGACCTCGCACCAAGCGTGGAGATCGCAGAAGTCCTCCGACGGCCCGGCCGGCCCTTCGAGCGGCTTCACGTCGGGCGCGAGCTGGATGAGGTATCCGGAGGCGAACCGCGCCGCGAACCCGAGGCGGCGGAGGATCTGCACGAGCAGCCATCCGGAGTCGCGGCACGATCCGGATCGCTTCTCCAGCGTCTCCTCCGGCGTCTGCAGCCCGGGCTCCGGGCGGACGACGTAAGCGATCTCGGCGCAGAGGCGCTTGTTGAGGTCGACGAGCAGGGAGATCGTCGTCTGCGGCTCGCGCGAAACCGACGCGACGAACGCATCGAGGAGCGGCGAGCCGGGCAGCGTGCGCAGGTAAGGCTCGAGCTCCTGGCGCAGCGTCGGCTCGTAGTCGAACGGCCATTTCTCGGCGTAGGGCTCGACGAAAAAGTCGAACGGATTGATCGCCGCCATCTCGGCGACGAGGTCGACGTCGATGAGGAGGTGGTCCGTCTTCTCGGGAAAGACGAGCCGGGCGACGTAGTTCGACTGCGGATCCTGCTGCCAGTTGATGAAGTGCTTCTCGGGCGAGACCCGGAGCGAGTATCCGAGGATCCGCGTCCGGCAATGCGGCGCCGGCCGCAGCCGCACGCACTGAGGCCCGAGCGAAACGAGCCGGTCGTAGCGATACGACGTGCGATGTCGGAGGGCGACGTGAACGGACATCTTCGGAGGCTGGAAGCTAGCCGCGCCCTCGGGCAACCTCCAGGGGTTCGGTGCGGGAGCGAGCCGGGCGCGCCCGTTACCAGCACACCAGCCTCCCCGCTTCGTTGCCGCCTCGATCAACGAGCTCCCGACAGACCGCGAGGCGCGCCCGCAACCAGCACGCCCGCGCGTCCTCGAGTCATTGGCGCCCAATCAACGCGTTACCGACGAGGGCATGGGCTCGCCCGCCCCGCCTCGCCTCGCCTCATTGTTGCCCAATCAACTCGTTTCCGGGCGCGCCCGCCCCGGCCTCGATTCATTGCTGCCCAATCAACGCGTTTCCGACCAGACCGCGGGCGCGCCCGCCCCGGCCTCGATT
>CALFEQ010000059.1 GCA_937949945.1 uncultured Myxococcales bacterium
CGCTCCGCACGGGCCCGATGCCAACCCGCACCGGCTACCAGTTCCTACGCTCCGGCGCGCTCCTCTTCCTTCCTGCCCTCCTCCACGTCCTCAATCGCATCGCCTCCTCCCCCACGCCGCTCGCGCGAGGCGCCCCGTCGGAGTCGGGCTGATCGCCCGGGGCGAACCCGCTTGAATGGGTGATGACCACAGCCGTCCAAGCAAGAGCGGCTGCGGATCACATCTCCCCCACCTCACGCGAGGGCTCATGGACGTCAAGCTCACAATCTCCAACATCTTGGTTGTCAGCGCGTTGGCCATTACGCAGGGTGGACGATCTTCACCAGCCTCGGCCGAGCCGGCGCCCAAGCGGCCGCTGCCGACGCCGACCGTCGCCCCCGTCCCGACGCTGATCCCAAAGCCCGTTCTGCTCGAGAACCCGTGCCGCGATCTGCCGACCGCCAACCGCACGGAGAGGCTCCGAGGTGTGGGCGTGGAGCTGTTCAGCACCGGACCGCTGGGCGGAGAGGGCTGCAACGCGTTCGTTGCCGACATCGAGGTGGACGCGCAGTCCGTCGCCTCGAACCCCCAGTACCTCCCGGAGATCCAGCTCGACAGCCGCGACACCGTCCGGGAGGGCTTCCTGAACCACTACAAGGACAACGGGAACTTCGCCAAGTACGCCAAGATCTCCCAGGCCGAGTGCACGGCTCACAAGCACTCGCTCCACGTCTACCGGAAGCTCGCGGGACAGAACGCGTTCACCCTCGTCGGCGGCGGACCGCTGACGACGAGCTGGAACGCGCAGGGGCTGGGCTTCGGCCCGGTCTGCATGATCAACCCGGGCCCGACCTTCAAGCCGCTCCCGAAGATCGTGCCCCCGACGCAAGGGACCGACGTGTACCGCATGGTCGTGACGATCGCGAACCCGCCGGGCCAGGTCTCCGTCTGGGTGCAGCACGTGAAGAAGTAGGATCGCGACGGCGTTCGTACTCGGTCATCGTCGTCGTCCTCGCCCCGTCGTGTCGCATCGTGCCCTGACGACGCCGGCGGGCCTTCTCGCACTGCGACTCCCGTGCGCCCGCCTGCTGCCGCCCCCGGCCGCGGTCCGTCGGTGATAGACTGACGCTGGGCCGCACCCTGGCTGCACGGCGGACGGCCTGCGCGAAGGCGCGAGCGAAGGCCGACCCACTGGATCGGCCGGAGCGACCGAGGAGAGAAGAACGATGCGACCCGACACGGAACAGGTCATCATCGACGACGGCGACGCGTTGCTCGTCTACCACCCGCGGCCCAAGATCGTGCATCACCAGCTCCGCTCCGTCGTCCAGGGCGAGCGGTTCCGCGCGATCCTCGAGAAGGGCCTCGAGCTGTTCGTCCAGCACGGCGCGAACAAGTGGCTGTCGGACGATCGCGGCAACGGCCCGTTGACCCCGGAGGACGCCGAGTGGGCCATGACGAACTGGTCCCCTCGTGTCATCGCCGCCGGCTGGAAGTACTGGGCGGTGGTGATGCCGAAGAAGATGATCGGCCAGATGGACATGACCGGGTGGATCAAGACGTACGCGGAGAAGGGCGTCACGGTGTCGGCGTTCACGGACCCCGAGAGCGCGCTCCGGTGGCTGTCGGTCCGGTGACGCTCTCCTCGCGCCGTTCCGGTTCACCAACGGGCAGATGCCGCTGGAGTGAGCGAAGGCAAACATGTCACCGGGTCGGGTGACACCAGCACGGGCGACCCGATCCGGGTGACGTCCCGCGAGCGAATCAGCGGCGCCGGGGCTGCGTCTCAGGAACCATGAAACGCGCCATCGCCTGCACGCTCCTGTCGCTCTTCGTCACGTCCGTCGCCTCCGCGGAGCCGATCAAGCCGACAGCGCCGCTCGCGCCCACGGCGAAGCTGCCGCTCAAGCCGCTGAAGCCGGTCAAGCTCCAGTGCCCGGACCTCGCCGCGTCCGTCGACTTCTCGATCGCGATGAAGACGAGCCAGTTCGCCGGCCGCGTGGACATCGTCGGCAAGGTGAAGAACGTCGGCGGCGCCGCCTACGAGTCCGGCCCGAACCAGCAGACCGTTCTGCTCTACGAGATCGTCCCGGGCGCGCAGCCGCGGCTCGTCGCGCGTCAGGCGTTCCAGAACCTCGCGCCCGGCGCCGAGGTCTCGCTGACGTACCGCCGCTCGTGGGACGCGAGCTCGCCCGCCGAGGGTGAGTTCCCTCCGAGCTACAAGCTCGTCATCTCCTACGATCCGGACATCCGCCTCGACGGCAACACGAAGAACGACGACTGCAACCCGTCGAACGACGTGCGCGAGCGCTCGGGCGCGGACATCAACGCGATGTTTCGCGTGCGCTGATCGAGGGCCGTGCGGCGCGTCGGACGCAATGTGGAGGCCCCGCAGACGCGAGCCAGATCGAGTGCTCCTCCGACTCGAGGCGGTTGACGCGATGGCGCTCGGAGCGACGCGGTGGAGACATCGTGTCACGAGCGCCTGAGCGCGCCCCCACAATTGCGGCCCTAACCGGACGGCACGGCGTTTGCACTACCGTGGCGCATGCCGATGTCCCCCCGCGTAGTTCCCTTCGTAGTGACGATGCTCCTCGCTTGCTCTGGGGCCTCATCCGATCCGAACCTCTCGCCCCCCTCGACGGTCGCCGCGAGCGACGCGGGGCATGCACCTGCGCAGATCTTCGTCGACGTGTACTTCGTGAAGATCGACCCGGAGCGGTTCGGCGCCGTGGCCCCATCACGAGCGCGAGACGATTTCGAATCGGTGCTGTTCGATCTCGCCGGAGCAGAGGTCGTGAGCTCGTCCCACGTGCTGGCGGCGGACGGGCAGCCTGCGACCCTTCGTGTCACAGACACGGAGCGGTCCGACGCAGCGCCTCCATTCCAGATGGCCGTCCTCGCGCAGGTCCGCGCAAACAAGGCGATCCACTGCGACGTGGGCGTCGTCGGATCGCCTGCGGACTTCCATACGGCCGTGGACGTCGCCGACGGCCAGTGGATCGTGATGGGCGGTCCGGGGCCACGCGACATGGCTGGAGAGAAGCAGATGCTGGTGGCGTTCAAGGCCACGATCGTTCGCAGCAACGACGATCTCCAGCGCCTCCTCCGTGAGAAGCTCGACCGCCGCCGCCGATTCGCTCGGTGAGGCGGTCGTCATGGCGACTCCGCACGAGTCGAGCTCTCTTGGCACGCTCGAATGACGTGCGCGAACGCTCGGACTACACCGCGCTGGCGAGCTTCTCGCCAATCGTTGTGCAGCAGCGCTGGAGAGTCGAAAGCTTCACGTCGCCACCCGCCTCGAGCTTACCTCCAAGGCGAGGAGTGATGGGAGCGGCGTCGGCTTCCGCATCGCCTCGAGGATCTTCTTCACATCGTCGCGTCCGGCGATCCTCTCGCGAACGAGGCCCGCAAGCGCGACCCACGCGAGACCGTCCACCTCACGCTCGCCGCGCTCCCAGCGCGAGATTGTCTCGGGCGCGACGTCGAACATCGCGGCGAGGTCCTTTGCGGATGTGCCGATGGCCTTCCGCAGGAAGCGGAAGCGCGGACCGTTGCGCTGGCCTGACGCGATGATCGCGGCCGCGACCGTGAGCTCGGCGCGCTCGATGTCGGAGCCCTCGACGAACGACTCGTCGCAGCCTCGGCAGACCTGCGCCGGGACCTCGACGGACACCCGCTCATCGCCGAACGCGACGACGTGCCTGGTCGTCCCAGCCACGAGCTCCCCCTTGCAGAGCACGCAGGTTTCCATGTGGTCTCCCGATGCTGCCGTTCGAGACTATCCGTGTTGAGTTAAGGGTAAGCCCCAGGGGTGATTGCCTGCCCGCCTCGACTTCCTACTCTCGCATGTCCAGCGGTGGAGGCAACCGATGAAACTGGACGAGGTGCGACTCCTCAACTTTCGCGCTTATCGCGACGAGTGCAGGGTCCCGATCGCCAAGCTCACGGCGTTGGTCGGTCGCAATGACGTTGGCAAATCCACAGTGCTGGACGCACTGGGGATCTTCTTCGGCCATGAACAGTGCAAGATCGAGCCCGGAGATCGGTGCGTTCACACCCCAGACGCGGACGTAGCCATTACGTGCATCTTCTCCGAGTTACCCACAGAGCTCATTCTAGACGAGGCAGCAAAGACCTCGTTAGCAGACGAGTTTCTACTCAATGCCGAAAGCAAACTCGAGATCAAGAAGGTCTACAGCGGCGAGAGAATGAAGGAGGAAACTTTTGTCGTCGCGCAGCATCCCTCGAAGGCGCCCTATCATGATTTGCTCCTGCTGAAAAATTTGGAGCTAAAGAAGCGCGCAAAAGAGCTAGACGTCACTGCTGACCAGCGTTCAAACGTCGACCTCCGACGTGCAATTCGCGCTTCAGCAGGTGGCGATTTGGCTCCGACCCGAAAGGAGCTCCCAGTCACAAAGGAAGGAGCAAAAGATATCTGGAGCGCGCTTCAACGCGAACTCCCGTTGTTCGCGCTATTCCGAGCCGACCGGCCGAGCACAGACGAAGACAGCGAGGTGCAGGATCCGATGCGACTTGCAATTAAGCAGGCGCTGAAGGAGGCTCAGAAGGAGCTCGCTCGTGTCGTCGCGCGTGGCGCGCTCGACGCCGACGATGAAGACGTTGAGCCCAGG
>CALFEQ010000060.1 GCA_937949945.1 uncultured Myxococcales bacterium
GGTTGATGAACACCGTCGTCTCCTCGGGGCCCTGCCGATCGTACATCTGCATGTAGATCGGCAGGATCGCGGAGCCGATCGACGCGATGACGAAGCCCTGGACGTATTGGCAGAGGTTGTAGGCCGCGCCGTAGAGGCCGAGCGGCGCCTCGCCGAGGAGGCCTTCGATCACGTACCGGTCGCCGACGGCGAGGACGATCCCCGCGAGCTCGTATCCGATCATCATCGGAACGCCGAAGCGAAGGAGCTCGAAGTAGAGGGGTCGCGAGAAGCTCGCCGGCGTCGGGCGCGGGCGGCTATGGTCGCCGTAGACCACGCGAGCGAGCCCGAAGAGAACGAGGGCCTCGGCGACGACCTGGGCCGTGTAGAACGCGTAGAGCGAGCGCGCGATCAGGAGCACGGCGCCGACCATGAGCCCGATCGACACGTACTTCTTCGTGACCTGATACTTCATGAGCGCCGCCGACCGCTGCTCGGCCCTGAGCACGTTCACGAGGGCGCTCTCGACGACTTGCACGAAGACGAGGAACGACGCGATCGCGACGAGCAGAGGGATCCTCCGATCCCCGAGCCAAGAGCTCGGCGCGAGCTTCGACCCGACCGTGATCACGCACATGACGACGATCGCGCTCCCCGCCATGCCGAAGAACGTCGTCGACTGGAGCTCGCTCATCGTGTAGCGGCTCTTGTTGGCGGAGATCTCGCTGTGGTAGCGCACGATCGAGTGCTGCACGCCCAGCTTGCCGATCGCCACGGACACGGAGACCGTCGCGGCCACGAGGTTCATCACGCCGTAGTCCTCGAGCGAGAAGACACGGGTGAAGAGAGGGAACGTGATGAGCCCCGCGATCATCGCGAACAGGCCCGACACCGAGTAGTGCGACGCCTGGATGAGCAGGCGTTTGATGGGTGAATCCTGGGACGCCATCGTCGGACCGTTCAGGTCGAGGCGTCCTTCGCGACGGCCGTCGGCCGCTCGGGAGCGCTCGAGGCTTCGGCGCGACCGCGGAGCACGTCGAGATACGCGTCCACCGACGTGCGCTCGCTGAAGGGCTCGACCCGATGGACGACGCGCTCGGGCCCGCGCTCGGCGTCCTCGAGGAGCTGGAGGACGGCCGCCGCGACTCTCGAGGGCGAGCGCCTCGGCACGATGACGCCGGCGCCCGGAGCAGACGCGAGCTCGATCGTCTCGCCCACACCGCCGGGGCAGTCCGTGCCGACGACACGACAACCGCATGCCATGGCCTGGATGAGCGCTCCGGGGAGGCCTTCGTAGAGCGACGAGAGGACGAAGACCCGCGCGCGGCGCATGTAGCGGAACGGATTGACGTCGTAGCCCGGCAAGCGGACGTCCCCGGCGACGCCGAGCTCCTTCGCGAGCGCCTCGAGCGCTCCCCTCTCCTTGCCCTCACCGAGGATCACGAGCCGCGCCGGCCGCTTCGCGCGGACCTCGGCGAACGCGCGAATGAGGGTCGCGAAGTCCTTCTCCGGCGAGAGCCTCCCGACGCCAAGGATGACCGGAGGCTGGCCGGGCTCGAACCACGGGTCGTCGAGCGGCTCGTTCGCCTTCGCCTCGAGCCCGGCCTCGACCACCGGGTTGTAGATCGTCCGGACGTGCCCTCGCCGAAGGCCGAGCCCGGTGACGAGGTCGTCCTCGACGCTCTTCGACACCGCGACGACGGCGCTCGCCATCGGGTAGACCCGCCGCATGAGCGCGCGCTGCACGTGGGGCCTGAGCCCGCGCATCTGGTCGCGCGGCAGAAGGACGCTCGCCTCTCGGAGCACCGTCCTCGTCGACGTGCGCGCGAGCTTCACGGCCCAGACGGCGAGGATGTTCGCGTGCTCGAGCGTCGACAGGATCGCGTGCGGACGCTCGCGACGCAGGTGACGGGCGAGGGCCGGCAGCGCCTGGATGCTCCGCCGCGCCCCGAGATCGATCAGCCGCACGCCGCGCGGCACGCGAGGCTCGAGCGGACCGCCGGGAACGGCGACGACGAGATCGACCGCGTGCCCCCGCGCCGAGAACGCCGCGCCGAGCTGGAGCATGACACGCTCCGCGCCGCCGTCGTCGAGCCGTGGCAAGAACAGCGCAAGGTTCATGGGAGGTAGTCTCGTCGTCGAGTCGGTGCGAGCTCCGGCCGGCCCGTTCGCCGCTCTAGAGATACCAGAACCACCGTGAGTGTGATGCCGTGCTATCGTCGCGGTCGCGGAAGGAGGCAGGCGGGCTCGGGAAACGTCGACGCATGACCTTCTCCGACGTAGCGAGGGTGACGTGCTCGTCAGGGACGTGAGCGAGATCTTCTTGCCGATCCCGGTTTATCTCGTCGCCGTCCTGACCTTGCTGTGCGTGCGCGCCTTTCGCCGGCGCGGCTCGCGCCTCCGTCGGTTTCGCTACGTCGTCCTCGGGCTCGTCGTCTGGAGCTACGCGTTCTCCACGCCCGCGATCGCGCACGCCGTCGCGGGGAGGCTGGAGCGAGCGTACCCGCGCGTCACCGACCCGAAGCCGTCCGCGGACGCGCTCATCGTCGTGCTCGCGAGCGGCTTTCTGATCCGCGTCGACGGACGATGGCAGACACGGCTCGACGCGGCCGGTTGGGAGCGAACCTACGCGGCGATCGCGTTGTGGCGGCGCACCGGCGGAGAGCTGCTCTTCGTGGGACAGCCGGGGCCGAGGGGGCAGCCGTCCGTCGCGACGGTGATGGCCGAGCTCGCCATCGCCTCCGGCGTCCCTCCGTCCGTCGTGCACACGGAGAACGAATCGCGGAACACGCACGAGAACATCGAGTACAACCGCGAGCGGATCGCCGGGCACCGGGGCAAGGTCTGGCTCGTCACGAGTGCGATGCACATGCCGCGCGCCATGGCGGTGGTGCACAAGATCGGCCTCGAGGTCACCCCGTACCCGTGCGATTACCGGGCGACCGAGTCACGACGCTGGCACGGGTGGCTCCCGAGCAGCACCGGCCCTGCCCTGCTCTCCGAGGCCCTCCACGAGATCATCGGGCTCTTCTATTACCGGCTGCGCGGCCGCGCTGCGTGAGGTCGACGCGCCCTGCTCAGAAGCAGGTCGGGTGGAACTCCGCCGGCAGGCGAGGGCTGCGCCCGACGAGCGGGATGCGGGTGTGACGTCCGCGGTAGTTCTCGAGGCAGGCGAGCACGAACTCACTGTCCTCGTAGACGGGACAGATCCGCTGCAGGACGAAGCCGGGCCCCGAGCCGGGCACGAGCCGGTTCCTGCCGCCGAAGAACGAGTAGACGCGCTCGTATCCGACGCTACGCGCGATGCGGATCGCCTGCGGGCTGCAGTGGGCACGCGATCCGTACGGGAACGCGAGGCGCGTCACGGGTCGCCCGGTGATCCGCTCGAGCGCGCGCTTCGACTCG
>CALFEQ010000061.1 GCA_937949945.1 uncultured Myxococcales bacterium
CGGATCCGGACCCGGAACCGGAATCGGATCCGGATCCGGATCCGGAACCGGAATCGGATCCGGAATCGGATCCGGAACCGGATCCCGGCTTTCCTAGTCCTGCCGAAGCAATCCGTGCACTGCCTTCCTCTTCGCCTCGGCCACCTTGTCCCGCACGAGCCGAGCCTCCTTCCCGGCGAACCATCGCAGCGGCTCCCCTCCCTTCCTCTCGAGCACGACGATCCCGCTCTCTTCCTCGAGCCGCACCTCTTCGAGCTCGTCCCAAGGAATCGTCGTCTCCTTCCCGTTGTCGTGGCAGACGACGCCGTCCTGGCGAATGAGGAGATAGACGTTCTCGAAGATCATCATCGCCATCGCCCCGAACCCGAGGATGAGCCCGACGGCGACGGTGAGCCCTCCGGCGAGGCTCACGAAGTGCGCGACGCCGGGCTCGAGGCGGTGAACGAGGTGGGCCCCGATCGAGGTCGCTCCGATGGTGACGAGGGCGCCGGCGATGGCGAGCAGCCTCTTCGTCGGCCCCGTTCGATCGACGCGGAAGAAGTCGACGCCCGCCGTCGCCATCGGACGGACACGTTACAAGAGCCTCACTTCATCTGGGCAGGTCCATAGCTCGGCACGGTCGGCCAGTTCCCACCCACGCCCGGCGTCTGCCCCGGCGCTGCGGTGCGTCCGGCGCCCTCCCATCCCGTCGAGCCCCACTGCGGGCGAGCGCCGCCGCCGGAGCTGCCCCAGCGCGGGCCGTCGTAGAACGTCGTGGTCCGCCCGTACGAGCCGTACCCGCCGTACGTGTAGCCGCCGTACCCGCCGTACCACTGCCACTGCGGCGCGGTCTGGACGTAGACGTTGTTGTTCACGACGACGTTCGGCGATCGAGGCGCTGCCTCCTGTCGCGGCGCCGCCGGCGCGTACTGGGTCTCCCCGAGCGTGATCGTCCGCGAGAGCCGCGGTCGGCTCACGGGCGCCGGCTCCGGCGCCGGAGGCGGAGGAGGCATGTCGACGGCGACGATCTCGCGCTCCTCCATCACCGAAGCCGTCGGCGCGCTCACGGTCGTCACGTGGACCTCTTCGCGCGCGTGCGCGCAAGCAGCGAGGCCCGCCGAGCAGCTGATGACGAGGATCCCGAGGCGCACGACTCGAGTCTGGATCAGACTCGCCCCTCGCACCACCGGGCGCCGAAAGATCGTTGCTTTCCACCACAGCCCCCGTCGCCGCCTGTCGACAGCGGCGCGCGGTCGCCCATAACATCGCGGCCCGACGTGGCCAGGAGCATGGGCACCTTCTTCACCGACGAAGCGAAACGCAGGATCGTGGAGGCCGTTCGCGACGTGGAGTCGAAGAGCTGCGCGGAGATCGTCGTCTCCGTCCGGGCTCGGTCCGACGAGTACCGCGAAATCGATCTCCTCGCCGGCGTGATCGCCGCGATGATCACGCTCGCCGTCCTCATGTACCACCCGGCAGAGCTCGACGAGAACCTCATGCCGGTGGAGACGTTCATGGCGTTCGCGGTGACCTCGATCGTCGTGAACAAGATCGCCCCGCTGAAGCGCCTCCTCCTGCCGAAGAAGAAGCGCGACGAGCGGACGCGCACGGTCGCGAGGGCGCAGTTCGTCGAGCAGGGCATCTCCTGCACGCGGGATCGCTCGGGCATCCTCGTCTTCGTGTCCGAGCTCGAGCGTGCCGTTTGCGTCGTGCCCGACGTCGGCATCGACGCCTCGAAGCTCGGCGAAGGTTGGAACCGCTGCGTCGCGGCGCTGGAGCAGGCGGTCGCGAAGCTCGACCTCGGCGCGTTCGTCACGGCGCTCACCTCGCTCGGGCCGGTGCTCGAGGAGAAGTACCCGCGGCGTCCGGACGACGTGAACGAGCTGCCGGACGCGCCGCTCTTCGAGACGGAGAAGAAGTCGTGATGCGCGTGCGGTTCTGGAAGCGGCGCTCGCTCGCAGGCCTTCGCCTGTTCGTCCTCTGGCTCGGCGTCGTCGTCGCCGGCGGCCACCTCGCCTGGGCGAGCGACGCGCTCGCGCACGACGACGACGTCGTCGCGTACGCGCGGCCCGGCGGCGGCAGCTCCTTCAGCGGCGGGAGCCGCTCCGGGTCGTCGTCGGGCGGCTTCCGGTCGACCTCGAGCTCGTCGGGGTACTACTCGGGCTCGAGCTCCGGCTCCTACTCGAGCGGCGGAGGGAGCGTTGGCGGGATCTTCACCCTGCCGATCTTCATCATCGTCCTCATCGTGTGGGTGCTGGCGTCGAGGGCCCGCACGGCTTCGTCGTGGTCGACGGCCGCGCCGGTGACGCACTGGCGGCCGCCCGCGCCGATGCACCGCGTCTCGCCGCGCCGGCAGCTCCTCCAGCTCCAGCACACCGACCCGAACTTCTCGCTCGTCCTCTTCGACGATTTTCTCGTCGCGCTCTACACCGAGATCAAGACGGCGCACGGGCGCGGGCAGCTCGCCCGGTATCAGCCCTACCTCTCTCCGCAGGCGATGTCCGCGCTCGTCCCGCCGGGCGGCGAGATCACGAACGTCATCGTCGGCTCCGTGTCGATCGAGGACGTGCGCGGCCTCGATCCGACCTCGAGCCACGTCTGGGTGCGCGTCGCGTTCGAGACGAACTACGCCATCCGCAGGCCGAACGGCGAGTCGGCCGTCTACACGCACGAGGAGTGGATGCTCGTCCGGCGGCGCGACGCCAAGTCGAGGACGCCCGACAAGGCGCGCGTCATCGGCTGCCCGAACTGCGGCGCGCCGCTCGACGTCGTCGCGGCGGGCGTCTGCAACCACTGCCGTGCGAACGTCACGGGCGGCAACTTCGACTGGGTCGTCGACAGCATCACGGTCCTGTCGACGGAGGCCCGCGGCCCCATGCTCACGAGCGACGTCCAAGAGGTGGGCACGGATCTGCCGACGATCGTCGACCCGGGCGCGCACCAGCGCTTCGCGGCGCTCATGGCCGCGGACCCGAGCACGACCTGGCAAGGGCTCACGGCCCGGATCGCCCTCATCTTCAACGAGTTCCAGGTCGCGTGGGCCGCACGCGACCTCGCGAAGATGCGTCCGTTCATGAGCGACGCGCTCTTCTCGACCCAGACCTTCTGGGTCGAGGAGTACAAGCGCCAAGGCCTGCGCAACATCACCGAGAACGCGCGCATCTCGAACATCGAGCTCGCGAACGTCACGCAGGACGCGTTCTTCGACGCCGTCACCGTGCGCCTCTACGCGTCGAGCCTCGACTACACGGTCAGCGACGCGACGAACCAGATCGTGAGCGGGAGCCGCACGAACGTCCGGTACTACACCGAGTACTGGACCCTCATCCGCGGGCGCGGAAGGAAGGGCCCGCCGAAGACGGACAAGTCGTGCCCGAACTGCGGAGCGCCGCTCGACATCTCGATGGCGGGCGTGTGCAACTACTGCAAGGTGAAGGTCACGACGGGGCAGTTCGACTGGGTCCTGTCGCGCATCGAGCAGGACGAGGTCTATCGCGGCTGAGCGTGCTCGCGAGCACGACCGGAGCTCAACGTGCTCGAGCGCGCCAGCGGAAGAGCACGTAGATCGGCGCGCCCGCGAGGAGCACGGCGACGCTCGTCAGGCACTCGACCGGCTCCCCGATCACCATCGAGATCGCAATCGCCACGTTCGCGAAGATGTAGAGGAGCGGCACGATCGGGTAGCCGGCGGCCCGGTACGGGCGCTCGCGATCGGGCTCGCGACGTCGGAGGACGTAGAGCGCGCACGTATCCGCGATGGTCGCGAGCACGATCGCGAACGTCGTGTAGCGGAGCACCTTCTCGAGGCTCTCGCTGTCGGCCCGGAAGGCCACGACGAGCACGGTCGCCACGATCGCCTGCCCGATGACGGCGACATGGGGCGTCCGCGTTCGGTTGAGCTTCGCGGCCGCGCGGAAGAAGAGACCGTCGGTCGCCATCGCGTAGGCGATGCGCGGCCCGACGAGGACGTTCGCGCTCACGGTCCCGAAGATCGAGGCCATCATCACGATCGCCAGAATCGCCCCGCCCTTCGCGCCGAACAGGACATTGCCCGCCTGGATCCCCGCGACGGGCATCCCGGGCAGCGCGCGCATGCCGACCGCGGCGACGTAGGTCGCCGTCACGAGCACGTAGATCGCGGTGCAGATGCCGAGCCCGAGGAAGAGCGATCGGGGCAGGTTCTTGCCGGGCGACTCGATCTCTCCGGCCACGTACACGCTCGCGTTCCAGCCGAGATACGAGAAGAGCACCGGCGCGAGCCCGACGCCGAAGGCGGAGAACGAGACCGATCCCTCGCTCGCGAACGGGTCGGACGCCATGCGCTCGTGTCCGAGGATCGGCCCGAGGACGACGATCACGACGAGCGCGGCGATCTTCAGGTACGCCGTCGACGTGTTCACCGCCGCGCCGGCGCGCGTCGCCCAGGCGTTCACCGCGGATGCGATCCAGATGACCGCGATCGCGATGACGATCTTCGCCGCGGACGAAAGGGCGACGAGGTTCGACAGCGAGATCGTGAATCCGATCGCGAGCGTCGCGACCGTCCCGGCGAAGATCGCGAAGAACGACAGCCAGCCGACGAGGAAGCCGGCGATCGGGTGGTAAGCGGCCGTGAGGTAGACGTAGTTGCCGCCCGCCCGCGGGAACATCGCGCCGAGCTCGGCGTTCGCCAGCGCTCCCGCCAGCGACAGCACCCCGCCGAGGATCCAGGCGAAGAAGAACCAGCCGGTGTCCGGGAACTGCCGCGCGACGTCGCCGGGTGTGAGGAAGATACCGACGCCGATCACGGACGAGACGACCAGCATCGTCGCGTCCCGGAGCGAGAGGACGCGCGGAAGCTCCTCGGTCTGCCCGCGCGGCTCGTTCGAGGACGCCATGGGAGCGGACAATCTACACGCTGCCGAACGCGACGCGAGATCCTCGGCCGGCCTCGTCCGTAGGAGCGGCTGTCGCCATGGACGCACCGCTCCAGAGAATCGTCAGCGCCGTCGTCATCACCGTCGTCCTGGTCGCCCCAGCGTTCGTCTTCGGCTGACCGGGGCTCACCAGAGCACGTCCTGGTCCTCGACGACGCCCGGGACGCCGTCGAGCTCGAGGTCGCGGTCGCCGGCCCGGATCGTCCCGCGGAAGGTGCCGACGGGCTGGAGGAAGCGCGACCGGACGAAGAACAGGTTGGTGTGCTGGGCGTGCACGGCCCCGACGTCGAACACGAGGTCGACGCCCTCGCCGCGCAGCCGCCACGCGGCGCTCGGATTGCGGGCGTCGAAGTCGAACCGAGGCTCGTGGATCGGCAGGACGCGCCCGCCCACGAACGCCGCGCACTCCGCCTCGCCGACGAAGCCCTCGACGACGTTGAACGCGACCACCTCTCCGTCTTTCGCGCGCCCCATCGCGAAGGCCCACCGCCAGCGCGTGTGCCGAGGCATCGCTCCGTTCGTGTAGTCGTAGCCGCCGAGCGCGCCTTCGAGGGAGAAGCGCCTGCCGGCGGCCGTCACGCTCCCGCGCGCGCGAGCGAGCGCTCGCTTCTCCGTCGCCGAGGCGAGCCCGGGGCCGAGCCGAGCGATGGCCGCGATCGGCGGAGGCGCCTCCGACTCGTCCACGCACGCGTCGATCTCGAGCGAGCCCACGCGCCCGCGGAGCTCCCAAACCTCCCCTCTCCGCTCGATCGCGAGGCGCCGCGCGCCGAAGCCGAAGCGCGCGAGGGTTCCGGGCTCGTGCGGGTCGTCGGCCACCTTTGCCATGCGCGGCGGAGCGACGATCGTCTCGTCGACGAGCATCTTCCTCTCGCGCAGATCGAACACGAACGCGAAGGCGCTCGTCGCGTAGCCCATCCGCACGATCGCCGCCGACAGCCACATCTCTTCGGACGCGAGCGCGATCCACACCCAGCGCTTGCGGCGGAGCGCGCGATCGACGAGGCCCCCGCCGAGATCGATCCTCGGCAGCTTCCCTTCGTAGGAGCCGAAGGCGGGCGCACCCGTCGCCGGATCGACGAACGCGCGTGGCGAGGGTGAGAGCGTCCGCATGAGTCGACTTTACTCGAGCACGAAGCCTCGTTGTCGTGCTCGGCCCCTAGAGGGTAAAACGTCGGAGATGCGACCGCCGGCTTCGACCGCCTGCCTCGGGTTCCAACCGCGCCGCCGCGTCGCCGCCCGTGCGACGCTCGCCCTCTTCTCGGCCCTCGCGCTCGGGGCCTGTTCCCCGTCCGACCCGAACGTCGCCCAGGCCGACACGCCCATCCGGCTCAAGTCGCGCCCGGCACCTCCTCCGCCCGAGTCGACGAAGGTGACGGCGTTCTCGGTCGACATCGAGAACCTCAACGTCGACAAGATCGCGATGCGCGACGGCGGCATCCGCCCCGACGGCAACCGTGATCTCGTCTTCCGCGCCACCGTCGAAGGCCCCGCCGACGCCCTCTACCTCATCAGCGTCGACGAGAAGGGCGAGCCTCTCTATGGCTTCCGCGCGGACACCATCATCGGGCACGAGGAGCTGCCGCACGAGCTGGGCAGCGTCGTCGACGTCGGACGTCTCACGGTCTGGATCGCCGTCGTCGAAAATGGGCGCTTCATCAACGGCGACGGCGGCACGCTCGGCTACCTGCCGCCCGGCCCCCATCACCTCAAGCTCTACGTCCCGAACACGGGCAACCTGCGGCCCGGCACCTACCTCCGGCTCTACGCGCGTGCCCCGAACGGCGGCTTGGCCAAAGGTCCGATCGTACGTTACTGAGCCACGCGCAAACCGAAACGACCGCTTCGACCTGCACGGGAGTGGTAGCTCTCCCGCCACCCGGAGACGGCGCGTCGCGTCGAATCCTGTATGGCAGGGTCGAGAGTGTTCTAGACTGCCCGCATGACCATTCGTGGTTGGAACGACGCCTGGCAGCCGGTGTTCGACAGCCTGATTCGCATGAAGGCCTTGTGGCCGACGCGCGGCTGGAGCTGGGACCCGCGGCTGCTCTGCATCACGTCTTCCTTCACGACCGAGCAAGAGCCGCAAGCGCGAAAGGCGGTGCAGGTGGCCCTCCAGAACGAGTGGACCGCCACGACGATCGCGCGCGCGCCACAGCAGCTCCGCGACGTCGTCGAGCGCGCCGGCGGCATCCGCCACGGACAGCTCGCGCTGTCGACGGGCCCGGTCAACGGCCTGCTCGTCTACGGCCTCTGGTGGCCCTGGGGCGACGGCGAAACCATCTCCTGCCGCGTCGGCCTCGCCGACGTCGATCCCAACCGCGAGCCTTACGTGCGCTTCCGCGACGTGTTCGGGGTGACGTTCTGAGGGCAGACTTCAGTCTCCAGACTCCAGTCTCCAGTGATGAGGACTGGCGACGGCCATCCTCCCGATCCCGCCGCCGAAGGCGGCGCAAACCGAGGACCGAGGTCTGAGGACTGAG